>CAYQKY010000218.1:0-12203 GCA_964418125.1 uncultured Phaeodactylibacter sp.
TGCGGCCCGCTGGGCCGTTGACAGGCCATTTAGCCCTGGATTCGCATAACAATATGACAATATAACCTCAACCCCGGCAGTGAGAGCAAAACCGCCTACCCATCCATCCTCAACCAAATGATCAAGGCCGAGGCCAGCGTCAGCCCCCCGATCACCCCCACCGCCCAGCCAATGCCCATCACATCAGCAACGATGCCCGAAAGCAGGGCGCCGATAGCGTACCCCATATCCCTCCAAAGGCGAAACACCCCGATACTTTCCGCCCGTTGCTGCGGGGGGGAATAGTCGGCGATGGCCGCCAGGAAGGTGGGGTATACAATGGCCGTACCGATACCCAGGAGTACAGAAAGGGCGGCGAATTGGACGAAGGTGAGCGCCGGGATCATGAGAAAAAGGGCGCCGGCCTGCAGCAACATGCCCCAGAACAGCATTTTTTTCTTGTTGAGGTGGTCGGCCATTTTACCCGCTGCCAATTGCCCCAGGCCCCAGACAATGGGGTAGAGGGCGACGACCTTGCCGATGTCTTCCAGGCCGAAACCCCTGGAGGCCAAAAGGATGGGCAATATGCCCCACACCATGCCGTCGTTGAGGTTGTTGGCCAGGCCTGCCTGGGTGATGGAACCGAGGTTGTTGTCTTTCCAGGTGGTTGCCCGGAATACATTTTCCAGCATCTTCCTGTCGCTTTTCTCCGTTTCCAGCGCCACGTGGTGCTCTGTATCCTTCACCAGGAACCAACTGCTCAGCAGGCCAATTAGGGCGAACCCTATACCCAGGTAAAAAGGGTAGGGGCGGGCGCCGTATTCGGCGGCGATCCAGCCGGTGAGGAAGGCCACGGCGCCCACTGCGAGGTATCCTGCCGATTCGTTCAGGCCCATGGCCAGGCCGCGGTTCTTCTCACCCACCAGGTCGATCTTCATGACCACGGTGCTCGACCAGCACAGGCCCTGGTGGACGCCGAGCAGTACGTTGGCGAAGATGACCCAGCTCCAGGCCGGGGCGTAGATCAGGAGTAGCGGGACGGGCAGGGCGATCACCCAGCCCAGGGTAAGCAGGTTCTTTCGGCCTGCCTTATCGGCCAGTGCCCCGGTGTAGTAGTTGGTAATGGCTTTCGTGATACCGAAAACCACAATGAAGGAAAGGATGGCCGTCTTGGCGGCAATGCCGAAATCGGCTTCGGCGATCTGAGGGAGTATTGTGCGTTCCAGCCCCACCATGCCCCCCACAAAGGCGTTTATGATTACTAGAAGGGTGAACTGCCGCCAGTTTTGCCGAAGGCCCAGCTGTACCATTTTATTGAAGCGTTTGCCATCCATTAAACAATTGCCCGGCTCCTAAAGGTAAAGCTTTTTCAACTCAAATGCTCCAATATATGTTCATTCTTTTAAACAACTGCAACTATGGAAGGCCAGGACAGGGAATTTGATGTTAAGGGACACTGGGATGCCATTTATCAGAAGAGTGAAACGAATTGCCTGGGGTGGTATGAGGAAGCTCCCGAGCCTTCCCTCCAACTGATCAGGGAGAGTGGTGTCTCCAGAGATGCCCGCATCCTTCATGTCGGCGCCGGGGCTACCACGCTCATCGATGTTTTGTTGCAGGAAGGGTACGAAAACCAGGTTGCTACCGATATCAGCCGGCAGGCTTTACAATCCCTTCAACGGCGGCTCGGCAAAAAAGCCAGCCAAAAAGTGGAATGGCTTGTCGACGACCTCACCGATCCGTCCTTCCTGCCGGGCATTTCTCCCGTGAGCCTCTGGCACGACCGGGCCGTGCTCCATTTCTTTACGGAAGAGGCGGAGCGGGAGGCGTATTTTGGACTGCTCCGGCATCTGCTCCTGCCCGGCTGCTGGGCCATCATCGCCGCTTTCCACCGCCACGGTGCTAAAAAATGCAGCGGCCTGCCTGTCCGCAATTACGATGAAAACATGCTGGCGCAGGAATTGGGCTCCAGGTTCCGGCTCGCGCGGGCTTTCCCTCACCGCTATTTGATGCCTTCCGGGGAGGAGCGGCTCTATATCTATACCCTGTTTCAGCGGCAAACTTGATGTTCTCTTTTAAAAAAGTTACTTTTGCACAAAAGCCAATTCAATTGAAAACGGCAACACCCGTCATTCTGGCCCTTTATTTTCTGGTGCTGGCGTTCGTGCCCTGTGCGGACGTGGCGCCGGCCTGTGTTGCTGATTTCCCCGGGCAGCCCGCTGAGATAACCGCTATGGCCAGGCACGCTCATGGCCATCACGGCGAGGGAAGCGATCATTGCTCTCCGCTTTGTATCTGTTCCTGTTGTGGCTCTTTTGTTTTGCCGGGTTTGAAGCTGGTTCCGCCCTTTCACCAGGCGCCTGTCTTTGAAGAAGCGCCGCTACCGCCTGTCTACAGTACGGAGCGCCTTTACCTCCCTTCGGTTTTCCGCCCTCCCATTCCGGCCTGATCCTTCCTTTTTGTTTTTTCATGAGCGTTTGCCGGAGGGTAATCAATAAGAAACAGGACACATTCAATTCAGTCAGGAAAACTCGCGTGCCAATGTAAATTTGGCGCCCGGGACCGGGCTGTCGGGGCGCAATTTCCCATTGCGCTCGGACTTAACTTAAGTGCTTGTTTGGAGGTGGTGCTTTGGAAGCGAAAATGGCTGATATTGGGTTCTCATGAGGCTCTTTTTCGAGCCCATAGCAGGGCTACGGGCGAGAAAAAAGCCGAAATGAGGCCCCAAAGGCGGTCATTTGCCGCCCAAATGGCTACCTCCAAAAAAGCGCTAAGAAGCGCATGCCCTGCGCCGCCTGAGATGCCATGATGCGGTTTTCAACCGCGCTCCGGCCTAAGCCGAATTCTGTCCACCTGCTTACCGCTGCTTTGACAACACTCAGGCAAGGCCCGGATGGCTGATATGAGGTAGAAAATAACCAATTAAACTATTCTGCCAAAAGCAGCTAAGGCTTCTTCCCTCCGCTCCGCTCATCCCATTTTCCAATCCTGAAAATACACCCAATGATCAACAGAATCATCGCATTTTCCATAGAGAACAAGCTTCTCATCGGCCTGTTGACGCTCGTGCTCATCGGCGCCGGTACCTGGAGCCTGACAAAGGTGCCCATCGACGCCGTGCCGGATATCACCAACAACCAGGTGCAGGTGATCACCCGGGCGCCGAACCTGGGCACCGAAGATATCGAACAGTTTGTCACTTACCCGGTGGAAGTGGCCATGGCCAACCTGCCGGGAGTGGTGGAGATCCGTTCCGTTTCCCGTTTCGGCCTCTCCGTCGTTACCATCGTCTTTGAAGACGGTATGGGGACTTACCTGCCCCGCCAGCTGGTAAATGAGAAGCTGGCCATGGTGAAGGAAGAGATCCCCGAAGGTTTCGGGCATTCTTTCATGGGGCCTATATCTACGGGCCTCGGTGAAATTTACCAATACACCCTGAAAGTCGATCCGGCATATCAGGATCAATATTCAGCCACTGAGCTGCGCAGCATCCAGGACTGGATAGTGCGCCGCCAGATGGCCATGGTCCCGGGCGTGGTGGAAGTCAATGCTTTCGGCGGCCGGATCAAACAATACGAAGTGGCTGTTGATCCGGATGAACTCCGGGCCATCGGCATTACCATTACGGACGTGTTCGAGGCGCTGGAAAAGAATAACCAGAACACCGGCGGCGCCTATATCGAAAAAGATCACCAGGCCAACTTCATCCGGGGCGAAGGCCTGGCGCGCAGCATTTCGGATATTGAGAACATCGTGGTGAGGACGGTGGCCGGTATTCCTATACGAATTGCGGATATCGCGAAGGTGCAATTGGGCAGCGCCGTGCGCTACGGCGCATTTACCAAAGACGGGCAGGGGGAGGCCGTGGGCGGCATGATCCTGATGCTGAAAGGCGCCAATTCCAACGAGGTGATCGAAGCGGTAAAAAGCCGCATGATGCAGATACAGGAGTCTTTGCCTGATGGAGTTACAATTGAACCCTTCCTGGACCGCAGCGCCCTGATTGCCAGGACCACCGATACCGTCTCCACGAACCTGCTGGAGGGCGCCCTGATCGTCATTTTCGTGCTGGTATTCCTGCTCGGCAACTGGCGCGGCGGGCTCATCGTCGCTTCCACCATTCCTCTGTCCCTGCTCTTCGCCTTTATCCTGATGAACGCCTGTGGGGTATGGGCCAACCTGATGAGCCTGGGCGCCATCGACTTCGGCATCATCGTGGACGGGGCGGTCATCATCGTGGAAGGTACGGTATTCCTCATGGTGCAGCGCCTGCGCCAGGGCAGGGCGCTGGATGCCGGAAGCCGCGATGAGATTGCCTATACCGCTTCCAGTAAAATGATGAACGCCGCCTTCTTCGGGCAGCTCATCATCCTGATCGTTTTTCTGCCCATCCTTTTCCTGGAGGGCGTGGAGGGAAAGATGTTCCAGCCCATGGCCCTGGCCTTTATGTTTGCCATGCTGGGCGCTACGATCCTCTGCCTGACCTACGTCCCTATGGTTTCCGCTCTTTTCATCCGCATCGGAAAAGAAGACAGGAAGTCCTGGGGAGGCCGCCTGGTGGCCTGGCTGGAGGACAGATACGAAAACGCCCTCGTAGGCGCTCTGAAAAGATCCTTCTCCGTTATCGCTTCGGCATTGGCCTTGTTTGCGATCGCCGTTTTCGCTTTTACCCGTATGGGGGGAGAATTTATCCCGCAACTGGACGAGGGGGACATCGCTTTCCACATCATCCTCAAGCCGGGCAGCGCCCTGTCGGAAAGTATCGAAACATCCGGCCGGATCGAGCGCATCCTGCTGGAAAATTTCCCGGAAGTAGAACACGCCATGACCCGCTTCGGCGTGGCGGAGGTGCCGACCGACCCTATGCCAATGGATATCGGCGATTGTTTTGCCATCCTCAAACCCAAAGAAGAATGGGTGTCGGCAGAGTCTAAAGAAGAACTCATCGAAAAGATGAAGGAGAAGCTCAGTATCCTTCCTGGGGTAAACTACGAGTTCACTCAGCCCATCGAGATGCGGTTCAATGAACTGTTAACGGGCGTGCGGGAAGACATCGCCGTGAAACTCTACGGGGAGGGCCTGCAGGTGCTGGCCGAAAAAGCGGAAGAGATGGGGCGGATCATAGCCACGGTCGATGGGGTGGGGGATATGAGAGTGGAAGCCACTACCGGCCTTCCCCAGATGACGGTGAACTACCGGCGGGATGAACTGGCGCAGTACGGCCTGAATGTCAATGACATCAACCAGGCCGTCGAAACGGCCTTTGCCGGCGGCAGAGCCGGTGTGATCTTTGAAGGAGAAAGGCGCTATGGCCTGGTTGTCCGCCTCGACTCCATTCACCGCACCAACATCGACGACCTTCGCAACCTCTACATCAATACTCCGGATGGCGCCCAGATCCCCCTGAAGGAACTGGCGGACATCAGTTATGAACCCGGCCCCATGCAGATCAGCCGGGATAATACCAACCGCAGGGTCTATGTAGGGGTGAACGTGCGGGGCCGCGACGTAAAAACGCTGGTGGAGGAGATCCGGCAGAAGCTGAATGCCCAATTGGATCTGCCTCCCGGTTACTACATCCGCTACGGCGGCGCTTTTGAAAACCTGGAAAGGGCCACCAACCGACTGCAAATTGTAGTGCCCATTGCGCTGGCCCTCATTTTTATTCTGATCTTTTTCGCCCTGAGGTCCTTTATGCAGAGCGCCATGATCTACATGGCCATTCCGCTGGCTGCCATCGGCGGCGTTCTTTCGCTCTGGCTGCGGGATATGCCGTTCAGCATTTCCGCCGGCGTAGGGTTTATCGTTTTGTTTGGCGTCGCCGTCATGAACGGCCTGGTGCTGATCAGCGGCTGGAATGAGTTGAAAGCGGAAGGGGTAACGGATCTGGGAGAGCGCATTACTCAGGGAGCCAGGAGGAGGATCCGGCCCATCTTGCTTACCGCCCTCACCGATATCCTCGGCTTCCTTCCCATGGCCTTATCGGCTTCGGCCGGGGCCGAGGTGCAGCGGCCGCTGGCCACCGTCGTTATCGGCGGCCTGCTCACTTCTACACTGCTCACCCTTTTCGTTCTGCCCATCCTCTATCGCTGGACCGAAGCCCATTCCTTCCGGCCGCCGGCGGCCGGAAGGGCTTCTCTGATCGTTCTTTTTGCCGGAGGGCTGAGCTTTCTGTCTTCTAAGCCTGCAGCAGCGCAGCAACCGGACAATTTTCCCTCCATTACTTTGGAGCAAGCGGTGGAAAGAGCCATAAACAATTACCCGAAAATCAAGGCCGCCCGCCTGGAGATCGGCCGCCAGCAGGCGCTGAAAGGAACGGCCTGGGACCTGGGGAATACCCAGATCTTCACAGGTGGGGAAGAATTGGGAATGGGAAATGGCGGTGTTTACACCATCATCGGCGCTCAGCAACAGAATATCGATGTATTTGGTATTGCTCCGAAACGGGAATTGCAGGAACAGCGGATAGTGTTGGCAGAAGCCGCTTTAAACCTGAGCGAGATCGAGCTGAAAAGGCAGGTGCAGGAAGCCTGGTTCGCTACCTATGTCGCTCAGAACAACCTGTGGCTGTACCATAGGCTGGATTCCATTTATCAGCAGTTCCAGCGGGCGGCGCAGATAAGGTATGAGGTGGAAGAGGACTCAAAACTGGCCTTTCTGGCCGCTTCCAACCAGGCCCGGCAGATCGCACTGCAGAAGGAGCAGGCGGCATTTGATTTCGCCACTACCCTGCAGAAGCTGAACCTGTGGCTGGCCGGCGACACCCTGTACACCGTTTCCGAAAAGCCCGATGAGAGCTGGTTCGATCCTTTGGAACCGGGCGGCCCAGTCGATGGGCACCCTCAGCTGGCCGTGGCCGCGCAAGGTATAAAAGTAGCGGAGGCGGAGCGCCAGGTGGCGGAAGCGGCCCTGAAACCCCGCTTTAACGCGCAGTATGGCCTTCAAAGCATCGCCGGTGAGTTTACCTACCATCAATTTCAGCTGGGCGTTACCGTTCCCTTATTGGCCCGCCCGGAAAAAGGCAGGATACAGGCTGCCGGCATCCGGCAACAGATCGCAGAACAGGAATACCGGCAGAGCCGCCTGGAACTCCGGTCGGAGTACCAGGCACTGCAACAGCAATACCAGAAGTGGTATGCTTCCTGGCGCTTTTATGAAGAAGAGTCCCTCCCGCTGGCGCGCGAACAATTGCGGGGGGCGGTGCTGGCCTACCGGGAAGGCGCCATCGACTACGTATCCTTTATCCAGAACCTCCAGGCAACTGTTCAGGTGGAGGTGAGCGCCCAGGAGGCGTTGGGCCGCTACCTGGAATCCAGGTGCCGCCTGGAATATTATCTGAATTCGTCAGATAACGGCGCCAATTGAATTTTAAACAGAAACGCGTACCACCGGAGCGCCAAATTTATTGGCCCGGGGACGAGCGGCGTTTTTCAGATCTGGACTTGACAAGTTTTCCGGATGCGTCCTCTTTGGAAATTTGTCAGGTCTTACAGCACACTAAAAATATAAAAACATGAAACTCACGATCAGTCAGTTTATAATAGCCGCCATTCTTTTGTTCACCGCCTGCGGCGGGGGGAACAACCCAATGGAACACGAAGACACTCATGCCCATGAAGCAGAAAATGGCCATCACGGCCACGATGAAGAAGGGGAGGCGGTACACCTTTCTCCCGAACAGTTTGCCGCCCTGCAAATGAAAACGGGCGAACTACCACGCCGTAACATTTCTTCCGTCGTAGAGGCCAATGGCCAGCTGGAAGTGCCGCCCCAGAACGAGGCCACCGTCACTGCCGTTTTGGGGGCCAATGTAGTTTCCATCGAGGTGATCGAAGGGGATGATGTGAAAAAAGGACAGGCGCTGGCCTATCTTTCCCACCCCAATATTACCCGTATGCAAAGCGAGTACCTGGACGCTTATAACAACCTGCAATTCCTGGAGCAGGAGTATCAACGACAGAAAACCCTCTATGAAAAGGAGGTGGGGTCCGGCAGGGAATTCCAGCAGACGCAGGCCGATTACCGGGCCGGCCAGGCGATGGTAAAAAGCTACGAGCTGCAGCTCCGGCAACTTGGGCTTAACCCCGCCCCCATCCGGGAAGGCGAATTTTACAGCCGGATGCCGGTTGTCAGCCCGATCAGCGGCACGGTCACCCTGGTGGAAGTAAAGACCGGGCAGTACGTTCAGCCGGATAAAAGCCTTTTTGAGGTCGTGAATATCGGCCACATCCATGCCGACCTGATGGTCTTTGAAAAGGATGTTTACAAAGTGGAAAAAGGCCAGCAGGTACGTTTCACCGTTGAGACTTTACCCGGAACGGAGTTGTACGCCCGGATCTATTCCGTCGGGAAAAAGTTCGAAAGAGGCCCGAAGGCTGTGCACGTCCACGCCGAAATCGAGAACAAAACCGGCAAGCTGATACCGGGCATGTACATCAAGGGAGAAATACTGACGGATAGCACGGCAACTTTTGCGTTGCCGGAAGCCGCCGTTACCCGGGACGGAAGCCGGCACGTGGCCTTTCTGGCTGAAGAAGAAAAAGCGGGGTGGGTGTTTAAGCCCATAGAGATTGTCCCCGGCAGCTCCAACAGTGGTTGGGTGGGGGTTGGTTTCCTTCGGGAAGTTCCGGAAAACGCACGGTTCGCCCTGAATAATGCTTATTATCTAATCGCTGAGATGAAAAAGGGGGATGCGGAACATTCGCATTGAAAGGCTGTTCCGTTAAGTTAGGGCCTGGAAGCCGGCAAGCTGCGGCAGGACATCAGCAAGCTTTCGGGCGGGGAGATGCAGCAGGTTGCTCTCATCACCGCCCTGCTGCTGGCCGGGCTACTGGCGGCGGTGGGCGTGGCGCTGATCTACCTACGTCTTCCGGTGGGACAATACCTGGTTCAATATCGGCTGGGTAGCGGCTGCCCTCGGTTCTGAGCAACATCTTTACCGCACAATATCTTATCATCATCGGCGGCATGTTGCTGGGAAACGCCCTCAAGGGGATCATTATCGGCGTTGCGGATTTCTATAAGGCGATACTCAACGGCCGCGGCCGAATTATTCGGCGTGCGGCAGAGTTTCGACGAATTCGGAAATTTACGGGAAGAAGTTTTCAGGGGAGGTTGAATGCTGTATTTTGCTTCGATCAATGTCACAACGAGTAACCGCAATTGAGTTGCACCTCTTCAGCCCTTACCTTTGACGTCAAATACCGACAACATGCCACACGACCACCAACATCAACACCACCACACCGGCCGAAATCTCACCATCGCCTTCTTTCTCAACCTGGCCTTCACCATCCTGGAAGTCGTCGGCGGGCTGCTCACCAACAGCGTGGCCATCCTCTCCGACGCCCTTCACGACCTGGGCGACAGCTTCTCGCTGGGCCTTTCCTGGTATCTGGACCGCAAGTCGAAACAGGGGCGTACGGAGCAGTACTCCTTCGGCTATCACCGTTTCTCCCTGCTCGGCGCCCTCATCAACAGCCTGGTGCTGATCGGAGGCTCGGTTTACATCATCTACGAGGCGGTGGGGCGCATCCTGGAACCCGAGCATTCCAATGCACAGGGCATGGTGCTGTTCGCCATCATAGGCGTAGCGGTCAACGGCTATGCGGCCTGGAAACTCAGCAGCGGCAAGACGATGAACGAGCGGGTCGTCTCCTGGCATTTGCTGGAAGACGTGCTCGGCTGGGCGGCGGTTCTTGTTGTGGCCATTGTCCTGCTGTTCAAAGACATCCACTATCTGGACCCGGCCCTTTCCCTGGGTATCACCGTATATATATTGTACAACGTAGTCCGCCGGCTGAGGGATACCCTCCACCTCTTCCTGCAGGGCGTCCCGGAAGGAGTTACCATAAAAGACATTGAAAGGCAACTGCTCGGCGTTCCCAATGTAGATTCCCTGCACCACACTCACCTCTGGTCGCTGGAAGGAGAGAACCACGTATTCACCACTCACGTCGTGCTGAAGGACATCCAAACTTTCAGCCAGATCATGGAGGCCAAACGGCTGATTAAGGACATCCTCAAAGCTTATCCCTTCTCCCATTATACCGTCGAAACGGAACTGGATGAGGAGAGCTGTGAACTGGCGGAGTGATACGATACGAAGTGCGAAATCGGACAGGAGCGAAGCGACTGACGCAGTAAATGCGAAGTCGGAATTTGGGCCCGGCTGAGTGTCATGTCCATTTTTCTTCCTTCCGGCTTCCGCCTTCGAATAAAACATTATTTTTGCAGCCTCTAATTACCGGAAAAAATAAATGGTTCTATTATGAGAACATTTCTGCAATGCACAGCGATCGCTCTTTTGTTTCTCGGATGCAGTAAGTTCAGCAGCAACATCAACAGTGACGACGATCTTGAACGCCTCATCGAGGCTGAGGTACAGGCTTCCCTTTCCGGCAATATCGGCCTGGTTTCCCTTATGGAGCTGGACGGATTTGACTGGGATCAGATGCTTGTCCTGGCGCCCTATTCTTCCATCGGTGAAGTGGAGGGCCAACTGGGCGTAAACCTGGGCGCCCTTGGGCATTTCGATATCGGCCAGCGCGATGATGTCTCCCTGCTGGTATTCCTTAATGGAGAAACGCCGGTGCGGGCAGTAGCCTACCCCCGTGCGGCCGGCGATTTCGCCGAAGTAGACCCCATCCTGATACCGAGGCGGTACGCCAATTTTCAGATAGAACCAACCCCAAGCGGGCGGGTGAAGATGAGGTTGCTTGGGCGGTAGGGCCGGCGGCCGGTGGTTCTCTGCGAGAATGGCCGGTACTTTTGTTGGCCGTAAAGCGATTTATACGTATGTTACCAGCTGTTCTAAAACCTATCCTATGATCAATGATTACCGAAGCCGTGCCCGTAACCTGGTGCAGCAAATGACCCTGGAAGAAAAGGCAGGCCTATGTTCCGGCAGGGATATGTGGACGACAAAACCCATTGAACGCCTGGGCATTCCATCTATCTGGCTGGCCGACGGCCCTACCGGCCTGCGCAAGGCATCCGCCGGTGATGCGGGAGGATTGGGAGCCAGCCAGCCAGCCACCTGCTTTCCCACGGCTTCGGCTCTGGGTGCTTCCTGGGACGGCCGCCTGGCCTATGAGGTGGGGCAGGCAATAGGCCGGGAATGCCAGGCCCAGGGTGTACAGGTGCTGCTGGCCCCGGGCGTCAATATGAAGCGGTCGCCGCTGGGCGGGCGCAACTTCGAATACTTTGCCGAGGACCCCGTCCTGGCCGGCGAGATGGCGGCGGCTTTCATCCGCGGCTTGCAGAGCGAAGGGGTAGGGGCCTGCCTGAAACACTTCGCCGTCAATAACCAGGAACACGGCCGCATGTACATCAACGCTGTGGTTGATGAACGCACCCTCCGGGAAACCTACCTGCCCGCCTTTGAGATCGCTCTTGAAAAGGGGCGCCCCTGGACGGTGATGTGCGCCTACAATAAGGTCAATGGCACTTACGCTTCTGAACATTCGCACCTGCTTCACCAGATATTGAAGAAGGAGTGGGGCTACGAGGGGATCGTCATGACCGATTGGGGCGCCGTCAACGACAGGGTGAAGGGGATCCGGGCAGGCCTCCACCTGGAGATGCCCTCCACCGGTGGTTATTTCGACCGGCAGATCGTAGAGGCCGTTCGTAAGGGAGAACTCTCCGAAGCCCGACTGGATGAGATGGTGGAAGAACTGCTGGCCGTCATCCTGCTTGCCGATGCCTCCCGCAAGAAAGGCCTTTCTGTTGACTACGCCCGCCATCATGAACTGGCCCGCCGCGCCGCCGCCGAATGCATGGTGTTGCTTAAGAATGAGGAGGATATTCTGCCGTTGCCCGCGGAAGCTTCCGTTGCGGTGATCGGCAGGCTTGCCCGGGAGCCGCGCTTTCAGGGAGCCGGCAGTTCGCAGGTGGTCCCTACCCGTGTAGACAACGCCTGGGTGGCCCTGCAGGAGCATTTCAACAACCTCTCCTATGCCCCGGGCTATGAGGATCCGGACACGATCAGCCGGGAGCTTATCGATGAAGCCTGCCGGGCGGCCCGGGATGCGGAAGTGGCCCTCATATTTGTCGGCCTGCCTTCCCAATACGAATCGGAAAGCTATGACCGCCGCCACATCAGCCTGCCACCAGCCCACAATGCCCTGGTGGAAGCAGTGGCCGAAGTGCAGCCCAACACGGCCGTAGTGCTTATCAACGGCTCGGCCGTCAGCATGCCCTGGCGCCGCGATGTGAAAGCT
>CAYQKY010000219.1:0-12117 GCA_964418125.1 uncultured Phaeodactylibacter sp.
CGTGTCTTAGTGGCAAAAAAGGGCCGCCGTTAGGAGCAAATGTCCAGTAGTATGACGCTTAATTGAACTGTCTCGACTGGGGGGCATTCGCCCGCCCTAAACCCCTAATGGTTCCCATAAAGCCTAAACTCCTAAACTTCTCCAAGTCCCCACCCAGCCCTCTCTACCCATACCGCCGCAAATAAAACCGCGCCGTCCCGTACAACTCATTCAGGAACTGCGCGATGCGCTTTCCGTCAAACTCATTGTCTTCCGTGTACTTGATGATGTTGGTGGTCAGGGTGGCCTCCGAGGTGCGCCCGGTAAGCCCCAGGGGGTAGTACATAGCCCGAAGGGCCTCTTCCGAGGTATTTTGCAGCAGAAGTTGTTCCAGCTCATTCTGGCTGCCGTAACCCAGCTTCCAGGCGAGGAAGAGGTCGGTAAGCAGTTGTTTCGGCACGCCGTTGGTTTTGAGCAGTTGCAGGGCCAGGCGGCGTTGTGCCCGTTCGGGGCTGAAGATCATCAGGCGGAGGTTGTTCAGTTGCCGGGGGCTGGGGTCCAGGGCGAAGGTTCTGCCCGTTTCCCGGTCGAGAAAACGGGACAGGCTGCGGCGGGAAATGATAAACTGATAGCTCAGGGGGGGCTTGGCCTGCATGGAGCGCAGCAACCGGCCCAGGACGAGGTAATCGGTATCCTCCTCCGGGCTGTCTACCAGGCGCATGCCCAGCTTCTCCAGTAGGGTGCGGAGGCGTTCCGGCAAAAATCCCGTCTCTCCCAGCAGGAAGATCCGTTTCCCGTCGAAGGAGGGCGAGATGTCTTGGCGCCCACTGCGTTCTTCCAGCAGGTGCTTACGGATGGTATAAGCCACATCAGCCATGCCCAGAGACAGCGCTTCCAGCAGCAGGCCGGAGGGGAACCCACCCAGCCGGCGGCCATCCTCCTCCATGATTTCGTAAATGGCCATGCGCAGCCGCCCCGGCACCTCCCGGCTGCGGCAGAGCTTGAGGAACCGCAGCAGCTTGCGCCGGGCATTAGCGTCGCCGGGCCCCTTGAGGTTCTCCAGGGCCGACATGAAGAATAGCGGCTGGGGCAGGTCGGGCATCGGGTTGCCGTCCAGCCAGAGGCGCTGCAGGCCGGACAGCTGCCGGAAACCTTCCGGCAGGGTGCTGAGCTGGTTCTTTTCGGCATTCAAAACCTGCAGGTTCTCCAGGCGCTGAATGCTTGTCGGCAGCTCAGTAAATTGGTTGTCGCGTACAGACAGCCATTTCAGGCGCGAAGGCAGGAGAGGAAGGCCGCTGAGGTGGTTGCCGTCGAGGTAGAGGTGTGATAAAGCCTCCAGGGCGCCGATAGCGGCCGGCAGGGTGGATAGCTGGTTATGGCTGAGGTTGAGGCTCTCCAGCCTCCGTAGCCGGCCGATATTTTCCGGCAGCCGGGAGATCCTGTTCTTTTCCAGAGAAAGGTAGGCCAGCCACTGTAGTTCGCTGAGCGACTCCTGCCACTGGCCGATCTTGTTACGGCCGAGCAGCAGGCGGCGCAGTACCGTCAGATGGCGGATGCTTTCCGGGATCGTTTCCAGGCGGTTGTTTCCGAGGTTGAGTTCAGAGAGCCTCTGGAGTTGGCCGATGGCTGGCGGCAAGGTGCGGATCCGGTTGTGGCTGAGGTCGAGGGCGTCGAGGTTGCTGAGTTGAAAAAGGGCTTTGGGAAGCCGCCCGATGCGGTTATGGGCGGCATTGAAATGGCGTAGTTCTGTTAGCCTGGCCAACTCGGGGGGGATTCTTTTGATCTGATTCTTTTGAATATCCAGCTGAGTGAGGTGAACGAGCTGGCCGATCTCCGGGGGGATTATTTCCAGGGCATTTCCGGCGAGGATGAGGCGCCGGAGGTTTTTCAGCCGGCCGATGGCCGGGGGCAGCATCCTGAGCTGATTGTTGCTGAGGTTGAGCTCGGTAAGCTGGTGCAGTTCAAAAAGCTGGGGCGGCAATTCTCTGATCTGATTGGCGGACAGAGACAGGCTACGCAGGCTCTTCAGTTGCCCGATCTGGGAGGGGATCTCCCGGATCGTATTGACGCTCAATTCCAGTTTCCTCAGCCGGGGCATGCCGAAGACGGCCGGGGGCAGGTGTTCCAGCCGGCAATTATGCAGGTGCAATTCGGCAACCTCTTCCCGGTGTGCCAGTGCTGTTTGCAGGTTATAAGCCTTCATGCCTCTTCTTCGATCTTGATGCCCATCTGTTTCATGAGCAGGGTGGCGTTGAAACTCTGGCTGACGCCCTTTTTCAGTTTGTAGTCAAAATACAGCTTCCCGTCCTTAATTTCCACTTCGATGCGCAGGTTTTCAACGGCGCCGTTGGCGCCGGCTTCCAGCTGCCCCAGCTCCAGGTCGTGAGTGGCGATGATGCCGGAGCCGCGGCTGCGTATCAGCTGTTTGATCAGGGCCTTGGAGCCGGTATGGCGGTCGTTGGAGTTGGTGCCTTTGAGGATCTCGTCGAGCAGGAAGAAGGCCTGGGGCTCGGGCGGCCGCTTATCGGCGCCGGCCTCCACCGCTTCGATGATGAGCTTGAGGCGCTTGAGCTCGGCGTAGAAAGAGGAGGTGCTCTCGTGCAGGGCGTCCTGGGTGCGCATGCTGGTGTATACCTGCAGGGGGGGCAGGGCCAGGCGGCGGGCGCAGGCGGGGGCGCCCGCCATGGCCAGCACGATGTTGATGCCTACGGTGCGCAGGAAGGTGCTCTTGCCCGCCATGTTGGAGCCGGTCACCAGCTTAATGTGGCCGTCGGTGGGCACGGTGATGTCATTGCACACCCGCTTGTCGCGGTGGATGAGGGGGTGGCCCAGGGCTTCGCCCTCCAGGCGGGGGGCATCGTGCAGGGTGGGGAGGGCCCATTCGGGGTTATTGAAATACAGGTTGCCGAAGCTGCTGAGGGCCTCGAATTCGGCAATGGCCTCAAACCATCGGGGGAGCTGTTCTTTGAGCTGCGCCTTCCAGCGTTCCAGGCGATACACCCACTGCAGGTCCCACAGGCCGCCCAGGTTGAGGAAGATGGCGAAGAAGTTGTACCGCACATTGAGCTGTCCGATGATGTAGGACAGGCGCTGGATAGCGTCGGAAGCCAGCTTGTCGTCCGGCAATTCCAGCAGGCGGTGCAGTTCGCGGAGGCGAGGCGCTCCGAAGGCCTGCCCTTCAATGTGCCGCAGCAGCCGGCCGTAATGGGCCAGGGTTTCTTCGGCCAGGGTGGTCTGGTTGTGGGCTTTGTCTACCTGCGCTCTGGTTTGCCTCAGTATCCAGGCGGCGGGCAGGAGGAACAGGATGGCCAGAAACCAGGGGAGGTAGAATATGAAAAGCAACAGGCCCGCCAGGGCCAGGACGGGCGTCAGGAACAGGGCCGCCACCAGCCAGGGCCGGTTGCTGACGAAGGGCGGTCCTGCCAGCCACCGCTTCAGCAGCCGGATGTGTTCCAGGCTGTCTTCCGTTTCCAGGCTGTAACCCTGGAAGTGCTGCCGCCAGCCGAGCATGGGTTGCAGCTCGGCCACGGCCGCCTGCCGCTGCTGAATGGTATCCGGATCAGCAGGCATACGGAGGTAATCGGCCAGGCGCTCCCTGCCCAGTGCCGTTCCCGCCCGGTTGAGGTACTGGAAAAAGGAGAAATCGCCGAAGAGGTCGAGGTCGAGCGAATAGGGGTGCTCGGGGTCCGTAAATTCCTCCCCGTTCTGAAAAGAGCTGTATTCGTGATCCAGCGCCCCGGCCTCCATCCGGTTGACGGCCGCCAGGCGGCGGTGGTGCTTCTCCTGCTGCTGTATGTCCTGGTGCCAGAGGATGAAACGGTAGAAGCCGTAGAGGAAGGCCAGGGTGAAGGCGGCGCCGGCCAGCTCGTGCACGCCCGTCCAGAGATAGATGGCCAACCCCGTCGCGGCGATGAACAGCAACAGCCGCACCAGCGAGTATTGGTTGTACTTCTTTTTGAGCGCTTCGGCGGTGGTTTCGAAAGCTTCGGCGCGATCGAGGTATTGTTCTTTCATGTTGTCGGGTAAAATTGAGGCGGGAAAATACGAAGAACAGCTGAAAGTTGTCAACCGTCTTTTGTTCTCCCTATGGCCAAAGACGGTTGACAACTAAACAAACTTTTTGCGAAAATTCGCTGAAATCTGTTAATTTAGCGCACTTATGAGTGCGAAGACACAGAACGAGCGAATACTTTTCGGGTTGAAAGTGAAGCAGTTGCGCCAGTCGCAGGGGCTTTCCTTTGCCGACCTGAGCCAGGCCTCTCACCTGTCGGTTTCTTACCTGAACGAGATCGAGAAAGGAAAGAAGTACCCGAAAGAAGACAAGCTGCGGTCGCTGGCCGATGCCCTGGGGGTCAATTACGATCGCCTGGTATCCACCGAGCTCAGCAAGAGCCTGGCGCCGGTGGGAGAACTGCTGAAGTCAAACTTTCTGAATGAGTTGCCGCTCGACCTGTTCGGCATCGAGTTGTCGAAGGTAGTGGAGATCATCGCCAATGCTCCGGTGCGGGTCGGGGCCTTTATTTCCACGCTGCTGGAATTGTCGAGAAACTACGCCCTCAAGGAGGAGAACTTCTACTTCGGCGCCCTGCGCGCCTATCTGGAGCTGCACAACAATTACTTTGAGGAGCTCGAGCAGGCGGTTGAACGTTTTATCCGGCAGTACGATATCCCTTCCAGCCGGCCCATCAGCGGAGCCTTGTTGAAGCAGGTCCTGGAGGAAAGCTTCGGCTACGAGATCGTGGAGGATGGCCTGGACGCCTACCCTGAGCTGATGAAACTGCGCTCGGTGTACCTTCCGAAGGATAAGCGCCTGTTGCTCAACAGTAAGCTTACGCCCAATCAGCGCGCTTTTCAGTTCGGAAAGGAACTGGGCTTCAACTTTCTGGATATCCGGGAACGCGCCAATACCTCCAGCCTGATGCGCAGCCGTGTTTTCGAGGAGGTGATCAACCACAGTAAGGCCATCTATTTTTCCGTGGCCCTCCATATCCCGCGCCTGCCCTTTATTGAAGACATGGAGGTCTTCTTCCGGAAGGAGCGCTGGGACGGGGAGGCTTTCCTCAGCATCATGAAAAAATACGACGCCACCCCGGAGATGTTCTACCACCGGCTGACCAACATCCTGCCCCGTTTCTTCGGCATGAACAAGCTGTTCTTCCTGCGCTTCCTCCACGACCCGGCGCAGGATACCTTCGAGATAGACAAGGAACTGCACCTCAGCCGCCGCCACCATCCCCATGGCAACGCGCTGTTCGAGCACTATTGCCGCCGCTGGGTGTCCCTCTCCCTTTTGCAGGACCTGCACCACATGCAGCGGGAGGGTAAGTATGTGGACACCTTCGTTCGGGCCCAGCGGTCTCAGTATATCGGGACGGACGATGAGTACCTCTGCCTGACCATCGCCCGCCCGGCCTATCCTACGCCCAACCGCAATGTGAGCGTTACCATCGGCCTGCTGATGAACGATGAGCTGAGGGAAAAGATCGCCTTCTACAACGACCCGGCCATTCAGTTCCGGGAAGTGAACAAGACCTGCGAGCGTTGTTCTTTGACGGACTGCCGGGAGCGGGCCGCCCCGCCGACGGTTGTCGAAAAACGGGAGGAATGGCGGCGCATACAGGCCCGGCTGGCGGAACTGAACGGGTAGCCGCCTAACTGCTAACGGCCGAAAGCCATAAGCCAAATGGCCACTTTAACGCAAATTTTCCTAATTTCGTGGGCTGATACTTTCCGCTCAGATATTCCAGGTTTTCGAAATCTGAAATATCTTTTTCGCAAAATAAAACCATTTATACCTGCTATGAAACGAATTACATTGATCACCCTGGCCATTATCAGCATGCTGAGCCTGGGGTATACCCAATCACAGGACATCACTCTGGAAGCCATCTGGAAGAAGTATGAATTTGTACCCCGTTCGGTGCCGGGCTTCAGTTTCCTGAACGACGGCAAGCATTACACCCGGCTGGAGGATAACAAAGTTCAGCAATACGACTTCACCACCGGCGCCCTGGTAACCACCATCTTCGATCCGGCAACAGTTGAAGGAGGCGGTTTCAGCGGAAAGGTAGACGGTTATACTTTCAGTGAGGACGAAAAGCAGATCCTGATCGAAACGGAGTCTGAGCCCATCTACCGGCGTTCGTCACGCGCCAATTTCTTTGTATATGACCGCTCTACCCAAAGCCTGACAGCACTGTTTCCCGACGGGAAACAACAATACGCCACCTTTAACCCTCAGGGCAGCAGGGTGGCCTTTGTGCATGAGAACAACCTCTACCTCAAGGACCTTTCCTCCGGCAAAGTATCCCAACTGACTACGGATGGAGAAAAGAACAAGGTCATCAATGGAGCCACCGACTGGGTGTATGAAGAGGAACTCTCCTTCGCCAAAGCTTTCTTCTGGTCGCCCGATGGGGAGAATATCGCCTATTATCGTTTCGATGAAAGCGAGGTCAAGGAGTTTACCATGACTAACTACTATGATGAACTCTATCCGGAGTATGTCTCCTTCAAATATCCCAAAGTGGGGGAGGCCAATTCAAAAGTCGACATATATGTGCACAACCTGGGCAGCGGCAAAGCGATAAAGGTGGGCCTGGGAGGAGGAGACATATACATTCCGCGCGTCAAATGGGCGAATGAAGAGCAGCTCTGCGTTTACCGGCTAAACCGGCATCAGAATGAACTCGAGTTGCTGCTGGCCAACCCGCTCTCCGGCAAAACCGAACAATTGCTGTACGAAAAGAACAAATACTACATCGCGGAAGAACTCTACGACGACCTGGTTTTCCTCGAGGACGGCAAGCACTTCATCTGGGCCAGCGAGAAGGACGGCTGGAAGCATCTCTACCTCTACAATATGAAAGGTAAGGAAGTGCGGCAGATCACCAAAGGCAAATGGGAGGTGGATGCTTTCTACGGCGTTGATGAAAAGAAGGATCGCGTGTATTATCAATCTTCCGAACGGTCTCCTCTCGAACGGCAGGTATACAGCATCGGACTGGACGGTAAGGACAAGCAGGTGCTGGCCGGCGCTTCGGGGTGGAACAGCGCCCAGTTCAGCAGCACCTACGATTATTACGTCGTGACTCATTCTACCGCCAACACCCCGGCCGTTTATACCGTGTATGACCGAAAGGGCAAACCGCTGCGGGTGATCGAGGAGAATGTGGGGTTGAAGAAAAAAATGCAGGAATACGGAGTGCAGCCCGTGGAGTTCTTCAGCTTCGAGACGGGCGATGGCGTGGAATTGAACGGTTGGATGATCAAACCACGCGATTTCAAGGAAAACCGCCAGTATCCGGTATTCATAACCCAGTACGGAGGCCCCGGCAGCCAGGAGGCGATTGACCACTGGATGGGTTTCGACTACTGGTGGTATCAGATGCTGGCCCAGCAGGGTTATGTGGTGGCTTGTGTCGACCCTCGTGGCACTGGTGGCCGGGGTGAGGAATTCAAGAAGATGACCTACATGCAGCTAGGCCACTACGAAACGATCGACCTGATCGAGGCCGCCCGGTACCTGGGCAAGCAAAATTACACGGACGCCAACCGCATCGGGATCTTCGGCTGGAGTTATGGCGGTTATATGTCCTCCCTCTGCATTCTGAAGGGTAATGACGTTTTCAAAGCTGCCATCGCCGTCGCTCCGGTGACCAACTGGAAGTGGTACGATACCATCTATACTGAACGCTTCATGCGCACCTACGAGGAAAATGAGAATGGCTACCGCGACAACTCCCCGGTCTACTTCGCCGACCGGCTAAAGGGCAACTACCTGCTCATCCATGGGATGGGAGATGATAATGTACACTTCCAGCACACCGCGGAAATGGCCAACGCCCTCGTTGCCGCCAATAAGCAGTTCGAAACCTATTTTTACCCCAACCGCAACCACGGCATTTACGGCGGCAACACCCGCCTGCACCTCTACACGAAAATGACGGATTTTCTCAATGAGAAGCTCAAAGGGCAAGAGGGAGAGGTGAAAACGGGAAATCAGATACCCAGAACAGAAAAGAAAGCGGAAAAGATGGAAAGGATAATGCGCAAGAAGCAGTTGACGCCGGCGGCGAAAGAGTATTGATGTTTGATTTTTGATTTTTGATGTTTGATTTGCGATTTGCCGGCGGGCTGAAAGTGGCAACTCCTGCAAGAACATCAAAAATCAAACATCAACCCTTATGCTGATCACAACTACAGATTACATTCCCGGGCAGGAGATCGCCGAAGTGCTCGATATCGTCCGGGGAAGTACGGTGCGCGCCCGCAACCTGGGCCGCGACATCTTCGCCGGACTGAAGAACCTGGTGGGCGGGGAGATCCGGGAGTATACCCGCCTCATGGCCGACGCCCGCGAACAGGCTATCGACCGCATGATCGCCGATGCGGAGGAGATCGGCGCCGACGCCGTCATCAACGTGCGCTTCACCACCGCCGATGTGATGCAGGGCGCCTCGGAGATCCTGGCTTACGGGACGGCGGTGCGGCTGAAATAATAGACAGGATGACAGGATGACAGGATTGGCAGGGGTTGGCAGGACCGGAAGGGTGGATAGACTGGGGCTGCCGTTATTCCCCTGTGGGCCATTAGTTTTCTAATGGTATTGAACTTACCCTATGAGATCGGGGTTTTGGGGAATAGAGGGGTAGTGCTGTAACCGGGCTGCCTGCTCTAACCTGCGGCCGCAGCGCCAATGCATAACTCATTGAGGTTTCTGAAACCTCAACGGGTTCAAATACACAAACATGGCCATAAAGAAGAAGAACGAATACAAGGTGGAGATCGTCAACCGGAAGGCTGACTTCGAATACCACTTCATAGATACCTATGAGGCCGGCATCATACTGGCCGGCACCGAGATCAAGTCCATCCGCCGGGGCAATGCCAACCTGCGCGATGCCTACTGCTTCTTTAAGAAAGGAGAGCTCTACATCAAGAGCCTGTTCATCGCCGAGTACAGCTTTGCCAACCAGTTCAACCACGAGACCCGCCGCACCCGGAAGCTGCTGCTGAGGCGCGGCCAGCTGCGCAAGCTGGAAAAACAGGTAAAGGAACGGGGCTACACCATCGTTCCGGTGCGCCTGTACATCAACGAGCGCGGTTTTGCGAAGCTGGAGATCGCCCTGGCTCAGGGTAAGAAAGTATACGACAAACGGCAATCCATCAAAGAACGGGATGTGAAGCGGGACCTGTCGCGCATCAGGAAGATGTATTAGCGGTGTTCGGAGTTCGGTATTCGGAGTTCGGCTGCGAACCGCGAATACCGAACCGCGAACTACATCAGGCGCCCCTGAGAATTGGAAAACCTGCCTCGGCAGCTCCGCTTCTACAACTTCGCCTTTATCCGCTGGTACTCCGCATCATAGCTTTTCGTACCGCGGCAATTCATTTCTTTCGCTTTATTCTCGATGTTCTCCACGCGGTTGCCCGGGTTGGGGTGGGTGCTCAGGAACTCGGGCGGGGTAGACTGGCCCTCCATCTTGCGGAAGAAGCCGGCGGCCCCGTCGGCGCGGTAGTCTGTCGGACAGAGATAAATGACGGAATAGGTGTCAGCCTCGGTCTCATGGCCACGGCTGAACTTGAGGTTGATCAGCCCCAGGGCGATCTGCTCGATCATGCCGGGCTCGGCACTGCCGGTTACGATGGAGGTCAGCGCCGCCAGGCCGTAGATCTTGGTCATCTGCCGGGTGGAGTGGCGCTGGGCGGCGTGGGCGATCTCGTGGCCCATCACGCCCGCCAGCTGGTCCTCCGAGTCCAGGAACTTGATCAGGCCGGTATAGACATAGATATGCCCGCCGGGCGTGCAGAAAGCGTTCAGCGTTTCATCGTCATCGATGATCTTTACCTCCCAGGCGAATTCATCCTTATAGGCAACCTTACCGGTGTTCAGGATCTTGTCTTTGATCTTGCGAATGTAGGCGTAAGCCTCCTCGTTGCCTCGTTCCGGCAAGATCGGGAATTGAGCCGGGTCATTTTCGATCTGCTTGGCCACCTCCTGGCCCAGCTGTATGTCCTGTTCGGGAGTGAAGAGGTTGAAACCGCCGCCCGGCTGGGAGGTGGTCCCACAACCGGAAAAAGAAAGCGTTATGGAAAACGCGACGGCAATGATGGGCAGACTTTTGAGTGTCATAAGTTTATTTTTTGAGACGAAAGTTACCGTGCAGGTAACGCCGGGCCGGGCCGGATTGGTATCTCCCGGCCGGGGTTGGCCCCGGAATTTCAAAAATATTAACTATTTCGTTAAGGGGTTGGAAAAAGGTGGATTTATTACTGTTTCATTTTATAAACGCGGCAGGTTTTCCCTCAAGAAGCCCACAGTTTTCACCATATCCCCATGCAGCACCCGGTCCTCCTCCAGCACCGGAACCACTTCCCGGTACTGTTCCAGCAACCGCTCAATGGCCGGCGAAGACTGTGACGGCCGGCGGAACTCCATGGCCTGCGCCGCCGTCATCCATTCGATGGCGAGGATGCGCTCCAGGTTTTGCACCACGCGGTAGCATTTGGTGGCGGCGTTGGCCGCCATGCTGACGTGGTCTTCCTGGCCGTTGCTGCTCACGATGCTGTCTACGGAGGCGGGGGTGCACAACTGTTTGTTCTGGCTGACGATGGAGGCGGCGGTGTACTGTGGGATCATCAGTCCGGAGTTGAGTCCGGCGTGAGCGGTCAGGAAGCTGGGCAGGCCGCGGGCGCCGGAGAGGAGCTGGTATGTGCGCCGCTCCGAGATGCTGCCCAGCTCTGCCAGAGCTATGGCCAGGTAGTCGAGCACCAGGGCCAGCGGCTGGGCGTGGAAGTTGCCGCCCGAGAGGATGGCGTCGGAATCGGGGAAGATATTTGGGTTGTCGGTCACGCCGTTGGCCTCGGTGAGGAAGACGCGTTCGGTGTGGCGGATGGCGTCCCAGCTGGCGCCGTGTACCTGGGGCGTGCAGCGGAAGGCGTACGGGTCCTGTACGTAGTACTTATCGCGTACGGCCAGGCCGCTGCCATCCAGCCACCGGCGGATGTCGGCGGCCACCTTGACCTGCCCTTCGTGGGCGCGGATGGCGTGCAGGCGCTCGTCGAAGGGGGATAAGCGGCAGTCGAACGCGTCGACGGAGACGGCGGCGCACAGGCTGGCGATGTCGAAGAGGCGGTGGGCTTCCAGCAGGCACCAGGCGGTATAGGCGCCGGAGAACTGGGTGCCGTTCAGCAGGGCCAGGCCCTCTTTTGCCTGCAGGCGCAAGGGCTCCAGGCCGAGAGAGGCGAGCACTTCGGCCGCCTGCCGTTTTTTACTTTTGTAATAAACTTCCCCCAGCCCGATCAGCGGCAGGCTGAAGTGGGCCAGGGGCGCCAGGTCGCCCGAAGCGCCCAGGGACCCCTGCTCGTAGACGACGGGCAGGATGTCGCGGTTGAAGAACTCCAACAGCCGCTCCACCAATTCAAGGCGCACGCCGGAATAGCCGTGGGAGAGGCTTTGTACTTTGAGTAACAGCATCAGGCGGACGATCGGCAGCGGCGCCTCTTCGCCCATGCCGCAGGCGTGCGACCTCACCAGGTTGAACTGCAGGACTTCCGTTTCCTCCTTGGAGATCATGATGTTGCAAAGGGCGCCGAAGCCGGTATTGATGCCGTAGATCAGCTCGTCGGAATGTTTCAGTTTGTCGGTGAGGTAATTGCGGCAGTATTGTATACGCCGGCGGCCCTCATCGGAAAGGGTAAGTTGATGGCCGCCTTTCAGTGCCTGGGCTATACGCTCGAGGGTCAGTGTCTCTGCACTGATATAATAGGTTTTATCCATCGGTAGGGCAGTTTTTACACCGGCAATTCAGTTTCCGGCTTTGGCGGAGCTGCGGGGAAACTGAATTGCCGATGTGCGTAACAGGGGGCGAAGTTAACAAAATTCCTGTTTTTGCCGCCTCCGGGCTTATCCGGGTACCATTGACCGCCAAAGCCCTGCACTCATCCGGGTAAACTTCCGCCTTTCGCCTTCAAACTTCCTTTTGTTAAGGAATTTCTGTTTTTTATGGTGGAAGTATCTTCAGCCCCATCCAGGCAGCACTCCACCGGAAAAATTCCGATTTCCGCGTTCCGACTTCCGACTTTAAGGCGCCGCCTGCACCTCAATGCCTTCCCCCTTCCGCCTTCCTACCGCC
>CAYQKY010000220.1:0-12074 GCA_964418125.1 uncultured Phaeodactylibacter sp.
CTCCTGCCCTCACAGCCAGTTCCAAGGCGGAAGTCGGAAGGCGGAAATTCCGACTTCCGACTTCCCACTTTCTTCCCCCTCTCACTTTTCCTCCAAAGACTTCAGTACAAATTGCCAGAGTAATTCATAGGGGATGATCTCCAGCTCAGCGCTTTGGTTATTGATGATGCCTACCGACTGTAGTTTCTCCAGGTACTTTTTGGCCTTCCGGACAACGGCCACTTTATGAAAATTGGCCGCCGGCAGCTGAGTCAGCATTTTTATGAAGCAATTGCTGCGGAAGGTTTCATCCCGGCGAAGGTAACGGTGTGTATAAGTGCGCAAGGATTCTACCCGGTCGATGATCTTGTTGTAATCCTGCTTCTGAAGGAGGAACAGCACCTGCAGAATGAGAATGGAGATATTGTTCCCCCGTTTATCTCTTGCATAAGTAGGGACCTCGTTGAGAAATTTGGACGCCCGGAACTTATGGATGGCATCTTCTTTATCTGCCTGGATGACCCCGATGGAAATGAAATAGTACATATAGGCCTCGTTGATGTGCCATACCTCCTGAATAGCCGAATACTGCCGGGGAAAGCTCTTCTGTTCAACAACTTCCTTGTACACGCTGTAAGCTTCCTGGTATCTTTTGGAATGCAGGTAAATGATAAAGAGAAACTCCATTATCCTGAACCAGTTGAACAGGCCTTTATCTGTCCACTTCAGGCATTGCCAGACTGCTTCTTCTCCTTCAACAAGGCGCCCAAGCAGAATGAAACTCGGGATCATTCGGAAGAAAAAATTGAAAAGGGCCTGCCGGGAAGCCAGGTGCTGTTTATTTTCAAAATAAGTTATTGCCCGCCGGCAGGTAGCGATATTGTTTTCATAGTCATTGGCCATCTCATACCTAAGTGCAATAACCGTGAAAGCATACAGGTTGAGGCGGTAAGAGTGGTATTTCCTGATGGTTTTCTCCATTTCCCGGGCATAGAGTTCTGCCTGCCCGCTGAATTCCGCCTTGGCTGCTCCCGATATGGAAAAGGTAAGGGCCAGGGCAGCATAATATTCCTCTGCCCTAAGCTCCGCAAGATACACCTGCGAATAATGTTCCACCTTATTGTTATAAACAGCAAACATCTTGCTGTCTCCAAGAATTGTAGAATAATGAAAGCGAAGGTCTTTGGAAAGGCTTAGCATTATGTCCGTGAACTCAAACAGTTCGGCCTGTTTCAGGGCCTTATCAGCCAGGCGCATGGCTACCTGCCGGGCGCCCCGCGCTAAAAGGATCTTTACCGCCGCTGCATTCTTGTAACAATTGTAGTAAGCACTGGCGACTTCAGAATACCCGTCGCCGGTGGCGTCGATAAGGAACAAAGTATTGACCAGGCGGTTCCTCAGTTCGCGTTTCAGGCGGTTGAAGTATTTTCTTCTGTTCCTGCCCTTGTATAGCCTGGAAACCAACTCATCCTCCGTTATGGAATCATCTTCGGCAATGTAGCGGTACAATTGCTGAAGCTTGGACCCTTCCTCCATCCCGGAATGGATCAGTTCAATGCCCTTAACTTTATTCGGGGAAACAATTTTTATCAACTGAATGAGCTCTTCCATTCTAAAGGAGATTCTTTTTGGAACACAAAAACAACTGAAAACCAGAAAGAAAAAGAAAATAAGAGCTCAAAAATATAAAAATCTGGACTGTTTTTTTCGGCGAAAAAAGTTATACGGAAGCCCCCTGGAAGTCTATAGTTTTAAACAAAATTTAAAATTGTTTAAAACTATGGCTGCAATAATTGCTTTTATGATCACACTGGGAGTAATCACTTCCTCCGACCAGGCAACCCCTGAACTCATCCAACAGTATGAAGAACCGTATCAGGATTATCTGATCAGTAATTCAGACATGGAGATCATGTAGAGTTTTGAATTAAACAAACCCCTGATTTATAGCTATATAAATAAAAACAAGGAACATTTTTAGCCAAAACTGGCCTGTCTAAAACCTGTTCAACTGTAATTTTTTTACAGGGTGACATGGCTTACCTTTGTACTGCCACGTTTATGGTTAGAACGCTGTAGAACTTTTGAAGCGCTCCAAAGGCATTGGGAGGCCTGTATCCAGATTTATGGCCGGGTTTCCTTTTGCCGGCTTTTCCTTCCGGAAAAGAGATTCCCCTCTTTTTGGAGCGCTTTTTTTCTTTTTTCCGGACTTTGCCTTCCTGTTTGTTGCCTGAAGTTTTGTGCCGCGGATGGTGAGCCGAAACAGAACAGACGCCCTCCGCCCGCAAACGGAGGGGGCATTCCCCCGGCTCGAGGAAAATGGATCGCCCACTGGCTTACGGGCCATTCTTGCTTACACCGGAGCTTTTACAAAGGTAATTCTTTTTCGCTGGAGAGAATAAAAAAGTAAGCAGCCCCTCCTTGAGTGTGTGAACAATATGAACTAGTGAGCGTAAAGTAGAGGCTGCTTACAAAATATTACGCCTATATCATCAAACTGACAGGATAACGTACAGCCTTCCTTCACCGCTGCTTCAGCGGTCAACTTTTTTCATAACGCCCCACAATTTCTTTCAACTCCCTGAGGTATTGCTGTTTTTGAGGAGCCCGCCGTTTCTTGTTGGTACGGGTGAAAAAGGTGTGTTTTTCCAGGAAGTTGACCTGAAGGCGGTTCCAGGCCTCTTCCGTTTTCAGAATGTTATAGGCTTTCAACTCTTCGAAAAGCGTGGAGCCGATATCGTAGAAGTCCTCCCGCCCGAGATAATCCAGGTCGGCATCGCACATGATCTCTTCCAGGTAGTTCTGGGGATCCTGGGGGATCTTTGTGGCCATGATCATGCCACAAATCCGGTCGATCTCCCGGGGAGTGTACCCGTAGTCCGGCAGGTGCTTTCTGGCAATCTGGCAGCCCAGCTTTTCATGCTCTTTATTGTTGACCGTAAAACCGGAATCGTGAAAAAGCGCAGCCGTTTTCAGGAGAAGTTCTTCATAAGGAGATACTTTTTCCAGATAACACAACTCTTCGATAGTGTAGAGCACGTCCATGGTATGGTGAATACCGTGATAGGCGAGCCGGTCGGAGAGTTCACGCTCCAGTTTATCCAGGACGAAAGCTTTGGCTGCATGAAAATTCATGGTGCTGTATTTTTAGCCGTATCGGTAAAAGCCGCCTGCCATTGTTAACGCGGGCCTAAATTGCTTTCGTATTTTTTACGAATCTTTTTTGAAAATGTTGACTTTCAGAAAGAAATACAGGCAGAAAAGCAGAAATATGCTTTTCTGCCTCTACCCTGGCCTGTCGCCTATTGCTCATCCAGCAATATGACCCCCGAGGCCAGGAATTTCATTTCTTCTTTAGGCTCCGTAATGGCTTCGATCTCTTCCTTCGATTTACCGGCATCTTCAGCATAATGACGCAGTTCGTCTACCGGAGTCACTTCCCGGAAGGCCCAACCTTCCATGACCACTTTGCGGCCGGCGATGTCTTTGGGAACGAAGAAGCCGTAGTCCTTAAACCGCACCATGACGGGTTCTCCCTCACTGTCCTCAGAAGCGACCAGCATCCAGCACCCTTTCGCCTGACAGACTTCCTGTACCGTGCCTTCCACCTTGAGCATTACGGAATCTTTTCCCTCCATCTGCTCCGCCATCGTGCTGTAGGCGATGCTGCCCTCCGGCG
This sequence comes from uncultured Phaeodactylibacter sp., assembly GCA_964418125.1. Lineage (GTDB taxonomy): Bacteria > Bacteroidota > Bacteroidia > Chitinophagales > Saprospiraceae > JACJXW01. Next base: position 3,659 of record CAYQKY010000220.1, read on the forward strand.
AAAAGGCCTCTCCAAAAGTTTTTCCCTTCACCTCCGGCTCCTGTACCGTTTTTTCGGCATCTGTTTTGCCCCCTTGGCGGGTAGTGCTGTTACAAGCTGCCAGCAGCGCGGCCGCGAGTACAACGAATAATGTTTTTCTGAACATATTTTTAGAATTTTCTTATGAATTACTCAGTTAAAGAGATGTTTGTTCGGGTATACCATCGGCAAAAATAAGATAAAAGCGGCTAAAAACCAGCCAATGGCAGAAGAGTGCTTCATTTACTTCACCGCTTTAACTATAGTTCTAAATTTTTCTTAAAGGCGGATGCCAGAACAATATTCGCCGCCAAAAACAGATTAATATCATATCTTCAATGCAGAATGCCCAATTGATTCAATTGCCAAAAACCGTGCCTATCAGGAACAACTGCTACCCACCGAATTTTGCTTCTTACAGCAGCATAAAAACAATAATTATCATGAGAGGGGTACTGATCCTGCTGGCCATCGCTGGCTTTTCTGCCTGGGCCAACGCACAGATTGAATGTTTAAAGGGAAACTGCATTAACGGGGAAGGCGTCTGCATTTATCCCAGCGGCGCCCGCTACGAAGGGCACTTCCGCGACGGCAAGCCGCACGGCAAAGGCGCACTCTACTTCACCAATGGCGATGAATACACCGGCGACTGGAAAAAGGGATACCGCGACGGCATCGGCATTATGGACTTCCACAATCAGGATAAATACACCGGCGACTTCGAGGGCAACCTGTTCAACGGCAGAGGCATCATGGCCTATGCCAACGGCAACCGCTACGAAGGGCAGTGGGAAGCCGGGCACCAGGAAGGCTATGGCGTTTTCTCCTTCGCCAACGGAGACCGCTACGAAGGAATGTTCAGGCAGGGGCAGTGCCACGGCAGGGGCACCATGCATTATTCCGACGGTTCTTTCTACGAGGGGCAGTGGGCCCGCAATAAAAGGCATGGCAACGGAATGATGGTTTTCGAAGATGGAGAAACGATCACCGGCGAATGGGTGGACGGGCAGTATATGACGGATTGGAGCAAGTACGCCTTCACCGGAGATACCGCCAACCTGCGCAACTGCAATGTCCTTTTCTGTTCCGACGGCGTAGGAAAATACACCTACAGCGACGGCTCCCTGTACGTCGGCGAATTCTTCAATGGCGCGCCCCAGGGCAATGGCACCGTCTACTACGCCAGCGGCAGCCGGTATGAAGGCGGCTGGAAGCAGCATACCCCTCATGGCAATGGCGTAATGTACTACGCCAACGGCCGCGTGGTAGGCGCCATCTGGGATTTTGGTAAACCCGTCAAAAAACTCTATGTCCAGGGAGAAGCCGAAGGCCTGGCGCCAGTTCCGGTCGACCGCGACCAGGAGGTCAAGATCTGGGCGGTAGTCGTCGGCGCCGCAACCTATTCCCATATGCCTCCACTGCGCTATACCGACGATGACGCCTACCAGGTCTACGCCTTCCTGAAAAGCCCCGAAGGCGGGGCGTTGCCCGACCGGCAACTGCGCCTGCTGATCGATGAGCAGGCCACCCGGAGGAATATCCTCAACGCCATGCGCACCACCTTCCTCCGGGCAGATGAGAACGATGTGATCCTCTTTTATTTTTCCGGCCACGGCCTGCAGGGCTCTTTCCTGCCCGTCGATTTCGACGGTTACAACAACCAGTTGAAACACGAAGAGATCAAAGGCCTGCTGGAAGAAAGCAAGGCCAAACACAAACTGGTGCTGGCCGATGCCTGCCACTCGGGCAGCCTGCTGTCCACTAAAACCCCGCTGCAGATCGCCCTGAAGCAGTACTACCAGGCTTTCGAAGATTCCTACGGCGGGATGGCCCTGCTCATGAGTTCCAAGGGAGAAGAATATTCTCTGGAAGACGGCGGCCTGCGTTCGGGCATCTTCAGCCACTTCCTCGTCAGAGGGCTTAAGGGAGAAGCCAACCAGGACGGCAACTCCATCGTCACTATCCAGGAATTGTTTGACTACGTTCACCAGAATGTACGCATGTATACCGGCAATATACAGACGCCTACCCTCACCGGAGCCTTCGACCGGAGAATGCCCGTGGCTTTCGTAAGGGGAGAATAAAGTTTTGGCTCAAAAGGCCCCCTAAGGGAATGATGAGGGCATTCCGGAAAGTCCTGGCTATCAAAAGTGTCCAATCTTAGACGGGTAGCCGGGACTGTTCAAAATTCCCTGTTTTTACCCGGCAGAACAGACGGGCGCCGTTCGCAAGGCCCTGAAGTTCACCGTCCGCCGAACTTCACCCCAAAACCCAAAGAGCAGATACCCCAATGAACCAATCCACCAACGAACCAATACTCCATACACCAGTGACCCCATACCCTCCTCCCAACCTTTTCCCCTTTCCACTGCAACAATCCTTCCCAAATATTCGTACATACATATACAAAGCAATTCCATATAGGAATTTCTTCAATCCTTGCTGGCTAAGCCCTGTCATTTGGCTCCCTCTCTGGGGATAGCCGGAGGGAGGTATGATGAGATTCTTCCCGCACTTAATTTCTTGACGTCCGAGCAATATCAATAGCCGCATGAGAAACTTAAGCCTGATCTTAACTTTTGTTTGCCTCACCATGGCAGTGGCGGCCAATGCCCAATGCCTGGAAGGCGATTGCATCAACGGCCAGGGCACTTATCGTTTTGCCAGTGGAACACGCTATGTAGGGCAATTCAAGAACGGGAAAAGTGACGGGATCGGCGTCTGCTACTGGCCCGACGGCAGCCGCTACGAGGGGGAATGGCAAAACGGGCTGCCCCACGGAAAAGGCGCCAAGTCGCTCAGCCTGGGCAAGCTGCAAACAGGCTGGTTTCGGGAAGGCCGCTATGCAGGAAAGGAGGCTCCGCCGGAATTCACGAGCCGGAGCGGCCGGGAACGGGAAAACGACGATAAGCAGGAAGGCTGTATTTCCGGCAACTGCATCAACGGCCACGGGGTCTATATCTTTCCCAGCAAGGCCGTATATACCGGCGAGTTTCAGGAGGGCGAGATCCACGGCCATGGAATATGCCATTATTCTGACGGCAGCAAATACGAAGGCGAATGGCGGCACCGCCAGCCCAATGGCAAAGGGACCATGACCTACCCGGACGGCAGCAAACGGACCGGCCTGTGGCAACGCGGGCAACCCGTCGACGAATACGGCCGCATTCTCGACACCTACCTCGTGCGCCAGGAAGCGGAAGCCCAGGCAAATGACATACAATCGGGCTGCCTTGCCGGAGAATGCAGCAACGGCCGCGGCACTTTCGCCTACATCGACGGCAGCCGCTACGAAGGGCAATTCCGCAACGGCAGGCCCGACGGCTACGGTACTTTCTACTACCCCAATGGTGACCAGTACAGCGGAGATTTCCGCCGGGGCGTTCCACATGGCCAGGGCCTGCTGAGGCAGGCCAACGGCAAGGTGTCCGAAGGACAATGGATGGACGGCGAATACCTGGGAACCGGCGCCCGCCCCGAAAAGGGCTGCATCTATGGAAACTGCCAGGACGGGCACGGCACCTACATCTTTAAGGATGGCAACAAATACGTTGGCTTCTTCCGGAACGGGCTGCCTCATGGCCGGGGAACGGTCTTTTACACCAATGGTGAGCGCTACGAAGGAGAGATGGCCAACGCTCAGTTCAATGGCTACGGCACCCTTTTTATGAAAGACGGCACGGCCGTCTCCGGGCGATGGGAAAATGGGGTCTATTCCGGTACGCAAAGCCTGGCCCAACCACCTTCACCTACAGTCACCCCTTCCCCCGCCAAAGAGCAGGGCCCTCAGCTGGAAGTCTGGGCAGTTGTGATCGGCATCTCTGCCTATAACCACATGCCTGTCCTGCGCTATACCGATGATGATGCCTACCACATGTATGCCTTTCTGAAGAGCCCGGAAGGCGGCGCCCTGGACGACCAGCACATCCGCATCCTGATCGATGAGGAAGCAACGCTTCACAACATCAAAACCACCATGGCCTCCCTCTTCGACCGCGCCGGCCCCAATGACCTCATCATGCTCTATTTTTCCGGCCACGGCCTGCGGGGCTCCTTCCTGCCTTTCGACTTCGACGGCTACCGCAACAAGCTCTTCCACGAAGAGCTCAACGCCATCATGAAGCGAAGCCCGGCCAAATTCAAATTGTGCATTGCCGATGCCTGCCACTCGGGCAGCCTGCTGGCCATGCGCGGCAATACCCAACCCCAGCTGCTGGCCAACTACTACAACAGCCTGGCCCGGGCCAACCCGGGGACCGCCCTGATCATGTCATCCAAGTCCGACGAGACTTCCCTCGAATCCAGCGGCTTGCGGCAGGGCGTCTTCAGCCACTTTCTCATCCGCGGGCTGAAAGGCGAGGCCGACAAGGACAGAGATAAGCGCATTACCGTCCAGGAACTCTATGATTTTGTCAGTATGAATGTGCGTACCTACACCGGCAATATGCAATCTCCTCTGATTCAGGGCGATTACGATCCGGATATGACGGTGGGGGTGAGGAGGTAGGAAAACTGCTATATTGTTTTATGGTTATATTGCTATATTGTTGGCGGGCTCAGCTGGCCTTACGGCAGCCCACTGAACAATATAACAACACAGCAATATAACGGCCTGATAAACGCTGATATGCCCAACAACCGTGCATCTGAAGCCGTCTAACCCTTCACCCATGCCCTCTACCCTCTCTTCCTCGTTCCGGCACGCCCCCAGCCCGCTGGTGGCCCTGGAGAGCCCTACCCTCCAAAGGGCGGGCGTCCGCCTGCTCGTCAAGCGGGATGAACTGCTGAGCATGGGGCCGGGCCGGGCCTTGTGCGGCAACAAATGGCGCAAGCTGCAGTACAACCTGCAGGCTGCCCGCGATGAAGGGCAGGAAACCCTCCTCACCTTCGGCGGCGCCTATTCCAACCACATTGCCGCGGTAGCGGCAGCCGGGGCTGAATTCGGCTTTCAGGCCATCGGGATCATCCGGGGGGAAAGGCCGGAAGGGCTGAACCCCACCCTGCGCTTCGCCGAGTCCTGCGGAATGCAGCTGCAGTTCATCAGCCGGCAAGCGTACAGGGAAAAGGAAAATCCGGAATTCCTCAGCCGGCTAAGGAAGCAATCCGGCCCTTTTTACCTCCTGCCTGAGGGGGGCACCAACGCTCTGGCCATCCACGGTTGCCGCCATATCGTGGAAGAAGTGGAACGACAGGCTGAAGCCCTGCCCGGCTATTGGTGCTGCAGCCTGGGCACAGGCGGAACCTTCGCCGGCATCGTCGACGCCCTGAATGGCAGAGCGAAAGCAATAGGCTTCTCCGCCCTCAAAGGTGTTTTTCATGAAGAGGAGGTAAGGTTGCTGCTGAAGCGCTCGTTGGGATCTTCCTCCCTTTCTCCCCTCGCCGAAGCTCCGCCAAAGAGGGGGGCTTGGTCCATCAATACGGACTTTCATTTTGGCGGCTATGCCAAATTTGAACCCCATCTTATCGATTTCATCAATGGCTTCCACCGGCAGCACGGCATTGCCCTAGACCCTATATATACCGGTAAGCTTTTTTACGGCCTTTTTCAACTCATCGAAGAAAGGCATTTCCCCAAGGGCAGTACCATCCTGGCAGTACATACGGGAGGATTGCAGGGGATCGAAGGGTTCAATGAGCGGTTTGGGAAGCTGATCGAGGTGAAGTGAGGGCGGAATGCCCGCTGCGGGCTTCGGATTATTGAATGGCCGGAAGCTTCCCTTTTCGTTACGGGCTGCTCCTCTCCTTATTCAAAAACAACAACAGGAAAAACACAAAGAACCCCACCCCCATCGAGTTCTCGATCGTATGCTCGATCATAAAGGCCGTCAGTATGATGCCGTAGAAGCCCAGGAGGAAAGGATGCCTGTAGTTATGGTTGTATAAAAACGGGAAGAAAAGGGCAACGAGAAAAAGCAGCAGGCCCACAGCCCCGGTGCCGGCGAGGACGAACAGGAACTGATTGTGCGGCACCAGCGGCTCCGGCATTTGCGGGTAGGCCTCGTCGAACACCTTTTCCACTTCATGCTGCAGGTTGCCGGCCCCGGCCCCGAAGACAGGATGCCTCCGGGCCAGCTCCCAACCCACTTTCAGAGAGACGATGCGGCCGGTATCGGCGTAGGCGGCCCCTTCCCCTTCCCGGAATTTGATCAGCCCCCAGCGCATGTAATCCACCTTGGCGCGAAAACTGGGCACATACTGATAGGCAAATACCGGCATGACAATGAGCGCCGCCAGGATACCAAGGCCCAGTATATAGCGGCGGGAGGCCAGAAGGTAGCGCGCCGCCAGCAGAAATAGCGCCACGTAGAGGGCCACGATACCGCTGCGCACGGAAAGCAGGTGGATAAACAGGAAGAGAAAGAGCGTCGCCCCCAGGATAAAATACCGCTCCCACCGGTAACGCCAGTAATAACCACGGCTGTACAGGTGGCTTCCACTAACCACCCCCAGAGCCAGCATCAGGCTGTAGCGGATATGATTCCGGGGGGTAGGCATAGGCTGCCCCTGCCTCAGCATCAGCTGGACCTCCTCGTAGTTGGCCCAGTAGTTGATGCCAACGCCCGCCGCCGTGGCCAGCAGCAGCAGCAACAGAAAATAAAGCAGGCCCTGCCACTGCCGTTCCTCCAGCCGGGGGTGGCCGAGAAATACCAGGGGCAGCGCCAGAAAAGGCACCTTAATGCGCAGGCGGGCCAGCCAGTACCCGTAATCCTCCGTCTGCCAGAAACTGAGCAGTACGATGAAGAAGAACAGCGTCACCGCTGCAAAGGGCGGAAACTGCAGAATGCGCAGCATGCACCGGATGGCCTCCCGGTCAACATCCACCCAAAATACGCCGGGGCCAACCCGGAAACGGATCAGGCTCAGCACCGCCAGAGAGATCATGCCCACCGACAGCAGAAAGGGGGAAAGCACCAAAGCCGCGATTACCACCGCGTAAAAGAAGAGAACCAGGTGTCGTTTTTCCAGCTCCTGCACAATAGTCAGGTTGTTGTTTCTCGTAATACCTCATCGCCCTTCCGCCTGAAAAGCAGCGTAAGGCCTACCCAATTAGCTAAGACATAGCCCCGGGTGGTTAAGAGTTGGTACAAAGCGTCATTTTTTACTCCGTCGAAGGTTGGATGGTGGGATTCTACCGCGATCAGACGGGGAGCATAACGGCTGAAATCGAGAGACCGCAGCACTTCGTAGTCGTGCCCTTCCGCGTCCACGGTCAGGAGGTCGATCTGCCGGCCCTTGTACTTCGTCCGGTCCAGAATATTCGTCAGGGTATCCGCTTTAACCGTCTTTTTCCGGTAGCCGGGCTTCCCGGCGGCGAAGGCCTCGTCGAGGGTGATGGTCAGGGAGTAGAAACCGTTGGACCAGTAGGTGAACTCTCCGGGCCCGCTGCTGACTGCCCTGGCGATATTGATATCAGCAGGGCGCATAATATTAAAGCCCTCGATCTTTATACTGTCGATATCGATGTTGACGCCGCGCCAGCCCTTCCGGTAGAGGCGGTAGGTATTGTTGTACTTCACCGGGTGGAAGCAGCCCACGTCCACAAAAAAACCTTTGTAGCCCTTATGGAATTGCCGGATGATGGCCACATCTTCGGCAAACTGCCCGTAATGGGAAAACCGGCGCTTCGTCAGAAATAGCTTGCGCAAAAGGAATGTTTTGCGGAACAGCCAGTTGTTTTCCAGCCAGGCGGGAAGGTGTGCGTAGTTGAACAGGCCCATGTTGTCTATTTGATTGGTTGAGTGGGTTGATTGGTTGATTGGTTGATTGGGTTGATGGCCGGGCCCGAAGCCCTCCTCGAGAGTGTTCAGAAATGTGTGTCTGCCAGCAAGTTTTGAAACACAGAGACCACAGAGAGACACAGAGTATTCGCTTGACAGCGAATACTCTGCGTCGCCTGCGGTTAGAGATAAAAGCACACTATTTTGAACAGTCCCCCCTCCTCAATCAACCCAGCCAACTTTTTCAACCCACTCAACTAATCAACCCACTCAACCAACACTTACTGCACCCGGCTATACCGCTCTCCATCGATATACTCGACGATGTAAGCGCCGCTGTAGCCTTTATTTTTCACTTGTTGCAGGGCCGAACGCGCCTCCGCCAGGCTGAAGAAATCAGCCAGCAGGACGCGGGTCAGCCCACGGGCAAGGATCAGCTCCGTATCGACCCGCCCCAAATTGGCCACGTTGCTGAACCGTTCCGGGTTATAGGACCCCACCGCCGCCAGCTGTATCTTATAATAGGTGCCCTGATGGCGGGGCGCTGTAGTCTGGTACTCGAAGGTGTCATTGGGCCCTCTGCCACGCGCGGTATAGGGGGCTCCCGCCGGAGCGCCCGTCACCGGTTCGCCGGTAGAAGGCGCCGGCTCTGCCGGCTGCACCGGTTCGTCAGGATAAGT
>CAYQKY010000221.1:0-11913 GCA_964418125.1 uncultured Phaeodactylibacter sp.
TTCTACCAATATTGCGGCCCGCTGGGCCGTTGACAGGCCATTTAGCCCTGGATTCACATAACAATATAACCCTCAAACCCCCACCGGCACCCGGATCAGCGGCAGGCTGACGGTGAAGAACTCCCTGGATTCAAGGATATCCACTTTTTCCTCAGAGAAGAAGGCGTAGCGGTTCCTGATGTTCTGAAGGCCCAGCCGGGTAGAAGGCATGGACTGGCGTTTGCGCTGCAGATTATTGCGGACTATGAGGCGTTCATTTTCCACCCAGAGCTCGATCCGCAGCGGATGTTCTTCAGAAATGATGTTGTGCTTGACTGCATTTTCAAACAGGATCTGCAGGGATAAAGGCACCAGCTGCAGGTTCAGCGCCTCTTCCGGCACCCGGAGGTCGGCTTTCAGGTTGTCGCCAAAGCGCTCCTGAACGAGAAAGAGGTAGGCATGCAGAAAATTGAGTTCTTCCTGCAGCGATATCAGCTTTTTATCCCTGATCTCCAGAATGTAGCGGTATACTTTAGACAACTTCTGAACAAAGTGCACAGCCCTTTCGGGGGCTTCCGGGATGATATACGTCAGGGTATTCAGGCTGTTGAACAAAAAGTGGGGGTTGACCTGGCTCTTGAGGCCTTCCAGTTGGGATTCTACATTTTCCCGCCTGAGCTTTTCGGCCTCAAGGAGGCTTATTTTCCAGCGGTCGTACAGGTAAACGCTCTCGTAAAGTGTGCTTACCAGGGCTACGATCATCAGGGTGCCTACTGTGTAATCAAAATCCGTAACGCCTTCCCTTTCTTCATGGCCGATCAGAAGGTGGACGTAGTCCAGTGACCAGTTGACCACCCCATAGGTGGCCAGTATGGCAGCAGACATGTAAATGATCCGCTTCCTGGTTTCCTGCTGGGCGGGGAATCGCCGGCGGAAGTAGATGAAGATCGTCCGGCAGGCCATCCAGTATGCTGTGGTATACATCATAGAAATGCCCCACTCCGGAAGGTAAGCCATAAGGCCGTTGGCCAGGGTAGCCTTGAAAAAAAGCAGAGGAATACAGAAAGAGAGGGCAGGAATACCCAGTATCAGAAACCAGGTATCGTCGAATCCAAGAATTTCCCTGACGTTTTTCCGCTTGCCCATAGCCTGTAATTTCTTCGTGAAAGGTAACTGTGAAAGTAAGAATATTATCTGATTTTGAGGGCCAGAGGGTAACCGTAACACGACCTCCCTCTCACCCACTCTCCCCCTCCCCTAAATTGGCAATTCAATTTGAGTGCTGACACTGTAAAACTCTTACTAAACAAGCTGGCCAGCCACTTTTTTCCGGTGAAGTGTAGATTCCTGGGAGTGAATTGTTGATTGGGTTGATTGGGTTGATTGGGCAGAGCGCCAATCAATTAAACCAGCGTCATTACCCAAAGCCCCTTATCTTTGCCCTGTGAAAGCAATCCGTTTATGATCGACTTCAAGTCTAAAACCTGGTTTGATCAGTATATTGAATTTCGTCAGCAGCACCCTCTATTGTTAAAGGATACGCGCCCGCTCTCCGAGATCGTACAGGCCGGTTCGGCCGGGCATTTCGAGAGCCTGCGGCACCCGTTGTATCTGTGTCTGCAGCATTCGGGTATGCTTTACGGGTTTCCCATTCACTATCCCTTCGAAGAATCGGCGCCGTTTATAGCAAAGTTGTCGGCCGGATGGCGGGCCAAACTCATTCTGCTGGACACCATTATATTTGCCATTGCCCTGGAGGAGGGCCAGCCGGAGGGAGAAGCCTACGCCCGGCTGGTAGCCAGAGTGGGCGCATGCCTGCGCACCTATTACCTCAAAATTTCCGAATACGGCCCGGGAGAAACCATGGAATACACCGAGGAGGTTCTATTCCACCGGGTGCGCTACCGAAAGAACCACCTGGATTTCCGGCATACCGGCATTAACAGCCATTTGTTCTGGGACCTGTATTTTTTCCGGATGTACTACCTGGAGCAAAAGCAGGCCCCCATAGACGATGCCGTTTACTTTCCTAAACTGATCGCCCGGAAAAAGGAGATGAAGACGCTTTCGATCAAGGTGATCGTTGCGGCCGCCTATGCCGACTGGAAACTGGTGCGGCAGGAGAAACGGCTGCTGCGGCAGTTCCGCCGTTCGGCACGCCTGCTGGACCGGCTGGAAATGCAGCAGGTGCGCAGGTATTTTCGCTGGGGCCTCAGCCTGGATGACATCCGTTTTCCTGAACTGGAATGGATCGCCCGGAGGTTTCTGATGGATATTTCACTCCTGGCCATTTTCTCTGATTCGGACATCGACCTTCAGGAAGACTCCTTCATGCGCCAGTTGGCCCTGCGCCTGCAGCTGAGCCAGAACGACCTCCTGAGCAGTAAGGCAGACCTGGGCTGCTTCATCTATATTCACGGCAAAAGCCTGCATTTCTACGAGGCCAGAAAAGCAGGCCTGATGCTGCTTGGGCAGGCCGTTTTTGAAAATATGGTGAAATTGAGCCACGCCGCCCGGATGGAAGCAGTCGAAACCCGGGATATGGCCATCGTCTTCGGCAAAATACTCCGCAGGCGCCTGGGCATCAACGGCCAGCAGGAGCTGCCCTCCGAAGAAGAGATCAAAGCAGCCATCGACCAGCTGAAAGACATACCTAAATTTCTGCCATTTTTCAGTTTCGTTTTCATGCCGGTACCGGGAATAACGGAAATGTATATCTTACTGGCTTTCAGCCTGGAAAGACTCTCCAGAGGCTCTATCAGCCTGCTTCCGAGCCAGGTGCGCAAGGCCATGCGCAGGCATAGAGAAGAAGAATAATCCTCCCTAAAAACTTGGGCTTAAACTCAAATATCCTTAACTTTACCCATTATAGCTATCTCATATCATCTCCCCCACAAAATTCACTACATCCCCCCAAAGCCACCTATTTGTTGAGGGCGTAAAATTAGCTTGTCCTTTTGATGAGTAAAAACCCTTTTGTTGTTAACTTTGCCCCTCCAAAACAAAAGGTGACGAAATTTATGGATCTTGAAAATTTGATCGCAGTAAGTGGCCTGCCAGGGATCTACCGCATGGCAGCCAACAGAAGCAACGGTTTGATCATCGAAGATGTAAAAACCGGAAAACGGCGCTTCGCGTCGTCCAGAAAGCACCAGTTCACTCCTTTGGAATCCATTGCCATTTACACGGATGACGGGGAATCCATGGAGCTGAAAAATGTCTTTCGCAACATGCTTCAACAAATTGCAGACAACCCTCCTGCGAGCACCAGTGCCAAGCCGGAGGAACTCCACGAATATTTTGCAGACATACTCCCCAACTATGACCGCGACCGCGTTTTCACCGGAGACATTAAAAAGGTGATCAAGTGGTTCAACTATTTAAACGAAAGCGGTGTGCTCTCCACCGATAAGGAAGAAAATTCAGGCGAAGAGGAAGAAGAATAAAACAGCCGGTAAACACCGGCCCGGCAGCCCATACCTCCCATTGGCCGGCAGAAAAGCCCGGCTGCGGCAAAAACCCGGGCCGGCCAAATTTTAAAGCCAAAAAAACAGGATTGAGGTAACAATTTGCAGAAAGCCCCGTAAGATCAAAAGATTCCCATAGAGCCGATTGACGACGACCTAAATTAATTAAACAAGAAACCTGCCCCCCGGAGCACTGCCTGTTTAAACCCCCAAGCGGCAACAACACAAAAGAAGCATCTCATGAATCTCAAAACGGCAACCGTTCTACAGCAAGAAAAGGAACGAACATTTGTCCCGAAGGAATTCAAAGTTACAACCTGGTCAAAGCTGAAACCGTACTACAACGAGTTACAGAACCGAAGTATACAGTCACGTGAAGAACTTGAACAGTGGATCAAGGATAAAAGCGAACTGGATGCCGTTGTCAGCGAAGCTTTTTCCTGGCGATACATCAAGATAACCGTCAACAGCAACGATGAAAAGGCAGAAGCTTTATACCAATACGCCGTCCAGGAACTGGCCCCGAAGATCTCTTCTTTTGAACACGCCCTGAATAAAAAACTGGTGGAAAACCCTTTTTCCAACCAGTTGGATGCCAAACGTTACGGCATCCACATGCGCTCCATCTATAACGCCGTCAACCTCTTTCGCGAAGAAAATATCCCTCTGGCCACCGACATCCAGATGAAATCCAAGGAATATGTCAAAATATTCTCGGAAATGACCATCGGTGTGGACGGCAAGCAGATGACCCTGCAAAAGGCCAGCTCCCTGCTCGAAGAAACAGACCGCTCTTACCGCGAAGCGGTATATCACAAAATCCACCAGCGCATCTTGCAGGATACCGAGCAGTTGGAGAACCTGTTTGACCACCTGCTTCACCTCCGCCACAAAATGGCCCTCAATGCCGGCTTCGATAACTTCCGGGACTTTAAGTTCCAGGCCCTCGGCCGCTTTGACTATTCTGTGGAAGACTGCTATGATTTCCATGAATCCATAAAGACGGAGATCATTCCACTCATCGACGAACTGAACTGCTATCGCAAACAAACTCTCAACCTCGATAAACTCCGCCCCTGGGACCTTTTTGTGGACCCCATCGGAGACACTCCCCTGCGCCCTTTTGAATCAATCGACGACCTGGTGGAGAAGGTCATCTTCTGTATGGATAAACTGCATCCGGAATTCGGAAAGACCATCGCCACCATGAGGGATATGGGGCACCTCGACCTCGAAGCCAGGCCCGCCAAGCGCCCGGGAGGATATAACATGCCCCTGCACCTCACCGGCCTGCCTTTCATCTTCATGAACGCCACTACCTCACTCAGCGATATGCGCGTCCTGATGCATGAAGGAGGCCATGCCGTACATTCCTACCTGACGAGGCACTACAAGCTGAAGTCCGCCAAACGCGTACCTTCTGAAGTAGCCGAACTTGCCGCCATGTCGATGGAGCTCCTCACCATGGAACACTGGGGCGCTTTCTTCCCGGATGCAGAACAACTGCGCCGCGCCAAAGTCGCTCAGCTGGAATACGTACTGAAAGTACTCCCCTGGATCGCCACCATCGATAAGTTCCAGCACTGGGTCTACACCAACCCCGGCCACAGCCGGGAGGAGCGGGTGAAAAACTGGATGAAGATCATGCAGGAGTTCAATTCCGGCATCATCGACCACGAAGGGCTGGAAGAATACTCCGCCCATCTGTGGCACAAACAACTGCATATTTTCGAAGTTCCGTTCTACTATATCGAATACGGAATGGCGCAGCTGGGCGCCATCGCCCTGTGGAAGCATTACCGGGAAAACCCGGGCCAGGCAGTCGACAACTACCTCAATGCCCTGAAGCTCGGCTATACCCGGAACATCCGCGAGATCTACCGGACGGCAGGTATAGAGTTCAATTTTTCGCGTGACTACGTCAGCCAGCTGGGCGCATTCGTAAAGGAAGAACTCGATTCCCTGCTGTGGGAGGACAAAGGCGAAGAGAAAGCGGCTTAGAGCCTATCCGAAAACTCCGCTCAGGGCCTGCGAAAGGATATTTTTCACCTTGCCTTCGTTGCCGGAATGGTCATGTAGCAATGGCTACACTCACATTCCGCCGCCTTGGCCAGGCAAAAAACCTCACTTTCTCGGCTACCTTCGGAGGTTTTCGGATAGGCTCTTAGTCCATTTTCCGGAAAGGGTCCTGGCTTAACCCAATGGCCTGCAGGCTGTTCCCCCCGCTTACATCCGGAACTTCCATGGTAACCGGGCCTATTTTATGGCGGGTAGCTACCCGGGCCCCGGTTTCCAGCGCTGTCCACCCTTCCCAGGTAGCCTTCAGCCCTCCTATCGGTATGACGGACACCCACATCCGCCAGCTGGCGGGAAGCCCTTCTTCATTCAGATACCACAGATAGGCATCGCCGGGCGTCACCCCTCCGCTGGAATAACGGATCATCAAGGCCTGCCCTCCCTCTTCCAGCTGAACAATTTCACGGGTGGTTCCCGGGTCAAAGGCCTTGGCCGGGGCATTCAGCCAGAAAGAATCATTACAGAAAAAACGCCAGGCCTTCTTTAGCAGCTTTTCAGCAGATTCGCCCTGCTGTTCTTTTCCATTCTGCCAGGCCTTCCCGCTTTGGGTGGGCGTATGCAATAATACTTTATTTTCTCCCCACTCTACCTGTACATATTGGCCCAACTTATCCCAGACGTAGCGATGCCCTCCGGGAAAGGACCAGCGTACATAACGCGTGCTGTCCCAGGCTTCCTTTTCGATGGCCGCCAGCATTTTCCGGGCCAACAGGTCGGCTTCCGCCCCGGCTGCGCCTTCAGGCAGGGGCCGGTGGGCAATAAAACCGGCTACGGCAATGGCGATCAGCACAACGCCCAGTCCGATTCCTGCCCACTTCAGTACTTTTCGCATCTTTTTTGTGGGTATAAAGCCCGGAAAAGCACAAATTGTTTAGCGCTGATTTGTTTAATAATTCCTTTTTTTCTTGCAAACCACTTTCCGGACGGCCTATCTTTGCGCCCACAAATCAGACCAATGTACAAAGGCAAGAAAGTGATCGTAGTGCTGCCGGCTTACAATGCCGCGCTTACACTCGAAAAGACCTATCAGGAAATACCCTTCGATCTCGTGGACGAAGTGATACTCTGTGATGACGCCAGTAGTGACAATACTTCCGGCCTGGCCCGGGAGATCGGGATAGAGCACGTCATTGTACACGAGAACAACAAAGGGTACGGAGGGAATCAGAAATCGCTTTACAATAAAGCGCTGGAACTGGGCGGCGACATCATAATCATGCTGCATCCGGACTATCAGTACACCCCCAAGCTGATCCCTTCCATGGTCAATATTATCGGCGAAGGGCTCTATCCGGTGGTGCTGGGCTCACGTATTCTCGGCAAAGGGGCGCTGTCCGGCGGCATGCCCCTCTATAAATACATCGCCAACCGGGCCCTGACCCTGGCGCAAAACCTCCTGATCAACTACAAGCTGTCGGAATACCACACCGGCTACCGGGCATTCAGCCGGGAAGTGCTGGAACGCATTGACTTCAACAGCAATTCCGACGACTTTGTATTCGACAACGAAATGCTGTCCCAGATCATTTACGCCGGCTTCCACATCGCGGAAGTGACCTGCCCGACCAAGTACTTCGAGGAAGCCTCCTCCATCAACCTGCCGCGCAGCATTCGCTACGGGCTGGGGGTACTGCGGGTGTCTTTCAGCCATTTTATGCAACGCCTCGGCCTGGCCCGTTTCAGGATCTATGAAAAGCCTGGCCAGAAAGCCCGGCAACATGCCTGATGACATCCGAAAGCTGCTCGAGCAAAGCGTTAAACGCTACAACCAGCCTGCTTTTATCGAATCCGACCCGATAAGCATTCCCCACCGGTTCTCCCGCCTCCAGGATATTGAGATCACGGGCTTCTGGGCCGCCATGCTGGCCTGGGGGCAGCGTAAGGCCATCATCAATAAGTCGAAGGAGCTGATCGAACTAATGGACGGGGCCCCCTACGATTTCATCCTGAACCACCGGGAAGAAGACCGCAAGCCCTTCCTGAAGTTCAAACACCGGACCTTTCAGCCTACTGATACGCTGTACTTTCTGGAATTTTTCCAGCAGTACTACCGGCAAAATGATTCCCTGGAGGAGGCTTTCGCCCGCCACCTTCACCCGAATGACGAACACACCGAACGCGCCCTCACCGGCTTCCACGAACTCTTCTTCTCCCTGCCCCTGGCGCCGGAGCGCACCCGCAAGCACATCGCCACTCCCGCCCGCAGGTCTACCTGTAAGCGGCTGAACATGTTCCTGAGGTGGATGGTAAGGAAAGACAAAAAGGGAGTGGATTTCGGGCTGTGGCGGCGCATACGGCCGGCACAGTTGCTGATGCCCCTGGATGTGCACGTCGACCGGGTAGCCCGCCGGCTGGGGCTCCTGCAACGCAAACAGACGGACTGGCAGGCCGTGCTCGAACTCACTGAACACCTCCGGCAGTTTGACCCGGAAGACCCGGTAAAATACGATTTCGCCCTGTTCGGTATAGGCGTCCTGGAAAAGCAAACAGGAGGCTTCCTCTGAAAGGAAGAGCCTCCTGCCTGTCTGTTTTTTCCGGCTCCGGCAGCAGCTGCCGCCTTCGCCCTTTTCTACTCTTTATCGAAACGAAGTTCCTGGATGAGATACTGCCCTCCGGATACCTTCATATAGATGTATACGCGAAAAGTCTTACCACCGGCAACGAGGTTGCCGATGCAGTACTGAGAATCATTGTTCGGCGAAGCCCCTTTGTGGACCTGGCTGAAGGAAGAGGGCTTGTTCTCCGAAAAGAACTTGCGCACGACGTTGACGGCCTGGCTCTTATTGTAGACGTCTTCCTTGTCAAGGACCGCCACCTCAACCGTCTGGTCGAAATACTGGCCGAGCGCATCGGCGTTACCTTCACTGATCGCCTTGGTGATATTTGCCAGGTTGGCGTTATCCAGGCTGTTCAGTAAGGGCAATACCAGGATCAACAACATGAGGTTTTTCATAATCAAAGGATTTTATATTCATGGGAAAATTCTATTGCTTACCAGTTCTCAACCCGCAAAATCGTTCCATTTACGCTTAGATCTTCCCATTTGCATTAAATCCAACGTTGTGACGCAACTTCTGCCTTACGGCCACAATTGTTGAAATACTTTAATCCCGGAACATTGAAACGAATGCCGGCCGGATAAAATTGCCTACCCTCTGGTCCGCATATCCGCCCGGATCAGTTTGTAGACCCATTCCCGGTCGGTTTCGCGGGAGCAATTCACACAGAGGTTGTTGATGGGATGCTCGCTCCAGGTGTAGATCAGCTCTTCGGCCGAATACATCGGCCCCCGCAATTGCGGCCCCAGGCTGATGCCGTAGGCGGTGCGCTCCCAGTAATGGATTCCGTTCATGCGTTCGAAAAAAATGGCGTCGACGATCCTGGCGCCCCGGTCCGGCAGGCGCTCCAGGAAGTGGGCGCTGTACATAGTGTGGATAAACATCCACAGGGAGGCCTCAAAGTTCGGGAAAGAGGCAAAATCGGAAGGTTCGGGGTCGTTGCGGGTTACCTTGTCGCAAAAAAAGAAAGCCTCACAGATCCAGGGTTTGGCCTGCTGCCGGATTCCGAAATAGTTATTGGTGCGGTTGCATAGGTAGGACGCCCCCCAGAAAGTCTCGCGGGCGGCCTTGCTGGCCAACGCCCGCCAGTCGGCCAGATACTTCTCCCCGTAGGCCTTACACAAAGGTACGATGTCGTAGTAGAAAGCATCCTGCAAACGGGTGAGCTGTTCCGGAGTAACAGCCTCCGAACGGGGCACCAGCAGGTGCCACCGCCCCGTTTCCGGGACCGGGGCCACCATGTAAGGATGGGTAAAGGCCCACTCCTGCAACACGGACTGTACGCTGTCGCCACGCACCGCCTGCCCCCGGAGCATGGATACCGATAAAAGGAAAACAAAAAAAATAAGCATTTTGAAACGCATGGGGATCCAATTTTTAAACCGAACAAAACAGGGTAGAAAGCTGCTAAAAAAGGAGGGTGCATTAAAGCAGCACAAAATTACGAATTAGGCATTGATTAATTTTCCCTGGTTTGAGAATTTTTAGTTGCTGTGTTCTTATACGTAAAGAGCGGTAAATTGTTATAGTTAACTATTCAATATTGGTACTTTTGCAGTTATGGAAAAAAAACGCGTATTACTTGTCATTCTCGATGGTTGGGGCCACGGGCCCGACCCGGAAGTCAGCGCTATTGCTCAGGCGGAAACGCCCTTCGTCGATAGCCTTTACGATAAATACCCCAATGCGGAGCTCACCACCCACGGCGAGCAGGTAGGCCTGCCCGAAGGGCAGATGGGCAACTCGGAGGTCGGCCACCTCAACATCGGCGCCGGCCGTATTGTCTATCAGGAACTGGCCCGCATCAACAAGGCCATCCGCGACGGAGAGCTGGCAAAGAACGAGGAATTGCTCAAAGCCCTGAAGCGAACCAAAGAGAAAGGAAATGCCCTCCACCTCTTCGGCCTGGTTTCCGACGGAGGCGTGCACTCTCACCACCGCCACCTGATGGCGCTCTGCGATATCGCCCTGGATAACGGGCTGGAAAAGATTTACATCCACGCGTTCACTGACGGGCGCGACACCGACCCGAAAAGCGGCAAGGGCTTCATCCGGGAGGTACTGGATCATATTGAGGGCACTCCCGTGCAGCTCGCCTCCGTCATCGGCCGCTATTACGCGATGGACCGGGACAAACGCTGGGAACGCACCAAAAAGGCGTACGATCTGCTCGTCAAGGGCGAAGGGGATACCACCACCGATATCCTGGCCAAGATACAGGAACGCTACGATAATGGGGAGACCGATGAGTTCCTCAACCCCATCGCCTGCACTGATGAGGATGGCAAACCCATCGCCACCCTGCAGGAAGGCGATACCGCCATCTGCTTCAACTTCCGAACCGACCGCCCCCGGCAGATCACTACCGTGCTCACCCAGAAGGACATGCCCGAGCACGATATGAAAACGCTGGGCCTTTATTACGTCACCATGACCCGCTACGACGAATCCTACCAGGGCATTCATGTACTCTTCACCAAGAAGGACGTAAGCAATACCCTGGGCGAGGTGCTCAGCAAAGCGGGAATGTCTCAGGTACGGATCGCCGAAACGGAGAAATACCCCCACGTCACCTTCTTCTTTAACGGCGGGCGGGAAGCGGAATTCGACGGAGAACGCCGCATTCTCATCAACTCCCCGAAAGTGGCGACCTACGACCTCAAACCGGAAATGAGCGCCTATGAAGTGACGGACGCCATCGTTGAAGATATTGACGAGAACCAGCCGGACTTTATCTGCCTCAACTACGCCAACGCCGACATGGTGGGGCATACCGGAGTCTTCGAGGCCGCTATGAAAGCCGCCAGCACGGTAGATTCCTGCCTGAAGAGGCTGATCGAAACCGCCCTGAAACACCATTATCAGGCCATCGTCATTGCCGACCACGGCAACTCGGATTATATGGTCAACGACGACGGCTCCCCCAATACCGCCCATACCATGAACCCGGTGCCCATCTTCTACATCGGAAACCAGCCGGATAAATACAAGATCAGGGGAGGCAAACTTGGCGATATCGCCCCCACCATCCTCACCCTCTTCGGTATGGATATTCCCGAAGAGATGGACGGAGAAATATTGGTTAGCCCGAAATAGGCGGGCGAAGAGCAACCTTACTCCCCTTTGCCGGTTAATTATGCAAAACCCGTCCATGAAAAAAACACTTTTCTACCTGGCCCTGCTGGCGCTCGCCTGTTCTTCCTGCTCCGGAAGTGAGGGGAAGGTGGGCGTACGCATCCCGGATGCCTTCTTCGACCTCAAGGGGTACATGGAGAACGAGATCCGGCGCCTGTCGGAAAAACAACCCGAAGTGCGGAAGCGGATTGCCATCGATGGCAGGGCCGAAGAAAAAACCCTGGATTCGCTGGACTATGAAAAAGAACTGGATATTTTCTCCCGCTCCGGTATCAATAAGGTGGCCTGGCTGGATAAATATCAGGTGGACAGCACCTTCCGGGCCGGCCGGCTCAGAAAGGTCGCCTACACTTCAAAGGACAAATCCCTGAAGACCCACCTGCTCGAGGTAGAGTTCTCGGATGGCGAGGTTTCCCAGATACACGTTCAAAACAGGACCGAAAGTATTGTCGCCGATGTCGGCCAGGAAATGTGGTATTACCCCGGAGAGGGTTACAAACTCGTGAGCCGGCAGTCTACGGCTTTGACGGAGGAGAAGAAGGTGGAAGTGGAGGTGGAGTTTGTGAAGTGATGGGAAAGCCGGAGAAGAAGCGGGCAGGGAAGATAAGCGGACGGGCCACATAAAGCAAATGTGGCCCGTCCGAAAAAAAAGAGGCAGCGCTTGCGCACTACCTCAGCCCTAACCAAATAAAACCAAA
>CAYQKY010000222.1:0-11894 GCA_964418125.1 uncultured Phaeodactylibacter sp.
GCGCCCACCAAACCCAGCGACAGGGCCAGGGAAGACTTCACGATCGTAATGATGATCATGGTAGTGATGGCGATGAGCTCGAAGTTGGCGGCAAACATCTTCTTATTGGAAAGCGATGTTCCGAAGCGGGAATACAACCGCCCCAGGATGTGCGCCAGCAGAGCGGTAAGCAACAGGTTGATCAGAAAATTCCAGGGGGAGATCTCCGGAACCTGGTTCGCCAGAAATTGTTCAAAGGTCTGATTTTGGTCCATAGCATTTAGGATTTAAAAAATTGGTAGTACCCTACCGTTTTATTTGAGTAATGAAAATATCCAATACTGTTCGTTCCGGCCTCTGGGGCAGAAGGATGTTAAGATGTAACAGGGGTAGCTGGTAAATGGAATGAATGAATTTTACCCGGCTCCTTAGAGACGGGGAGTGAGTGAATGAATACGGGGAGCTTACCCCGGGTTCAAAGGCTCGCTTTTATCTCCAATTACCTGGTTTTGTAGATCCTCACAATTTTGCGCCTGAGAAGATCAGAGTATCATCTTTCTCAGGTGGAAGGCCTCAGCGTAGCGGGTAGGGCTGGCCGATTCCATACCTCTGATACGGAGGAGCGACAGGAATGTTTCCCTGTCAAACCAATGTTTTTTGGATTGGCTGGGAAAATTATCGAGCAGGAGGCTCACTTTGCGGTTGGCCTGCTCCGGGGTGAGCGGTACGAAGCAGTTGGGGTTTCCCAGGTCGCCATCGTATTTCGGTATCTCGTATTCCAGGATCAGGTGGTTCCGGAAAGTATTCCAGGCCAGGCTGGAAAGCAGGCGGTGGTCCTGGTGCAGGTCATGGCGATAGTGGGTAAACACCAGGTTGGGGTCGAAGCTTTTCTTTATGGACTCAAAGCGCTCCTTGATCTCCGGTGCGGAGAACGGCAGAAAGGCGTCCCGGTAATCCAGAACAATAATCTCCCGGCTTTCCACCTCCTCCAGGAAGGCCTCGGCACTGCGGATGGCCTCCAGTTTTCGTTCGGCGTCAGAAGAAAAGACCACCCACTTCAGGTGGCGGACCGGGTATTCTCCGATCAGTTTCAGCAGGGCGCCGCCGCAACCGATCTCTATGTCGTCGCAATGGGCCCCCAGGCACAGGATGTCGAGGCCTTCCTGCTCAGCCGTTTCGAACTGCAGGCGAATCATAAAGGGGTTTGATTATAGATTCATTAACGGAATTCCAGACTTCCCAGGGCGTATCTCCCGACGCCTGCATATCGTCCAGCAACATTTTATCTTTAAAGGTATCCATGGATTGCCAGAAGCCGGTGTGCCGGTAGGTAGTGAGCAGTTGCTCCCGGATCAGGCGCTGAAACGGCTCCACTACCAGTTCTTCGCCGTAATTGATGTAGTCGAAGATATCCTGTTTGAATATAAAGTACCCGGTATTGAGCCACAGGTTGGAATGGGCGATGGGAGCGATGCCTGTCACCAGCCCATCCTCCCGCATACGCACGACGTGGAAGCTGGCCGTCGGCTGATAGGTCATGAAGCTGGCGATCTTGTCCTGCTGGGCCCTGAAATGTTCGACCATATCCGGCAGATAGAGGTCGGACAGGCCGTCGGCGTAGTTGGCCAGGAACATCTCCTCCCCTTCCAGGTGCTCCCGCACCCGCATCAGCCGCATTCCGATATTGGAATTAATGCCGGTATCGACAAAAGTGATCCTCCAGTCGTCAATATCCGAACTCAGCAGCTCAATCCCCTTTCCTCCTTTGGAGTAAACGAAATCGTTGGAGATCGTCTCATCGTAGTTGACGAAGTAATTCTTGATCTTATCGGCCTTGTATCCCAGGGCCAGGATGAAATCCTTATGCCCGTAATGAGCATAATACTTCATGATATTCCAAAGGATCGGGCGATAGCCGATGTGAACCATAGGCTTAGGGATCGTTTCCGAGTAATCCCGGAGCCGGGTTCCCTGTCCACCACAAAAAAGCACTACTTTCATGAGAGGCCTGGATTTGATTTGTCAAATAGCTTTTTGTATCGCTAATGGTGCTGAGGAGCTGTTTCCTTTTCCAGCACCTGCACTTCCGGAATGGGAATGACGAACTTTCCGCCCCAATCCCCGATAAAGGAAAACTGCCGGCTGATCTCTTCCCTGAGGTTCCAGGGCAGGATGAGGACATAGTCGGGCCGAGCCCTGCTGATCTCATCCGGATGGAGGATGGGGATGCGTGTCCCCGGCAGGAAATTCCCCTGCTTATGGGGATTGCGGTCGACGGTAAAGTCCAGAAAGTCGGTGCGGATACCACAGTAATTGAGCAGGGTATTGCCTTTTCCGGGCGCTCCGTACCCCACCACTTTTTTACCTTGCCGCTTCACTCCTATGAGGAATTCCAGCAGCTTGCGCTTGGTTTCCTTGACCTGTTCTTCAAAACAGGCGTAATACGCCAGGCTCTCCATCCCAAGGCGGCGCTCTCTTTCCAGCAAAGCGCTTACGCTACCGCGCACCGGCTTCGATGCGTCTTCGGCATGGCGCCCGTAAATGCGCAGGGACCCGCCGTGAGTAGGCAGCTCTTCCACGTCGAAGATCGTGATGCCATGATGGGCAAAGATGCGGTTGACGGCGACAAGGGACAGGTAGGAAAAATGCTCGTGGTAGATGGTGTCGAACTGGTTCCCCTCGATCAGCCTTTGCAGGTGGGGAAACTCCATCGTGAGTACGCCTCCTTCGGCAAGCATAGCCTTCATGCCTCCGACAAAATCATTGATATCGGGAACGTGAGCCAGAACGTTGTTACCCAGCAGCAGGTGGGCTTTCCCAAAGCGGGCCGAGAGCTGCCGGGCCGCTTCCCGCCCGAAGAAAAGGACTTCCGTGCGGACCCCTTTCCTGCGGGCGGCCTGCGCCACATTGCCCGCCGGCTCCACGCCCAGAACGGGGATGCCCTTCTCCACAAAATACTGCAGCAGATAACCGTCGTTGCTGGCGATCTCCACAACAAGGCGCCCGGGGCCCAGGCCCAGCTGCTCCTCCATAAGATCGGCATATTGTTTGGCGTGCCTCAGCCAGCTGTCGGAATAAGAGGAAAAATAGGCGTATTCTTCAGCAAAAATTTCTTCAGGGCTCGCGAACTCTTCCAGTTGCATCAGCCAGCACCGATCGCATACATAGGCGTGAAGCGGGAAAAACCGTTCCGCCCTGTTGGCGTCTTCCGGCCTGACGTGCTTCTGGCACAGGGGCGAGGCGCCGAGGTCTACCACGCTGTGCCGCAGCGGGGCCGAACAAAAGCGGCAGCTTCCCCCGGATGGGGCCACAGGTGGTTCAGTTGTAAGTTTTCCGGCCATTGGGATTTGGGTTTAAGATCAGGTTACGGCAAATGTATTCCGGTGAAATGGGATCCCAGCAACGGATGGCTCCTGTCTTTTTCTGAAGCTTCCTGCACGGGAAGCGGCCATGCTATTTCCAGGAGCGGGTCATCATACCTTATCCCTCCTTCCGCTTCCGGAACATAAAAGGCGGTATGATGATAAATGAGCTCAGTTTCGGGCTCCAATGTCTGAAAGCCATGAGCGAAACCCTCCGGAACGTAGATCATTTTCAGGTTCTGCTCAGTCAGTTCTACGGCAATATGCTGTAAAAAGGTTCGCGAACCCTGCCGAATATCTACGATCACATCCTTCACTGCTCCGCGGATACAGCGTATCAGTTTGATCTCGGCATGAGGCGGGCGCTGATAATGCAGCCCGCGGATGGTTCCTTTCAGGCGGGTAAAGGAGTGGTTAAACTGCACGAACTCCTTGTGGTGGCCGATCCTGGCGAATTCCCGCCGGCAGAAGGTACGCGCGAAGAAGCCCCGCTCGTCCCGGAAAGGTTCGGGCTCGATAATGTAAGCTCCCTCCAGCCTGGTTTCCCGGAAGATCATACGCGCAGGCTCAGCTTTTTGTCCATCTCCGCCCGGCCCAGCAAATCGTTGATTACATTGAGGCGAATGAGGCCCGAACGATGGTAATCGGAGTCATTGAACTGTATAGCCTGAAGGCCTTCGATCAACCCTTTAACCGTTTCTTCCAGCCCGTACTGAGGCTGATGTCCCGGAGCCAGGCCCCGGAACAGGCCGAAGTCCACCCGATACGACCGCTTATCCGGCAGGGCATCTTTATTGATGGAGACTTCCACCTGAGGCAGGAGCTTCTGAGTGGCCAGCGCCAGGTCTCTGATCTGATGATTCCACCCGTCGCTACCGGTATTCAGGGTGAGGAAAGGCCCTCCCGTTTCCGTATCCCGCTCCATCGCCCATCGGATGGCGCGGGCCATATCCAGGACGTGAATGAGTGGCCTCCAGGGAGTGCCGTCGCTGAGGATAGTGATCCTGCCGGCGGTAAGGGCGCCGGCTACGAAGTCATTCAGCACCAGGTCGAGCCGAAGGCGTTCGCTCATACCACAGGCGGTGGCGAACCGCAGGCAGGTAACCTGAAAATCCTCGCGGGCCAGAGCTTCCAGGGCTTCTTCGGAATATACTTTTGACCGTGCATAGGCCGTGAGCGGATCCAGGGCGGAAGCCTCGGTGCGGGGAGCATCTTCGGCACTACCGTAAACGCTGCAGCTCGAAGCGAAAACGAACCGGCGCACACCCTGCCGGCGCGCCATCCGGGCTATCTCCACATTAGCGTGGTAGTTGATGTCGAGCGTTACCTCTTCAAATTTGTTGCCTATAGGGTCATTGGAAATGGCCGCCAGGCTGACCACTACATCCACGCCCTCCAGGATTTGTTCCGGAAAACGGCGAACATCGCCATAGTGCTGTATATCGAGATAAATGTCCGGGCTCACCGACGGTGTGGTGAGGTATTTGGCAAAATAACCGATATCGTAACCGATCAGCTCTGCTTCAGGGTAAAACTCCCGTAGTTCTCTGACCAAACCGGGGCCGACATACCCCAGATTCCCTGTGATAAGAATTTTCATGTTCATCGAGTTAATAATAGTTCGATTACACCAGGGCCAGTTGGCCCGGCTATCCGTAGCAGCCCGAAAATGATGCAGGTATTGTAAAGGGGAAGTTGACTTTGAATGCACAAGATCGGGATCTTTTATTAAGTATTTGTAAAATCAGTATTAATAAAATTCATGCCGCTGCCGTGAAGGTGTTTTCAACCTCTGATGCGGCCTGGTATTTCAAAAAACAGGAATGGCCATCCGACAGGGCGGGGTTATCCGCCTCGTCAAATGGCCATCCGGTTTTATAAGATATAGAAGTTAAATAGTAGAATAGGCTCTATAGGCTTGCTCTTTTAATTTAGAATGCATTCTTACGGGTCTTCTTACTGAAGACGGTAAGGAAAACGATTTTGATGTCCAGCCAGAAGCTCCAGTTTTCGATGTACCACAGGTCGTGCTTGATGCGCTGCCTTTTCTGTTCGTTGGTAACGGTAGGCCCGCGCCATCCATTGACCTGTGCCCAGCCGGTTACGCCGGGCTTAACGTAGTGCCTTACCATGTAGTCATTGACCACCTTGCGGAAGTCCTGCTCCAGGAATACGCGGTGGGGCCGTGGCCCGACGACGCTCATATCGCCTTTGAGCACGTTGATAAACTGGGGCAGCTCATCCAGGTCGTACTTGCGCAGGTACTTGCCCACGCGGGTAATGCGGGGGTCGTTCTGTACCGTAGATTTGGTACCGTTGACGGGGTCATCGCAAACGGACATGGTGCGGAACTTGTAGCAATGGAAAGTACCCCCGGCCTCTCCTTTCCGGACCGGCTTGTAAAAGATCGGGCCTTTATTATCGAGGTAGATCAGGGCAGCGATAACCAGGAATACCGGCGCCAGCATAATGAGTACGGCGAGCGCGAAGGCAAAGTCAAAGACCTTTTTCAGCAGGAAGCAGTGCAACTTATCCAGCGGCGTCTGCCGGACCCGGATCACGGGCAGCCCTTCCAGGTAACTGGGGCGGGCCTTCTCTCCCAGATAGCTGGGGCGGGCCTTCTCTCCCAGAAAGTCGGGCGCACCGGGAAGCAGGTTGACTCGAATGCCGTAGTAATCGGCAACTTCAATGGTTTCTCTTACTTCCTCTTCCCGAAGCGAAGATACCGTAACGAATATTTCATCGATCTCGCTATTGCCCAGAATGCGGGTCAGGTCGCCTATTTTACCCAGTACATCCATTCCTCCGGTGTTGCCATCGCTGTGCTGCCCATTGTCCAGAAAGCCCACGATATCATAGCCACGGCGGCGGATCTTCCGGGAGATCCCGGAGTACTCATTCCATTCATTGCCTTTTCCGACGACCAGGGCGCGGGCCAGGGTCACATTGCGGCGCCGGCGGCCGTAGTATTCGAAAAGGAACAGGTTGATGAACAAAAAGAGGAAAATCGGGATGAGGAAGTTCGTCTGCAGAATATATTCAATATCAAATACCAATCCCAGCATGTAAGTTATCCCTACAAAAAAGAAGGTATTCAGGACGACGTACCTCATCCGCTTCCTGAACTCGAAATTCAGGTAAAGGTCCAGGTCTCCATTCAGGAAAATGATCAGCCCCCAACTGAGGTTGAAGATCAATACCAACCACATGAAATCCCCGATAAAGGGTTGATGCGGGTTGATACTCAGTAATCCGGGTAGCCGAAAAAACAGAACCGCCAGCAGGCTGAAGTTCAGCAGGAGGAACTCCAGGGCGACATGGTTTATGGCCAAATGCCTATTCTTAGGGATCATAGTGTGAAAATTTTAAGTGTTTGTATCCAGAAAATAGTGTTTCGTTCATTTACAGTGTTTTACCTCTTTTGTGAGGTAGGGGGGGCAGTGTCAAGGGGGGGATGCATAAATAGATGTACAATTGGGGCGCCGGTTCCAGTCATTTCCGGCCCTCCTCAGCAGGGTCGCTTCCTTTTGCTGGGAATAGCCAATGTGGCTGAGTTCTACCCGGAAATTTTTCCGGTTATCCGGCCTGAATTATTTCTGATTGTTTTTTAAAGTCGCTATTCTGATAACCTCTTGTGCTGTTTGCTGCCGGCGCAAGGCATGCCATTCACGGTAAAGGCCGGTCCGGGCAGCCAGTTTCTGGCAAATCGGTTAAGGGATAGAAATCGGAAAAAAGAACGCCTTTCCATTCTCCGAACGGGGGGTAATATGTGTAGGGGTAGCGGAAGGGGGATAGGCTACTTGCATATACGAGGAGTACAAAAAAAGGTTACATGTAATCCCTCCTCATTTTCAAGTAACTGAAAAACAGAAATTTAAAGAGCCAGAATCAACTCTCCGGGTACTTATCGCCATTAGAAGGGGGGGCTGGAAATGGAGAAAGCAGGCTGGAACTTCTCTTTTTAACGTATAGCGGCGCCGCTCTGTGTTAAAAGGAATGAAGAAGCCAGCCAAATTGCCGGTTCGTTAATAGGTTGACTATGTTTTGGTAATGTAGATGGGCAAAAGCTGAAAACTGCCCGCTGAATAGATAGCCTTTTACAGTGCGTGGTTAGGTTAGATGCCAGGTATGTATATATGAGGAATCAGCCGCTAATTTACATAAACTTAACATAAATTGCTACAATCGCCTGCCTTTTTTTCTGGCTCGAAGGTTTCTTATTCGAAAAAAACCGTTGAACCGTTTATCTCAGGATTGAAAAGAAAACACCTTAACCAATTGAAAACCTTTTAAATACAAGTTAAACTTAATATCATATAAAAAACAAATAGAAGACAAAATATATATAAAATTTTTTAAATAATTTTTTGAGGCAATATGAGGTGCGGTTAACGCCGCATTAACAAGACAGATCTTAAGCCGCGGGATCGAAACAAAAGATTGCACCTTTTGCTAAAATGAATAATTATGTTTTAGTTTAAAAAACATCACAATTTTATACAAAAGGAACTCCAGATAAAAGGATCGGCGAGTAGGAATTTTATTGGAAGCAGATAAAAAGAAAGCCCTGCAGCGACTGGTCACTGCAGGGCCACATCAAAATCTTGGTGGAGACGGCGAGAGTCGAACTCGCGTCCAGCGAAAGCACTCATAAGCTTTCTACATGCTTAGTTTCCAGTTGAATTTTCGAGGATGAGATAGGATTGGAAACCCTCCCGGTTCATCCCTTATCCTCTGAATTTCGCATTGTGGCCGAGGCATTCCACAATACTAGCCTGAAGGGTTGATGATATGCGGCACGCTGTGTATCAGGCGTCAAGCGTACGGCACAAAGGCATTCTAAGACCTAGTCTTAGGCTGCCATGGCATACTGAGTATTGCCATGTAAAAAGGTTAATAGCCAGTTGTTAACGGAGGTGAGCTACCATACTCCGGCATGCTTACTTACCAGTTTACTTCCCTGTCGATTCCAGTACGTCCCCAAGAATTATTAAGGAAAGCTAAACGATAATTCAGCTTTCAAAGAACTTACACCTACTTAACAGCATAAGGGCAGCCGATAGTTCAAACCTGAGCAAAAAAATTACCCCCTTCTTTGACAAATATAATAGCCGGTTAGAAAAAGGAAATGGGGCCGGGCGGGAACAAGAGTGTTTCCTTTTTCTAACCGGCTGTAAAGCCCACTATTTGTCAAGAATCGTTTACCTTTGCAGTGCCCTGCCAGAAAGCCTGTAAAACGGAAGTCAACCTACACAAATAATAAACATGGAAGCAAAGATCACGGCAATCGGCGCCTATGCTCCTGCAAAAGTCATCGATAACCATTACTTCGAAACCTTTCTGGAAACCTCCGACGAGTGGATAAGGGCCCGCACCGGCATCGTCGAACGGCGCTTTTCCGCCGAGGAAGAATACACCAGCGACCTGTCCATCGCCGCCGTCAAAGACCTGGCCCAACGTTATGACAAGGACCTTTCGAATGTAGACTTCATCCTCGTTGCCACCGTTACTCACGATCAGATCATGCCCAGCATGGGCTGCCAGCTGCAGCACCGGTTGGGCATTCCCAACGCCGCCGCCCTCGACATTTCCGCCGCCTGCGCCGGCTTCGGTTACGGCATCACCCTGGCGCGGGGGCTGATCCATTCCGGGATGTACCGCAAAGTGCTGGTTGTCGGCGCCGAAACCCTCACCAAGGTGACGGACTTTACCGACCGCAGCAGTTGCATCCTTTTCGGCGACGGCGCCGGGGCAGTCCTTATCGAGGCCGCAGAAAAAGGCAACGTCGGCCAGTGTATCGCCGGCGCCGAAGGCAGTGGCGGACAGGATCTCTACCTGTCCACTATGGCCACTCAGGTCAACGGAATGCCGATACAGGCCAACAACAAGATCGTGCAGAACGGACGGGCCGTTTTTAAGTGGGCCGTCACCCGCATGTCGGAATTGTTCGAAGCTATTGTTGAGAAGAACGGGCTCACCAAGGAAGATATCGACTGGTTCATTCCGCATAGCGCCAATATGCGCATCATCGAAGCCATCTGCCAGCGGGTAGGCTTCCCGGTAGAAAAGGCCCTGGAAAGCCTCAGCAAGTACGGCAATACCTCTTCTGCATCCATTCCCCTGGCGCTGGACGAAGCCATCCGGGCGGGAAAGGTCAAACAAGGAGATAAACTCCTGCTGCTCGGCTTTGGCGGCGGGCTTACGTATGCGGGAACGGTGGTGGAATGGGACGTTTAGGAAATGGGAAAAATTGCTAACCAAAAATAAGCCAACAATGGTAAAGAACATTCTCTTTCTTCTGGGGCTGCTCTTCCTCACCGCCTCTTGTGGTGGGCCGGGCCAGGAGCCCGATACGTCCGCCGATGGAACGGAAGCTGCCCAGGACACTTTCAACTATTATCCGGAGCGTTTTGCCGACAAGAAGATCCTGCGCTACAAGGTGCCGGGCTTCGACAAGCTGACCCTTCAGCAAAAGAAACTTGCCTACTACCTGGTGCAGGCGGGCCTGAGCGGGCGCGACATCATTTACGACCAGAATTACCGCCACAATCTGGCCATCCGCCACGCCCTCGACAAGATCGTGGCTGATTACCCGGGAGACCGAAATGCCGACGAATGGCAGGAACTACTGCTGTATGCTAAGCAGGTATGGTTTTCCAACGGTATTCACCACCATTATTCCAACGACAAGTTCATCCCCGGTTTCTCTCCGGAATACTTTGACGAGGTGATGGCTTCGGTGGGCGCCAGCCTTGAGGAAGAAGCACGGCGCGCCATTTTCGACCCCGCCTTCGACGCCCGCAAGATCGACCAGAATGAGGAAGATCTCCTGATCAACTCGGCGGTCAACTTCTACGATCCGGATATTACGCAGGCCGAAGCGGAAGCTTTCTACGCCGAAATGAAAAAGAACCTGGAGGATGAGCGGGTATCTATGGGGCTGAATTCCAAAGTAGTGCGCAATAAGAACGGCCAGCTGGAAGAGGCCGTATGGAAGGTCGGCGGCATGTACAGCGAGGCCATCGAGCAGGTCGTCTTCTGGCTGGAAAAGGCTGTGGAAGTGGCCGAAAACCAGGCCCAGGCCGACGCCCTCAAGCTGCTGATCGAATACTACCGCACCGGCGACCTCGCAACCTGGGATAAGTACAACGTCGCCTGGGTACAGGCCACCGAAGGAGACATCGACTACATCAATTCGTTCATCGAAGTGTACAACGACCCCCTGGGATACAAGGGTTCCTATGAGAACATCGTCGAGATCAAAGACTTTGACGCTTCCTCCCGCATGGCGGTAGTTTCCGAAAACGCCCAGTGGTTTGAAGACAACTCTCCGATCATGGACGCCCACAAGAAGAAGAACGTGACGGGCATCACCTATAAGGTGGTCACCGTGGCCGGCGAATCGGGCGACGCCTCCCCGGCCACGCCCATCGGCGTCAACCTGCCCAATGCCAACTGGATACGGGCGGAGTATGGCTCCAAATCGGTCAGCCTGGGCAATATCATCCACGCTTACGACCAGGCCGACGGCCCGGGCCTGCTCCAGGAGTTCAGCCACGATGAGGAAGAAGTCGAACGTGCCCAACAATACGGTTCGCTGGCTTCCAAAATGCACACCGCGCTGCACGAAGTGGTGGGCCACGCCTCCGGCCAGCTGGAAGAAGGCGTCGCCACCCCCAAAGAAACGCTGAAAAACTACGCCTCCCCCCTGGAAGAGGCCCGCGCCGACCTGGTGGCCCTCTATTTCATTATGGACCCCAAGCTCGTCGAACTGGGGCTGATCCCCTCCCAGGAAGTGGGAAAGGCCGAATACGACTCCTACCTCAAGAACGGCTATATGCTGCAGCTGCGCCGTATCGAGCCAGGAAAGAACATCGAGCAGGCCCATATGCGCAACCGCTCCATGGTCTCCCACTGGGTGATGGAAAAGGGGCAGGAAGAAGGAGCCGTGGAAATAGTACAACGGGACGGCAAGACTTTCATCGACATCAAGGATTATGACAAATTGCAGAAACTCTTCGGCCAGCTGCTGCGCGAGGTCCAGCGCATCAAATCGCAGGGCGACTACGAGGCCGGCAAAACCCTGATCGACACTTACGGCGTACAGGTGGACCCCGAGATCCATGGCGAGGTACTGGAGCGCGCCGAAGCACTGGACATCCCGCCCTACGGAGGGTTCATCAACCCCAGGCTGGCGCCCGTCATGGATGAAAGCGGAGACATTACCGACGTGAAGGCCGAATACCCGGCCGACTTTACGAAGCAGATGCTGGAATACGGCCGGGAGTATTCGTTTCTGAAGTGAGGGGATCGTGATTCGGGGATCCGCGATTCGTTAGCCGACTAAAAGAATCCCGAATCCCGCCCCCAGGTTAAGAGTATGTTTGGAGGGCGCTTTTGGAGATAAAAGTGTCAATTCCTGCCTGCGTGCCGAGCACTTCGGCAGGCAGGAAAGGGGCGTTTTTCAGCCCAAAGGGTGGCCTCCAAACATACTCTAAGTTAACGTGAGGTTTGAGGGATTTTATGTCAACAGGTTTGGCAGGTACACCGAGG
>CAYQKY010000223.1:0-11754 GCA_964418125.1 uncultured Phaeodactylibacter sp.
AACAACATTACGCCTCTCCGAGGCTTTTTTGCCCAGAACCAATCACCCCTGCCTCAAGGGGGGCGCCTTACGCATAGAGCCTGGCATATCCCCTTTGATTCAGTAAGTTTATTCATCCGAGTACCGGGGACAAATCGCAACTGCGCCCTATACACTCTATCCTCCCGGCCACTCCAGTCCAAACCCCTTCCCCGACACGATCGCCTCCTCCGCTACCGGCGCCCCGCCCTCCGGCAAGTATATTTTTGCCGGGCTGGCGTCAAGGATATCTTCCTGCAGGCCGATCCCCGGCATGATGCGAATCAGCTCCAGGCCATCGGAGGTAAGGCGGAATGCACCTATGTTGGTGACGTAGAATACCTTCTTCCCCAGGCGCAGCGCCTCCTCCGCGCTGAAGGTAATATGATCCACCGCCTTGACGAATTTCGGTTTTCCGGGTTTAACGAGCCTCAGCCGCCCACGCTCTATCCGGAACTCCGCCCCCGACATCCAGGTGCCGATGAAGACCACCACTTTGGCGCCGTGGACGATATCCGGAAAGCCGCCCGGCCCCACGTAGTCGAGCATGCGGGGGCCGCGTTTAGAGGCATTCACATTGCCTTGCTCATCCACTTCCAGGAAGCCCAGCACACAGGCGCCCAGCCGTTCCAGATACAAATGGAACATCTCCGTAGAGGAGATCAGCTTCTCGGGGTTGATCGCCGCTCCGAAGAAAACGCCGGGGACAGGCAGGCCGCCGAAAGCTCCCGCCTCAGTTGTAAAAGTAAGCTCTTTACCCAGCCCCTGCTCTACGACATAGCGGGCCACCTCTTCCGGGAAGCCCACCCCGATATTGATCATGGAGCCCCGGGGCACTTCCCGGGCGAAGATGGTAGCCGCCAGGCGGGCCATGGCGTTGCCGACCTCGTCCCGTACCGGCGTGATCTTCAGCAAGGTGTTCATGAACTTCAGCCGGGCCGCCGCTTTATTTGTATCCTCCTGGCTACCGGGAGTGAACATGGGCCAGTAGCGATGCTGCCGGACGCTGGCCGTCTGCTCGTTATAGGGGTGTACAACGACGTAGTCCACCTTTTCCGCCGGCAGGCTGATCCTGGTTTCCTCTTTCGGAATGACGGCGCTGACGGTAGCCATCACAAGCCCCCCATTGACGCGGGCGGCGCGGGCCAGGTATTCGTTTTCGGAAAGGCAGGAAGCGTGGTGAAAATAGATGTTGCCCTCAGCATCGGCGTAGGGTGCGTTGAACAAGGCCACTTCTACCTTCGGCAGGGTATACACCAGCGCATCCCCATCTGCCCGGATAAATTGATCTCTTGCACCAGGACTCACCCGGGAGCCCCCGCCCACGCGGGGGTCGAGGAAGGTGCCCAGGCCTACCTCCGTGCGCAGTTCCGTTTCACCCTGCTCCTGCGCTTCGAACAAGCGGGCCATAGCGCCCTGCGCCATGGTGTGCAGTTCGAGCTGCCCTTCGTCCGCCAGGTGCAACTGGGCCTTGGTGGTCTCCAGGTGGCCGGCGATGTAACGCGACAGGAGCCCGGGAAGACCCAGCTCTTCAACAGTTCCCGGCACTTTGCCGCGGCTGCCCTGGGCGCCCACGTTCATCCAGGTGAGGCCGCGCGGGTGGCCCTCCTGCTGATAAGCCTCCCGGATCGCCCAGAAAAACACGGAGCAGCGGGCATTGCCTGCCATACCGCTGGAAGCCACGCAGGCGCCGTCCGGGATCTTGCGCGCCGCCTCACGGGCAGTGATGAATTTTTCCGAAGCCTTTCCTTTGGGGCGATAATCAAGGTCCTTCTTCGACCAGGTGAACCGCCAGCGGAGGATGTGGTATACCAGGCCGATCTTTTCGAAAAGCGTCATGATAATTTGGTTTAGGGTTTGTGTAGACTTGACAAGCCTTCCCCTGGATATTCAGTCATTCGCTCATTCATTAATTCAGTCCATGTACTTACATCGAGATACTCCCCTTTCGGAAGTCCGTCGAGCCGATGACGGCGTTGATCACGTAGGGAACGCCTTTATCCATACTCTCCATCGCCCGTTTCAGTGCGCCTTCGATATCCTCCGGCCCTTCCAGGCGCTCGCCGGCGGCGCCGAAGGCCTCGCCTACCCGCTGGTAGTCCGATTTGGGCAGCGTAGTGGCCGTATCCGTCCCCAGCAGCGTCACCTGGTCTCTGGCGATCTGCTCCCAGGAGCCGTTGTTGCCGATGATGGCGCATACTTTCATGCCGTACTTTTTGAAAGTATCCATCTCCATGAGGCTGTAGGCGGCGCTGCCGTCGCCGTAGATGATCCAGATGTAGTCGTCCGGATAGCGCAGGGCGGCGCCCATGGCGAAGCCGCCACCCACGCCCAGGGTGCCGAATACGCCGGGGTCGAGCCAGGCCAGGGGGCGGCGGGGGCGCAGCGTGTAAGAAGCTGTGGCAGCGAAATCGCCCCCGTCGGCAATTAGGACGGAATTGCCGGGGATGAGGGCTTCCATTTTGAGGAACAGGGCCACCGGATTGATGCCATCGACGGGTTCTTCCGCCGTTTGATGGATCTCGGTTTCCCGGGCGTCTTCCCGTTCCTGAAGCTGCTGCTTCCACTCGCTCCAGTCCGGAAAGGAATCCGCTTCTCCGGACAGTTCTATGAGGAAGGCGCCGGGGTCGGCCAGGATGGCGCGGTGCGGCCTGATGTTCTTTTTCAGCTCTTCCCGGCTGCGGTTGACGGCGATCTTGCGGGCGCGGCGGTTGAGGTGGCTGCCGTAGTCGAGCCGAAAATCGACGGGGACGCCGCAGAGCAATATACAATCGGCCGCGCGCAGGGCCATTCTGCGTTTGTGGCGGTACTGCACCTCGCTGATGTGGCCGGTGAGGCCGCGCGCCATACCGCTGAGGTATACCGGGATGCCGAGGCGCTTGACGGCGGCGCAGAGCGTTCGGGCATCCTCCACCTCCATCATGGCGCCGCTGCTGATGACCATTACCGGGCGCCGGGCGTCCTTCACCTCCCGGGCCACGGCTTTGACTTCGGTATGGGTGAAAGCAGGAACCTGGGGGGGCTCCGGCTTGGGTATCTCATAGCCCTGCATGCCCCGGAAAAGGCCGTTGACGTGCCGGTTGATGTACCACTGCAGGGCTCTTTGTGCCAGAGAGGGGCTACCGCCGCTTTTTTTGCCGTACCATTCCCGCACCGTTTCTTCGTTGTACAGCAGGTCGACCGGCACTTCCAGGAATACCGGGCCGGGCACGCCGGAGCGGGCAATGCGCAGGGCCTTGTTCAGGGCCGGGGCGATCTCGTTCTGCCGCTTCACCCGCCCGGCCCACTTGACGTGGGGCTTGACGAGCGCCATCTGGTCGATGTCCTGCAGGGCGCCCCGGTTGCGTAGCAGGGTGGCCGTAGCGCCCCCCAGCAGCAGCACCGGCGACTGGGCCATCTGAGCGTTCTTCAGGGCGGTGATGGAGTTGGTCACACCGGGGCCGGCCGTCACCGCCGCCACGCCGGGGATGCCGGTGAGGCGGGCAATGGCGTCAGCGGCAAAGACGGCCGAGGCTTCACCCCGCACATCGATGACCTGGATGCCGTCTTTTTCCGCTTCTACGTAGATGGGGGCGATGTGGCCGCCGCAAAGGGTGAAGAGGTGCTGCACGCTGTGGTTCTGGAGGACGCGGGAGATGAGTTGGCCGCCGTTCATATTGTTGGTTTTTATGTTGCTTTAAAATAGGACTTTTCCCTGAAACGGGGAATATTTTCTCACCCGGAGCCGCTACTTTTAAGCTCTGTGCCAAAGGAGGGTGATCTTTGAATACGCACCGGATAAATCCAGTGCGTCCGGAGCAACGGCCATTGCCAGGGTACGCCAGTGAATTGCCGGGCACCCTTTTCAAAAAATCAAACCTCCCTCCTTTGAAAAAAAATAATATACTTTTGTCCGTAACATCAAACCGAAAATAGCCGGCAGCGTATGAAAAATGGAGTAGCGTACCAGCACCCAAAATTTTTCATTACAACGGAGGGACACCATGGACGAACTAAAAAGAAACCTAACAAACCTATCCAACCAACACTACCACCAGGCCACCCGCGAAGACAACATGCACAAAGTCAGCATCGCTCTGCAGGACATCCTCTCCGAGTACGGCCTCGGCATCGCCCTGATGGCAGCCTACCTCCACGGACTGGAAGTGGGGCATATTCCAACCCAACTGAATGGTATAGACGGGAAGCCGCCTCAGAAGCCCTACGAAATAATACATGAGGCGGGAAAAGACGAGTACAAATTCGTCCGCGTAGCGGCCCGGGAGCTGCGCAAGAATACGGACGAGCTGAAACGGCGGGGGATCATGAACAAGAAGGCCGACCCCGTGGCTTACATCTACCATGAAGATGGCCTGGTGGGCGTTTTTAGTTTTGGCCTGGCCCGGTTCAACGCTACGGCTGAAATTCAACTCGAAAAACCGGACATCGTAAAGATTCTGGATCATCTGCACGGCATTGGCTTACTAATCCCGGCCAACGTACACAACCGGCAGATCCAGTTCAAGGATGCCAGCGCCCGGGAGACCATAGCTAAATCGGGAGACAAAGTCTACGTACGGTCGGAGCAGCCGCTGCCCGGGATCAACCAACTTTCTCTGCCGAAGGAATACGACACCAGGGCCATCAAGCAGTTCATTCTCGATTCCATCCGTTTCAAAGGGCCGTGCAATTACTGTTCCATCCGCGCCCTGAACCCGCTGGAGGCCACCATACACTCTACGCCCCGGGACATCCACCGGGAGCCGGAAGGCAGGGCCCGGTCTACCGTCCGGAACTACCAGTTCGGGTTTACCTTCGCGCCATTCGGCGACCCGGAAACCGCCTGCCATTTTCTCGCCTGGGACTTCCCCCATATCCACGAGCAGGTCCTGAACATGGACCCGCAGTGGTATTCCTTCGCCGACCTGATCACCCTGGTAAGGGTCATCAACCTGGACATTGAGAACTTTTGCAAACAGGCCGGCATAAAAGATATTCCCACCATCAGCGGAGTATGCAACCACTGGGCGGGCAACAGCATCTACCACCAGCATTATCAGTTCTTCCAACTGCCGGGCATGCCGGCCCTTTCCAAAAACCGGGGCGCCAGAGAAATCGCCGGGGCCAACGGCGTCAGGGTGTACCGTTTAGCCTGGGAAATGCCCGTTTATGAGATCAGGGCCTCCGTATATCACCGGGAAGCGGCCATACTGGTGGCGGAGAGCGTAGCCAGGATATGGGAGCAGCTCAACGATGAGGCATACAGGGAGGATGAGCGCTATGACCTGTCTTACGGAAACGGGATCAAGATCAAAAAATACACCCAAAACACCTTCGTCACCATAGAGGGTGAAGAGATAAGGGCCCTCTTCGTCCCCCGGCATCGCTCCCGGCTGAATGCGGTGTATCCCCTGAAGGACAGGAACAAACAGCTCCGGAAAAACAACCTGGGGGTCCTGGAATCGCTGGGGTACTTCATTATTGACGACAAAGAAGAGTTCAATCTCCTAAAAGAGCTCAGCCCTTCCGAAAGAACTGAATGTGCCCGCAGCTGGCTCGCGCAGGCCACTCCGCCCTACGAGGAGGAAGCCTTTGAAGGCAGGCTTCGAAAACTGATCACTTCAGCATTTGTACACGATTTTTCCAAACGGCTCAATAGCGCCAGGAATGATGTAACCCGGGTACTGAACATTCAAAAGGAAATACAAGAGGCCGGGATCGCTGCGGAAGAGAGGAGATACCTGTTAAGGCTGGTGGACAGCCTGTATAAACAGATCAGCCCCGGCCATGTTTTCTCGTAGAAAGGCTCAGAGGGAATAGCTGGGGGCTATGCCGATACGACAGGGAGCGGATTACAACCTTCATTTCAGGCGAAAGCTGCCAGGGGGAAGCTGCCGGCCTGCCCGGTTGGCGCCGGCCCTACAGCATACATGAAGGCTAGCGGTCTAGCGTTGGACAAAAGTCGGAAGTCGGAAGGACTTGGGGCGTTCCGCAACCCTTTGGCTATCAATAGTGTCCAACCTTAGAGGGGTAGCCTACACGAAAAATTTACAACTCCTTTACATCAATTTACACTTGGCAAAGCCGGTGGGAAATACTTTGCCCTATCTTCGGAAAAACAAATTTACCCATTTATGAACGAGCCTAAAGTATTCCCCCTATTTCAATTCCCGCTTTTCTTTCTTGTTTTCATCACTTCTTGTTTCGGGCTAAATCCAACAGGCCAGCCAAACGACAGTATCAAACAAATAGAAAATAAGACGCACGCTGATGCACTAAATCCATTCGAACAGCAATACCATAACCTTGTAGGTAAGTGGACATCCGTCAGTTCGGGAAAAAAGGTATTCGGCACAATAGAATTTTTCGAAGATGGCAATTACCTGCTAGCAGTAAATGGGGATAAAGACAGTGGTAAATGGCGTATTGTTGATGTTCATCATTTATCCTTGGACGATCTAAAATATAGATTCTTTTTCAAAGGGGAAAACCTTGTTTTAGTTGAGCAAGAAAGTAAATACGAACTTACTAGACAATATGCCGAGCCCTCCGACATCCAGTCTATTCTCAATTCCGATACCCTGATAAGCCCGTTTGTGCGCAGGATATTTCAGGACAAAAGCGGGAACCTGTGGTTCGGCACTCAAGGCCACGGGGCCGCCCGCTACGATGGAGATACGCTCGAATATTTCTCTATTGATGAAGGCTTCGGCGGTGTGGTGGTAAGAGGAATGGTAGAAGATGCAACCGGCAATGTTTGGTTTGGCACGGAGAGAGGGCTGACCAGGTATAATGGAGCAGCATTTACCAATTATACCGAGAAAGATGGCCTTATTGACAATGATGTCTGGAGCCTAGCAATTGACCGTAAAGGAATAATCTGGATAGGCACTCTGCAAGGGGTAAGCCGTTTCAATGGGCAAGTGTTTACGCCTTTTGACCTTCCGGAAACTGAGCCTGATTCTAACCGTGGGGTTACAAGCTCCAGAATAGTCCACAGCATTATGGAAGACAGCCATGGAAAAATGTGGTTCGGCACCAACGGAGGCGCCTATATTTACGACGCCAGCCAGACGGGCGGCCAGAAAGTATCCTTGTCCAATATTTCAACAAAAGACGGCTTGCCGGATAATAGTGTAAATGATATTCTGGAAGATAAGGACGGAAATATTTGGTTTGCTACTCATTATAAAGGAGTTTACCGTTGGGATGGGGCATCCTTCACCAAAATGCCCACCAAAGAAAGGGACAGCGGTACGGAAGCCTGGAGCCTTTACGAAGATAGCTCCGGCAGCATCTGGTTTCCGGTGGAAAGTTTTGGGGTGTACCGTTTCGATCCTTCGGCTTCACTCCGGCCATTGGGAGGATCCCTGGCCAATTTCCACAAGAAAGACGGCCTGGCCAGTGGGGCCATACAGTGCATTTTTGAAGACAGAGAAGGGAGGATCTGGCTTGGCGGCTGGATGGGGCTCTTTTGCTATAGCCCTTCGGCTTCGCTGCGGCCAGGGGAGAGATCCTTTTTCAGCGTTACCAGGTATGGCCCCTGGCCGTGATGCATCAAAGCCGGAAGGCGGAAGCTTGCCCGGCTGAGGAACGAAGACGGGGCGGAATTTTTTAAGAGCATGTTTGGAGGCCGGATTTGAAAGCGAAAAGTGTCAATTTTTTGGTGAGGCGAGGCGTTTTTCGAAGGGCGTATCCGGAGATACGGCCGAGAAAAAGAACGAAGCATCACCGAAAAAGTGGCCTTTTCTAGCTCAAAGGTTGGCCTCCAAACATGCTCTAAGCCGGGTGCTGCCAGGATGGCGCTGAAAATGTTTCCATTTCAAAAGGAAGCCTGGCGTTGAAGCCTTGTCCCATCCTGAAAGTTTTCTATCTTTCCTACCGATGCGCATAAAAGCAAAACACCGGCTTTTTCTCTTCCTCCTGGCCTTACCCTTCTGGCTGGCTGCCCAGCCCTTCAACTTCCGCAACTACTCCGTGCAGGAAGGCCTGGCGCAGTCCCGCGTCAACGCCCTGCTGGAGGACAGCCGCGGCTACATCTGGATGGGAACGGAAGGGGGCGGCCTGAGCCGGTACGATGGCCGGCGGTTTCAAACCTTCACCACCCGCGACGGGCTGCCCGGCAATTACATCACCGCCCTCCACGAATCGACAGGTGGGCTGCTCTGGATCGGCACCCAGAATAGGCTGTGCCGGTACGACGGGCTGTCCTTCCGATCGATTCACCCCGCTTTATCTGCGGAGATTCACGCCATTACTTCGAGTGGGCCGGATACCACGTGGATCGGTTCCACGTCCGGTTTATTCATCTATACCGCGGATACGATCCCACCCGTCCCCATTGGGGAACACTCTGTCTATTGCCTGCGGAAAGAAGGACAGCGCCTCTGGATGGGTACCGATAAAGGAATAGCCTGGTTGGAGAAAGGAAGATTGGCCCGCCCCAATATGCCGGCGGCCCTGGCGCAGGCGCAGGTGAGAAGCATCACTCAGGACAGCCTCGGCCAGTTCTGGATCGGCACCTACGGCCGGGGGCTCTACCGCTACGACGGCCAGTTCCACCTGGTTTATCAGAACATCAGCAACTTCATCCTTTGCCTGCTGCCGGCCTCCGACGGGCGCCTCTGGGCGGGCACGCTCGACGCCGGCCTGATGAGCTGGGCGCCGGATGGCAATTCTTTCGAGCAACTTACAGAAGCCGACGGCCTTTGCAGCAACCACATCCGCGCTGCTGTGGAAAGCCGCTGGGGAGACTTGTGGTTCGGTTCCGGCAATAACGGCGTGAGCCAGTACTCCGGCCAGCAGTTCGTCCGGTTTACGGAAAATGACGGCCTGCCCGACAATTACATCTACGCCCTGGCTGCCGACACCACCGGGCAACTGCTGGTTTCCTGCGGCCAGGAGGGCATCGCCCGTTATAATGATACGGCCTTTCAGCTCCTGCCCGGTTTGAGCGGCATCACCGCCCGGGCGCTTACCGTTGACGACAGCAACCGCGTATGGGCGGGCACTGAGGGCCGGGGGCTTTTCATTTTCGGCGATACCGCCGTTAATAACATCAGCCGGGAGGACGGCCTGGGCGGCAACTGGGTGCGCGCCTTCGCCCGGGAACCCTCGGAAACATTTTGGGTAGCAACGGCCGACGGCGGGCTCTCCCGCGTGCGGGTGGACTCCCTTCCCGACAGCCTGCAAATCCAAACCATCAGGGAGGAAGACGGGCTGAAAGACCAGCGCATCTTTGCCATGCTGCGGGACAGCCTGGGGCAGCTGTGGTACGGTACGCCCACCGGGCTCGGGCTGTGGGGACAAGGCAGGAACCTTGCTTTTCTCACAACCGCTGAAGGGCTGCCCCGGGGTAATATCCGATGCCTGGCGCAGGACAGCCTGGGCTTCACCTGGGTGGGAACGGCCGGCGGCGGCATCGCCCGCATACAGTGCCGGGGGGATTCCTGCCGGGCCGCTCCCGTAGAAGGGCTCACCTCCAATAACATCTACCTGCTGGCCTGCGGCCCTGACGGGCAGCTGTGGGCAGGCAGCCAGCTCGGCCTCGACCGGCTTACGCTGGACGCCGAGGGCAACGTCAAGGCCATCCGACACTTCGGCAGGGCAGAGGGGTTCACCGGTATAGAAACTTCCCAGAACGCCGCCCTCAAAGATGAAAGAGGCAACCTGTGGTTCGGAACGGTCAACGGCCTGATGAAATACAACCCGCAGTACAGCTTTTCCAACCCCGTTCCACCGGCACTACATTTCACCGATATCCGACTATTCTACGAGCCCCTGGAAAATACGGCCTACGCCGGCCGGCTCGGCCCCTGGCACCAGTTGAAGGATTCTCTGGTGCTGCCCTACAACCAGAACCACCTCGAGTTTGAATTCCTGGGCATCAACCACCCCAACCCGGAAAAGGTTACTTACCAGTGGAGGCTGCTGGGGCAGGAATCGGAATGGTCGCCCCAATCCTCGCGAACCAACGTTACCTATTCCAATCTTTCCTCGGGCATTTACACCTTTCAGGTGCGCGCTTTCAACGAGGACGGCGTACCCTCCCCCACCCCGCTGGAGGCCAGCTTTACCATCGAACCGCCGTTCTGGGATACCTGGTGGTTCCGCACCGCGGCCATCGGCGCCGGAGCGCTGCTGATCACCCTCTTCGTCGGATGGCGCATCCGCCGCGTCCGCCGGCAGGCACGGCGGGACCGGGAGCGCCTGGAAATGGAAAAGCACCTCCTCGAGCTGGAACAGAAGGCCCTGCAACTGCAGATGAACCCCCACTTCATTTTCAACGCCCTGAATTCCATCCAGAGCCTGATCGTTCAGCAGGACCAGGCCACCGCGCGCCGCCTGCTGGCGCAGTTCGCCCGCCTGATGCGCGCCATCCTCTACAATTCCCGCAAGGAACTGGTCACCCTGGAGGACGAACTGACGGTGCTGCGCAATTACCTGGAGCTGGAGCGCCACATCCGGGGCGGCCTTTTCGATTATGACATCCGCCTGAGCCCCGGCCTGGAAGAGGATAGTGTAATGCTCCCCCCCATGCTCCTACAGCCCTTCCTGGAAAACGCCATCCGCCACGGCATCGCCCCCTCCGGCAAAAAAGGCCACATCGGGATGGCTTTTCAGCAAAAAGGCCCTATTTTGGAGATCACCATCCGGGATACCGGCATCGGCATCGAAGAGAGCCGCCGCCGCAAAAAGGACAGCGGGCACCAGTCCACCGCCCTGCAGGCCATCCGCGAACGGCTGGAAGTATTGGGAATGGAATATCACATCAGCCAGCCACTGGAGGCCAGGGAATGGAAAACGGAAGATGGGGAAACCGGGGGAACGGAAGTGGTAGTAAGAGTAGCCTTCTTAAACTGATAGGGTGCAATCCTGGCGGTAACGAATTAACGAATATCGGATCACGAATCACTAAACTCATGCTACGCGCGATCATCATAGACGACATGCCCGAGGCGGTGCAATTGCTGCGCGCCGACCTCGGGGAGTACTGCCCGGAAGTAAATGTCCTGGCCGATGCCGAAGGCGTGGTCAGCGGCGCCCGCCTGATCAAGGAACTGAGGCCCAACCTGCTCTTTCTCGACATACAGCTCAAGGACGGCACCGGCTTCGACCTGCTGGAGATCCTGCCCGACGATCTCGATTTCCAGGTCATCTTCACCACCGTCTCCGACGCCCACGCCATCCGCGCCTTCCGCTACGCCGCCATCGACTACCTGCTCAAGCCGCTCGACCCGGAGGAGCTGAAGGAAGCCGTCAGAAAGGCGGCACAGATGGTGGGGCGAGAAGGCAAAGACAAGCTCGGCCTGCTGCTCGACGTGGTGAAGCAGCCTACCGCCCCCCGGCGCATCGTCCTGCACACCCAGGAGAAAATACAGGTGGTGAATGTGGAGGACATCGTCCGCTGCGAGGCCAGCAGCAATTACACCACATTCTACTTCACCGACGGCAGCAAGCTGCTCGTCTCCAAGACCCTTAAAGAATTTGAAAAGCTGCTGCAGGACCACCCCTTCCTGCGCGTCCACCAGTCGCACCTGGCCAACCTGCAGCACGTCAAAGCTTTCCTCAAGGCCGAAGGCGGCTACCTGCAAATGCAGGATGGCGCCCTGGTGCCGGTGTCTTTCCGCAAGCGGCAGGCGGTGCTGGAGGCGCTGGAGGGGTTGGGGT
Organism: uncultured Phaeodactylibacter sp.; assembly: GCA_964418125.1. GTDB lineage: Bacteria > Bacteroidota > Bacteroidia > Chitinophagales > Saprospiraceae > JACJXW01. The sequence continues at coordinate 11,668 of CAYQKY010000223.1, forward strand.
GAGGGGGGTAATCGTGTATTCGTGTATTCGTGTAAGTACGTGGACAAAAATAGTTTAACACAAATTGAACTCGCTGAAATTAATGGC
>CAYQKY010000224.1:0-11746 GCA_964418125.1 uncultured Phaeodactylibacter sp.
TACTACTTTGTTACTTTTAAAAAGCCGCGCCTGCCTGCCCGCTAGGCAAGACGCCTATCGGCCTGGCAGGCAGGTAGCGGCGATAGTCCATAGCCCGGAGCGTCAGCTCCGGGTTAGGGAGCCAAGGGGTAGACAAGCTCCGTAGGAGCGACAGAGAGCCTTCATTATTCCGTTTCTGTCGCTCCTACGGAGCTTAATGTCCCTCAATTCTTTACCAGGGGCTGACGCCCCTGGCAAAGATCTTTCGCCGCAACGCGGCTTAAAGTTAAAGTAACAAAGTAGAATTAATTGGTCGAGCACAAAACTCCCCCCAAAGCAACTAAGGATTTACGGCTACCGAATCCCGAGTTTTACCCGGCTTGACGGGACGGGCCCGATTCCCGAAACGCCCTACCGCATCAAACACCCCCCTTTTTTGCCAAAAACACCCCTTATTTATTCACCCGCCACCCTTTAATTTTGGTAGCATCACAAGAAAATTTGTATGAAACGCACCGTCCCGATACTGGCGCTCTGGCTGATGGCCCTGGGGATCCATGCACAGGATGCCTACCACACTACCCTTCAAAACGCTTTGCAGAACGACTACGGCCTGCCCCCCGGGGCCTGGATACTGAACAACACCGAAGCGGCCAACCTGAACAGCGATTTCTGGTGGGGCGACATCAGCGCCGGCAACCAGCCCGCTACCGGCCAGCCTTTTTCCCAAAAGGTGCGTATAACGGCTAACAGCAGCGGAAACCTCCAGTGGGATGCGGGCTACGGCATCAACAACGCCCGCTCCATCAGCTCAGGAAGCGCCTGCCTGCTGGCCATCTGGCTCCGCGCCGAAGGAGGGGATGGCCGGGTGAGCCTTTTTATACAAAACTCATCGACCTACGAAAGCGAAGCCTATCTGACCTTTAGCCTTTCCAGCCAGTGGACGCAGTACCTGATCCCCTTCGACGCCAACCGGGCCTATGTTCCGGGCGGCCTGACGATCGGCCTCCACCTGGCCTGGCAGCCCCAGACGGTCGAGATCGGCGGCCTGGCCGCCCTGGACTACGGGACCGGCCTTTCTGTGGAAAACCTGCCCAGTCAGATTCACAACGATAAATACGGAGGATGGGAGCCCGACGCTCCCTGGCGCGCACAAGCCGCACAACGCATCGAACAGATCAGAAAAGCCAACCTGACGGTACGCGTGGAAAATGCCGACGGCGCCCCCATCCCCGGAGCATCCGTAGAAGTGGAAATGCTCAAACACGAGTTCGCCTTCGGCTCGGCGGTTGTCTCCCGCCTCTTTGCCGGCAACAACGGCCACAACCCCACCTACGAGGCCAAACTGCTCGACCTCGACGGCCGGGGGCACGGCTTCAACTGGGTGGTCTTCGAGAACGCCCTGAAGTGGCCGGGCTGGGAACAGAACTGGATCACCCCCAAACCCCAGACGGCCAACGCCGTGCAGTGGCTCCGCAACCATGGCATCCGGATCCGGGGGCACAACCTCGTCTGGCCCGGCTGGAGCAACCTGCCTTCGGATATTCAGGCCAACCAGGACGACCCGGCCTACATCCGAAACCGCATCTTCAACCACATCGAAGAGATCACCACCTACCCCGGCATTGCCGGCAATATCGACGAGTGGGACGTCCTCAACGAGATCACCACCAACCGCGACCTCGAGTACGCCCTGCAAGGGAACCCCGGTTACACCACCGGCCGGGAGATCTACGCCGAGATCTTCGAAAAGCTTGCCGAAGTGGACCCCAATACCAAAACGTACATCAACGACTACGTCACCATCAGCCAGGGCAATACCGGCGGAGGCCTGTACGATCTCAAAAAGCAGTTTGCCCGGGAACTCATCGACGCCGGCGTTCGGCTCGACGGCATCGGCTTCCAGGGACACATCGGGGGGTTCCCCACTTCCCTCTACGATGTGTATGACATCCTGGAGGATTTCCACCAATCCTTCGGCGCCAAAGCGAAGATCACCGAATACGATACCGACGAAGCTGTCGGTGACGAACTGGCGGCCACCTACCTCCGCGATTTCCTCACCATGGTTTTCAGCCACCCCAGCACCGACGGCTTCCTGATGTGGGGCTTCTGGGACGGCGCCCACTGGCACGGCAACGCCCCGCTGTTCTACCAGGACTGGTCGATCAAACCCGCCGGAGAGGCATTCATCGATCTGGTTTTCAACCAATGGTGGACGGAGGAAAGCGGCCTGACAAATGCCAATGGGGAGTTCGGCCTGAGGGGCTTCAAAGGAACCTATAAGGTCACCGTCGACGATGGCAACCAGGTACTGACGGATACTATCGAATTGCGCAATAATATGCTGGTGGTATGGACGGGAAATGAGTGGGTTACCGGCGCCCGGGATCAAATGGAGGCCCCTTCCTTCCGCGTTTTCCCCAATCCGGCCAGCGATGTGCTGCATATAGAAAGAGCGGAGAGAACCGCCGCGACAGTCATCATTTATGATACAGCGGGCCGGCAGGTTTTCCGGGATAAAATGGCGGGCGGGGAAATTACCGTCCCGCTTCGGTTTGGGAAGGGAGTATTTCAGGTGGTTCTGGAGTCGGCCGGGCAAAGAACGGCGAAAATGATCGTGATTCAATAAATAACCGGAGAAACTGCTTGCGAAAGGCTCCGCCCGGCAATCACCGATAGCAAGGCGGAGGCTTTCGCTAAGAACATTAACAATTCATCGAACAAAAAACGTCAACCATGAAAAAGCGATTTTACACCATGCTGGCAGCCTTCCTGCTCCTGAGCGGAATGGCATATACACAGGACATCCTTCTGGAAAGCTTTGACGACCCGGCCGCCATCGGCCACTGGGACAACAGCGATGCCGGCAGCCATACGCTCAGCGGGTCAACTGATGCCGTTGAAGGCAGTGGATCGATCTCCCTGAATTATAACCTCGTCGCCGACCAAAGCTGGGGCGGCAGCGTCGACATACAGATGCTGCCGTCAGGAGATACCTACGGGGACCTCTCCGCAGCCGAGGGCATCAGCTTCTGGTACAAAGTCATCAGCCCGGCCAGCGTCAGCGATGGCGTTAACTGGACCACCAAGCTCTTCATCAACAGTACGGGGGGTACTGAAGAATGGCAAGCCTCCCTGTCCGGCGTGCTCAGTGACGCCTCGGGCGAGTGGGTGGAAGCCACCTTGCCCTTCTCCGCTTTTGCCATTCCATCCTGGCTGACTACGCATGACGGCGTCCTCTACCAGGACCAGATCATGGAGATACAGATGCAGATCGTCACCAACCAAGCCATCACCACCACCGGTGAGATCCTGATCGACGGCCTGAGCGCCTACGGCGGAGGTTCTTCCAATATCGGCCCCCTGCTCGAAAGTTTTGATGTAGTAGGCGATATCGGCAACTGGATCAACAGCGATGCCGGCAGCTACTCCCTCAGCAGTTCCACCGATGCCGTAGAAGGCTCCGGTTCGGCCTGCCTGGACTACATCCTCATCGCCGACCAGAGCTGGGGCGGCAGCGTAGACCTGCAGTTCACGCCCGACGGCGACCTGTTCCCCGACCTGACGGAAGAGGATGGCATTCGGTTCAACTTCAAGGTCACTCAGCCCGCCAGCGTTACCGCCGGGTTCAACCTCAACGTCAAATTGTTTATCTATAGTGGAGACGGGACCCAGGTCGAACAGTGGCACGCCGCCCTGACCAATGTCATCGGCGACACTTCCGGAGAGTGGAAAGAGGCCAAACTCCCATTCGGCAACTTCGCCATTCCCTCCTGGGAAACCACTTACGATGGCGAACTCTACACTGACCAGATCCATACCATAGAAATTCAGATCGTCACCAACGCAACGGGAGCCGAGTCCAACGGCACCATCTGCTTCGACAACCTGACCAGCTACTCGGAAGACATCACCTATTACGAAAATTACATCCTGAATGACTTCAATACACCCTCCGTTATCGGCAGCTGGCAGAACAGCACCGCCGGCGCCTACTCCCTGAGCCCCTCCACCGACGCTCTGGAAGGAGACAGCGCCGCCTGCCTTTCCTACACCCTCGTCGGCGACCAGGGATGGGGCGGTAGTGTGGACATGCAGTTCGCCCCGGCTGACGGCACGGTATTTACCGATATGACGGATGAGGTGGGCATCAGTTTCTGGTATAAAGTGACGGAGCCCGCCGATGTGCCCGCCAACGTCTCCTTTGTCGTGAAAGCATTCGTCAACAGTACGGGTGGGGTCGAAGAGTGGCAGAAGATCGTGAGCGGGGTACTTGCCAATGATTCCGGCGAATGGGTACAGGCGCTGGTTCCCTTCAGCAGCTTCGCCATACCTTCCTGGCTGACCACCTACGACGGAGTATTGTATCAGGACCAGATCGCCGAGATCCAGTTCCAGATCCTTGCCCAGGAAGGCACCACCACCGTGGGCGGAATCTGCTTTGACAAGCTCACCAGCTATGGCACATCGGAAGTGGTCAGCACCGTAGAGCCCATCAGCGCCGAGGTGAAGGTATTCCCTAACCCCGTTTCTTCCCGCCTGTTCATCGAAGGGCTGGATAACATCGAGCTCATTCAGACTTTCGATATGAACGGCAGGCTTCTGAAGACGGACCGCAACCCCTACGCCTCACTGGATGTTTCGGGCCTGAGGAGTGGGTTTTATGTTTTGAAGATATATACGGACAAGCAGGTTTATTCGGCTAAGTTTCTGAAGCATTAGAGGGTATTTCCAGAGGCCCCTGCAGATTGGTTAGAGGACCGGGCGCAGAAACAAACTGTTAATTGTTTTTTCATACTTCGCCTAATATATTCTGCGCCTGCCTCTTTTCCTGTCAGCACCTCGGGCTCTCCGAGTAGGAGAAGAGAGCGGGCCCGCCTTGCTTTCATCTCCTTTTCATTACGGGCCACCTAAAGGCAGCCCGTCCGAAAAGAGACAAAAGGATCATACATTACTTAGTTTTGCCGGGCTGAACCTCCCTTTCAGCCCGGCTTTTTTCGGACGAGCCACTTTTGAGTGGCCTGTAACCATAAAAAAAGACAGCCAAGATTCATCCACCTCCATTTTATCCCCGTCCCGAAAATCACTTCAAAACCGCCTCGATCTCCTGTAATTCCTTCTCACCGAAGGCCAGGTTGCCCAGCGCTCCGATATTATCCAGCAACTGCTCCGGCCGGCTCACGCCCACCAGTACCGAAGTCACGCGCTGGTCTTTCAGCAGCCAGGCGACGGCCATCTGGGCGAGGCTCTGCCCGCGCCGTTCGGCGATGGCATTGAGCCGCCGTACTTTTCCGAGTTTTTCTTCGGTGATCTTGCTTTCATCCAGGTAGCGGCCGTCCTTCACGGCCCGGCTGTCTTCCGGTATCCCCCCCAGGTATTTATCGGTCAGGATGCCCTGTTCGAGGGGGGAGAAAACGATAGACCCCGTGCCCTGCCGCTCCAGTTCATCCAGCAGGCCGTTTTCCACCCAGCGGTCGAACATGCTGTAGCGGGGCTGGTGGATGAGCAGGGGCGTGCCCATGTCCCGAAGTATCTGGGCGGCTTTTGCCGTGCGCTCCGCGTCGTATTGAGAGATGCCCACATACAGCGCCTTGCCCTGCTGCACGATGTGGTGCAGCGCCCCCATGGTTTCTTCCAGGGGCGTTTCCGGGTCGGGGCGGTGGTGGTAGAAAATGTCGACGTATTCCAGGCCCATACGTTTAAGGCTCTGGTCAAGGGAGGCGATGAGGTACTTGCGGGAACCAAAGTCGCCGTAGGGCCCCGGCCACATGTCCCAGCCGGCCTTGCTGGAGATGATCAGCTCGTCGCGATAGGGCCGGAAATCCCGCTGAAAGATACGCCCGAAATTTTCCTCGGCGGCGCCGTAGGGCGGCCCGTAGTTGTTGGCCAGGTCGAAATGGGTGATACCGTTGTCGAAGGCAGTGCGCAGGATCTCCCTACCCTTTTCGAGGTTGTCGGTATGGCCGAAGTTGTGCCAAAGGCCCAGAGAGATCATCGGCAGGCGGATGCCGCTGCGGCCGCAGCGGCGGTACTGCATGTTTTCATAACGGCCGGGGTTGGCCCGGTAATGGCCGGGGTTGTACGTGTCGTTGATGTTCATATTTCTTGATTTGCAATTTTTGATGTTTGATGTTTGATGTTTGATGTAGCCGGGAAGAACTGCCGCCCTGGTGCAGCCTGCTCCGGGAACATCAAAAATCGCAAATCAAAAATCAAAGATCCTCCTACTCCCCATACCCCGACGGGCACACCCCGAACTCCTTTTTGAACTGGTCCCGAAACGACTTCAGGTCGTTATACCCCACCATGTAGGTCACGTCCGACACATTGTACTGCCCCGATTCCAGCAGTTGGGCCGCCCGTTTAAGGCGGAAAGTACGGATGATGCGGTTGGGCGATTTGCCGGTCAGGGCCTTCAGCTTGCGGTACAGCTGCATGCGGCTCATATTGAGGGCAGTGGCCAGCTGGTCAACGGAGAAGTCGCTGTCGTCGATATGGCGTTCCACCACGGTTTTCACCTGGGAAAGCAGTTTCTCGTCGAGGGAGTTCAGGGCGAGAGCGGAAGGGCTGAGGTCAAAATTCTTGGCGAACCGTTCGCGCAGGGTGCGCCGGCTGTTGATCAGGTTCCGGATGCGGGCCGCCAGCAGGCGCATGTGGAAGGGCTTGGTCACATAGTCGTCGGCCCCGGTCTCCAGCCCATCGACCTTAAAAACGAGGGAGGTACGGGCGGTGAGCAGGATGACCGGCACGTGGCTGGTCATGATATTGGACTTCACCCGGCCGCACATTTCGATACCGTCCATTTTGGGCATGGCAATGTCGGCGATGATAAGTTCCGGCGGATCGGCGAGGGCCTTTTCCAGCCCTTCCTGCCCGTCGGAGGCTTCGGCGATGCGGTAATGGGCTTCCAGGTTTTCGCGCAGGTAGCCTCGAATGTCGGGGTTGTCTTCCACCAACAGTATGAGGGGTTTATCAGCACTGCCATTCAGGGGCTTAACTCCATTCCGGGAAGAAGGCGCCGGCAACTCTTCCGGTGAGTCCTGCAGGGTAAAAGCCGGCTTCCCATTGGGCACTTCTTCAATCGGTTTCAATTCCTCTTCGGTGAACTGCCCTTTATCCAGCGGCAGTTGAATGCGGAAAACCGACCCTTTGCCCTCCTCGCTTTCTACTTCGATCCGGCCGTGGTGCTTTTCTACGATCATCTTGGCCAGGGAAAGGCCGATGCCGGTGCCGCCCTTGCGCGCCCATTCCTTGCTCTTTTCCACCTGGTAGAACCGTTCGAAAATGCTCTCCATCTGGCCGGCGGGGATGCCTACGCCGGTATCCGCCACTGCGATCTCCGCCAATTCCGGAGCTATCTGGCGGACATGCACTGCCACCTGGCCATTGTCATTGGTGAACTTGAAGGCATTGGACAACAGGTTGAACAACACTTTTTCCAATTGGTCGTGGTCGAACCAGGCCGGGATCTCCTCCTGCTCTGCGGAAAAGGCAAGGCGGATATCCCGCTGCTTCGCCAGGTTCTTGAACGATGCCGCAATTTCCCGGGAGAACTCCACCAGGCCTCCTTCCTCCACATGCAATTTCAGGAGCCCGGCCTCGCTCTTGCGGATGTCGAGCAGTTGGTTGATCATGGTCAGCAGGCGGTTGGCGTTGAAGTGCATCCGGGTGAACAAGCGGTGCATCTTGCGGTCGATGGGGTCCTGCAGCAGTTGTTCCAGAGGGCTGATGATCAGGGTCAGGGGCGTGCGCAACTCGTGAGAGATGTTGGTAAAGAACTGGAGCTTCAGCTGGTTGACCTCCTCCAGCTTTTCCCGTTCCACCCGCTCCAGCTCCAGGCTGTGGCGCAGTTCAGCGCGCAGCCGCGTTATCCGTAGGGCTACATAAACCAGGAAGGCCAGGAACAAACCGTAGAGGGCGTAGGCCCAGCCCGTGCGCCAGAAGGGAGGAGACACACAGAGGTGCAACTCTACCGGCTCGCTCCACAGGCCGTCGCCGTTGGCGGCTTTGACCTTGAAGGTAAAATCTTCGTAGGGCAGGTTGGTGTAATGAGCGATGCGCTGGCTGGCGTCCGTATACACCCAGTCGGGGTCGAAGCCCTCCAGTTGGTAGGCGTAACGTATCTTTTGGGGTTCCCCGAAATGCAGGCCGGTAAATTCGAAGGAGACCACCTGGTCGCGGTAGCTCAGTTGCAGGGTTTCTGTTTCGGCAATGCTTTTCGACAGGACCGTGCGCCCATTCTCCAGTTTGCCGATGGGCACCGGGCGGTTGAACAGGCGGAAGTCGGTAATGGCGATCTTCGGAGGAATGGTGTCCGGATGGATCTCTTCGGGCCGGAAGATGGACAGGCCGTTCACTCCGCCGAACACCAGGTGGCCAACGGCAGTGGTGGCGGCGGCATCGTCGTTGAAAAAGTTGTCCTGCAGCCCGTCATAGGCGTCGAAGTTTTTCACCATCATGGTGTCTTTGGTGAAACTCAGGCAGGAGATGCCCTGCTGGGTGCTGACCCAGATGTTTCCCTCTTCATCTTCGAGGATGGACTGTACGATGCTGTTGGCCAGCCCGTCCCGTTCGAAATAGGAAGTGAATCTTCCCGTTTTACGGTCCAGCAGGTTCAGGCCGCTGTCGGTGCCCACCCAGAGCCGCCCCTGTTTATCGATGAGGAAGCCATTGACGAAATTGTTGCTCAGGCTGCCCGCCTCGCTGGTATCGGAGTGGAAGCGCTGGACCAGGCCCAGGGTGTTGCTCTTGTCGTCGAACCTCAGTTTGTAAACACCGCCGCCCCGGGTGCCGAGCCAGAGATAAGGCTGGCCGTTTTCCACCGTTTCAGCAAGGTGGACGACGGGAAAATCCTGAAAGTTCACCGACAGCCCTTCGGTCATCAGGTAATGGTGAAATTTCCCGGTGACGGGGTCGTAGCGGTCCAGGCCCTTATCCCAGTAGCCCATCCATACATCGCCGGTTGAGGATTGCAGGAGGGACATCACGTAGTCGTCGCTGAGCTTATCCCCTTTGGTAAATTGTTGAAAGTTCCGCACGGCGCCGCTCTGCGCCGGGATGTCGGCCTCTCTTATTCTGATGACCCCCGCCCCATCGGTGGCCAGCCACAGCCAGCCGTCGCGGTCGGCCAGCAGGCCGGACACGAAGCCCGCCAGCTCCGGCAGTTTCGGGACGGCAAAGCGGTAGTTCCTTACCGGGTTGCTGAGCTTGCCGTTGCCGTCGGCCGGCAGGAAGAGGAGCCCTCCCCCCCGCGAGCCCGCCCACAGGCCCTTCCGGCCGGAAGCCGGCGCGAGGCAGGATATGTTGCTGCAGGTATTGCCCTCCGCATCGGGGCGGATGCTCAGGAAGGCCTTTGCATTGAGGTTCAGCTTGTTCACCCCTTTGTCCATCCCGACCCAGAGGTTGCCCGTGCGGTCTTTGGCCAGGCACATGACTACGTTGTTGCTGAGGCTGGTTGGGTCATTTTTACGGTAGGTGAACCGGCGGCTCTCTCCGCTTTCGGTATCCAGCAGGTTCAGGCCGTTGTAGGTGGCCACCCATACGTGAGAAGCATCTTCTTCCAGAACGTCGGGCACGAAGGGGTGGCTCAGGCTGTTGGGGTCGCCGGCATCATGGCCATAGAAACGGATATCGAGCACAGCCGGGTCTTCCGGAGAGAAACGCACCTTTTTCAGGCCAATGCTGGTACACACCCAGAACACATTCGGGTTGTAGCGGGAAGGCAGTATTTTGTATATGAAATTGTGGGGTAGAAAAACATCCTCAGATGCCCCCTCCGGCGCCAGGTTATAGCGGATGAAGTACTCCTCTCCGCCATTGCGCACCAGCCGGTTCAGGCCTTCCTCCGTACCTATCCACAGGGAACCGTCGGGCGTTTCGGCGATGGTATATACGAAATTGTGGCTCAGGCTTCGGCTGTCGGCCGGGTTGTTCATATAATGAACGAACTGCCCCTCTTCCGGCCGGAAGCGGTTCAGCCCCCGCTCAGTGCCGATCCAGAAGGCGCCGTCCCGCCCCTCAAAAATGGCCCAGACGTTGTCGTTGCTCAGGCTGTTCATGTCTTCCGGGCTGCGGCTGTACTGCTCGAAGACGTCCAGCTCGCGGTTGTAGCGGTAGAAGCCCGTGTAGTTGGTGCCGGCCCATAGGTTGCCCCGGCTGTCTTCATAGAGCTGGGTGACCTTGTTGCTCTTCAGCCCGTTGGTATTGCCCGGCTGCTGCCGGTACATCTTCACGCTGTACCCGTCGTACTTGGCCAGGCCCGACCAGGTGGCCATCCACAAGAAACCGCGGTGGTCTTCGAGGATATCGTTGACGCCTGTATTGGAAAAGCCGACCTCGGCGGGCAGTTTTTCGAAGCGGAGGTTGCTGCCAATGCCCTGTCCTTGTAGAAACAGTGGGAGAAAAGCGAATATCAGAAAGAGGTATAAGGGCTGGATGGCTGGAGGGCTGGATGGCTGGATGGTTGCCCCGAAATGGCGCCGCACAGGAGCAATGCAACAATCTAACAATCTAACAATCTTGGACTTTTGACGTTCTGAGATATGCCCTTTGGGCTCCGCCTTTAAGTCGGAAATCGGAAGTCGGAAGTCGGAAAACGGGCGTTCGGCGCTCATCCTTAGCCCAATTCCGACTTCCGACTTCGCATTTCCGACTTTTCCCAGGGTTCGTCCAAAGTCCAAAACCATCCAACAATCCAGCCATTTAGCAATAAAGCAATATAACCGTGCAACAATATTACCCAGGCCCAATGGCAAAAAGAGCCTGCGCCCCATATCCGAAGCAGGGAGAATTATGTGAGAATCGCCCGGGTAGTTATGCCTCATGCTCTGTTCCACGCAAAGGATTGCGCATTGTTTGTTTATAGGATCGAAAAACCTGGTTCAAGGTACTAAAAATTGGTGGAATGCGTCAACTGTGAAAGGGGGAGTTTATTGTCGGGAGAATTGAAACGGCTCCAGGTTCGGGAACCCATCCCTCCCCCACCGCGTTTTCCTCAAAAACCCAAAAAAATGAATTCAACCGAACGAGCCCTCACCGCTCAGGACACCCTGAAGATCCTCAAACAAGGCTACTACCAAAACGCCAAAGGCGAAACAGAATGAATACCCCAACGACAACCATCTCGTTTGCCTCAACTATGCCTCCGCCAGAAACCCCGGCGGCGGATTCCTGAAAGGCGCCCAGGCTCAGGAAGAGAACATCGCCCGGGCCAGCGGACTGTATCGTTGCCAGCTGAAGACGGAGAATTACTACAAATCCAACCGTAAGTTCTCAAAGGGCGCAGTTGTAATTTGTCCCCCTTTGCCAAATAGGCCTTGCCAAGCCTGCTCACCAGGGCAGCTCTCTCATGCCTGTCCCCCTTGAGGGGGATTTAGGGGGTGATGGTGGGCCGCAGATAGGAGCAAATCACCCCCCTTTTCCCCCCTCAAGGGGGGCGCCTTACGCATAGAGCCTGGCATATCCCCTTTGATTCAGTAAGTTTATTCATCCGAGTACCGGGGACAAATCGCAACTGCGCCCGTTCTCAAAATGACAGGAGTGACGGGGCGGCAGTACAATAGGAAAATCGGGCTTATCTTGGAGAGTCCGAAGATTTAATCCTCCATATCCGAAATGATCCGTAGGATCTGTTCTTTAAATACCGGCACATGAACCTGAATGATCCTCCAAAGGATATCATTTTGAATCTCATAATAATCATATGCGAATCCAGGGCTAAATGGCCTGTCAACGGCCCACCCTGTGAAATAATTGACAATTCCAC
>CAYQKY010000225.1:0-11662 GCA_964418125.1 uncultured Phaeodactylibacter sp.
AACTGCAGTGATATGAGCTAAAGTCCGGTATATAAGGCGAAAGATGTCACCTGGCTGAACGCTAAACCCATCGGGCCATGTCATGCGCCGGTAGCAGGGTCGATGATGCCGGACACCTCCGCGATATGGTTGGCGGGAAAACCGCCGCGCTGAGCGTGTTCGAGGATCGTCGCCTCGTCCGGAGCGATGTGGATGCAGTACATCTTGTCGCCGGTGACGAAGCTTTGCACCCAGTGGTAGGGCTGGTTCAGCCCATTGACCACCTCACAGGAGCTTTGGGCAATGGCTTTTAGTTCTTCGGCCGTCATTTTGCCAAGGCCGGGGATCTCTCTTTCAATCACGAACTTTTTCATTTGAATTGATTTTGGGTGAAAAAAGATTGTTCGTTGCAAAGGTGCCGGAATGCCGGGCTCTTTGCAAACTCAAATGATCAGGTTCTACCGGATTCGACGCTGCTGCTACTGTATTCTGAGAGAGAGCAGGAAGCAAAGTAAGGAGAGGAGGGAATGGGAAAACGGGGCGCTTCATGGACAATAAGCATATAAGTGCTCAACAAATGTCCTGAATTGGGAGGTAGAATGCCGCCTTTCTTCTCAGCTATTTTCCTCCTGAAAGTTGGCCAGTCAAAAAATAAAATTCGTATTGATCCCATAACTCCCCAGAAAATAATTGCTGATCAGCCAGATGAGGGACAGCAGCAGGAAAACGACGGGCGGCAGGATGGACACGCCCCCTTTCCCCCGGAGCGCCTCTTTCTGCGTTTCCGGCTCCACGTTATTGAGGATCTTTTCCACGCGGCGTTTGCAGTGCAGCAGGTACAGCCGGTTGGCCGACAAGCCCAGAATGAGGTGCAGGATGAGCACCCGGGTAATGAAGAAAACGTTCTCGTACAGCCAGTAGCCTATCCCCGTCCAGCGGAGCAGGCCGAGGGCCAGGAAGCAGGCCACGTAGAGGGCGGTTTCGCGAAACATCTGCCGGTACAGCAGCCAGAGGGGCCCCAGCGCCAGCGCCCAGAAGTGGAAGCTCAGCGTGCGTTCTTCCTGCAGGCGGGCCCATTGCCCGAGATAGTAATCTTTTCCCGGGCCGATATACTCTGCCAGGCTCGCCTCTCCGATGGTTGGCTCTGAATCCGGTAGGTCTAGAATGTTTTTCATGGTCAAAAAATAGCGGGTAGCCGAATTTCTAACGTTCCGGCGCGGGGCAGAATTACGCAATTTTTTGAATCTTTCCCTGCATCTTGCAGTATATTAATCTAAAAAAAACGAAATTTATACTCGCCGCGATATATCGGCCTGCCTTTACCGGCGGGCAGCTGCCGATACAAGAAGGCTAATGAGACAATCCACCTCGCCTTCGGCACAGGCGAGGCCTAACAAAACTTCTGCGCAACAAATTCCATGTCCAAACAGGCTGAAATACTGATCCTGGGCATTGCCAATACCCCCGCTGACTACCTCGACCAACTGCAGGCTGAGGTGGAGGGCATCCGTACGGCCCTTACCAAGGCGCGGCAGCAGAACCTTTATGAGCCCCGGGAGCTAAGCCAGTTCACCCTGGAAAAGATGTTCAGCGAGTTCAATGACCTCAACCAATCGCGCCGGATCAGCATGATCCACTATACGGGCCATTCCCTGGCCGAAGGCCTGATACTGCGGGAAGGGGGGGAAGACAAGCTGCTCCACGCCGATAAGCTGCGTATTTTACTACAGGGCCGGAACAACCTGAAGTTTGTTTTCCTGAACAGCTGCTATTCCGAAGCCATTGCCGAACAGCTTGTTGATGCCGGCGTACCGGTGGTCATCGGCACCGACAGCGGCGTGCAGGATACGGCGGCCAGGAAGGTTGCCGTGAAGTTCTATGAGATCCTCGGCGGAGGCAGCAAAACGATCAGGCAGGCATTCGAGCTCACTCAATTGTATTTTGAGCACCATAAGGAAGATGATGATTCGCCGTTCCGGGGCTTTGCTCTGGGGAGCGGCTACCCCTGGCATTTGTTCTACCATGATGAGGATGCGCCGGAGTGGCGGCTGGTTCCGGAGAGCGTGGTGGATCAGTTGGAGCGTTCTGAAAACCTTCGAAAGCTGCTCATCATCCGCGAGGACAGCGATGAAGCGGAGCATTTCAGCCAGGCGTTGCGGGTGGCCCTTGCGGGGGCCGGCAACCTCATGGCCTATGACATCTGGCAGGCCCATGAAGAAGGTGATCCTGCCAGGCGGTCTTATGCCCTTGAGCAGGCCCAGTCTGTCGCCTACCTGGCCACTCCCGGTTTGCAGGGCAGCCTGGAGGGGCAGCTGGCCTGGGCAAAGCCTGTGTTGAATGCAGCGATCCCTCATTTCATCATTGCCGGCTCCGGGCATGTGGCCAGCACCCGGCAGTATTTGCAGCGTGAGAATATGGTGGCTGCCCGGAACCCCCAGGTCGTCCTTTCCGAGTTTATGACCCTGGAGCAACTGAAAAGAGCAAGCGACCTGGACACGATCTATCGCGAGCTCTTTTTACAGAAACTGATGGAACTGATCGGGGTAGGGGAGGACAAGGCGCAGCTGATGGCCGCTTTTGACGCCCTCAATTTCGTGGAGCAAAAGCAGGCCTTCGATTTTGACGACCAGCAGAAGAAAGTCAACTTTGTCCTTATTGAGGGCACTCCCGAGTGCGGGCACGAGCTGCTCATCCGCAAAATACTGGCCTACAATGGCCTGCATTCCGGCGGGCATAACAAACCGGTGCACATCAACGTCAGAAAGCTGGTGCCCAGCGGTTTCAATGAGCAATACCTCTGGGCGTTGCTGAATCAGAACCTGGTGGGTACCATGAATTTCAATCCGAACCGGGAAGAGGTTTGCCGCACGATCGCCCAGCGCCTCAGGCAGGAAGACCTTGTCGTCATTCTCAACGAAGTGGAGGAAGTGGCTTTGCCGGAACTCAAAACAATGATCCTCAACCTCTGGAATGCGCTGAACGACTACCTGCCTCAGGATGGCCTCGGCAACCGGCTGTTCATGATCTTTGTCCATACGGGATACCGGCCGGGCCACTGTTGCGTGTCGGAAGTAACCCTGCAGGCACAGAACCCGGCCTGCCATGCCGTGCCCATGCCGGCCATCAGCCCCCTGGCGCCCGATGTGTTTAATACCTGGTACGTTGACGAAAGCCAGCATTTTCTGCCGGAGAGCCCCTTCCGAAAAAAAATTCAGCAACACAAGGCCGACATATTACAAAAGAAATACATCAGAAAAGTCGTGGAAGAGATCTGCGTCCTGCTGGATTGCCCCGACATCTATGACGAAGTATTCAAATTATAAACATGATCCAGGAAAAGAACTACAAAAGATACGAAGGGAAAGGCCTGCTCAAAGCCACTCCCACGCTGAGCTATCAGCCGGAGGAAATGAAGGGGAAGGTCAAAGAGCAGAAGCAGGTTTTTGAAGAAAAGATCGCGCCCTACTTTCCCAGCGAGGCCTTGAAGGATGTTGTGGAGTACGCCCGCATTCTTCAGCGCCCGCTACTGCTGCGGGGAGAGCCCGGCTCGGGCAAGACCCGCCTTGCGCAGGCCGTGGCCTATGAGCTTTACGGGAAAGGTTACCGCAAGCAATATTTTGAATGGTACATCAAGTCGTCCACCAAGGCCAGAGACGGGCTCTATACGTTCGACCACCTGGCCCGCCTGCGGGATGTGGAGTTGGCCCGGCACAAGAACAACGGAGACGCTCAGCCGGAGAAGGAAGACCTGTTCAAATACCGGTCCTTCGGGCCTCTAGGCCAGGCTTACCTGGCCTCCAAACCCGATAAGCCGGCTATCCTGCTTATCGACGAGATAGACAAGGCCGACCTTGATTTTCCCAATGACCTGCTGTTCGAGCTGGAGCAGAAGCGCTTTTTCGTGGAGGAGACCAGTGAGGAGATCGTCGCCGAATACCCCCCGCTGATCTTCATCACCAGCAATGATGAGAAGGACCTGCCGAACGCCTTCCTGCGCCGATGCGTATTCTTCTATATCGATTTTCCCGGCGAAGATCTGCTGATGGATATTGCAAAGGCCAACGCCAAAAACTGGGCGAAGGAGTACGAAAAGGCCATGCCGGATAAGCTGGTCGAGGATATAGTCCGGCGCTTCCGGCAGCTGTATGCTGATATGAAAAACAACCCCAATACCGACAAAGCGCCTTCCACCAGCGAACTGATCGACTGGCTGAGGGTGCTGTACTACCAGTTCCTGCAGGGAAAGCTGGAGGGAGATTCCCTGCCTAAGGGCGAACTTCCCCACCCGGAAGTGCTGCTGAAAAGCCTGGATGATTACAAAACGCAGGCCAATAAATAACCCTCAAAAAATTCAGATCGACAACTTGTTTTTTAATCACCAAGAAAATTATGCCGGCAGCTAAAGCTCCACATAGCCTGATCTTTTACCGTTTCTTCCACCGCCTGCGCAAGGAAGTGGGGATAGAACTGGATGCCCGCCAGTACCGGAATTTCCTGCACTGCCTGTTGCTGGGTAAGGCAAAAGACAAGGCCGGCCTGCTGGAGCTGTGCAAGGCCATGTGGCTCACCCGGCCGCAGTTTCGTTCCCGGTTTGAAGAGATTTTTGAAGAAGCCTATGCCGAACTGCCAGGATACTGGAGCCACTTTGCAGAGCATACCCGAACGGCTCAAAAACGAGCCGAAGAGCCACCGAAAGAAGAACAGCCTGTTGCCAAACCGGAAGAAAGAGCACGCCAAAAGCCGGAAGTGAAACCACAGGAACCCGGGCCTCAGGCCCGCCCTGAACCTCGCCCTCAGCCTGAGCGCTCTCCCAACTGGCAGGAAGTAGAACTCCTGTTCGATGAAGGAGGGGAAGGGGGCGCCGGAGTTGAAAGGGAGGAGCGCGAATTGCCTTCACAGCTGGAGACGCCTTTCCTTTTTTCGGAACAGAAATACCTGCCCTTCCAGCCGCGGAGGATCAAGCAGTCGTGGCGGCGCCTCAAGCAACAGAGCTTCCGGCAGCCCACCGAAGAGGTAGATGTCCGGGGGACGGTAAGGGCGCTGGCCCGCAACGGCTTTTTCCACGAGCTGGTGTTCGAGACACGAAAGGCCAGCAGCCAGCACTTCGTGGTGCTGCTGGACCACGGAGGGTCCATGACGCCCCACCACCACCTGTTCGGGTTTTTTATACAGGGGCTGAGGGAAAGCACGCACTATACGGAGATCGAGGCCTACTATTTCACCAATTATCCGCCCTACAAAGTCGGGGCTTCAGGCCTGCCGGAGTATCGCTTTTTTACCAATATGGAGCATACTGCTTCGGTAACCCTGAGCAGCCTGCTGGCCGGATGGGAGAAGAATACTGTCGTCCTCTTCCTCAGCGATGCCGGCGCCGCTCATGACGGGATGAACCCCGGCCGCGTGCAGGTGACCATGGAACTGCTGAACCGCCTTGAAGGTAAGGTGGAGCATGTATTGTGGTTCAACCCGCTGCCGCGCCGCCTCTGGAAAGGGAGCGCCGGGGCCTTCTTCGGCGCAGTAGCGCCCATGCTGGAGTGCACGGAAGCGGGGATACAGGAGGCGGTTGGGAGGATCAGGTGAGGAAAGTGTATAAGTGTAAAAGTGCATTTGTGTATAGGTGGTTTTGCAAGAACCCGGCTGCGCGCTCAATGCAGCCATCAACAATATAATTTAGCAATATAACACTCATCCACGATGCCACAAACCATTCAACCCGCGGGCGCCATCGACGCCAGCCGCCTGGAGCGCTACCTGAAGCGCCACCCCGGGGAGGGATACCTGTGGCTGGCCTGCCACGCGGCCTTCTTTGTGGCGTTGACGCCTGGCCTTCTCTACCGCCTGTGGGTCAACTTCAGGTTTGATGAGAAAGGAGGTCCGCTGGACATTCCTCTGGACGCTGTATCCAACCTGCTGAACTCTTCGCTGTGCCGGGAACTGGGGCGGGGCGTGTATGAGGTCCACGAAAGCCTTCGGGAACCTTTGCTGAACCACCTGAGAAGAGAGGAGCGTTTTTCCAGCCCCCGCCTGTACCGCCTGGCCCGCTTCCTGCTGGCTTACCTGGACTACTGCGGCGATGAACTGCCTTCCCCTGCCTTTGCCGAAGCGCAGCGGTGGACGGCCGAAGCTTACCTTAAGCCTGAGCTGGCGGCCCGGCGCCTCCTGGAAGCTTTTACCGATACGGTGGAAGGGAAAGCGGCGGCAGGTTCGGTAGAAGTATACCTCAACTGGATCAGCAGCCGGGGAAGCGGGGAAGAGCGCACCGGAGGAGTAGACCCCCTGGCGGTGGCCGAACAACTGGTCCGCGGCATGCGCAATTACCAGAAGGGGGCCAGGGAAGAGGCCATCGAGGCCTTAAAGGAGTTGGCAGAGCACATCAAAACGGGCGGCAGCGCCAGCCCTTCTGCCTATCGCACCAAAATACCGGAGGATATCCTGGAACTGATCAAGCCGGGGCCGGGCGTGGAAGTGGAGCTGGAGCCGAAAGGAATGGTGCGGGCGCTGCTGGTGGGAGTGGGGAAAATAGCCTCCGGGCAGGCGCCGGAACTGGCCGGGCCGGCCAACGACTTGCGGCTTTTACAGGAGCAACTGGAAATTTTGCTGGCGGGCCGCCCTCTGGAATTGAGTGTCCTGGCCGATAGCGCCGCCACTTCAGAAGCGGTACTGCAGCAATGGAGTGAAATGGTGGCCCGGGCCGGCCCGGAAGACCACCTGCTGTTCTACTTCAGCGGGCATGCGGAGAATAAAAGGGATCACTACCTCATACTGCACGATTATCAGGAGCAGCGTATCTCCAAAGTGGAAAGCATAAAGACGGTGACGGGCGGGGTGATCTACGACGGCGAGTTCCGGGAGGTTTCCGCCTCCTGCCGGGGATATATTACGCTGGTGCTGGATACGCACGCCGGCGGCGAAGGATGGCTGGATCTGAGTAATGACAAAAACATCATCCTTTCCGCCACCCTGCCCGGGCAGATGGCCTATGAGCAGCAGTTTGGCGAGGTTGCCCACGGCCTGTTCAGCAAAGCCCTGCTGGAAGTATTACCTGTTGGTATGTACCGGAGCAATAAAATGACAGTCAGAAAAGCGGCGGAATGGATGAGGGGTGCAGCGAAAATGCAACAGGTTCCTCTGGTTCTGGGCAGCCGGGCCGCCCGGCGGCGGGCAATACTGGGGCAGGGGGTGTCAGAAACGCAGAATATTGATTATCTGCTGGACCTGCTGGAAGCCAGCGGTTATCTTAACCGGAGGTCCGGGCGGGCAATTTTTACCCTTCTCGAAACTGGTTGGGCTAGTTTTGCCGGAGATTTTTCTTTGTCAAAAGAGATGGACTTTTCCAAACCGGGAGATATTGAAGGCGCAATCGGCCACGTGGAAAAAGCCCTTTTTTTCAGGGAAAACGACGGCCTTTCCCTTGCTGTGCCCTCCATGCCCGATGCCGAAAAGGAACTGTTCCAACTGGAACTGTCCCTGGAAGAACTGCTGGGTATCCCCGTACACATCAACCGAAAAAAGCAAGACGATGGCGATCAGGCAACCCGATAGCGAACCTTTCCCCTACCTGGATCTCTTTGGCGACAGCCAGGTGATCCTCGTGCCGATCCACGAGAACCGGATCGGGGAGGAGCGCTATGAGCAGATGCTGCGGGAGGCGCGCCACTTTGCGGATACATACGATAAGCTGCTGGTGGG
Source organism: uncultured Phaeodactylibacter sp. (assembly GCA_964418125.1). Classification (GTDB taxonomy): domain Bacteria; phylum Bacteroidota; class Bacteroidia; order Chitinophagales; family Saprospiraceae; genus JACJXW01. Next base: position 7,669 of record CAYQKY010000225.1, read on the forward strand.
GGTGCTGGAGGCCTACTGCACCTACGGCGATCACCCTATTCTGGGTAACATTCCTGTCGTTCCCGTTGGGCAGGCGGGCAGCGGAACCGTACCTCAGCCGCTGACGCTCTTCGACAGCCAGGAGGATGCCTGGCGGGCAGTGGCGGAGGGCCTGGCGGAATTGCTGGAGCCGTACCGGCCGTTCTTGCATCAGGGTATTTCCGGTAGTGTATTCTTTGACAAGGAAAGAAATGTATGGTGCTTCGACAAAGGACGGAAGGATGGGGTGTCTATCTGGCACCGGGAGGTGCAGGTGCAGGCGGCATCCGGTTCGTTCGGCCTGCCCATCAAAAAGGTGGCGGCAACAAAAACCTACTTCGGCCAGCTGGCGGGTTTTGACCCGGAGCCGTCCGAGGTTTTCCGGGCATCGATCACGCATCGGGCCGAGCGTGACATCAATATCCTGATCGAAGATCATGCCGATAATACCGCGTTGATCCGGGAACTGACAGAAGGAGGGAACCTGCCGGTCAACTGGACGAAGGATATCCCGGGCCTGGATTACGTCCTGCATTTCACCCAAACCCATTGTTACCTTACCCGCGCTTTTGAAGACACCAATGAAGGCGCCCCCAATCTTTACCTCAACCCCTACCGGCCGCTGACGAAGCCCATCGAACTGAGTGCGGGCATTGGAGTGATCCGGGGATTTCTCATGCAGGCGGCTGAATGGGAATTTTTGCGCCGTCTGGAAGCGCCCTACAGCGAAGCCATAAAGGAAGGCGATCTGGAGATTACCGTATTCCACAGCCAGGGTAAGGAGTGGGAGGAGTTGGCGCCCCGGGAGGATGTGGTCAGCCCTCCGCTATGGGCCAAGCAAATGAAAGGAGGGGTGAGTTACGAAAACACCCTCCGTATACAGGTGGCTAACCGGTCGGAGCGCCCCTTGTATGTCAGTGCTTTTCTGCTGTCCGGCTATTTTGGCAACAGCGCCGAGCTTACGCAGGGCGTTCAGTTCGAACTTAAGCCGGGAGAGCAAACCCTGCTCCCTCAGATGGAAGGGAGTAATATTTTCGTGGAAATGGATAGCCGTACTTCGGCTTATAACCTCCCTCATAAAATATTGGAGATTAAATTCCTGGCCAGCTTAGAACCTTTCTCAACCGATGGGTTTTGGATGGGTAACCTGCCTGGCCCGCCGGGCTCCTTTTTCAACGAGGAGGAGGGATATTTTATGGAAAAGGAGCGCTCTGCCATTCGGGTAAGGCCGTTGAGCGGGGAATGGGTCGCTCCTTTATTAAAGCTCCGCTTCGACAACCCGGCCTACAACCGTCCGCAAGCCAGCCTGCTGGACAATCTGCTGCGCCGCCCCGACGCCGAACCCTTCCTCCGCGCCCTCTACTTCGAATCCTTCCACCTGGCGCCCCGCTACGAGCTGAAGCAGAAGATGGAATTACAGGAAGAAGAACCTCCACTTTCGGAGTCGATGCAGGCCGCCACTCGGCCTTACATCCACACCCCCGACGGGCTGGCCATCCTGGAATATCAGCTGCAACAGCTCCGCCTACATCTCCAGGGCAAGGCCGAAAAGCCCACCCTCATCGCCCTGGGCGACAGCTGGTTCAACCAGGCGGAACCGGTGGATATTCCGCATTTTCTGATGGAGGATTTTATCGTGCTCCATGCGCCGTTGCAAGATTGGGGGCAGTTGGAGGAGGCGGTGCGGCGGGTAGGCAAAGGGATTGGAGGTGTCCCTTCCGTCACCTTACTGCTGAGCCCGATGGGGGAGCGGGTGTTGGATCATCTGGAGGGCCTGGTGAAAGAAAATGCGGCAGAGGATACCGATAATATTCGGGATATCTTAACTGAAGAATTCATGGCTCTGATCGAAGGGCTTGAAAAAGAGTGGTTTGAGGCCTTTAGGCCTTTATCTGGGTTTGAACCCAAATTGCAGGTAGTCATACATGGCTACGATTATTTCCCGTTAGATCAGTTTGGCGGCGCTTTATACCAGTGGACACAGAAATGGCGCAGGGATCTGGCCGATTTTATTTTGGATATTCTGAATGAGGCCCTGAAAAGCGCTGTAAAAGAGGCCGTTACTTTTTTTAAAGCTACCAATATTCATTATCTGGATTTGCGCAACACCCTGGAACCAGGAGACTGGACGGCTACGTTGATACCGGCTGCCACAGGCTTTCGGAAGCTGGCGGGGGCGGTGGGCTTGTTTGTCGATCAGCAGTATGAATGGGAAGGGGAGCCGTATCCGGGCACGGAGTATTTTTTGTGGCAGGTGGCGAAGATGGCGAATTCAGAGGAGAGTTATCAGGGCCTGATCGAGGCTTATCCGGATGGGAAGCACCGGGAGTGGGCGGAGGAAAGGCTCAGGGAAGTGGGAAGTCGGAATTCGGAATTCGGAAGCCGGGAGGCAGGCTCAGAGGCTTTACAAGCCCTCCGCCGGCGCGCCAACGAACTTATTTCGACCCACCGACTGGGCGAACTCTTTGAATTGCTGGACAAAGAACTCCAACAAGATACCGAAGCTCGCGAGCGCCTGGCCGTTTATCAAAAAGAATACGAACAGCTCGAAAAGCAGGGTCGCCGCTACAACGTTCCTCCCAGACAAATGGACAGGGATTTGGCCAGCCTGGCGGATGCGGTGGGGGAGTTGGTGGAAGGCCTGGCGGAAGAGGGCCTGAAGCCTCCCCCAACCCCTCCAAAGGAGGGGAGTTCGGCTGACGTACAGCAGCCATTATTAGAGGACCTTCCTGGCTCAACAATCAACCAATCAACCAATCAACCAGTCACCCCCACGCCAAAAACCGGCTCCTTCACCGACCCCCGCGACGGCCGCACCTACCGCACTGTCGAGATCAATGGCCTGGTATGGATGGCGGAAAACCTGAACTTCGATGTAGGGGAGGGCTGCTGGTTTTATGACGATGACCCAAAGAATGGGGAAAAGTACGGGCGGCTGTACACCTGGGAGGCGGCGCAGCGGGCCTGCCCGCCGGGGTGGCGGCTGCCGAAGAAAGGCGAATGGGAGGAGTTGATCAAGAGCTTCGGCGAAGCGGAGGAGGCTTACAGGGCTTTGATCGGGGGAGGAAGCAGTGGATTTGATGCTTTGCCGGGAGGCTGGCGCGGCCCGGATGGTTATTTTAACAGAATCGGTATTTATGGCAACTACTGGAGTGCCACGGAGGTATCCCCTCCAGACTTATATGGGGCAGAAGATACCTGGAGTGTGGAATTCCGGGAGGGCAGGGTATATTCCCGAGACTATTACAATCTGGCATGTTTGTCAGTCCGTTGCGTTCAGGGTGCGCTTTAACGCTTAGGCACGAGGGGGCGTTCACGCCTTTTCTGGTGTGGCTTTTGGGGAAGTGAGTTCGTGAGCGGGGCGGCTTAGCTTTTTCCAGCTCTTGTGGCAGTCCAGGTTTGACCCGCTGTAGCTTTTGTAAAAGCGGGTCCGTAAGCGGGTGGTGGGCCGTCATCTTCATCTTCGACAAACACTGCCGGGTTAAGCCAGGCGGTGCCAAGCCCGAAAACCCGGCAGGTTGGAACCGTCTGAAGTAAAGTAAATGAGGCAAAAGAACGATTGTTCAGGCAAAACCGTTAACTTTAGGTATCAGCCATAAAAATCAAAACACATGAGCGCTACAGAAATGAGGTCCGAACTGCACCGGCTTATCGACCAGGTGGATGAACGCTTCCTCAAGGCTGTTTATCTGATGGTGAGAGCTTATCAGAAAACGGACGAGTATCCGGTTGAGAATATTAATATTCCGGGGTTGCCAGGCACAGAAGAAGAAATTCAGAATAGCATAGAGAGGGGGGAGGAACAAATAGCCCGGAAAGACTATTACACCATTGATGATCTCAAAAATAAGACTGCTCAATGGTTCGGCACAAAGTAGTGATCGTTGCCCAGGCTCTGGATCAATTGCAGAAAATCGTTAAGTACGTTAATGAAAATGATTCAGAAGGCCGGAGCAGGATAGTCTATGATGGTATA
>CAYQKY010000226.1:0-11552 GCA_964418125.1 uncultured Phaeodactylibacter sp.
TATATTGTTAAATTGTTATTGTCCAAGCACTTAAATGGGTATAAGTGTCATGAGCTCTGCGGAAGCCGAACCTGACAAGTTTCCTTCCAGGCCTCGTGTGGGGAAACTTGTCAGGTTAAAAAATTCTAAAGAGTTCGCTTTTTAAACCAAGTGGTTAGAGAGGGGCTCCGCTGCGGCGGAGCCCTTTTGGTTTCGGACGGGCTGCCTTCATGCGGCCGGTAAAGTGAATACCGCAAATCGCCAACAGCCGCCCTACTGGTTCTTTCCCACCGGCATACTGATCGACATTTCGATGGGAACGACGGACCCGTTGTCGATGACGTATTCGAAGCGGTACCGGCCCAGGCCCGGGCGTTTCAGCATATTTTTGCCGCTTTCCCACAGCTGGGCCATCTGATCCTTTTCAAAGAGGAGGGAATTGGGGATCTTGTTGTAATCTTCGGCAGGCATGTAGTATACGCTTACCCGGATGCCCTCGGCCTCTTCACTCAGTTCGTTCAATACGGACACATGGCTGAGCAGCCTGGCAATATCCACATCATTTTCCCGCACTTCGGTACTGAACAGGTCGATGGTGCGGGCAAGGAGCTTCAGGATTCGAAGCTTGTGCATAGTGTCCAGTTGCGGCTGGTCGGTACTGTGAATGATGACATCAATCTCTTTGGCGCCAATCTCCCGTGCTTTCATGATGGCCTTTCGGAGCGGTATATTCTCCTTGACGCCGCCGTCGGCGTAATAGTCTTTTTCGCCGTCTTCGTCCTTGAATTTGTACAGGGACATAAAGACCGGTTGGTTGGCCGACGCCCAGATCCAGTCCACCATCTGTTCATAATCGTAATCCCTGGACGATTTGTACTCGGTAGAGTCCGCCTGCAGGTTGACCACAGTGGCGATGACCTCCAGGCTGTCCGGCGACTGCGTAAGGGCATTGAACTCGGCTTCGGTAAAATATTCCCGGATGGTTTTTCTCAGGCGCTTGCTTTCCCCCAGGGTCTTCCTCCCGGTGATGATCCTCCAGAACGCGTTGAAGCCGCGCACCTGTCCCTTTTTCTTTCCTTTGGTGTAAAAGGGGCGCACGTTGAAGATGTCTTTGTGGGTAACGCTGGTATAAGCTTCTTCCAAGCGGGCAAAGGAATCGATCACGGCCAGCGGCGCCAGCAGGCTGCCGGTACTTGTGCCGATGACTACTTTGTAATTTCTTCCGGATTCGTGCAGGGCCTGGGCCAGCCCGCCGCCCCAGGCGCCGCGCGCGCCGCCGCCGGAGATGACCAAAACGCGGTCCTGGGCGGCAAGAAAACCGGGAATACTGAGGAAGAGAAGGGCTGCGAGGATTGTGGTTTTGAGTTTCATGGCTTTTTGTGGTTTGGTTATTTATTGTGCTGTTTTTGGGAGGAGTTCTCATTTGGCCTGATCCCAAAAACAGCGATGGAACAGCCCTGGCCTTGTAGTGCAGGAAAAGCGAGGAGGGCCGTCCGGTTGTTTTCAGTTATTAATACCCTGTTTGGGGTATGTGTTACGTTCTTAAAGCCTTTTTGAGGAAAAACTTATACCATTTTTTAGAAGGAAGGGCGTAAATAAGAACCAGCTTATTTTGTGGCTAATCGAGGCAAAAAACGCAGATATAGCCTAAGCTACATCGAGGATTTTTAACGAAGAGTAGCCGCAAAAGAAGCGGTTGTTATCCGTCATTTCTTCTAAAAAATGGTATTACGAGGAGAAATACGGCGTTCTGCTAATACAGATACAGGTATTTAGCCCCCCGGAACTCTTTGCGGGGGCGGAGGATACATGCTGCTTGCCGGGAAAGAAAAAGGATTGCGATCAAGATGATCGCTCCACTAGTAGATATAGGTCTTCAGCCAACCCCAGAACTCGTAGCGGTTGCGGAAGAACCACACGGCCATTCCGATGGAGAGGAAGATCAGGAAGATGCGCGTAGCGCGCATAGTTTCAGAGAATTTCTCGCGGCGGCTTCTATAACCGCGTTTTCGGCTTTGATATCCCATGGTGGTATGATGGTGTATCCGTGTTTTTGTGTATCGGTGTTTTTGTGTATCGGTGGTATACTCTGGAGTTATCGGGTTTTCGTCACCTTTCCGTTCGCCGGAAGATCTTTTCCGAAAAGCGAACAGCGAATGGCGGGCCGCCGGGATCAATACTCACTATGTCGTTCCCAGTAGTTCTGCTCTTCGATCTCTTCGAGCAGCATCAGGTAATTGGCGTAGCGCAGTTCGCTGAGTTCGCCTTCTTCCACAGCCTCTTTGACGGCGCAGCCGGGCTCATTGCGGTGCAGGCAGTTGCCGCCGAAGCGGCAGTTTTCGGAGTATTCAAAAAACTCGCGAAAGTTGTGCGCCACGTCCATCGGTTCCAGATGGTTGAACGACAGGGTTTTGATTCCCGGCGTATCGATGATGGAGCCGCCGAACTCCAGCGGGTGCATTTCGGCGAAGGTGGTAGTGTGCATGCCCTTGCCGGAATAGTCGCTCAGTTCCTGGGTGCGGAGCTCCAGCTGAGGTTGAATGGCATTGACCAGGGTGGACTTCCCCACACCGGACTGGCCGGCGATGAGGGTCACCTTGCCGCCGAGCACCTCGCGCAGTTCTTCCAGCCCCTGCCCCTCAACAGCGGAGGTGAGCAGCACCCGGTAGCCGATATTTTCGTAGATCTCCCGCAGGTATTCGTAAATGGCCATTTCTTCTTCACCGTATAGGTCCGATTTATTGAATACGACAACTGTCGGTATTTCGTAGGGTTCGGTCATCAGCAGGAAGCGGTCGATAAAGCCCTGTTTGAGGTTGGGATGAACAATGGTGACGATGACCATGGCCTGATCCACGTTGCTGGCCAGCAGGTGCAGGTCATGCTTCCGGCGGGGTGACTGCCGCACGACGTAGTTCCGGCGGGGCAGGATGCTTTTGATCGTCGCGGTTTCGTCTTTCTCATCGACCTCCACTTCCACTTCATCACCTACGGCAACGGGATTGGTCAGGCGTTTACCGTCGAGCCGGAATTTACCGATGATCCGGCTGTCAACCATCGTTCCGTCTTCGAGCAGCACCTGATACCAGCTGCCGGTGGATTTTATGACTGTTCCTTTTTTCAAACCTGATCGTGATTAATACAAAAATAAGGGTACGTGCGTTAGCATACAACGCAATAGCTCCCAAACTAGTTCTCCTCGTTCAGGTTTCATTGGCATTGAACGGGTCCATCCGGCAGCTGTGTACCGCCTCTGCCATTTCGGTAAGCAGTTCCGCCGATTTTTCCACCGCATTGCCCACCACGATCACGTCGGCGCCGGCCTGCGCGCTGGCCCATGCCCATTCCGGCTTGCGGATGCCGCCCCCCACGATAAGCGGGACGGTAGTATGCTTCCTTACCTTTCGGATCATGGCCTCGCTGACCGGATGGTGGGCCCCGCTTCCCGCATCGAGGTACAAGGTTTTCAAACCCAGCATTTCCCCGGCCAGGGCAGTGGCCATGGCGATTTCCGGTTTATCGGCAGGGATGGGCAGGGTATTGCTCATATAGGAAACGGTGGTCGGCACGCCTCCATCCACCAGCATATAGCCGACGCTGATCACTTCCAGCGAGCTTTTGTGCAGGAAAGGAGCGCTGAGGACCTGCTGTCCGATGAGCAGTTCGGCATTGCGGCCGGAGATCAGGGACAAAAAGAGCACGGCATCAGCCCGTTCGTCGACCTGCATGGGGCTGCCGGGAAAGAGAATTGTGGGTATGGAGCAATTCCGGCGGATAAAGGCCAGGCACCGCGACAGTTCATCCGTCACGACCAGGCTTCCGCCAACGAAGAAGAAGTCGATATTGGCCTCCACCCCCAGGCGAACAATGCGTTCGAGGTGGTGGGGCGTGGCCTTATCCGGGTCAATAAGTATGGCAAGGCACTTCCGGCCTGCCTGCCGGGCTGCCTGCATGCGCTGAAATATCTGGTTTTTCCCGCCCATTCTCCTGTTTTGATACGCGGGTAAAGATAAAGATTATTACGGAACGGCAGGGATAGCGTAGTGCAGAAGGAATGAAGTTGCTCAGCGGTCATGTTTTCTTCTCCACCAGCACCACCATAGCCTTATCAGCCTTGGCCACTTCCTGAAAGAAGGAACGAAAAGCCTCATACTGCTCTGCCGGCAGGGTGCTTCCACGCAGTTGGAACCGCCGGGCATAGGCCAGTTTGCCCCCCTGCTTCTCCACCTTCGCCTCATAGCGCCCAAAAGTGCTCTCCACAATTACCGGCTCCTCCGGCATACTTTCCACCTGGAAGCCCTCCGGAAGTTGAAAAACGATGGTATCCACCTCCGTAAAAGCCTCATCGATCCGTATGGGGTAGCGGCGTTGCTCCATCTTTTCGGGAATAGTTTCCAGGGGGCTCACCGCATTGAGCGGAATGAAAAGCCGCTTGCCGGCTTTCGACGCATACCGGGGCAGGGTGGCGCTGTACCGGCAACGCGCCTGTGGAGCGCCGGGCGCCACCTGAATATCCAGCGATTCCAGGGACATAGCAGGCAGGCTGCTGCTGCGGACGAACCATTTCTCCAGTTCCTCCCGGGAAGAATAGGCCTGCCGCCGGCGGTAAGCCTCGTGCCGGGAGCCGGTTGCCGCCACCTCGGCCGATACCCGGGCCGTTCCGTCTTCCGCCAGGGTGATCTCCGTCCTGGCAATTGAGGTATTATCTTCCTCGGTAAGCTCCGGAGTAGCTTTCAGGCGCCCGCCTTCCGGAGTGATGAGCAGGACCCGGCGCCCGTCATTGCCGGCGCCGATATATCCGGGAGGATAGGTGCTGCTGGTGCATTCGAGCCACATATCTTCGGAAGGCACGTAGAGTATGGCGTGGTTGAAAAGCGGATAGGTGAAATTGTCTTCCACCTCATAGGCGATATCCCCGTTGGCGATCAACACCGGATAGGCGGTGATGCCCGCCTCTTTGAGCAGGGCTTTCATGAAATTGCTGAGCGCTTTGCAGTCGCCGTATTTGTTTTCCGCCACGTACTGTGCGTCAAAAGGCTGCCAGCCGCCGATACCCAGCTGAACGCTCACATAACGCATGTGCGCCTGAAGGTACCGGTAGAGGATATCCAGCTTTTCGGCATCCGAGCCGGCGCCGGCCACCAGCCGGCGAACCTCGCCCGCCGTTGCCGGGGGCAGGGCGTCCCGCCCTTCGAACAGTTGCCCTACGAAAGCGCCGAAGGCTTTCCAGTCGGACATACTCCCCAGGTATTCCTCCACCCGGAATTTACCCGCCGCCGTCATCAGTATCGGCAGTATCTCGGAGGCGCGCGGGCTGTAAGGCTCCGCCGGAAGGGCTTTCAATCCCTGGACTTCCCAGGAATACCGGACCTCTTTTTCCTCTTCCTGCACCCGGGGCTCCAGCTCGATGTTCAGCGCTTTGTAATGCAAAGGGAGCTCCGGCAGCATGCGGATCACAAAGCCGGCCTGCTCTACGCTCTGCCGGTAATCCTGTATCTGCCAACGCGGAAAGAAGGCGAAATCGATGCCGCTAACCGTCATTTCGTAATCATAGGCGAGGGTGTAGGGATATTCATGGTGGTTGGCCTCCAGCGCTTTCAGGCGGTTGTCCTGGTATATGGAAAACCCGTCTACGGCGGCGAAATCCCGGATCTCATCCTTATCCAGCTTGCGGATCTCCTGCCCCAGCCTGTCGTAAATGCGCGCTTCCAGCTTCCTGACCTTGCTGTCGGCATCATACCCCAGTACGAAGATATTGGCATCGCTGTTCTTATTGAGCAACGTCACCACTTTGCGGTAGCGGACTATTCCGGCTTTTTCCGAGCGTACCTCCAGTTCGTAATGTTCCTCGCGCACTACCTCGTCAGCGCCGGCCAGCAGGCTGTCCGGAATGGAATAGGCGGAATATTGCTGGCCCGCCAGCAGGCAGGGAAGGGCCAGCAGAAAAAAGGCAATGGCTTGTTTCATGATCACGATTTTTTGCGAAAGACGACCTGCTCGCCCTGTTTTTCGAGAATGATGTTAAAAAAGTTCTTGACTACCGGGTACTCTTCCGGCTGGAAGTTCAGCTGCCGGATCTCTACTTTGTAGATCACCTGTACTTTCCCGCCGTTTTCGCTGAAGAGGTAATCGAATTTGCCGCCGTTGTCAGGCAGTGTGATGCGTCCCGATTCCGGCAGTTCCTCCAGCGCATATCCTTCCGGAATATCGAGAAACAGGATGTCCTGTACCTTGAAGGGATAAGGGATCTCCACCGGGTAGCTGCGCGCCTCCAGCTTGAACGGGTTTTCCCGGAAGGTGGGCATAAGCGCCGGGCTGACGTAGAGAAAGTCTCCGACGGGCTGCGCCAGGCCGGGCAGCTTTTCTTCATAGGCCACTTTGAGCGGAGCCGCCGGCCCTTCTTCTTTTTCAAAAGCGATGCTACTTGCCTGTGCTCCCGGGTAGTATTCTTCCCAGCTGTCGGCCAGGAACTGGCCGCTGCCGTCCTCCTCCAGTTCCAGCGCCATATCGATGGCATCATACCCTTCATACTTTGCCGTCACCGAAACAGTAGCGTTGCCTTCCGGATCGACCACCATGTTGTACATGTTCATTTCGCTGGCTTCCGGCGGCGCGATCTGCAGCCATTGCGGGTTTGTTTCACTGGCCAGCCATCCTTTTCCGTTCAGGGCGCTGACGCGGAGGAAACCGGGCGGCCGGGCCGCCGAGCCCAGGTCGAGCAGTTGCATCTGCCCGTTGAGGTTGGCAAGGGCCACCATGTGGTTGAACTGGCTGAGGATGGGATACAGCTCCAGCATTTTACCGTGGCTGCGGGTGCTGAGCAGAACGGGGTAAGACTCTATCTCCAGGGCGTTGAGCACGCAAAGCATCATCAGGTTCAGCTCCCCGCTGAGGGCTTTCTTTTTCTCCAGGCAGTCGGACAGGTCCTGGCTGGCCCCGATGGAGTAATTGCCATCCCATTCCACCATTTTGTTCAGGTACTGATAAGCCAGCAGGGCCTTCTCTTCCTTACTTTCCGCTCCGGCTTCTGCCCAGGCGGGCTCCAGCGCATCGAGCAGGGCCTTTTGGTTTTTCTTCCTGGTAATCTGTTTGCCGAAGTATTCGCTTTCGCTCAGCTCCCTGGCCAGGGTGGCCCAATCGGTCAGGATGGGTTGAAGATAACTTTGCGGATACTGAATGGAGCGCAGCTGGAACCGTATGCGGGCCAGGTAATCATCCATGGTGGTGATGTATGCCTCTTCTTTCAGGGCGGGAACATTCTCCATGACGAAGCGGTGTTTGTTGACCTTGGCCTGTATCGTGCCCGATCCTCCCGAGCTGGCAGACCTGCCGGAGGGGACGCGTATGGTTTCCGGCCGTTGATCCTGTTCCACAATATCCATCTTGCGGCCCTGGTTGAGGAAAATATAATCGTACCATTCCGGGATGGACAGCCGCAGCTCGCTCCATCGGATGGGGATCTCCGACTGGAAGTACCATTCGCGCAGCTGGAAGATGCTTTCTGAAGTAAGGCGGTATTGATATTCTACCACCGCCCCTTCCGCTACCTGGGGAAAAGAAAACTTCATCTGCGACCATTCCTCGGAAGACTGCTCTTCGAAGATGGCGTCTTTTCCCACCTCATACTTTTGCCCATCCGGTGTAAAGAGCTGGGCTTTGAGGTTGGCGACCTCCTGGCCATCATGAAAGGAGATAGTGATATCGGCGTAGGAGAAACCACTGCGCTTGAGGATCTTGATACGTCGGTGGTGTTCAAAGCTGTACCGCAGGTCGCCGTCGCCAAGGTCGACTGAAAGTTCGGCAAAATCACAAAGGATGGCGGCGGCGGCGGCAGTATCCTGTTCGTAAACGGCCATTTGCAGGTCGCTGTCTTCCACCTTACCCCATTTCATGGGAGGCTTCTGTGCGAAGAGCGACAGGGAAAAAAAACACAGCAGCAGGGCCAGGCCTGCCCGGTTCAGGAAAAAAATAATGCGCGTCATCTTCTAATGTTTTTGTCAGTTTGTTTTTTTCAATACCAATTGTTCGTCCAGTTTTTCCGCCACCTGGCGGAAAAATTCCTTCAGGGCGGCATATTCTTCCGGCTGATATCTCGTCTTTTCCACCAGAAGGTTGACGGCGGCTTTCAACCGGCCATCTCCGGCGCCGGCAATGAAGGAAAAGGAGGCGCCCTCACCTGGGAGTTTTACCTCCAGGCCATCCGGCAGGGATTCTACTTCATACCCTTCGGGAAACCTCAGTTCCATTACCAGGCGCTCCTGCACCGGGTGGGGCATGTCTACCGGATAGGCACGTTGATCCAGTTTGAATGGGTTGTCCTTAAAATTACTGAAAAATGGGAGAGAAAGATACATAAAATCATTGGCAGTCAAAATTCCCGAAGACAACTGTATATCCAATTCTGCTTCTACTTCTTCCCCTCTGTCCTGCAGCCCTTTGTAAACCAGCCTTTCGATGCTTGCCCCTTCTCCCAGACGGCCTGCCCAATGTTGGCTTTCCGAAGAGGCCGCTACCGCCGCCCGTTCGCGCAGGGCGTCGTAGTTTTCGAACCGGAATGCTCAACTGGAAATACCAGGGTTTGAGTTCTATCATATAATTCGAGGCCAGGCGGTAGCTGTATTCCAGCACGCCCCCCCTCCACTTTGGGGAAGGCGAACTTCAGGGCGGACCACCGTTCGTCGATGCGTTCCCGGAGGAAATCTCCTTTGTCCAGTTCAAAATGCAGGCCGTTCGGCAGGGTGATGCGCGCCTGTATACTCAATATGTCTTCGGTATTCTCGTAAATGTAGTAGGGAATACTGACATCCGCCCAGCTGAAACCCGCCTTTTTAAAGACCTTAACCCGCCGGTAATGGCTCAGGATATGCCCGTAATCATCGGATGAAGAAAAGACGGTGGCCTTGCCGTCATCGATGAGGATAGCGGCGACAGCACTGGTATCGGGGGGATATTGCTCCAGATGCAGGTCCGCCGGAGGGATGAAGCCCCATTGGTAGTCAAGCTGGGCAAGTGCGTTGAAAGGCTGGAAAGCCAACATAAAAAACAGGAGCAGAACATAATAATGAGAGCGTACAATCATCTTTTATCAGGCCATTCTAAGGTAAAGTGACAATCCTGAATATGAATATCTGAAAAAAATGTAACTCCGTCATTGCCAACATTGTGCTTTAATAAATTTCAGGAATAGCTCCATTAACCATACAGGCATTTTCCGGCTCCTTTAACGATTCCTTTGACACCCCTATATTCCTGCGGGCCAACAGCCTGAGTTCCGCTTTCTACCTGCCTGCGCCAACGGCCGGCAGCGTTTATACCGACACCGGCACCGGCGGTTTTACCAGCTGTAGAATGGTTTTGGCGCGGTAAAACTATATTTTCACTATTTTCGCGTGCTGTACCAAAATGAGGTTAATATGAAACATTTAACGATAATCGCCATTGCCATCGCGGCGCTGATGGCAAGTTGTACGCAAAATCCGGGCTGCGGCAGCAACAAGGATGCCTTTCTCCAGGGGTATTACCAACTCATCGACGAAGCGAAGGCCGCCTCCCTTCCGGTATCGGACAGTGGGTGGAAAAGATACGATGAGCGTTTCCGCGCCTACGTGGAAGAGTGCTATGACTCCTACGAAGCGGAGCTTTCTGCCAAAGAGCGCCGCCGGTTCTGGGCGACGTCTATGAAGTATTACGCCCAGCGCTACGGTAAAGGAGCCATACAGGAGTTGAAGGAAAAAAAAGGCGGTGGAGCGGGAAAAGTAAAGGAGGAAGTGGAGGCGATATGGGGAGATATTAAGAAGGGGCTGAAAGAGGCCACCGGAGAAGGAGAAAAGGAACCTACCCTGCGCATCGCCCCGGATAATACGCCAATTGAATAAACCCGGTGCATGGCCTGTACATACTAACCGGGGGGCTGCCTGCGTTCGGGAAGAGAACAAAAGAATAAATTTATTATTTTCAGGAATATTTTATTACTATACTCCCCTCGGGCATGAGAGGTGAAATTTTGGCAATTTTATTTTTGTGGCCTGCAAGGCGAAAAGCGCAGGCATAGCCATAGCTATGGCGTCCCGCTTTTTAGAAAAAAGCGGGATCAACGCCGCAGGGCGCAAAAAGAAAGAGACAAAAATCACTTCTTGTGCCCGAGGGGAGTATAAATCGAGGGTATTCGCAGAAATGAAGCAGCGCGCTTCCCGCCAATTCGGAAAGCTATATGATGCAATCACAGAACGGCCTACTTACGGAGACGGAAGTTCACATTCAGCGATTCTTCCAGAAGCATTTCCCCCCGGAATTTGTATTCCACGACTTTCCTCATACCCGAAATGTAGTGGAAGCGGCCGTGCAGATCGGGCGGGCCTACCAGCTTTCCGACAAAGATATGGAGATCCTTCAGCTGGCGGCCTGGTTTCACGATACGGGCTATTACAAAAACCCGGCCGCCCACGAAGAACTCAGCTGCGAACTGGCGGAAGCATATCTGGAAAAACATGGGTACGCTCCTGAGGATATCGAGGCCGTCAAAAGCTGCATCATCGCCACCCGCGTCCCCCAGAACCCTCAGAACCTGATGGAGGAGATCCTCTGCGACGCCGACCTCAGCCACCTGGGCAACGACCGCTACTGGGACCGCTGCGGGCGCCTGCGGCAGGAGATGCTCATGACAAAGGACATCCTCATGTCCGAACAGGAATGGGTAGATTTCGAGCTGGACTTCCTGATCAACCACCGCTACCACACCGAAGTGGCGCGGGGCCTGTTCAGCAAACAGAAGAACCAGCACATCAAACAGCTGCTGAAGCAGAAAAAAAGGCTGAACCCCGACGACGACATCGAGGATATTGAAGGGCTGGAAACCGAAAAGAAGAAAAAAAAGAAGAAAAAAAAGAAAAAAAGCGGCGGCCTCAAGCTGAAGGAACTGAACCTGGGCCGGGGGGTGGAGACCATGTACCGCACCACCTACCGCACCCACGTCAACCTCAGCTCCATTGCCGACAATAAGGCCAACATCATGCTGAGCATCAACGCCATCATCATCTCCATCGTGGTGGCCAACCTGGTGCCCAAGGTGCCGGGCGACTACCGCCTGGCCATTCCCACCCTCATCCTGCTCTCCGCCTGCCTGGCCGCTCTGGTATTCGCCATCCTTTCCACACGCCCCAAGGTGACCGAAGGGCGCGCCACCCGGGAAGACATAGCGCAGAAGCGCACCAACCTGCTGTTCTTCGGCAATTTCTACCGCATGGACCTGGAGGATTTCCACTGGGGGATGATGGAAATGATCAAGGACAGCGACTTTCTCTACAGCTCCATGACGCGCGACCTGTATTACCTCGGCGTGGTGCTGGCCAAAAAGTACCGCTACCTGCGCATCTGTTACAACATCTTCATGTACGGGCTGATCGTGGCGGTGGCGGCTTTTGCGGCGGCGTTTTTGTTCTGGCCGGCGCCGGTGTGAGGAGGGGGATAAAATGGCTATATGGCTATATGGCTATGCGAATCCAGGGCTAAAACCATGGGGTTGCCCCGGGAGCCGGAGGCTGAAATGCCAAGGCTTGGCCCGTTAGGGCCTAAAT
>CAYQKY010000227.1:0-11524 GCA_964418125.1 uncultured Phaeodactylibacter sp.
CTGCCTGCCGCAAGGTGCGGCCTTGCAGGCAGGGATGCGGCGGATTTTCGCGGGTGGGCGCCTCCTGGTGGAAGGCAGACCGTGGAGGATGGGACACAAATTTGCGCGGGTTGAGCGGATTTCCGCGGGATGTTTCCTTCAGGAGCTGTTGTATGTAAAGAGCTTTTTTCCTATTTTACTGATTCGAGTGTGCGGAGAGTAATAACCAGCCAGAGCAGTTGATTATTCACTTTCAAAATTTTCATATCATGTTGTACCGCGCACTTTCCGAGGAGATTATCCAGTCTTTTTACAAAGTTTACAATAAGTTAGGTAATGGCTTTCTGGAGAAGGTATATGAGAACGCCATGATGGTGGAGCTGAGGAAGCGAGGCCTTACAGCAGAACAGCAAAAGAAAATTTGGGTCCATTAAGAAGGGGAGGTGCTAGGCGATTATTACGCCGACATCATCGTTGAAGACAAGATCATCCTCGAATTGAAAGCTTCAAGGGAACTTTGTGAAGATCACGAAAATCAACTTATCAATTACCTGAAAGCTACTGATAAGGAAGTGGGCCTTTTACTCAATTTTGGCAAAAAACCGGAATTGAAGCGGAAAGTATTCTCCAATGAGCTCAAGGATTGGTGAGCTTCAGGCGATTCTGCTACACGATGGTGATAAGGGCCGCCCCCGGAACAAAAATCCGCGAAAATCCAAAAGATCCGCGTCATCCGTGTTCTATCCCTTCTGAACACTCGGGGCACTCTGCCGTTTTACCCATAAACCACCCACATGCGCATCCTGCTCACCGGCGCCACCGGATACATCGGCAAGCGGCTGCTTCCCGTCCTCCTGGAAGAAGGACACGAAGTCATCTGCTGCGTCAGAAATGCGGCGAACTACCAGCTGAAGCGAGGCTGGAAAGGCCGCGTAACCGTTTTCGAGGTAGACTTTCTGGAAGCGGTCGATGTGGAATCCGCGCCGCTCGATTTTGACGTAGCGTATTACCTCATCCACTCTATGTCGGCCTCCATTGGCGATTTCAAACCGCTGGAGGAAAAGGCCGCCCGGAATTTCCGGCGCTATGTCGAACAGTCCTCCTGCCGGCAGATTATATACCTCACCGGTATCGTGAATAATGACGAACTGTCCAGCCACCTGGAGTCCCGCCTGCAGGTGGAGCAGATCCTGCACGAAAGCCGGGCGCCCCTCACCGCCCTGCGGGCCGGCATCATCATCGGCTCCGGCAGCGCCTCTTTCGAGATCATCCGCGACCTGGTGGAGAAGCTGCCCGTCATGGTGGCCCCCAGATGGCTCGATACCCTCTGCCAGCCCGTTGCCATCCGCGATGTGATCCGGTTCCTGACCGGTGTCCTGCTGCGGGAAGACTGCTATAACCAGAACTTCGACATCGGCTGCAGTGAAGTGCTGGCCTACAAGGAAATGCTGGAGGGCTACGCGGAAGTCCGGGGCCTGAAGCGCTACATCTTTACCGTTCCGGTCATGACGCCCCGCCTGTCCTCCTACTGGCTGTACTTCGTCACGTCTACCACTTACGAGTTGGCCGTCAACCTGGTGAACAGCATGAAGGTAGATGTGGTGTGCCGGGATAACCGGCTGGCGGAAAAACTGGGCCTTACTCCCATCTCCTACAAAGAAGCGGTGCGCCTGGCCTTCGACAAGATCCAGCAGAATATGGTGGTTTCCAGCTGGAAGGACTCCCTGGTCTCCAGTTCGGAGAAAGGGTCCCTGAGCCAGTATATAGAGGTTCCCGAGCATGGATGTTTCGAAGACAATAAGCAGGTGGCGATCGAAAATAGTTCGGTGGAACAGGCCTGGAAGAACGTCATGGCCATTGGTGGCGAACGGGGCTGGTACTACGGCAATATCCTGTGGAAGCTGCGCGGCCTGCTCGACAAGATGGTAGGCGGCATCGGCCTGCGGCGCGGCCGCACCCACCCGGAACGCATCGCTGCCGGCGACGCCCTGGACTTCTGGCGGGTGCTGGTGGCCGACGAAGAAGAGAAGCGCCTTCTGCTGTACGCCGAGATGAAACTGCCCGGAGAAGCCTGGCTGGAGTTCCACATCACCGAAGAAGGCGGCAGGGACGTGCTCAAACAAAAGGCCACCTTTCGCCCGTACGGCCTGCCGGGCCGCCTCTACTGGTATCTGGTATTGCCGTTCCATTTCCTTATCTTTAAGCGGATGATCCGGAATATTGAAAGGTTCCGGCCGGAGGATTCCGAAAAAAGAGAGGTGGGAGATAAGGAGGAGTTGAAGGTGTGATTCGTTGCCCGTCTCCTTCGGAACCGGGTAAAATTCGGTGATTCGGCGGAAGGGCCTATTGGGGCTTATTAAGTTGCTTCTGAAACCAACAAAAGACAACATATGCGATTTCTCATTTCCCTCCTTGTCAACGGCCTGCTGGTGTATCTGGCGGCACAGATCCTGCCCGGGGTAGCTGTTACCGGTTACCTGGAGGCGATACTGGTGGCTCTGTTGCTGGGCATTGTCAACTTTTTCATCCGGCCCATTTTCACCATTCTCACTCTGCCCATCACCATCCTCACCCTGGGCCTTTTCCTGCTGGTGATCAACGGGGCGATGGTGCTGCTGGTCGACTGGCTGCTCGCCGGCTTTTCCGTCGACGGCCTGCTGTGGGCCATCATCTTTGCCATCATCCTCGCCATTTTTAACATGATCACCGGAGGGCTGATGAAGGAGGAGAAGAAGGGGTAGTGTATTGGTTCATTGGTTCATTGGGGCAGGGCTCATTGTTTGATCGTTGTCTTGTCAGATGGTTAGCCGGGCAAACTTGACAAGTTTCAGGTGGGAGCCACTTAGAAAACTTGTCAGGTTTGCCAATAAACCTTTATCTTTGCTAACGAACATTCATTCGCAATTTTCAGTCCAATGCCGGATAAAACCAAATTAGGTTCTGTAAACACTATCGTGGAGAACGGGGTGGCCACCATTACTTTCGGGCACCCGGCCCACAACTCTCTTCCCGGGCGCCTGCTGGGGAAGCTGGCGGACGCCATAACGGAGGCCGGCCGGAAGGAGGAGGCAAAAGTTATTGTCCTGCGGAGTGAAGGGGAGCGCACCTTTTGCGCCGGGGCGAGTTTTGACGAGCTGATCTCCATCGGGGATCTCGAAAGCGGCAAGCGGTTCTTCATGGGCTTCGCCAACGTCATCAACGCCATGCGCGAGTGCCCCAAGTTCATCATCGGGCGCATACAGGGCAAGGCGGTGGGAGGGGGCGTAGGCCTTTGCGCCGCTACCGACTACTGCATCGCCACCAAATGGGCCTCCGTCAAGCTCAGCGAGCTGGCCATCGGTATCGGCCCCTTCGTGGTAGGGCCGGCCGTAGAGCGCAAAATGGGCAAATCGGCCATGACGCACCTGGCCATCAACGCCACCGAATGGCAAACCGCTCACTGGGCAAAGGAAAAAGGCCTGTTCAACGAAGTATTTGAAACTGCCGAACAGATGGATGCCTACATCGCCCATCTGACTGAGAAGCTGGCGTCTTCCAACCCGGAAGCCATGCGCCTGCTGAAAGAGGCCTTCTGGAGCGGTACGGAAAACTGGCGCAACCTGCTGGAAGAAAGGGCCGCCATGAGCGGACGGCTGGTGCTCTCCGATTTTACGGTGAAGGCCATTAACCAATTCAAACAAAAAGCCTGATGTTACCCAACGAAATACTCAAACGGCAGTTCCTGGAGATCGTCAACAACCAGCTGAAGAGCAACGACCCGCCGGAAACGAAACAGACACTGGACCGCCTCAGGCAGGAAGGCTACTCCGATGCCGACGCCCGGGTGCTCATCGCCCAGTGCGTGGCCGCCGAGATGTTCAATGTCATGAAACATAATAAACCCTACGATAACGAACGCTATGTAAGGAACCTGAACCGGCTGCCGGATTTTCCTTCCGAGGAATGATGAGTTGTACAAACCCGGTTCCTTTTCCTGTTGTTCTCATTACAGGATATCGCCTTTACAGAACCCGAAAGAGGGTAAAAACCTAACCAAACCATGATCAAAGCCAAAACCAGAATTTCCAAAGAGGTGCTAGTGAAGGCTTTTCGCCTGATGGCAACAGCCAAGGCCATGGCGGAAATTTATGAGGAAAACTTCAAGTTCGTTTCCAAGTACGTACACGCCACCTCCCGCGGCCACGAAGCCATACAGCTGGCAGTGGGCATGCAATTGCTTCCTCAGGACTTCCTGGCGCCCTATTATCGCGATGACGCCATGCTGCTGTCCATCGGCATGCGGCCCTATGAGCTCATGTTGCAGCTGATGGCCAAGCGCGACGACCCCTTCTCCGGAGGGCGCACCTATTATTCTCACCCCAGCCTCCGGGACCAGGACAAGCCCAAAATACCGCACCAGTCTTCTGCTACCGGCATGCAGGCCATTCCCACCACAGGCGTTGCTATGGGCCTCCAGTACAAGGAAAAAATGGCACTGGCAGAGAATGGCACCGATAAAAGGCCGGTTGCAGTGTGCTCGCTCGGCGACGCTTCTGTCACCGAGGGAGAAGTGGCGGAGGCTTTCCAGATGGCCGCCCTGAAGCAGCTGCCCATTATCTACGTCGTCCAGGATAACGGTTGGGACATTTCCGCCAATGCGGAAGAGACCCGCGCTCAGGATGCCGATGAGTACGCCCGGGGGTTCCATGGCCTGGACGTGCGCAACATCGACGGCAGCGACTTTTACGAATGCTTTCTCACCATTCAGGAGGTGATCCGTATAGTGAGAAAGGAACGCCGCCCCTTCCTGGTCCATGCCAAAGTGCCCCTGCTCAACCACCACACTTCGGGCGTTCGCAAAGAATGGTACCGCGACGACCTGGAAGAACACCAGCAGCGCGACCCTTATCCCATCTTCAGGGGCCAGCTGCTGGATGATGAGGTGCTCACCGAAGAAGAGCTCTGTCAGATAGAGGAGGAGGTGCGCCAAATGGTGAA
Source organism: uncultured Phaeodactylibacter sp. (assembly GCA_964418125.1). Taxonomy (GTDB): domain Bacteria; phylum Bacteroidota; class Bacteroidia; order Chitinophagales; family Saprospiraceae; genus JACJXW01. Next base: position 4,957 of record CAYQKY010000227.1, read on the forward strand.
AAAAGACTTTGAAGCAGCCCGCGCTGCCGAAGACCCCCGCCCCGAGGACCTCTTCACCCACGATTTCGCCCCAACCCCGGTCACAGAGGAAAAAGGGGAGCGGGAACCGGCGGGAGGAGAACCGCACGTCATGGTCGACAGCGCCCTGTTCGCGGTCGAGGAACTGATGCGTAAACACAAGGAATGCCTGCTGTACGGGCAGGATGTCGGCGGCCGGCTGGGCGGCGTGTTCCGCGAAGCGGCCACCCTGGCCAAAAAATTCGGGGACGAACGCGTTTTCAATACCCCCATTCAGGAGGCGTTCATTATCGGCAGCACCGTCGGCATGTCCGCCACAGGGCTCAAGCCCATCGTGGAGGTGCAGTTTGCCGATTACATCTGGCCCGGCCTCAACCAGTTATTCACCGAGGTGAGCCGTTCCTGTTATCTCTCCAACGGCAAATGGCCGGTGAGCTGTGTCATCCGGGTGCCCATCGGCGCCTATGGCAGCGGAGGCCCCTACCACTCTTCCAGCGTTGAGTCGGTGCTGGCCAATATCCGGGGTATAAAGATCGCTTACCCCAGCACCGGGGCAGACCTGAAAGGGCTGATCAAGTCGGCTTTCTATGACCCCAACCCGGTGGTCATCCTGGAACATAAAGGCCTGTACTGGTCAAAGGTGAAAGGAACGGAAGCCGCCCGGACGATACTGCCGGACGAAAACTACGTCATCCCCTTCGGCAAGGCCAGGGTAGCTCTGGAAGCCAGCCCCGAAGCCGTAAGTGAAGGGCAATCTATGGCCGTCGTCACCTACGGTATGGGCGTACACTGGGCACTCAACGCCGCCCGGGAATATCCGGGCAGGGTGGAAGTCCTGGACCTTAGGACCCTGTACCCGCTTGATGAGGAGGCCATTTATGAAACTGCCCGCCGCCATGGCCGCGCCCTGGTTGTCACCGAAGAGCCTGTCAACAGTACTTTCGCCCAGAGCATCGCGGCCCGGATACAGGAAAACTGCTTCGAGTACCTGGACGCTCCGGTGCGCACCATCGGCTCGGAAAATATGCCCGCTATCCCACTCAATGAAGTCCTGGAAAAAACGATGATCCCTTCCATTGAGAAGGTGGGCCAGGCGATCGCTAATCTGCTGAAGTATTGATTCAATAGTGAAGTTGGCAGTTTAGAACAGGATTCATCCCGGATTCTTTCCTCCGGTATGGATCCTGTTTCTGTTTTAACTTATTTGTACGTAGTCTAAATAAACTTTTTATTTTCGGGCTTGTATATTTGTGGAAAACAACGGAGGCCATCCCATTATTTTGAAGGCCTTCGGAATGCGTTTTTCTGATTGGGAAAAGGGGATAACCGATCCCCGGCCTGTTTGAATCAGGACTGTATACCTAATTGTAGGTAGTCTCTCCCAAGGCTTAGGTAATTTTTTACTGACGGTGATTTTTATCACCGGTATTTCTAGGCAAGGGGGGTATTTTGGTGTTAAATTTGAGCAAATATTTAGATTAAATCAAAATAAGAGTGGTAGCTACAGTAACATTCAATAAGCTGCTTTCAGAAGCAAAGCCGGGAGTAGGCGAGGAAGTTTCTCACTACACCAACGACAGTATCGGTGGGAAGCTAATGTCTATGGGGATTCTTCCCGGCAGCCGTGTGGAACTCGTACGGCGGGCCCCTTTCGGTGGCGGGTGGTATATCAAAGTCGATAACCTCTACCTGGCCTTGCGTATGGAGGAAGCTTCAAGCGTGGTATTGAAGTGATGGAGCAGGAGGCACAACAAATAACACGGCCTTTTACTGTGGCGCTGCTGGGCAACCCCAACTGTGGCAAATCCTCCGTATTCAATCAGTTAACGGGGCTGCGGCAGAAAGTGGGCAACTTTCCCGGTGTCACCGTAGACAAAAAGCTGGGCTTGATCCGCATGCCCGGCGGCCGCAACTTTCAACTCATTGATTTTCCCGGCACGTATAGTTTTTACCCCACCTCCATCGACGAGCGCATCGTCGTGCAGTCGTTAGCCAACCCTGAGGACGAGAATTATCCGGATGCGGCCGTTTACATCGCCGATGTAACCAGGCTGGAAAAGCACCTTCTTTTGCTGACCCAACTCAGAGACCTGGGGCTGCCGGCCATCCTCGCTCTCAATATGGCCGATGTAGCGGAAAAGGAGGGCGTAGAGGTGGATGAGCAGGCGCTCTCCGGGAAGCTGGAGATCCCGGTTATCAAGCTTAGCGGCCGTACGGGGTTCGGAATCGGGGCGCTCAAGGAAGAATTACAGCGCCTCAGTGAAATATCCGGTTACCAGGCTCCTTCCATGTTCTATGAACCCGCCCCGAAGGAGAGGCAGGTGGCGGAGGCGGTGCAGGATATTATTCCCGGCGCCAATTTATATCAGGGGCTGCTGGCTGCCCACCATTATGTGTGGCTTCCTTTCCTTACGGAGTCACAGCGCAGGCTGATCGCCGATATCGTCGCTTCTCATGGCTTTGAAACGCTGAAGTCGCAGGTCAGTGAAACCATGCAGCGCTATGACAAGTTCACCCCCATGGTGCGGCAGTCACTGCGCAATGTGCGCTCCGCTTCCCGCTCTATCACCGAAAAGCTCGATACTGTCCTGACCCATCGGGTGGCCGGCCCCATCATCTTCTTTTTGCTGATGCTGATGGTATTTCAGGCCATTTTCTCGTGGGCTACTTATCCAATGGACCTGATCGAGGAGTTTTTTGCCTTCTCCGGGGAGCTTGCGCGCAGCCATCTTCCTCCGGGCTGGTTCACTAACCTGCTCACGGACGGCATCCTCGCCGGGCTGGGCGGCATCCTGGTATTCATCCCTCAGATCGCTATCCTTTTCTTTCTGATCTCCCTGCTCGAAGAGGTAGGTTATATGGCGCGGGCCGCCTATCTGTTTGACCGGCTGATGCAGGCTTTTGGCCTCAACGGCCGGAGTATCGTGGCCCTGATCTCCGGCGGGGCCTGCGCCATTCCTGCCATAATGAGCACCCGCACCATCAGCAACTGGAAGGAACGGCTGATCACAATAATGGTAACGCCTCTGATCAGTTGCTCGGCGCGCATCCCTGTTTACACGGTCCTCATAGGCTTTGTCGTGCCCTCAACGGTAGTGGCCGGTTTTTTCAACCTGCAGGGCCTGGCCTTCATGGGCCTTTACCTGCTGGGCATCCTGGCGGCCCTGCTTTCCGCCCTGGTGTTCAAGCTTGTCCTGAAGACCCACGAACGCAGCTTCCTGATGCTCGAGCTCCCGGAATACCGCACGCCTGTGATGCGCAACGTTCTGCTCACGGTCTGGGAAAAGGTGAGAACATTCATCTGGGAGGCCGGCCGCATCATCATGGCCATCTCGGTGGTGCTCTGGCTGCTGGCCAGTTACGGGCCCCCGGCGGCTATGCAGGAAGCCAGACAAGAAGCCCTGGCCATTGCTGAGCAACGGCAGCTCGGCGAAACCGAAACCGCCAATATGGTGGCGGCCAAACAGATCGAAGCTTCCTTCGCCGGCCACCTGGGCAAAGTGATCGAGCCGGTGATCCGCCCTCTTGGTTTCGACTGGAAGATCGGCATCGCCCTCATCACCTCTTTTGCTGCGCGGGAAGTCTTTGTCGGCACCATGGCCACCATTTACAGTATCGGTAGTGTTGAGGACGAATATACCGTGCGGGACAAAATGGCCCAGGAACGCGACCCGGTCACCGGAGAGCGTATTTACACTATGGCCACCTCCCTGTCCCTGCTCCTGTTCTACGTCTTTGCCATGCAGTGCATGAGCACCCTGGCCGTGGTAAAACGGGAGACGAAAAGCTGGAAGTGGCCGCTGATTCAGTTCTTTTACATGAGCGGCCTGGCCTATCTCAGCAGCCTTCTGGCCTATCAGTTGTTATTGTAATCTTAATCCCCCCTCTTTTTTTTAGAAAACTTTAAAACAGAACCCTGCGGGCAACACTTGCACCACTAGGCAACAATACTTAATTTGCCTGCCTACCCATTTGAAATCAATCTATCTTATCATGAAATACCAACTAACCCTGTTATTCTTCGCTCTCGTTCTGTTTGCCCACGCACAGGATGAACCGGGGCTTGAACCCGCGCCGCGCCCCGAAGTCAATATTTACTCCACCTCTGGCGGCGAATTGATCTTCTCCTTTGCCGACGTCGAGAACAGCGGGGGCAGCATCAGCTCGAACCTGCGCTTTACCGGCTTCCTGCACATTGGAGAATACTGGCACTTTGAGTTTACCAACAACTTTGGGATGATCACCGGCTTTGCCCTGCGCAACGTCGGAATGATCACCAAAGACGACGGTATCCTTACCAGGGAACACGTCGGCCTGTTTGATGAAAATGATGAGGTAAAGATCAAGCGGCGCTCCTATTCTTTTGGAGTGCCCCTGGCCCTGAAGTTCGGCAACTTCAACCGCCGCACCTTTTTCTTTGCCGGCGCCGAGGCAGAGCTGATGTTCCACTACAAAGAGAAACTCTTTGTCAATGGAGATAAAGAGGATAAGTTTAACGAGTGGTTCAGCGACCGGACCAACCTGCTCAACCCTTCCGTTTTCGGCGGCATTCAGTTTCCGGGCGGCATCAACCTGAAGTTCAAATATTACCTCCTGGACTTCCTCGACCCCGATTACAGCGAGCGGATTGACGGCAACCTGGTGCAGCCCTACCGGGGCCTCACTTCCAACATCTTCTACATTTCGCTTTCTGTCAACCTGCGCAACAAGTTCGAGCGGGGAGACCGCGGCCGGTTCGATGATGACCGGACGTAAGGCGGAAGTTACTGGTTATTTTCCCTCTCTTTTCCGTTTACCGGAGGGAAAATAACCATTCATTCCCACCCCAGCATCTCGATGATATAGGCGCCTTCATACCCCAGGGCCTTGAGCTCGTCCTTCAGCCGTTCGGCATCAGCCCGGTTTCGGAAGCTTTCCCTGGATTCCACCACCCATACCTGTTCACAGGGGCGGTAGCGGGCGATCAGCTTCCGGTGGAAGGGATAATCTTTGGGGTGCGTATGTTTGAGTAAGGCCACCTGAACCCGGTATTCGGGTACCGGAGTCGTGTTGAACCGGGGAAGGGCACTGCGTGGAGGTACGTTCTTGTCGTAGGTGGCCGGCAACTCATCACAATAAGCGGGGCGGACGGGTTGCTGGGCAAAAGCGCCAAGAGGAGCGAGTAATGCGATAAGCAGAATGTACTTTTTCATGTTGGTTGAATTGACTCGGATGCTTTTGACGCAGCTTAACAGGCAAAGTTGCATTCAGGTGCAAAAGAAGCACAAGGCCATATTATAAATTTATGCAAATTAATCAGTTTCATTCAAAAAACCGTGGGGGATGCCGGCCCCTCTGCCAGCAGCTTCCTCACTCCGGCCTGAAGGATGTCGAGGCACAGGCCGATCTCACTCCGGTGGGTCCGGAAGCTCAATACGGCCAGGCGTATCCAGTATTCGCCGTCGATGGTAGTGGTGGAGAGGAACACCCGCCCGTCCTGCCGGACGTATTCCACCAGCCGTTCATTAAACCGGGTGATATCTTCCCGCGGAGGGCGGTACCGGAAGATCATGATCGAAAGCTCCGGCTCGGGCCCTACCTCAAAGCCCGCTTCCTGTACTTTTTGGTAGAAATACCGGCACAGCAGCACCTTTTCCTCCAGAGCTGCCCGGAACGGCCTCAGGCCAAAGAGCTGAAGCGGCAACCACATGCGCATGCCCCGGAAGTGCTTGGTCAGTTCCGGCGACAGGTCGGCGGGGGAAGCTTCCTCCCAGTCTGCTTCCGCATCTTGCATGTAATTGGCTTTGTAGTAATGCGCTTCGTACTGTGCCTTTACGTTTTTGATGAGCACCGCCCCCAGCCCGTAGGGTAGAAAGAGGCCCTTGTGGGGGTCGATGGCCACCGAATCCGACCGTTCGATGCCCCTGAACTTCTCTCGCAATTCGTCCACCAGCAGGAAGAAGCCTCCGTAGGCGGCATCGACGTGGAACCACAGGCCGAACTGCCCGGCCAGGGTGGCGATCTCATCCAGCGGGTCTACGGCTCCCGTATCGGTAGTGCCGGCCGAGCCCACCACCAGGAATGGTTCGAGCCCCTGCGCCTGGTCTTCTTCCAGTTGTTCCTGCAGGCAGGGAATATCCATGCGGAAACGGCTGTCGGTAGGGATATATCGTATGACGGCTTCCCCCATTCCGGCAATGCGGAGGGCTTTCTGTACGCAATGATGCACCTGGGGGGTGAGGTATACGACGGCCCTTTCCACCCCGGCCGCCTTGATGCCCCTGAAATCTCTGGCCGTGGTGATGGCGATCAGGTTGGCGATAGACCCCCCGGAGGCGAGGTTGCCAAGGGCGCCCTCCGGATAGGCCACCAACTGGCACATCCAGCGGATGAGCTCATTCTCGATGCGTACCGCTCCCGGGTTCGCAAAGAAAATACCGGAATAGCGGTTGGTGGCCGCCGCCAGGTAGTCGCCCAGGGCGCCGGGGAAGACGCCACCGCCGGGTACATAGCCCAGGTGCTTGCCGGATGCCGGGTTGATGCCGGCCCGGTCTACTTTGGCGCGGACCTC
>CAYQKY010000228.1:0-11483 GCA_964418125.1 uncultured Phaeodactylibacter sp.
GGGAACACAGACAGTTTCGACCTTGCAGTAGAGGCGCTGGAGTTTCTATCCTCATTCTAATTGATACCGCTCGGGAAGGTAGAGGCGCAGGACAAAATCAACCGAGGAAGACTGGGTTTCAATCCTCATTCTAATGGATACCGCTCGGGAAGCGAAGAAAGATGTCGGCAAAGATTATGCCGAATCTGGTTTCAATCCTCATTCTAATGGATACCGCTCGGGAAGTAAGAAAAAATTAACGACATGAAAAAGATCAAAAAAGGTTTCAATCCTCATTCTAATGGATACCGCTCGGGAAGCTAGACTTCCGAAAAATGGAGGAACAGCGCCGACAAGTTTCAATCCTCATTCTAATGGATACCGCTCGGGAAGCCGTCCCGGGCGCTAAAATAAACATTTTCAGCAGGATAAGCCAATTTCAGAGAAGCTAAAAATGAGCGGTTTCAGCCTGTCAAACAACATTTTCCGGGCTTTTTTCCGGCTTTTCCGAAAACGCAAGGCGCTCAATACCAGAGAATAGCCTCCACTTTTCGAAAAAGCGAAAATAAATTGGCGCCCGGAACGGCCCTCATTTAATACAAATATTGCGGTAGGTGCAAGTTAAGCATCTTCGCTTGTATCTGGTAGCCCGGGGGAAGGTGTTTTTGTCGATAATTTCGCGGATGGCGCCGGCGGCGGCCCGCACGGCGGCTTTGTCCTCGTCCTCTATGGGGACTTCCACTACCTTGTTGCGGCTTCGGGTGTAGACGAGGAAGCCGCGCCGAACCGGGCGCCGGAAATTGTCCTCGATCAGCCAGGCGTAGCAGTACAGCTGGGTTTTGTAGGTGTTGAACACCTTGTCTTGGTATTCGGCGAACTTGTAGTCCAGCGGCGCCATGGCGCCGTCCTGCAGTTCCAGCACTTCGTCCACCCGGCCGCGCAGCAGATCGTTGGTGAGGTACTGGTCGTCGTGTCGGGCCACTACGCCCAGGCGGCGGCGCAGGTAGCCCTTGTTTTGTTCCAGGCGCTCGTCGTGCAGGTGGCGGCCGCGCATCACCTTGTAGTTGCGGCTCTCGTACTGCGGAATGGCCAGCACGTATTCGAAATAGGTAAAGCGCGGGCAGTACAGGTGCTGGATGATGTGGGAGGGCGTGATGCTTATCATAGAAACAGGGCTTTTACCCGCCCGGACACCAGCTTTTTGTCGAAAGCCTGCCCCAGCAGTACCGTTTGCCGCAGCTCATCCCGCGACATGGTGAAAATGTACACTTTGTCCTTGTCCGGATTGATGAGCGCCTCCAGCTGCAATTGCAGCGCATCCTTTTCGCTGCCCCCGATCTCCCCCAGGAAGACGGACAGCTGCACCCGGTACAGGCCGGCCTGCTTGCAGCATTTGGCGGCCCGGGTGCGGGCACGGTCGTTCTCGATGTCGTACAATACCCAGCAGATCATGGTGGTTTTTGATGTTTAATTTGCGATGTGTGATTTTTGATGTGTTCTCCAGAAAGCCGCCCCCCGGTGCAGCCACAAATCGCAAATCAAAAATTACACATCAAAAATCTTAAATTCTATTTCCCGATCAGTTCATTGGCGAAGCGGTGCGCGTCCATCTGCAGGCCGTTGGCCCGGGTCTGGTTGCGGCCATTGTAGCGTATCGTCTGCACTTCCAGGTAGTCGTTGAGCTTTTCGATCAGCAGTTGTTTGCCTTCCTTGGCCAGGGTAAGGCCGTTGGCCAGGGGTTCGGTGTGAGCCTGGTTCACCTTCTTGGCGCTGAACAGGCGGAACACTACCGTTTCCACGTGGATGCGGTAGGGCTCGATGTAGTCGAACACCATGCTTTTCTGGTTGTAATCGTCGCGGTGGAGGAAGCCCACGTAGGGGTCCAGGCCGGCGATCATCAGGGCCTTTTCCACGCGGTTGTAGAGCACCCCGTAACCGTAGTTGAGAAAGGCGTTAAAGGGATCGAGCGCAGGGCGGAAGCTGCGGCCGGGAAAGCGGTGCTCTTCGGGCAGCGCCCGGCTGAGGGCCTCGAAGTAGAGGCGCCCGGCGGTGCCTTCCAGCCCCCGCAATGTTTCGGCGACGGCGTCCACCGAAGGGGCGCCCTCCTGCAGGCAGATGCTCTGCTGCAGGTTTTCGATGCGGGCGGCCTTTTCATCCAGGAGGCCGCCCATTCGGCTGCGGTGCTTTTTCAGGCTTTTGATGAAATCGGCCTGGTTGCCCAGCTTGGCCGACAGCCATTGCACCGTGTAGCGCACCCCCTCCGGGCCGATGCTGGCCTCCAGCTGCCGCTTGCGGATGCGGGTGGTGCTGCCCAGCTTGCTGTGCCACACCCTGCCCAGGGGGAAGCCGCTGCTGTCGGCAAAGATGATGTCGATGTTGTTTTGCAGGGCCAGCTGAACGGCATCGGTGCTCAACGCCGCCGATGTGGTCATGATGATAGACGTGACCTTGCTCGCAGCGAAATGGCGCCGCTGGTGGCCGCCGCCGTCCTGTGGCAGGCGCACCTCGAAGAGGGCGTCTTTGACGTGAAGGTAGGCGCCGTAGGTGTTGAGGTATAATTGCATGAGGGCCGTTTTGACGGCAAGGTATGGTGAGGGAGTGACAACTAGCGTCGTTACTGATTTTTATCCAGGATCTCTTCAATTTGTTTTCTCAGCTCATCTATCTTATTTTCCCTTGCTTTCCACACGATCTCCAGGTTGATACTGTAATAATCATGGACCAATATGTGGCGAAACGCCATGATCTTCTTCCACTCCACTTCCGGGTTGGCCTCCTTTGCCTCATCCGTTAAATGATAGGCCGCTTCTCCAATAATCTCGAAGTTCTTGATTATGGCAAACTGAACCACCTCGTCTTGAGCAAACGCCTCGTAATCCATCCCGCCGGTAAACCGTTTGATCCTGTCTATGGCTTCAACGATATGGTTTAACCGCTCTCTGTCATCCGGCCTTGCGGTCATAGATCAGTACTTTTTCTTCCTCTACTTTTTTCTTTGCATTGAGGAGCACATAGCCCTCTTCAACCAGGTCTACTTGCCTGCCTGTTATCTCTTCCAGGCCGATTTTTAAACCTACGTAATCAAATAAGTCCAGGTCATTGGGTTGTTTAAATTTTACGATCAGGTCTATGTCACTGTCATAACTTTCCTGGTTCCTCGCAAATGACCCAAATATCCAGGCTTTATCAATGGGTTTATTTTTAAAATAGTCCCTGACCCGCTCTATCAGCTGCTTTCGCTCCACATCGTAACTGGTTCCTCCTTTTTCCCGCTCCAGCCGCTTTTTAGCGATCTCCAGTGACTCTATTGAATAATCTTCCTGTTTGAGTTCATAGTATATTTTTTCACTCAGGAATTTTATCTGCAATTCCCGGTATTCAATGCCTAACTTTTCCGACAACGGTTTGATTATCCTTTGCGGCGCTGTCAGTTCGTTCCGCTCGATCTTGCTCATTGTAGATTGGTCGATGTCCACTGCATTCGACACCTGCCTTAAGGCCAAGCCCCTTTCCAACCGCTTTTCCCGGATAAATTCTCCAAATGTTTCCGGCCTCACCTTGATCTTTTTTTCTTGAAATTATTTTCTAAAAATAGGCAAAAAAATTGACTCTTTCAACCCACCTGCTCCACCGTCCCGAACCCCCTCGACACCGCTTTGCCGATGCCCACCCACTTCGGCAGCACGGCATTGGTGGTGAACTGCCCCTCGAAGGCCAGCATCTGCTTATCCTTGAAAGTGGTCGTCTTCTGCCGCAGCTGCACCTGCGTCAGGATCCGCTGCTCCGGCTCCAGCCACACCCCCATGCCCTTAAATGCGGCCAGGATCTGGTTGCGCAGCAGGCCGGCCAGGCGCTGCTCCTGCCGGGCGGGCGGCAGTTGTACGTACTCTTCGAAGTTTTTTTGGTTGAGGGCCATCCACAGGGTGCGGAAGGCGTAGGTGTGCAGTTTTTCGGAATAGCCGGCGGCCACTTCCTCACAACGCAAATCCTTGTGGTGTAGGGGGTATGCCTGCCCGTCGATGTCCAGCTCCCGGATGCGGAGGAACAGCTCGATGAGCAACTGCGCCCCTTCTTCTATGCCGACCAGCACGGGCAGGCCGCCCAGCACTTTGTACTGCACCAGCGGATAGGCGTAGCGCAGGCCGCCGCCCTCCAGGTGGTTGTGCAGCAAGGGGCTGTGCTCCTGGAACAGGCGGCCGAAATAGCCGCGCAGGTGGTGGGCGCTGCGGGTGGGCAGGCGGAGCTCGGGGAAGGTGAGGTGGGTGAGTTTGGGCATTAGATCAAAAAAATTCTACGTGATTGAACATTTCTTCCGCTTCCATCACTTCGTAGATCAAAAGCAGGGAACGGATCATCTCGCCAATACTCATTGGCCGGTTGAAATATACAATGCCGGCATGCTCTACTCCTTCGCCGTGCAGAATTAGAAAATCACTGTCGTGAGTAACCATGACTCGTTGATTTTCATTTGCGTAGGCGAACAATTCGCCATCGTCAGCTTCACTCTGTCCATTGTCCACACAGCTTAACACATCGACGCCTCGCCGGGTTAGGCCGTGCATTACTGCCTTCGCAATATGAACATCGATGTAAAATCTAACTTTGGCCACCTGCTAATTTCTGTTTCAGCTTGGAGGGAATATTCTTTTGGAACTCCTCAACCCATTTCTCTTCCTTTTCCCATGCTGCTCGCAGGCTTTCCCGATTGGCATGATAATAGGCTAATGCGGCAAATACGTCAGCCAGTTCCAGGCTGTACTGCTCTGCGATCTCATCAGCGCTCTGTCCTTGGTATTCATACCACATCACTACGTCGCGAACAGTGATGCGGTGGCCGGCAATGCGGGGTTTCCCCCCCATGATATCGGGAGTGGAGATGATGCGGGCGTCTAAAGAAGCGGTTGGCATGGCGGTTGTTTTTTGCAAGATAGGGAAAATTTAGAGTCAGGGTATCACGGAGGAAGAAGGGTTGGTATTTTCAATCGAGCATGATTGCCTGATTTTCCCCTGGTTCTTCATAAACACCGTATCCGGTTTCCAAACTATAAAAAGACGGATATTCTTCTTTGCTCAGAGGAATTATTGGCCGCTCATCCAGTTGGTAGGAGGATGGTAGAGCCTTTTCAGGAAATTGAACTACATATTGCAACAACCGGGGCCTCAATTTTCGCAGTTCTTTTTTACGCTCCCATCGGTCCTTTATTTCCCTCAGCTTTTGATATTCATTCCAAACCTGATTGGATTCATCACAGTAATCAATGAAAACACTATACCGGTTCAGCTGCTGATCAATCAATTTAAAGGCCTTATCAACACGCTCAAATTGCATGTTTTTCATCCATTCGATCATCTCCGAGTGCGCGTTCTGGTCAGCTATTTTTGTCCTGATTTCCCTGGCGTAATCTTCATTCAGAGAGAAGAATTCTCTTTCCGGCACCATATTGCCGCCAACCCTTTCAATTGCTCGGTTCAAGACAGCCTCTGTTATATTGATCAATACCGAATCATAAATACTGGCGCCCTTTTCACTAGCGAACAGCCTTACTTCGCCCTTTCCTTTCAACCCATTCCGGTTGCACCTCCCCGCCGACTGGTTGATACTGTCCAACGGCGCCAGGTCGCGATAGACAACATCCAGGTCAATATCGACACCGGCTTCAACCACCTGTGTCGTTACAACGATCAATTGCTTGTCTTTGGGCGGATTCTTGATCTTTTCAATTCTTTCTTTGCGTAGCGCAGGTAACACTGCTGCCGATAAATACTCCAGTTGCGCCTCCGGATTTTGCTCCTTTAGCTGCTTGAAAACCTCCTGCGAAGATTTCACTTTATTCAAAATGAATAGAAAAGACCGGTCCCGGTTATCTGAAATTGCTTTTTGAAAATGGGTAATCAACTCCTCCAGGGGCAATGGCCCCTCATTCCAAAGAGACAGGTCGAGTGTGATGCGATCCATATCCGTAAAAAATTTCCGGGTGCGTTCCCGGGTTGGATCTGTTAATTCCAGCACCTCCCTACCGGAGATCAGAAAAGGTTGTGTAGCCGTTACAAAAATAAACCGGGTGTTAAAGTGGTCAAATAGGGCCTGAAACATCGTTTCCACCGTCTCGAAATACCTGGGAGGAATGTTCTGGACTTCGTCCAGGATGATGATGGCATTAGCCAGGTTGTGAAACTTGCGCAGCTTTCGGTTTCGGTTGGAGAAAATGGTTTCCAGCAATTGCACAAAAGTGGTGACCATAAAAGGGTATTCCCATCCTTCGGTAAAGTACTCCTTCTCTGAATCGGTCAGTCCATCGTATTGTTCTTTCTTTTCCGGCCAATCAGACAAATAATGATGCCTGGCCATATAGCCGTCTGGAATTCCAATAGCGGAAAGGATACTTTCCAGTATCTGCGCATTCTGGTCGATAACCGAAGTAAATGGCAGGCAATAAATAATCCGTGGGATGGTAGGGTATCCCTTCTCCCGGTATTCCTCCGTCAATTCATTTTGTAGCTTCAAGGCAGCATTGAAGGCTGTCAGCGTTTTTCCCAAGCCTGTTGGCAGGGTGATGGAATAGAACGGTGATCCTCTATGTTGTGATATGTTCTGCTCCACTCGCTGGTATGCCTCTTCTCTGATAAGGTCGATCGGCTTAGAAGGCGTATCCCCAAACTCTTTTATTTTAAAACCGGAGACTGCTTTGGAGTCGAATAAATGAACGCGCCCTATGCCGTCCCTTCTTTCGAGCATCATATCCCCTTTATCGGCAGCCAGCAGTAGAGAAAACAGGAACAGGGTTTGCAGATAAGGCTTGATGTCCTGCGCCGGTAATTCTCTGTTCAGTTTCCTGGCCATACGGGCGCTGCCATAGGATGAAAGCAGCGAGTCGATCTCTACCGGAAGGGAAAAGCCAAAAGGTTCAATGATCAGGTTGTAATCTTCCTTATCAGCCTTCGCCCATTGTTGTTTCAATTGGCTTTCCCGATCTGGTTCAAGTATAAACCTATCATCAAAATTGCGCAGGTCTCCATGATGGCGTTTGACTATTTCCAGTAGAATGGCCCGAAGCAGTAATGGTCCCTCCTGAAGGCAGGCTTGCTGAACAAAAGCCCCCAGCTCAGCATGAGACCCCAGCCGGGAGTCATCCGCCAGTTCTTCTTCCAGTTCGAAACGGGAAAACTTCTTGTAAAAGCCCTCTACGTAACCTGCATCGACGCCATCCATTTTAGGGTTCTCCTCGAAAACAGCTTTGATAATCTTATGCTGAAAGTAAACCGTAGACTTTCCAAAGTCGTGGAAATAAACCAACAAGCGCCTCCAGAATTCCAGCTGTTCGGGCGAAGCGAAAGAGTTGGCTACAAACTTGGCGCTCAACGCCTGAGCAGAAATATTGTCCACTTCTCCCAAATGTTTGGAGAGTGGCTGATGCGGATGAGAGATCAGCTTAGAATAAGACGACATTGGTCGGGTTTTGAGGTGAACCTAATGATACCAATTCTCTTACCTCAGCAAAAATGGCCTTGCCGTTTTGATCCAGTATGATGTCATCCCGGTCCAGTACATTGCGCGCTTCATCCATTTCCAGGGCGTACTGGGAAATTTCCATGATGCGGTTGCCCCCGTCAAAGGTTTGATCCCTGTCCAATTCGAGCAAGCCCCGGCGGGGGATCACTGAATGGATAGGCTGAAATCCATTTGGAACTACCGTTTCCACTTCCCACTGCCCGATGTAAGCAAAACCGGCCAGTAAGTTGGCCAATCCCAGAGAAGGCGTGTACACGCATTGTTTTGATTCCAGGCACTGCCTCAGGTCTTCAAGAAGTTGTTGATCCTGGTGGGTGAAAAATATCCGGTAGTGAGGCCGGTGTACAAACTCCATCAGTGTCGGCTTACGGTTGTCATTGGGCTTCATCGACCCAAAGACAGCCCGCAGGTTGATATTGATCCGTTGAAACGCCAGGGGCCGCATGATCTGTATCCCTATCCGGCAGCTTCCTGGTTTAAAATGGCGCAGATACCGGTTTTCGCTTTTGTCCAGTCCGATGATTGCTCCCACAGTTCCGTAAACCGCAGTCTTGACCGGTATCGGGTAAGTCAGCGCCGTAGTTGTGGCGTAGATCTTTTTGTAATGTGCCTGGCGCCCCCACAGATCGAAAGCTATGATTCGATCCATTGTACTCAATTGTTCGGTTGGAAAATGGGAGCAGACAAACGCAGCCTGTCGTCTTGTTGGACAAAAACCTTGTCTATCTTGTCTTTGTACTGATCTAGCAATTCATTCAACCGGCTTGTATTTAAGGTATAATCCTCCACGTCTGTAATGGCGTCTGGCTTCACCTCCCGGTCATATACCATATCCAGCCGTTCCAACAGGTCGCCAATAAAAAACTGGGGTTCTTTGTAATCGATCTTGACCAACAAGCGGGGCATATGCCCTTTTTTGGAACGGCTAAGCAGGCCTTTGGTGCCATTCCACATGGCAGAAAGCAGTTGCTCTACATCACCTTCCGAAAGTTGAGTATGGCGCGCCGCATTTTCATTGATGACGCCGTGGAAGCCGATAAGGCCGTAAGTAATGTTGTATTCTTCCCGGAAGGTCCGCTGCTGGGCGCCCTCTGAAGTCGCAAAAGCGCCGGTTCCTTTGATAAAGTTGACGTTCACCCGGTGAAGGCTGCGCCCCATGCCAAACTGGACCGGCCCGGTCAGGTTAAAAGTTTTAGCCTTCTGGTTTTTAGGGGCGGAAACGCCGCCGAACAGGCGTACATCGATAAACTTCTCAACAAATTCCTCTTTGTCCTTGTAAGACTTGCTCCGCTGTTCACCAGTAACCGGTTTCCCGTCTTCATCACGGATGAATATATCTTTGTTTGGCTCGGAACCGTCATACCCATTCTCAATCAGATAATCCCGGACTGTTCTTTTCAGGCGGACGTCGGTAACCAGGCATTCACCCGAACCCTCGTCAATCCTGGGCTTATTGGCGTCAAGCGGGTCGCCGTTGGGGTTGCACATTTTACAGTCATAAAGGAAGAGGAGCTCGCTGCGTTGGGAAACGATATTGGACATGATGAATTGAATTTTATCTGGTTAATGAACAAGGTTATTCTGCGGAATTGGCTTTAGCTTTTTCTGCCTGGCTTTGCCTGATCTGGTACTGGGTAAATTCTTTTTGCATAACCAGGCCCGACGTGAAAGCGAAGGAAATATCAGCACGGCCTACATTGGATGACTCTATCAAAATGGGGACCACTTCAGCCCGAAGTTTTTGAATATAATCCCGGGTATCCACATATTTGTAAAGGATCTCACTGTACTGATTCATCTTTTCCAGTAGGCTGGGGAATAGTTTTCTCAGATCGTGATCATCGAGATTCAAGCCGCTTAGTTTTTCCAGAAAAGGTTCACTTCCCAGCTTCTTTCGTTGTGCCTGTAATAGTAGTTCCGTCAGGCACCCTACAAAAAAGGCTGCCTTTTTATAAGGTTCTTTGAAAAACTCAGGATGTGCTTCCATAAACTCATCCAATGTCAGGGGAACAGCTTTTTCTTCCATTTCATGCCTATTTTGATAATTGAAAACATCTAATTCCAGGAAAAAATGCCAAAGGGCAAATGCGTCTTTGGTGCGAAATTGATAGCGGTTTTTATCCTCGTGCCGCTGTTTGAAGGATTGCCGGATCTCTTCCATGAAGGCTTTGACCACCAGAGCTTCATCCAGAGGCTGCCCGTAGAATACCGATTCCAGTATCCGGTAGAAGAAAGGTTGGAAGATCACTTCATTGTTGGCCTTGCTGGAAAAGTAGCGCTGTATCCGGGAGAAGGTCACGAAAAATTCAAAGGTTTCTTTCTTCGTCACGATCCGGTTGATGCGCTTGTAACGGGCTTCAATTTTACCTTTTGCATTGAAGATCCGGCTGAAGCGGGAGGGTAGAATATCTGTCAGGTGCAGCTTGATGGCAAATTGGGCCTGGTTCTTCTGGAAAAATAGAATGTCATAAAAAATGCCTTGTTTCGCTAGTTCCTTTTCATCAGCTATATCAGCAATGATTTGTTCATTGTAGAAAATAGACCTACTGAAATCATTTAAGCTAACATCCTTTTCATTAGCCTTAACAAGGCTTTTGACGGCCTCCAGCATTGCTTCGTCGTCGCCCTGAATGAAATGAGGAACAATAAAATAATTTAGTGAATGAAACTTACGGGAAAGTTTGGCCAGCGCAAACCGGCGCGCCCCTTCCAGCGTCCTGACCGCCTCCGGGGAAGCCGGAAACATTTTAAAGGAATCAGAAGGGTTAAACCCTCCTCTCGAAAAGGTAAGGTCGTTAATGGTGAACCCCAGCGTGTCTACCCGCCCCCAAACTTCCGGCGCCTGCTGATAGGTCAGGGCGCACAAATGCTCTTTTGCCTGGCTTTTTTCGTAGTATTTGCTATAGGCTTCCGCCTCAAATAGGGCGATGTTTTTATCGAATTCACCCAGCCACTTTCCATTTACCTTAAAAGTCAGCAAGTACCGGTCATCCGGACTACCGCTAAATGCGAGGAGTTGTTCTTCAATTGCCTTCAAGGCATCTTCTTTCTGGCCCTGCGATGAAAAATAAATGCTTTCACCGGCAGGAAAAGCCCTCTCCAGCCGGCTCATGAGTTTTCGGACATTCTCGGCGTGGTCTTCCTCTTTACCGGATGGATAGAAGAAATCGGTCGGAACCAGAGGGGCGCCTCTGGCCCCTTTGGGCTTCCGGTACAAATAGTTCTTCAGCAATGCCGGCTTGAAAGGTTCAATGCCAAAAGAGCCGTCTACCTTACCATCCCGGATATTGAAATAGATCACCTTCGCTTTATCCGGTTCAACTTTTGGAAAAGGATTCTGCCAGGGAGTGAAATAAACGCTGTACTTTTCCTCCCGCTGAAGTACTTTCCCTAATCTGTAAAGATTTTTTATCATAATTTTCAAATTCCTTTTAGCCAGGTTGCAACTGGTTTGGCGTATCTGTGGGCAGACTTCCCCTTCAGGGGATCGAGGGGCTGCGCCGGCAATGCGCCAAACCGGTTGCAGTTGAATATATTCGCAAATATCCCCCCTCCCATTGACAACTACCGTCACTCCCCGCCGGGAACCATTTTTCTTTTATTTGTCTTTATTTCCCGGAGGCTTTGAAGGGCGCCCGCCATTGCCTTTTCTTTTTCCACCGGGCCCTCTGTCGCTGCTATGCAGCTATATTTTTCGATCGTATCGCTATGGAGCCATATATTTATCCATTAGAGCGCGAAGCAATCTTATTTTTTTACGGGCCCTATGCCGGGGAGGTTTCGGCAATTACCCAAACATGGCTTTGGCCTTGCCCTTTACCGCCATCCTCCGTATCTTTACCCCAACCTCCCCGCGCGATAGCATCCGCGGGCCGACGCGCTGCCCGGCGCGTTTATTTTTTCGGACGGGCTACCCCGTCTTCGTGCCTCAGCCGGGCAACCGTTTGGTGGCCCGTAGTAAGAGCAAGAACTACAGGTAAAGGCATGCCCGTAT
>CAYQKY010000229.1:0-11443 GCA_964418125.1 uncultured Phaeodactylibacter sp.
GGGGACAAATCGCAACTGCGCCCTTTGGCTTTGCACGTTGGATGCCGCCTTGTTGAAGGCCTGTCTCCTGAAATTAAGTGGCCGGAGGAAGAGTAAGGGCCTTTTAAAAGCTTCTTTCTTAATAAAATCTTTATGAAACTTCAAGTAAATTAAAGCTCAAAACAAGCTTGGAACTTTTCAAAACGATTAAAAGCAACCGGCCTTTGCAATACCTGATCTCTTTCGGGTCGGTTACTCTTATTGCTATCATCGCCCATTTTTCGGTTGACCTTACCGGTTATAAGGTCGTCGCGCTGATCTTGTTGCTGGCCGTTTCCATTTTAGCTATGGTCTTTGACATCTGGCCGGTTTTAGCCACAGCCATTTACAGCGCCCTGATCTGGAATTTCTTTTTCATCCCCCCCGTATTCAACTTTACCATCGATACGCCTGAGGACGCATTGTTATTCCTGATGTATTTTGTTATTGCCATGATGAATGCCGTACTGACATCCAAGATCCGCAAGGCCGAGATCAAGGCGAAGGAAGAAGAAGAAAGAGAAAACATGATCAAGCTGTACAACACGGTGCTTAATTCCTTGTCTCATGAATTGAAAACGCCCATCTCGACTATCATTGGTACGGTTGACACCCTCAAGGAAACGCCATCGAAACTTTCCGAAGGCGCTAAAATGGAGCTCCTTTCCGAAATAGATGTGGCCAGCATGCGCCTGAACCGGCAGGTAGAAAACCTTCTGAACATGAGCAGGCTGGAATCCGGCTTTATCCGGCCACAATTGGATTGGTGCGATATGAGCGAACTAGTCTATAAATCCATACAATCCGTCCAACATGATACATCATGCCATACGATAATTTTTGAACCCGAAGAAGAATTGCCCTTGTTCAAACTGGACAGAGGGTTGATAGAACAAGCATTATTCAATATTATCCATAATTCCCTGCAGCACACTCCTCCGCGGTCCGTTATCTCTATCGGTGTCTCTCACCAAAATGGAAACTGCATCATTAATATTATAGATGATGGGCCGGGCTTCCCCGAAAACGAACTGGAGGCAGTCTTTAAGAAGTTCTACCGCCTCCCCGGGGCCGCGACAGGCGGGACGGGGCTTGGCCTGTCCATAGTAAAAGGCTTCATCGAAGCCCATCATGGAAAGGTTACTTTAGAGAACCTTCCGGAAGGAGGTGCGAAATTCACCGTTTCCATTCCGGCCGAAACTTCCTACTTAACCGATATTGAAAATGACTAAAGCAGAAATACTAATCATTGATGATGAACCACAGATCAGGAAGCTGCTGCAGATAACCCTGGAAAGCAATGATTTCAAAGCCTTGCAGGCCTCAACCGGAAAAGAAGGGCTGATAATGGCAGCCAGCCACCCGCCTGAGTTGATCCTGCTGGATATAGGGCTGCCGGACATGAGCGGGCATGAAGTCCTTCAGGAACTAAAAGGCTGGTATACCCGGCCCGTGATCATCCTCTCCGTCCAGAATAGTGAAAACGATATTGTCAGGGCACTGGACAACGGAGCAATCGACTACCTGACAAAACCCTTCCGGACGCGGGAATTGCTGGCCAGGATACGGTCGGCCATCCGGCGGAACCAGCCCAAAAGCCTCGAATCTCCAATCACCTGTGACGGCCTGGAAATAGACCTGGCAGGCAGGACGGTAAAAAAAGAAGGAGAAACTGTCAAACTG
This sequence comes from uncultured Phaeodactylibacter sp., assembly GCA_964418125.1. Lineage (GTDB taxonomy): Bacteria > Bacteroidota > Bacteroidia > Chitinophagales > Saprospiraceae > JACJXW01. The sequence continues at coordinate 1,702 of CAYQKY010000229.1, forward strand.
ACGCCTACAGAATTCAAATTGCTGGCCCTGTTCGCAAAAAACCAGGGTATGGTTCTAACCCACCAGTATATACTTAAAGAGATCTGGGGAGTCGGATACCAAACCGAAACCCAATACCTTCGTGTTTTCGTAGCCCAGCTTCGCAAAAAACTGGAAGACAACCCCAACCACCCCAGGCACATCCTGACGGAAAGCGGAGTCGGTTACCGCTTCTGCTGAATCTTTATAAAATCTTAATATTCCCTGCCTGAAATTTTATGTTTTATTGATCTCCTCCAGGATAGCTTTGCTTTTAATAGCAGAGCGAATAGATAATGGATAATCACGATTTCATACTTACTGTAATTATAGTGGTGCTTTTTGCTCTTAACTGCTACATGATTGCCGTTGCCTACAAACAAATATTCAAAAAAGGAGACAGGGATGAGTGAACGACAAAATGGCTCGGGCAAACGAACTGATGATGTGTTCGAAGAATGGTTGGCGAACAATAGCCACTTAAAATGGCCTGTGGCCATTTTTTTCATTTTCATTCTGATACTGGTCATTTTATTGGACATCTACTCTCCTGATAAATGAGCCCCTGGTTCGCAAAGAAGTTGAAAACCATCCCCGCCAAAGAAATAGGAAAATACCTCAACGCCCTGTTTTTCGGTATTAGCCTGGCGGCTGTTTTGTCCATGGCCTATGGGCTTGGCTTTAGCCAGCCGCCTGCCATAAGGCAAATACTATACTGGGTATATCTTGCAGCTATAAGTGGAGGGGCCATATCAATTCTATCCCGGTATATTTTCACTGAACGCTTGCCAGGGCCGAAGGTGCGGGCAGTTGATGCGTTTCTGTTCCTTTTTCTGGCTCTTTTACTGCTCCATAGGGCTGGTTGGGTAAATATTCCTGTCCTGGCAGGCATGCCATGGCTATATGCTGCCATCCTGCTCATTTTCATAAGGGAGTTTTCCGCACTCAACGTAGATTTTTATCATCGGTACCTGAACCCTGCCCAATTATTTATTGCCAGTTTTATTACCATAATACTCATAGGGGCATTTCTCCTTATCCTGCCAAAGGCTACCTATTCCGGCATATCATTCATTGATGCTTTGTTTACATCCACCAGTGCCGTCTGCGTCACTGGCTTGATCGTAGTTGATACCGGAAGCTATTTTACCCCATTTGGCCAATGGGTTATTGTCCTGCTTATTCAGGCCGGAGGTATCGGTATTATGACTTTTACCAGCTACTTCAGTTATTTCTTCCGGGGCGGTTCATCTTATGAAACCCAACTACTGCTCAAAGACATGACCAACTCGGAAAGGGCCGGGGAGGTCTTCAGCACTTTGAAGAAGATCATCGTGCTTACCTTTTTCATTGAAGCTGTAGGAGCCGCAATGATCTTTTTCAGCCTGGAAGAGAGCCCCATTACCTTTTACTCTGAGCGGTTGTTTTTTTCCATTTTCCACTCTGTCTCGGCATTTTGCAACGCGGGCTTTTCCACACTGGAAAACAGTTTATTTGAACCGGGTTTCCGGTTCAATTATCCATTACACATAACCATTGCCCTATTATTCATTATCGGCGGGATAGGGTTTCCCATCGCTTTCAATTCTTTCAAATACCTCAAACACGTTTTTATCAGGCGTGTCCTCCGGGCGGAGAACCACTACCTTCCCTGGATAATCAATATCAATACCCGGCTCGTTTTGGCAACTACAGGTATCCTGCTCTTCTCAGGCGCCGGGTTGTTCTACTTTTTTGAGTATGACAATACCCTGGCAGAACACCATGGCTTCGGAAAAGTGGTTACTGCCTTTTTTGGCGCCGCCACCCCCAGGACCGCTGGTTTTAATTCCATAGATACCGCCGCCCTGAACCTGTCCACGCTCCTGGCCGTCTTTTTACTTATGTGGATAGGCGCCTCCCCCGGTTCAACTGGTGGAGGTATAAAAACGACGGCTTTCGCCATAGGAACGCTCAATTTTTTTAGTGTAGCAAGAGGAAAAGACAGGCTAGAAGTTTTTCGCAGGGAAATATTGGAAGTAGCATAGGATGTTTTGCCTATGGAATTTCACTGGAAAAGGCAGCCTGTATTTCAGGACTCAGAGAATTGGTAAATTAACGTGAGGTTTGAGCTTAAGGCTGAGGTTAAGTCCAAGGAGCGCCTGGGGAACTGAGTGTTTCCAGGGAATGGTGGATCAATTTATGCTTGCCCTGCAGCCTCTCTCAACCTTAACCTGAGCCTCAACCTCAACCTGGCTTAATTGGCTTTAAAAACAGGCTTTTCAGATCAAACCTTACGTTAAATTATATTGTAAGCCGATCCAGGATGCCATTTGCTCCCTCCCCTTTTTGCAATAATTTCCCCGGTTTTCTCTTTAATAGTGAGTAACTTTCCGGATAGAATCACAAAATTAAGGATTATGAAAAACCGATTGATACTCTGGATGGCGGCTCTGTTGCTTGGCCCGCTGGCTTTCGGCCAGGCCGAATTAGAGCTGCCCTACCAGATCCATACCCTGGATAACGGCCTGACGGTCATCCTGCATGAAGACCACACGGTGCCCATGGTAGCCGTCAATGTATGGTATCACGTAGGCTCCGGCCATGAGAAGCAGGGCAGGACCGGCTTTGCCCACCTTTTTGAACACATCATGTTCGAAGGCTCCGGCCACGTGAAAGAGGGCGATTTCGACAACCTGCTGGAAGCTGCCGGCGGCGTCAACAACGGTTCCACCAATACGGACCGCACCAACTACTACGAGCTGTTGCCTTCCAGCGCTCTGGACGTGGCCCTGTTCCTGGAGTCCGACCGCATGGGATACCTGCTCGACGCCATGTCGCCCGCCAAAGTGGACGGCCAGCGGGACGTGGTGAAGAACGAGCGTCGGCAGTCTTACGAAAACCGTCCCTACGGCATGGCCTGGATACGCCTGATGGAGAGCCTTTATCCTGAAGGGCATCCCTATAGCTGGCCGACGATCGGTTATATGGAAGACCTGACCGCCGCTTCCTATGAGGATGTGGTGGATTTCTTCAACCGCTACTACCGCCCCAACAATGCCTCTCTGGTAATTGCCGGGGACATCGAGCCCGAAAAGGCCCTGGAGCGGGTGAAATACTGGTTTGGCGAGATACCGGCCGGGAAGGAAGCGCTTCCGCTTCATTCCGAGCCGTTCGTTATGCCCGGCCCGGATTACGTAACGCTGGAAGATAACGTCCAGTTGCCGCGCCTATACCTGGCCTACCCGTCGCCTTCGATTTACGAGCCTGGTGATGCGGAGATGGACGTCATCGCCGATATCCTGGCCGGGGGCAAAAACTCCCGCCTCTATAAAAAACTGGTTTACGAAATGGGCATCGCACAGGACGTATCGGCCTTTCAGGCCTCCAGAGACCGGGAGTCCATGTTCATCCTGATGGCCACCGCCCGCCCCGGCCATTCCCTGGAGGAATTACTGGCCGTGATCGACGCCGAGGTCGGGAACCTGCAGGCTGCTCCGCCTGCGGAGCGGGAGCTGCAGCGCAGCATCAATCAGCGCGAGGTGAACATGCTGCGGTCGTTCCAGAGCCTGTTGAGCAAGGCCGATGCCTTGAACCAGTATTATTACTACACCGGCAACCCCGATTACGCCAACGAAGATTTTAGCCGTTATATCTCTTTATCTGCAGATGACCTTTCCGTGATGGCCCGGCAGTACCTGGCCCCGGAAAACCGGGTTTTGTTGAGTATTGTGCCAGAGGGGCAGACTGATCTGGCAGTTACCAAAAAAGAAATCAAACCATGAAAATACAACTTCTTTCCTTCTGGCTGTGCCTCCTGTCAACGGTGGCCTTTGCTCAGCAGGCGGACCGCAGCCGATACCCGGAGCCGGCGGAGCCCAAACCGCTTCAGCTTCCGGAGGTGCAGCATTTTACCATGGGCAATGGCCTGCGGGTATACCTCGTAGAGCAGCACAACCTGCCCCTGTTGCAGTTCATCCTGGTCAGCAATGCCGGCAGTATTTACGACCCTCCCGGGCAGTTGGGCCTGGCGGAGATGACGGCTGAGATGATGGACGAAGGGGCCGGGGAATACAACGCTCTGGAGTTATCGGAGGAAGTGGATTTCCTGGGTATTTCCCTGAGCACCTACGCCAACCGGGAGGAGCTCGGCCTGCGCCTGTTCACGCCGGCCTCCAAGCTGGGGGAAGCCCTGCCCTTATTCGCCGATGTATTGCTTCGCCCCCGTTTCCCGGAAGAGGAACTGGAGCGGAAGCGTACCGAGGCGCTCGTTTCCCTGGCGCAGGCGCACGATGAGCCGGGAGCGATAGCCGCCCGTGCCTTTGGCCAGCTCCTCTTCGGAGGAGAACATCCCTACGGGCGCCCCGGAGACGGCACGGAAGCCAGCCTCAAGGGGCTGACAACCCGTCACCTTAAGGATTTTCACCGGGAATACGTCACGCCCGCCAATTCCTTCCTGGTGGTGGTGGGGGATATCGAAAAGGAGGCCCTCAAGAAAAAGCTGGGCGGTGCCCTGTCCGGATGGCAAGGCGGCCAACTCAAAAGCCGTGACATTCCTGCCCCTCCTCAGCAGAAAGGCTTCACCATATACCTGGTCGACAAGCCCGGCGCCGCTCAGTCCGTCCTGCGGTTCGGCCAGCCCGGCGTTAGCCGGCAGGTGGAGGACGAATATCCGATAACCGTGATGAACACCATCCTGGGCGCCTCCTTCACCTCCCGCCTGAATCAGAACATCCGTGAGGAGCATGGGTACGCCTACGGGGCGCGGTCGACATTCTGGCAGCCCCGCCACCAGGGGTATTTTATGGCCTATGCCGATGTGCAATCCGATGTGACCGGCCCGGCCATTCAGGAATTTCTCAAAGAGCTCAATGGCATTCGGGAGGTATCTGAAGAGGAGGTGGAGAAGGCGCGCAACTACCTGGCGCTGGGCTTTCCCGGTGAGTTCCAGAATGTAGAGTCGATTGCCGCCAACCTGGCCGATGTGATCTTCTACGGCCTTCCGGAGGATTACCTCAACCGCCACGTCGAACGATTGCTGGCCGTGGGGCAAACCCAGGTGGAAGAAGCCGCCCGGGAATACATCAACCCGGGGAATATGATCCTCGTCCTGGTGGGAGACAGAGAACTGGTGGCAGAAGAGGTGGAGAAACTGGGCCCGGTGAAGTACCTGAGCATCGAAGAGGTGCTGGGGCCGGTGCCGGAGATTGAGGAACGGAAGTAAACTATAAACCCAATCCCGTCAACTATAAATTTATCCCGGTAATGCCAGGCGGGCTGCGTAACTTAGCAGGCTGAACTTGAACTGTCAATAAACGACTATGCGCCGCCTGGCCTTATTGCTGTCCGGTTTACTGTGGTGGCTGTGCACGATTGCTCAGGAGGACTTCCATTTTGAGAACTTTACCACCCGCGACGGGCTGTCGCACAACGAAGTCCGCAGCCTGTTGCGCGACAGCCGCGGGTTTCTCTGGATTGGGACGGCCAATGGCCTGAACCGCTTTGATGGCTATGAGTTCCGGGTTTTTCTACCGGAGCCCGGCAAAGGATATGGGCCAGGTGGAGAGGTTATTGCCGCATTGGCGGAAGCTCCCGATGGCCGTATCTGGATCGCCCATAACCGGGGCATTGACATTTTTGACCCGCTGCGGGATTCTTTCCTGAGGGTGTCTCCCCGTGTGGAAGATGAAGCCAACTGGTCTTTTAATAATGGGTGCACCATTTTTATCGGCGGCCAGGGCCATGTGGCCATCACCAGAGATGGGCCAAACATGGTTTGGTTCCCACCGGGCAGTTTGGCTTATGAATGGCTGGAAGCTCCGGACGTGCCTGAAGCACAGCGGCCGGTGGGCTATCGCCACACCATAGTCAACGGTTTCACTTCCGTAACGTATAAAAGCCCCGATGAAGCCTGGGCAGGCAGCCTTTTTGGCCTGTTCAGCCTCCACCTGCCGTCCAGGGAATTAACATTTTACCCCCCGGAAGGCGTCCAGCTAAAGTTTGGCCCCCAGGCCGTTTGTACCGACGAAAAGCGGGGGGTTATCTGGTTTACCGTTTTCGGGCAGGACCTTTTTTCCTTCAACCTGGCGTCGGGGCAATGGAAGGCCTGGAATGTCATTCCCAGCAGCTATATCAACGCCACCACTCATGTGGCCCTACTCGGCGACGGCGGGGTATGGATGAGCCAGCCCGGCATCCTCTATCCTGAAAAAGAAAAATTCATTCCCATTCCCCACCGCCCGGACGACCTCTACAGCTTTCCCGGCGCCAGCCCTACGGTGGCCTATACCGATACGGACGGCATCCTCTGGGTGGGCACTTCCAGCGGGTTGAGTAAGCTGGACCCGCGCCTGCAGGGTTTTCGCCACGTATTCCTGGACGCCCATCCCGCCTATGATTACGACAATTCCGTCCTGGATATTTACGACAACCCCGAGGACGGGCTGTACTACATTACCTCCTTTTACACCAACCTGATCCTGCTATACGACCCGGTTACGGGAAAATCAAGGGACATCAGCCGGGAGTTTAAGCCTTCCTTTCGCAATTCCCCCACGCGCATTTTCAGAGACAGCCATGGCATTACCTGGCTGCTGGCGGGCGGCGGGCTGTACCAGGCTGACCTGGGCCGGCGTAGGCTGCATGCCGTTGAAATGCCGCCGTTGCCGCCCGGAGTCAATGACCTGGCCACTTTTGATATTGAAGAAGACGCCGGCGGCAACCTGTGGATCAGCAAGTGGCGGGCGGGGGTGCTGCGCTACAGCCGGCAGAGCGGCAGGCTGGAATATGTCGGCCCGCCGAAAGGGATGCCTCAGCCAAGGACCACTTACTGCCTGGCCATGAACCCCGGCCGCAGCAAACTCTGGGTTGGTACCAATGGAGAGGGCTTGTTCAGCCTCGACCTGACGTCCGGAGAATGGGCCCATTTCCCGGAATTTGTGATCGATGGCAAACACCAGGGCCTGATTGAAATTACCGGCCTGGAAACGGATGACAGGGGCAATCTCTGGATTTCCTGCCGAAACGGGCTCATCCGTTTTGATACCAATGGCCAACCCCGGTTGTTTTCCAAAGCGGACGGCCTGGCCAACACTCTTCTGGAAGGAATGGGTAAAGACAAAAACGGGCGGATCTGGCTGGCTACCGGCGGCGGCATCAGTAGCATCGACTCCCGCACTCTTGCCATCCGCAACTACGATGAACGGCACGGGCTGAAGATCGACGCCAACCTCGACTGGTTCTCTGTGAGCAGGAATGGGGAGTTGTTCTCCGGTACCAAGCGCGGTTTCATCCGCTTTCATCCCGACAGCCTGCCTGTTGACGAGCGGCCGCCCCGCCTGGTGCTCACCGATTTTAAAGTAGGAGGCGTTGAATACAAAATTAAAGGCCGTCAGGTAAGCTTTGGCGACGAACTGCGCCTGAGGCCTTCCGAGAATTTCTTCTCCATTCAGTATGCCGCCCTGAATTTCACCCTGCCGAAAGAGAATACTTATTACTACAAACTGGAAGGGCTGGATGAAACCTGGATAGAAGCGGGCAACCGGCGGATCGCCAATTACACCAAAGTGCCACCCGGGCGCTATCGCTTTTGTCTAAAAGCAAAGAACAAGGATGAAGTGTGGAGTACAGCGGAACAGTCGCTGGGTATTGTCGTCGCTCCTCCGTTTTGGAGGGCGCCCTGGTTCATCACGCTATTGCTGTCTGCATTTGCCGGGGTGGGCTATGGCGCTTACCGCCTGCGCATCCAACAGATCCGAAGAGAAGAACAAATGAAAGCAGAATTCAACAAAAAACTGGCAGAAGTGGAAATGGCTGCCCTCCGGTCACAGATGAACCCCCATTTCCTTTTCAATTGCCTCAATTCCATCAACCGCTTTATTCAGCGCAATGAGCCGGACGCCGCTTCGTCGTACCTGGCCAAGTTCTCCCGCCTCATTCGCCTGGTGCTCGATAATTCGCGCAGCGACATGGTGTCTCTGCGGGATGAGCTGGAAGCCCTGCGCCTGTACGTCGAGCTGGAAGCCATGCGGTTTGTCGGCCGGTTTACCTATTCGATCAATGTATCCCCAGTTTTGGACATCAACAGTATCGAAGTGCCGCCCATGCTGATCCAGCCCTATGTGGAAAACGCCATCTGGCATGGCCTGATGCACAAAGAGAGCGAGGATTGCCATCTTGCGGTAAGGGTTTTTCCATTGGAAAACCACCTTTGTATAACCGTGGAAGACAATGGCGTCGGCCGGGAAATGGCGCGGGAGCTGAAAAGCAAATCCGCCACCCTGCACAAGTCGCACGGTATGAAAGTGACCGCCGAACGCATCGAGATCATCAATGAGATCTATAAATCGAAGGCGGCCGTTGAGATCGAAGACCTGAAAGATGAACAGGGGGCGGCAGCCGGAACGCGTGTCACCCTGCTTTTGCCGCTGGAATAAAGGGAAATAAAGATTTCCCGGATCTTCGGTATGTGTTTAGCGGTGCTCCAGGTGACATCTTTCGCCTTATATACTGGACTTTAGCTCATATCACTGCAGTTTACAGGGCGAAAGGTGTCATCTGGCGAAGTGAGATGACACCCTTTTTGCCCTTCAATCTGCGGGTAATAAGCTTATTCGCTAGTGCGCCGGGGCAAAAAGATGTCACCTAGGGTGTTCATTAACAAGTTGCTTACGAGGGTTTCGTTCTCACAACTCTTGGTCCTTTGCGCACTCCAGGAGGCGCTGGAAAAGCGCCGCCTGGAGTGGCTGCCAGGGTGCGCTTTATTCCATCAGTCGCTACGCTCGTGTCCCAGCGTGCCCTGGCTTGAAGGGGACTAAAACTTGTGGGAACCGAATTCCTCAAAATGAGCACCCTAGATGTCACCTCGACGCTGAACAGATATGATCTCCGAGGCCTAGAAGATATTAAAAATAGCATATGAAAGCCATTCTCGTCGACGATGAGCTCTATTGTACGGAGCTATTATCCGCTCTGCTGGCCAAACATTGCCCGGAAGTAGAAGTGGTTAGGGAATTCAACGACCCGCAGAAAGCCGCGGAATACATCCGCGGGAATCCTCCGGATATTTTGTTTCTGGACATTGAGATGCCCAGGCTCAACGGATTCGACCTGCTGGAGCGGGTGCGCCCGGTCAATTTCCAGGTGATCTTTACCACGGCTTACAACCAGTATGCCCTGCGCGCCATCAAGATCAGTGCGCTTGACTACCTGCTCAAGCCCATCGATATTGACGAGCTGAAAGCGGCAGTGGAAAAAGCCCGCCAGCAGCGCCAGTCCCCTCAGTGGGGGCAGTTCGAACTCATGGAGCGTTCCCGCTCGGCCGGCGATGAACCTCCCCGGACCATCGCCCTGTCGACCCTCGAAGGGCTGCACTTTGTGGAGGTGGCCGATATCGTCTACTGCCAGAGCGAGGGCAGTTACACCAACCTCTTCTTTATGGATGGCGAGAGCATGCTGCTGTCCAAACCAATAAAAGAGGTGGGGGAGCTGCTCATTCCCGCCGGCTTCCTGCGTGTGCACAATTCCTACCTCGTCAACCTCAGCCACATCAAAAAATACATCCGCGGAGAGGGTGGCGAGATCGTCATGAAGAACGGCCATACGGTTCCGGTGTCGCGCAGCAAAAAAGCGGAGTTCCTGGAGCGTATTGCTAAGCTGTGAGGGGGGGGGGATGGTTTGATTGTTTGATGGCTGCCCCCGGATATTCCCTCATTCCCTCCCCATCTTCGCCATAGGCTCTTCCGGG
>CAYQKY010000230.1:0-11438 GCA_964418125.1 uncultured Phaeodactylibacter sp.
ATGGCACGGCCATGCTGGCGGCCATACTGTATTACTTCAAGGTGCCCTGGGGCAGGCCCATCATCCGGATCGCCGCCCTGGTGGCCTTCATTTCCGGCATCATCGGGCCGGTGTTCATTCTGCTGTGCATTGGCCGTTTCGACCGCCTGCACTACCTGTTCATCCACGCCCGGGTACAGTCGCCCATCACCTGGGACGTCATGGTGATCTCCACTTATCTGGTCGGCATCACGGTCTTTACCTACCTGTTGCTGATCAAGGACTTTGCTATTCTTCGGGACACGGACAAGTTCGAATTTCCTTCCTGGAGGAAAAAATTGTACAACGCGCTGGCCCTTCGCTATACGGGCACTTCCGAACAGGACCAGCAGATCGGCCATTCCACCAAGTCGATGGCCTTCATCATGGTGCCCAAGGTGGTTCTTGCTTTCGCGGTACTTTCGTGGATCTTCGGCATGACGTTGCGCCCCGGCTGGCGCAGCAGCATATTCGGGCCTTCCTATGTCATCGCTTCTATCGCCACCGGTATCGCCCTGATCATCGGGGTCATGTGGGTGTACCGGAAGCTATATAAGCTGGAGGATTACCTGAAAGATGAACATTTCCGCTACATGAGCTTGATCTTAATAGCGCTGGTTGGAGCTTTCGGTTACTTTACCCTTTCGGAGTACATCACCAGTTGGTACACCTCCATGACGTGGGAATCTAAAGTAACGGACAAGCTGCTGAGCTTTAAGGAGTTCGGTTGGGCTTTTCACCTGGCCAATTTCTTCGGCATCATTCTGCCGATAGTGGTGATCGCTTTCCGCCGGTTCCGCACCCCAACCATCATCACCGCACTTTCTCTGATGGTGGTTTTCGCCATGTGGGTGCGGCGTTACCTGACGGTGGTGCCGCCGCTGGAAACACCCCTGCTTCCCATTCAGGATGCCCGGCCCGAGTACGTACATTATTCCGCCACCTGGGTGGAGTGGTCGCTCGTGCTGGCCGGCGCGGCTACCTTCTTCATCTTCTTCACTCTGGTGCCGAAGCTGATCAATGTAGTGCCGATCTCCGATTATGAAAAAGAAACCAATTAAAAGCCCTTGTGCAATGAAAAGATCAAAATCAAAATACCTGCAATGCAGTTTAGGGTTCAGGCCAAGAGCCCTGGCTCTTTCCCTGGCCATGATGCTGGGGTTGCTATCGGGCAATGTGCTGCTGGCTCAGGAAGAAGCGGAAGAAAATGAACCGCTGAGAACCAGGATGAGCCTGTCTGCCGTCCAGGGCGACGAAGATATGGCCACCTGCAAAGCCCTGGTCCGGGCCAAGATAGACGGCCGTTATACCGGTATACCGGGCCTGGAAGTCGTTTTCTTTTCCATAACGGATTCGCTGGAACAGGAATTGGGCCGGGCAACTACCGGCATGGATGGCATTGCCAGCCTGCGCCTGCCTAAGGCCAAGCTGCTGGCGGATACCTCCGGCGCCTTCCCCATCATGGCTGTCTTTGAGGGGAATGAGGAATATGGCGATAGTGATGATGAAATAACAATTATGCCAGCAAGTATTGCGTTAGAGGCGATGGAAGAAGATTCTTCCCGAACCGTAACAGCCACCCTTGAGAGCATGGGCGAGCCCGTAGCCGAAACCGATATATATTTCTATGTCAAAGGCCTGTACCGGCCCTTGAGGGTCGGCGAAGGCACTACCGATGAGGAAGGGATGGTATCCATTGATTTCCCGATGGACCTGCCGGGAGGCCCGGAAGGAAATGTCGAAGTCCTCGTTCGCCTTGAGGACGATTCCGACTTCGGCACCGTCGAAGCCAATTTGAGCAAAGCCTGGGGAACGCCGAAGCTAATGGCTGGTGACAGCCCTCCCCGCGAGTTGTGGAGCCCCAGCCCTCCGTTATGGCTATTGCTTACTTTTATTACTTTGTTGCTGATCATCTGGGGGCACTACCTGGAGGTTATTTATAAATTGTTTAAACTGAGAAAAAAAGCGGCTGAAAACTGACAATTCAGTGGCCCGGCCGTCAGAAAACCGTCATAACAAGCGAAATCTTTAATCAAAATTTCAGGCCATGAAAAGTAAATTCATTGCATTTTTAGTCGTATTTGCTGTAGGCATATTCTATGCGCAAACCGCCACAGCTCAGGCTTCAGACTGGAAGGTACCCGAGAAGTATGAAAAAATGGAAAACCCGGTGAAAGCCGATAAGGAGTCCATTGCCCGGGGAAAATCTCTCTGGAGCCTGCACTGCAAATCCTGCCACGGCAAGGATGGGCTGGGCGATGGCCCCAAAGCCGCTAACCTGGATACGCCGGCCGGCGACTTCACTTCAGCAGCTTTCCAAAAGCAGAGCGATGGCGCAATCTTCTACAAATCCTGGATAGGAAGGGATGAGATGCCCAACTATGAGAAAAAGATCCCGGAGAAAGAAGATGTCTGGCACCTCGTCAACTTCATGCGTACAATGGAATAGTAATACTGGAATACTCTGAGGCTTTCAGGCCTCAAACTGCAAACCAGCCGCCATCCTGTTTTCAGGGTGGCGGTTGTGTTTTTGGAACAACGTCAACCTTTATCTCCTTCCGTTGTTTCTCCAAAAAACTTCGGAAAATGAAAATCGCCATTCTTTTTATTGTACTTGCCACCCTGGGCATCACCCTGGTGAGCGCTTCCAAACGGAAAGCCGCTGTAGCCAGGTCCATTCCCGGTTCTTTCCATGAACTCACCGTAAACGGTATCGACGGTAAGGAGATGCGTATGTCGGAATTCCAGGGCAAGTACGTTCTGTGCGTTAATGTAGCCTCCAAATGCGGCTTCACCCCCCAGTACAAAGGCCTGCAGGCGCTGTATGAGAAATACCAGGACAAGCTCGTGGTCATCGGCTTCCCCTGCAACCAGTTCCTCATGCAGGAGCCGGGAAGCGAGGAGGAGATCGCCTCCTTCTGCGAAGTCAACTTCGGCGTCACCTTCCCCCTTACCGAAAAGATCAAGGTGAAGGGCGGCGGCCAGCACCCCGTCTACGCCTGGCTGACCCAAAAGGAACTCAACGGCGTGGACGACGCCAAAGTGAGCTGGAACTTCAATAAATTCCTCATCTCTCCGGAAGGGGAATGGCTGGCGCATTTCCCCTCGAAGGTGGAGCCGATGAGCGAGGAGATCACTGAACGCCTGAAATGATCTATGGGGGTGGTTAGGAAGAATTTGCGATATTCGATGTGCGATTTATGATTTTTGATTTGCCAATCGCAGGCTCCTCCGGGAACATCGCACATCAAAAATCGAAAATCCCAAATCAAATATCTATGACCTCCTCCGACGCCCTCACCCTCCTCCGCCCCGCCATCTCTTCCCCTACCGGCGCCTGGGCCGACCTGGGCGCCGGTACCGGCATGTTCACCCTGGCCTTGCGCCAATTGCTGGAGAGCGGAACCATCTACGCCGTAGACAAGAACCCGCACGTCCTCTGGAGCATAGCGGGCGGCAGCCCGGTGGAGGTCATCGTCCACGAGGCGGACTTCACCCGCCCCCTGGAGCTGCCGCCGCTCGACGGCATCGTCATGGCCAACGCCCTGCACTACGCCCCCGATCCGGTGGCTACTCTGAAGAACATTCTAACCTGCCTGCGCCCCGGCGCCCCCTTCCTGCTGGTGGAGTACGAAACGGAGCAGGCCCGGCCGCCCTGGATACCTTATCCGCTGCCCTTTCGGCGGTTTGTGGAAGTGGCGCTGGAAGCGGGGCTGAGTGAGCCGGAGGAACTGGCCCGCGTGGCCTCTGATTACGGGCGCCGGTACATTTATTCGGCGTTGGCCCGAAAATGACTTTCCCTCTACAAAAAATGCATTCCACTTTACAAATATGGAAAACGGGAAAGAGATGCGGATGAAAGACAGGTAATGACCGAGTAATTTCGGGCCATTCTCTTGCCTGAGCCGGAAAAGTTCGCTGATCACATGATTTAAATCATTGAAACGGATCGATCACTCCCCTAACTTTCAACAGCAAGAACCTGCTGCTCATGAACTACCTGCGCCTTCAAAAATGGAGGCAGTGGCGGAATGCGGCCATTTATGCCCCGGGGGACGATGAAGAGGCCATATTATCCAAAACGGTATGGAGCGGCATCGCTGTCTCTTCTTTGGTGCTGGGGCTGATCGTGGGGATGGTTTACGCCTGTATGCATTTCATGTTCCTGGTTTATCTGATGGCTGTTTTCTGTGGGTTTTTCCTGGGTAGCATAGTGCTCTTCCTGCGGGTGCGGGCACACACGGAGTGGTTTTTCATCAGTACGGAAGTGTTCAAGATCCTGTTTTCCTTCGTTGCCGTCGTTTTCACGGGAGGCATCCTGAACTCCGGTGGTTTTGTCTTTCTCGGCATGGCGGGCATTTTCTTTGCCCTGGTCTTTCCACGGCCGGAACAGGTTCGCTTCCTGCTGCTGCTATATTTGGGCACGGTCTCCCTGGAAGCCATCCTGCAACCCTGGCTGAGGCCGGTGGTTCAGTTCTCCGCAGGACAGAATCTGGTGCTTTTTGTCCTTTACTTTATAGTATCGTTGCTGTCGCTGTACTTTTTTGTCCGCATTTACATGCGGGAGCGGGTGCGGTTCCGCCAGGTGGAAGCCGAAAAACTCCGGGCGCTGGACCATGCCCGCAGCCAGTTTTTCTCCAATATCTCCCACGAATTCCGCACGCCGCTGATGGTTATTCTGGGTATGGCTGAACAGATCCGGGAGGCCCCTTTCCGAGGGGCTGCCGAAAGTGCCGTACTCATCCGCCGCAACGGGAAAAAGTTGCTACGCCTGGTCGGACAGTTGCTCGACTTGTCCAGGCTGGAAGCCGGCGCCCTTTCCGCTCATTATGTGCAGTCGGATGTGGTACTGGAACTGAAGTACCTGCTGGAGTCCTTCCACAGCCTGGCTGAAGCGAAAAACATCCGCCTGCATTTTTCCAGTGCTTCGGAGGAGATCTGGATGGATTTCGACCCGGAAAAGCTGGAGCACCTGGTGGGCAACCTGTTGGACAATGCCATCAAGTACACGCCCGCCGGGGGTGAAGTGTGGCTTGAGTTGGAACGCCTGCCGTCATCGCCCCCTCCACTTGAACCGGGCCCCTGCCTGCTCATCCGGGCCAGAGATACCGGTATCGGTATCCCTCCGCAGCATTGGGCGCGCATCTTCGACCGTTATTACCAGGTAGGGGAGTGGCCCACTGAAGGAGCCGGGATAGGGCTGGCGATGGCCAGGGAATACGCCCACCTGTTCGGTGGCCATATTGAGTTGGATAGCCGGCCGGGGGAAGGCAGCGCCTTCTCCGTTTACCTGCCGTTGCGCAACCGGGCACCGATGCAGTTGTTGTCTGCCGGCCCGCCGGCGCAGGAAGAAGAACCGGCGCCGGAGGCGGTTCCTGGCGCTTCAGCTGCCCCCCGCCTGTTGCTCATCGAAGACAACCCCGATGTGGTCCGGTATCTTCAGGCTTTCCTGCAAAAGGATTACAATCTGATCACAGCCTTCGACGGCGAACAGGGCATCAACCGGGCCATAGAACGCGTACCGGATATCATCATCAGCGATATTATGATGCCGAAAAAGGACGGCCTGGAAGTTTGCCGGGCACTGAAGGGCGATTTTCGCACCAACCACATCCCTATCATCCTGCTGACCGCCAAAACGGATGTGGATTCCAGGATACGCGGCCTGGAATCCGGCGCCGATGCTTATCTGCCTAAACCTTTCCATCGACAGGAACTGCAAGTGGAGCTTCGGAAACTCATCACCCTGCGGGAAGCCCTGAAGCGCAAATTCAGCCAAAGCCTGGCCGCTCCTCTGCCCGAAAGTAAACCTCCGGGGCTGAATGAACGCTTCCTGTATGAGGTCCGACAATGCCTGGAAAGGCATTATCCGGAGGAGGAATTCGGCATCAGGGCCCTGTGTGCCAAGCTTGGCGTCAGCCGCACTCAATTGCACCGCAAGCTGGCTGCTCTGACCGGCCAGCCCGCCTCTCATTTTATCCGTTCTTTCCGCCTGGTAAAAGCCCGTCAACTGCTCGCGTCCAGCCGTATGACCATCGCCGAGGCAGCCTATGCGGTGGGCTTTAAAGACCCCTATTATTTCTCCCGCGCTTTTACCCGGGAATTCGGGATGCCGCCTTCTGAAGCCCGGGAGGGGTAGATGGCGGCTTTATGGTTTCAGTCCCTTCGGCCACCGGAACAATAGTCCAATCTTTGGAACAATAGTCCTTCCTCTGTGATCTGAAGCCAGGCTACATTGACAACGCTAAAATATACCAATATGAAACAGACAATGACAATTACATTGCTGGCCGTTATGGCCACGCTGCTGTTCCGGGCTCCGGCAGAAGCCCAGGAAGAATGGGTTTATAAAGCCCCCATTCCTACGGGCAGGGCTTATGTAACATGCAGCGTGCTGGACGGCAAAATTTACGTCATCGGCGGCGGCCTTACCCGTGCGGAAGGGAGCGCCGCCGTAGAAAAGTACGACCCACAAACAGATACCTGGGATGTTACCGTAGCCAGCCTGCCGGTTCCGCTCTTTGCGCCGGCTGCGGCAACGGCCAACGGGAAGATATACGTAATGGGAGGCAAGGCCAATTATTACGCCACGGAGGATTACGCTGCGGTTTATGAATACGACCCGGCGCTGAATACCTGGTCGGAAAAGACGAGCATGCCCAATGGGCGCTCCCACCTGACGTCCTGCGCCTTCGGCGGCTATATCTATGCAATAGGAGGAAGAATAGGCGGCCACATCTCGGTAAAAACAGTGGAAAGGTATGACCCGCTGTCGGATAGCTGGGCTGTCATGGACAGCATGAACGAAGCCCGGGCCAATATCCTGGCGCAGGTAGTAGGTGGGAAGATCTATATCGTGGATGGCATCACGGATGGCTCCTGGTCTGTGGAGTCTTATGACCCTGTGGCAAATAGCTGGGAACTGGAAGACAACCCGCCCCCGGCCGTTGGGTATTTCGGCTCGGCCACTCACGGAGGCAAGATATACGTGTATGGCGGCATCAATAATACATCTCCCACCGCCTCCCTTGATTTCTTCGAATATGATCCCGAAACGGGCCTTTGGAAAAATATAGGAACCATTCCCGAAAAAAAAGCAATGTGCGCCAATGCCGTCGTCGGCAACCGCCTTTACGCCATCACAGGGGCATTGGAGCCCTTTTTCATCCCCTCCCTCCCCGGCCCGGCGACTACGACCTCAGTGATCATGTATGAATTTGAACCTTCCGGCGAAGGCTGGGCCTACAAAACGCCCATCACGACGCCCCGGGCTTACAGCGCCAGCGGTGTGTTAGATGGAAAAATATACGTCATTGGCGGGGCTTACTCCAAAACGGAGATCAGCGGTGTGGTAGAACGGTATGATCCGGAAACAGATGCCTGGCAAAGCCGGCAGAGCCTTCCGGAACCGATCCACGGCGCGGCGGCGGGGGTGATCGGAGGGAAAATTTACGTGGCCGGCGGGCAAACCGCCTACACCACTGGGGGGATACCGAAAAAAACGCTTTACGTTTACGACCCGGCAACGGATAGCTGGGAACAAAAAACCTCGATGCCGACGGCCAGAGGGTATCTGTCCGTAGCTGTTGTGGACGGCAGGCTGTATGCCATCGGCGGCACTACTGCCTGGCCCAGCCGGACCGACAAAGTAGAGGTGTACGATCCCGACACGGATACCTGGCAAACGAAAGCGCCCATGCCGACTGCCCGTTCAGGCTTCTGTACAGAAGCAATGAATGGGAAGATATATGCGATGGGAGGTATAGATGCATCCGGATACAAGGATGTACTGGAAGTATATGACCCGGCTACCGATACCTGGATTGAGAAAATGGAGATGCCTCAAACCAGGTCTATATTTGGTTCGGCTGTCGTCAATGATCTCTTGTATGCCTACGGAGGCGCCCTGGATGACATCACTCCGCTGCTGGATATCATTCAATACGATCCGGAAACGGATAGCTGGGCGGTAACAGATGATATGCCGGAACCCAAGGCCGCTTTTGCTTCAGCAGTAGTTGATAACTGCATCTATGGAATTGGAGGGGCGCTGTTTCCCTTTTTCACCGGCGGCCCGGGTCCCAAGGTGTCCGAAACGGTGCTGCAATATTGCCTTCCCGTAGTGAATGCGGCGGTTGAGCTTGAGGAAGCGCCATTTGTTTTACACCAAAACCTGCCGAACCCCTTCAGCGGACAGACGACGATTTCCTATGAATTGCAGCAAGGGGGCCATGTCAGCCTCCGGGCGTTCAACCTCGCCGGCCGCGAAGTGGCCCGGCTGGTGGATGGCTTCCAGCCCGCGGGCGAGTATACCATTGAATGGAATGCCGGGAGATTACCGGCCGGAATGTACCTGTATCAGTTGAGGGCGAATGGATCTATGGAAACGAAAAGGTGTGTGCTGACGAAGTAAGGCAATTCTATTTTATTTCTCACCGAAACACGGGCCTGCGGCCGGCGTGGAGGGGGGGCTTTGCCCTTCTAAAAACCTGTTTGCGGGCCGGAGGCCAGCGTTCCAAAAACAAAAACCATGAAAACGCTGAAATTCTTTTTGATCCCTGTCCTGCTGTTCTTCCTCGCTGCTTGTACGGAAGACGTGCCGGCTCCGGCAGGTGTATTGGATGAGCAGGAAGCCATTGATCTCCGCGCCAGGGGAAGCGTCACTAAACCCATGAAACTATGGATCGAAGCCATAACGGACGAGTTCCTGGGAGCAGTGGAATGCACGGCGCCATTTCCGGGGGTAGCCGTCCCTGCCGGCGGCTGGATGCAGGGCCATGCCACCCATCTGGGTAAGCTCGATAAGTTGGAGAGCCCCTGGGCCCATGGGAGTTGCGAACTGATACTCGACGAAAACTGGAATCCGGTGATGGTAGCCATTTCCGGCAGCCACGGCGCCTGGGCCGGCGCCAATGGCGATCAGATCTGGTGGGAAGGCTCCTATGAATCCTACCTGGACGGCACCTTTTCAGCCGACCTGGATATCGTAGGGGGTACGGGAAGGTTTGAAGGCGCCACCGGTAACGTCAAGGGCATTGGCCATGTCGATCCGGTAACGAATTACGCTGTTGGAAGCCCTGAAGGCTATATTACCATTCGCAGGTAGATGCCATTCCTTTTTTCTTTGCTTTTCTGTTGTTTGGAATACGATTCCTGCGGCGGCCTTCCCGGCGTTCGGCGATTGCCGGGCTGTTGGTGAGCCCCGGCCTGCTGCACTTCAAACAGCCCGCTATCAGCCAGGCGGCGTTCGACAACCTGAAGGAAGTGAAAAACCGGCTGCCTCTGGAGGACAATACCCTGATTATCGCCCGCCACGGACTGGAATGGTGGGCCGGCTGGGCCCTGCACTGCAAAACCGGCAACGAAAAGGAAGTAGACAGCGAGACGCCGGGCCAAAACCGTCAGGTGCTCTTTCTGCACCAGAAGAAAGGAATGGAAAGGCAGGTGCCGGAGGGGAACCTGCATGGCTTCAGAGAGCCGCAGCCGCCGTTCGGGGAGTTGGTGGAAGTTCTGGATACGGAGTTTTTCCGGGCCTACCGATGGGAAGATTGAGCGAAGCAGCCGTTTAGCAACACCTTTGTCCTTATGACTAAAATTGGCCAACATGAAGAATGTACTTTATCTTTTGCTGGGAGCACTGTGCCCTCTGCTGTCATACGCCCAAAACAACGCACAGGATGATTTCTTTAAAGCCCTGATCGACAAAGAAGAGATCCCGGGCCTGTCGGTGGCCATGGTGGAAAACGGGAAAATCGCTTATTCTGGCGCTTTTGGCGTAAAAAGCCGCGATACCGAAGAGCCGGTAGGTGAAGAAACCATCTTTGCCGCCGCTTCCCTGAGCAAGCCCCTATTTGCCTACGCGGTGATGCAGCTAGTAGAGGAAGGAAAGATCAGCCTGGATAAGCCGCTTTATCAATACCTCGAATACCCCGACGCCGCCCATGACGAGCGCTACAAGCAGATCACCGCCCGCATGGTGCTGAGCCATTCCAGCGGCTTTCCGAACTGGAGGAACGATAAGCTGGATATACTTTTTACTCCGGGAAATCGCTTTCAGTACTCCGGCGAAGGCTTCGTATACCTGATGCGGGTAGTGGAGCACCTCACCGGGATGCCGTTGAACGATTTCATGGAAAAAAGGGTTTTCGGGCCTTTGGGAATGGACAATACCAGCTACGTATGGAAGGAGGAGTTCGAAGGCCGCTATGCCGCTCCTCACGACGATTTAGGGTTCCCCGTCGGCAAGTACCGTCCCGGAGAGGTCAATGCCGCGCATTCGTTGCAAACGACTGCCAGGGACTATGCGAAATTCCTCCTGGCCCTAATTCAACCTAAAGGATTGAAGCCATCCACCATCAAAATGATGCTTAGCCCGGAGATGGGGGCAGGCGGCTCCTTTTCCGGCCCGCCTGACGAAAACGCCGGAGTCTCCTGGGCGCTGGGCTGGGGGTTGCAGGAAAGCCCAGAGGGGAAGGCCTTCTGGCACTGGGGCGACAACGGTACCTTCCGCTGTTTTGTAATGGGCTACCCGGATAGTGGCAAAGCCCTCGTTTACTTCACCAACTCCAACCTCGGCCTGCGGATCGTCCCGGCGGTTACCGGCCGCTTCTTTGGCGAGAAAGAGTGCCCCGCCTGGAAGTGGATGGGGTATGAGCGGGAGGATACGCCGGGGCAGGTGTTGTTGAAAGCTATCCTGGAGAAAGGCTATGGCGATGCCATTGCCTCCTTTTCCGGCAGCAATGGCCAGCACTTCGATACCACCCGCATCAACGAATGGCAGATGAACCAGATCGGCTACCGCCTGATGGAGCGCCACCGCTATGAGGATGCTAAAAAGGTGTTCTACGCCAACATGAAAGCTTTCCCCCAATCGGCCAATACCTACGACAGCTACGCGGAGGCCCACCTGCAAGCCGGCGACTTCGAAACGGCGCGGAAATACTATTCCAAAGCCCTGGAAATGAACCCGGACAACTCCACCGCCCAAAGTATCGTGCGCCGCCTGGGGCCGGAAGGCGCCAAAGGCAATGCCACCTTCCGGTTGAACGCCTACCCGCACGCCCGCCTGGTCACGCTGGCCGGGGAATTCAACGGCTGGAATCCATTATCCCTGCCCTTCACCCGCCACAACGGAGAGTGGATCTGCCGGATCGATCTCGGGCCGGGAAGGTATGAATATAAGCTTGTCATCGATGGAGTATGGACGCCCGACCCCGGCAACCCGGAGGTGGTAGTCAATAACGGCCATATCAATTCGGTGATGATGGTGGAAGAATAAATTTCACACTTCTTCAAACGCCGGGCAGTCCATCCGAAGGTCCTTTGTTAACAAGGGTATAAGTGGCCGGACATATTTAATTTGAATATAACCCAGGAGGTGCAGGGAATGCACCACCTGGGGAGCCACGCCAGGGTGCGGT
>CAYQKY010000231.1:0-11414 GCA_964418125.1 uncultured Phaeodactylibacter sp.
ATTGACAGCCAAAGGGTTGCGCAAAGCCTAAAGCCATTCCGACTTCCGATTTCCGCCTTCCGCCTTAAACTTTGGTTCGTCCAAAGCCCAATTCCCTCCAACAATCCATCCCTCCAAACCAAATCCCCCCTTCCATCGTTTTTGTCTATGATCTTGCACATTTCCGTAGATTCCGGTTTTTTATCGGGAAATATTTTTTCATTTTCGCAACGCGTAATTTTTCCCATATCAAAATACTGACCAATGAAAAGATCAATCTTTCTTTTTCTGATGGCCTGTCTTCTCTTTGGAGGCGCCTCGGCCAACGCTCAGGAAAACAAAATAGCTTTTGAAAAGTACGAGCTGGACAATGGCCTGAAGGTGATCCTGCATCAGGACAAGAGCACCCCCATTGTGGCCATTGCCGTGATGTATCACGTAGGGTCTAAAAATGAAGACCCGGAACGCACCGGCTTTGCTCACTTTTTCGAACACCTCCTGTTCGAAGGTTCCGAGAACATTGAGCGGGGAGAATTCTCCCAGTACATCCAGGATGCCGGGGGCACGCTGAACGCCTATACGACAAACGATAATACCTGCTATTTCGAGATCCTGCCGTCCAACCAGCTGGAACTGGGCCTCTGGCTTGAATCGGAGCGCATGCTTCACGCCAAGGTCGACCAGAAAGGCGTGGAAACCCAGCGGGAGGTCGTCAAAGAAGAAATGCGGGTGCGATATGACAACCGCCCCTATGGTTCATTCCTGAAGGAGATCTCCAGCCGCCTTTATCAGAAGTATCCCTATATGTGGACGCCCATCGGCTCCATGGACCACCTCAATGCGGCTTCGGAAGAAGACTACGTCAAATTCTACAAGCAGTTTTACGTGCCGAATAATGCCGTGCTGGTCCTCGCCGGAGACTTTGAGCCCCAGCAGGCAAAGGAATGGGTGAGTAAGTACTTCAAAGGCATTCCCCAAAGAGAGGAGCCCATCTACCGGCCTGATGTGAAGGAGCCGCCCCTGAGCAAGCAGGTGCGCGATACCATATTCGACGCAGTGCAGCTGCCCGGTGTATTCAAGGCCTACCGCACGCCCGCCATTGGAGAGAAGGATTTTTATGCCGTAAAAATGCTGGCCCAGCTGCTGTCGGAAGGAGAAAGCTCCCGCCTGCAAAAGGCACTGGTGGATGAACAACAGCTGGCTATACAAACCGGCAACTTCGCCCGTGACCTCGAAGGGCCGAGCTATGCCCTGGCCTATGCCATCTGTAATGCCGGGGTGGATGCCGTCGCCGTCGAGAAAGCGATGAATGCGGAAATCGAAAAAGTCCAGAAAGAAGGTGTGTCCGAAGAAGAGTTCCGGAAACTGCGCAATCAGCTGGAAAGTGATTTCGTGAACCAGAACGCCACCGTCTTTGGCATCGCCAATAACCTGGCCACTTACGAGGTCCTCTACGGCGACGCCAACCTGATCAATGAAGAGATCAGCCGGTATATGGCGGTCACGCGGGAAGACATCCAGAATGCGGCAAAGAAGTACTTCGTGGAAGACAATAGCGTAGTGCTCTATTATCTGCCGAAGCCGAATCAGCCGTAGGGGCGTGATCCGTGACTCGTGACTTGTTATTTGTTGTTTGGTTCGGGCTGGCCTGAACGGGCCTGAACGGACGATAATCATTCATCTAGACTCAAAGAAAAAATGAAAAATATCAATCTGATCCTTGCATTTATAACTCTTTTTGCCATCCAGGGCCTTTGGGCTCAGGATGATGATTTCCGAAAGACGGCGCCGATGCCGGGGCCCGCTCCCAAGATAGAGTTTGGAGAATTTGAGCAGTTCACTCTGGACAACGGCCTGCAGGTGATCGTGGTGGAAAACCACAAGCTGCCGCGCATTGCGTTCAACCTGCTGGTAGACGTACCTCCGGTGAAGGAGGGAGAATACGCCGGGACGGCAGAAATGGCCGGCGAATTGCTGGGCCGGGGCACCGACAGCCTCTCCAAGGCGGAGATCGATGCAGCGGTGGATTTTATCGGAGCGGACTTCAGCACCAGTGAAGAGGGCATGTTCGGCGCCTG
Source organism: uncultured Phaeodactylibacter sp. (assembly GCA_964418125.1). Classification (GTDB taxonomy): domain Bacteria; phylum Bacteroidota; class Bacteroidia; order Chitinophagales; family Saprospiraceae; genus JACJXW01. The sequence goes on from CAYQKY010000231.1 coordinate 2,058, forward strand.
CCTTACCAAGCATAAAGACAAGCTCCTGGAAGTTATGGTGGATGTACTGCTGCATCCCACTTTCCCGGAAGAAGAGTTCGAGAAGTTAAAAAAACAACGGTTATCCGCATTGTCTTACGAGAAGGATGACGCCGAGGCCATTGCCGGCAAATTGTCTCAGAAGTTGCGCTTCGGGGGACACCCTTATGGGGAAGTTCCCACTGAGGAAACCATAGAAGCCATTACCGTGGATCGTTGCAAGGCGTATTTCGAAAACTACTTCATGCCCAACAATTCCTACCTGGCCATCATCGGGGATATCAACCTGGAAGAGGCCAAAGAAATTGCCGGGAAATATTTCGGCGGATGGGAGAAGGGTACCCTGTCCAGGGAGTTCTTCGAGCGGCCGGAAGCTCCGTCAGAACCCGTGGTTGCTTTCGTGGACAAGGCCGGAGCAGTACAGTCGGTCATAGACATCACCTACCCGGCCAACCTCAAGCCCGGCACCGATGATGCCATCGTGGCCAATGTGCTGAACACCCTGCTGGGCAGCGGCGGCCTCAACAGCCGCCTCAATCTCAATATCCGGGAAGATAAGGGCTATTCTTACGGTGTGAGGTCTACACTTTCCTCCGACAAGTATGTCGGTTACTTCGCCGCCGGCGGCAGTGTCCGCAACGAGGTGACAGACAGCGCCATCGTGGAGTTCCTTTACGAGATGAACCGCCTGAGGGATGAGCTCGTCCCCGAAGGGGAGCTGCAAAGTACCAAGAATTACATCACCGGCAGCTTCGCCCGCGGCATGGAAAGGCCGGAGGCCGTGGCCCGCCTGGCCCTCAATACGGTTCGCTACAAGTTGCCCACGGACTACTACGCAAACTATTTGAAAAACATGAATGCCGTCACGGCTGAGCAATTGCAGGACGTGGCCCGAAAGTATATCCTCCCCGGCCAGGCTTATATTGTGGTGGTTGGCAATAAGGCAGAGGTTGCGGAGAAGCTGGCGCCTTTTGATGGTGACGGAGAGTTGAGCTTCTACGACGTCACCGGCAAGCCGGTGTCCGGCGAGGAAGAAGCCCTGCCCGAAGGGCTCACCGGCATGGATGTGGTGGAGAATTACCTGGCGGCCATCGGCGGCCGGGAGCAACTGGAAACGGTGGAGGACATTACCCTCACCATGAGCACCACCGTGCAGGGCATGGCCATGAAGATGACCAATCAGCGCAAGGCCCCGAACAAGATGCTGATGAAAGTGGAAATGAACGGCATGGTAATCAACGAGACCCGCTTTGACGGAGAAAAGGGTGTGGCCAGTGCCAGCGCTATGGGCCAGGAACAAAAGATTGAAGGGGAGCAGGCCCAGAGTATGAAGCGGCAGGCTATGATCTTCCCGGAGCTGGAGTATAAGAAAAAGAAGTACGAGCTCCAGCTCGACGGTATCGAGCAACTCGAGGGTGGAAAAGCCTACCGCGTCGTGGTAACCGCCCCCGACGGAGAAAAGGCCACCCATTATTTCGATGTAAAAACAGGGCTTAAGGTTAAAAGCATTATGACTCAGGCAAGCCCTCAGGGGGAAGTTACCGTCACCAACGAAATGGGAGACTACCAGGAAGTGGATGGCATTCGCCTTCCCTTTGAGCTGACGATCTCCGGTTCGGCGCCATTTCCCATCAACCTGAAGGTGGAGTCCGTAGAGGTCAATACCGGCCTGTCGGATGAACTCTTCAAAGTGGAGGAATAAGAGAGGACAGGACAGAGTTGTCTGTTGTTTGTTGTCCGTTGATCGTTACCTGCGTATCTTGGGCGGTGAAAACGGATAACTTACAACAGACAACAAACATCGATCCATGATCCAGGTATTCGTAACCGGCGGCACTTTCGATAAGGACTACAATTACATCACCGGCCAGTTGTTCTTCAGGGATACCCACCTGCCCAGCATGTTCGAACGGGGGCGGTGTACGCTGGATATCGACCTAAAGACCCTGATGATGATCGACAGCCTGGAAATGCGGGAGGAAGACCGGGAGATCATCGCCTACAATTGCCGCCGCAGCAAATACGACAAGATTCTCATCACCCATGGCACTGACCGGCTGGTGGAAACGGCGCGATACCTGGCCGGGCAGAATGTCGAAGGAAAAACCATCGTGCTGACCGGAGCCATGATCCCTTATGCCTTCGGTACCTCTTCGGACGGCTTCTTCAACCTGGGCAGCGCCCTGGCCTTCGTGCAGACCCTTCCCCCGGGCGTGTATGTGGCCATGAATGGACGTTCCTTCTCCTGGGACAATGTAAAGAAGAATACGAAGACCGGTTTTTTTGAGGAGATCAACAACTGAGCATAATGGAATACCTCGGCTTATTCATCGAATTCCTTTTTCTCGCCATGGGCATTTACCTCTACCTGTTCTCTATCGGCCGCCTGAAGTCGGGTGATGAAAAGGCGCAGAAGCGAGCTGAAGAGTTCCGCCGGCGCAATGCCGGCTGGCTGCGTGTTGCTTCGCTCCTGCTGATCGCCCTGATGGTGGTCAATATCTATCTGCACATCACCCAACTCTTCCAGGGCCAGTAAAAAGGAAAGGGCCTTCCAAAGATTATGCTCTAAAAAGTGTAACCATTACAAATTTTGCGTTATGATATTGAAATGCCCGTGACGGCAGGCAAAAACAAGGCGTGTCGGGGTTTAGTGTAATACTACGATGAAAAAATCGTTATTCCTTTCGTACCTTGGCGCGGGGATGGGAATGGGGGCACGGTTTAAGCAACCCCATGAAACTACCGATAAATTTCTTAATATTGCAATGCAAAAATCATAATTTGTAATAGTCCTGAAATCACATCTATCCAAATATGAAAAGAAGCATTCTTATCTTACTCAGCTTGTTCTCCCTGAGTTCTTTTTCCCCTGTTCTGGCACAAGACGATTTCTACGATGTGAATACCATCCAGGAGATAAAGATCACCTTTGACCAGGAGAACTGGCGTTATGTGCTGGACTCGCTGCGTTTTAACGGCGAAGGGCTGTTGCTCGGGTCTATTGAGATCAACGGGCAGAAGTTTAACGACATAGGGGTCCGTTACCGCGGCAGCCGTTCCTTTCAGCCCGGCAATAAGCGCAACAGCCTGTACATTAAGCTCAACTTCATTGATAAAGAGCAGAATTACCAGGGCCAGCAGACGGTGAAGCTGTCGAGCGCCCTGCGCGATCCCAGTATGGTGCGGGAAGTGCTCGGCTACGAGATCGCCCGCAACTACATGGTGGCGCCCCGCGCCAACTACACCAGGGTGATCGTCAATGGGGAATACTACGGCCTGTTCGTCAACGTGGAGCCGATCGATGATGCCTTTCTGGCCAAGCATTTCGGAAACAGCAAGGGCACCTTCGTACAGTGTGCGCCCAACCTGGTGGAGGAAGAGCCCCAGGGGTGTAAGAGCGACGTCTTCGGCTCCCTTCAGTATGACAACAGCGCCAAATGCTACCTCCACAACTTCGTGCTGCTTTCTGAATCCGGATGGGATGACCTCATCGAGCTGACCTATGTCCTCAACCAGAAACCGGATGAAGTCAGCCGGGTGCTCGATGTAGACCGTACCCTTTGGATGCTGGCGTATAACAACCTGCTGGTCAACCTCAGCAGCTATACCGGCCGTTACAGCGAAAATTACTACCTCTACAAGGACGATCAGGGGCATTTCGTGCCCATCCTTTATGACCTCAACCTTTGTTTCGGCAGTTATAAGAATACGGGGATCGGCTCCGACCTTAAGCTCAAGGAACTTCAGGAGATGGACCCTCTGCTGCACGTCGACAACCCTGCCAAGCCGCTGATCAGCCGCCTGTTGGGCAATGAGGAGTACAAGAAGGTCTACCTGGCCCACATGCGCACCATGGCCAATGATTTTTTCCGCAACGAACAATACGCACAGCGCGCTAAAGAACTGCAGGGCCTTATCCGCCAGGCTTTTGAAGAAGATGCCAACCGCTATTACAGCATGGAAGACTTCAACGCCAGCCTCACCGAGACTATCGGTAAGCGCAGCCGCATTCCCGGCCTGCGGGAACTGATGGAGCCCCGTACCGAGTTCCTGAAAGAGCACCCGCTCCTGTCGGTAGTGCCTCCTGAGGTCAGCGATGTGACGGTTACGCGGCGCGAGCGCTTTTCCTCAGAAAAAGTGACCGATTTTAAGATCCAGGCCCGCATCGATAAATTCCCCAAGAAGGTGATGGTGTACTACCGTTTCGACCCTTCCATGCCATTTGGTATGGTAGAAATGCGCGACGATGGGCAGCATAATGACGGGGAGGCCGAAGATGGCGTCTATGGCGCAGTGGTAAAACCCAGGAACGGCAGCAACACGGTTGAGTATTTTATCTATGCTGAAAATGCCAAAGCCGTGGCTTTCGACCCTCCGCGTTATATGTACGAGCAATATACCGCCAGCCTGGAGGAACTGAATAATTAACGCAAGCCAGGCCGGAAAATTACGAAGGCCCGTGCAGCTTATGAGTTGCGGGCCTTCGTATTTTTTCGTCGAACAGCGGTTGTTTTGAGAAATTTGTTTTTATGGCACGATATCTGTCCCTAATGATCGTCCTTTTATCCTTTCACTCTCTTTTCGCTCAGGAAAAGGAGGAGGGGCTGTTCGAGGTCGGAAAAGTCAAGGAGCTGCGCCTGTTCTTCAAGCAGGAGAACTGGGATCACATACTGGATTCGCTGAAGCAGCGAGGGGATGAGCAGCGCCTGGTGGGCGACGCCTCCTTCGAGGGAAAGGTTTACGACGGGGTGGGGGTGCGGTACAAAGGGAACAGCTCCTTCTTTGCCGTCAGCAAGGCCGGTTCCTCCAAGCTCCCCTTCAATATTGACTTCAACCATACCCATAAGGATCAGAAATTACCCGGCGGGGTGGATAAGATCAAGCTGAGCAATGTTTTCCGGGACCCTTCCTTTATCCGGGAAGTACTTTCCTACGAGATCGCCCGCCGGTATATGCCGGCCTCCCGCGCCAACTTCGTACAGCTCTTTGTGAATGATCAGTACCTGGGCCTGTACAACAGCACCGAATCGGTAGAGGATGAATTCCTGGAGCGGTACTTTAAAGACGATGAGGGTATTCTCTTCAAATGCGACCCCACCTGGGGGTATAAAGAGCCGGCCGATTGCCCGCATGGGGATAAGGCCTCCCTGCAGTACCTGGGGCCGGATTCTACCTGCTATCATGGCCTGTACGAGGTCAAGTCCGATTTCGGCTGGAGAAAGCTCATCGAACTCACGCGGATACTTAACCAGGAACCGCAGAAGCTGGATTCAATCTTCAACATCGACCAGGCTCTGTGGATGCTGGCTTTCAATATCGTCCTGGTCAACCTCGACAGCTATACCGGCCGCTTCTGCCACAACTACTACCTCTACCGGGATATGGAAGGCGTCTTCCACCCCATAGTCTGGGATATGAACCTTTCCTTTGGCGGTTTTCGCTACGATGGCTCCAAGGGCAGCCCCCTTACCAATGAGGAGATGCAAACCCTCAGCCCTTTTATTCACTACAAGGAAAAGAACGAGAAGCGCCCTCTGATAACCAATCTGTTGGGGGAAAGCCTTTACCGGAAGATGTACGTGGCTCATATCCGCACCATCCTCAACGATTATTTCGTCGACAGCACCTACCTGAAGCGGGCCGAAGAGATACAGAACATGATCGCTCCCTTCGTCGAAAGCGACTCCAACCGCCTGTACGAATTCGATGCTTTCCGGAAAAACCTGTACGAATCGGCCAAGGCCGATAAGGCCAGCATCATCGGCATTGCCGAGCTGATGGAGCCGAGGGCCCGTTACCTGATGGAACACCCGCTGGTCAGCAAAGAGCCTCCCCTGGTCGGGGAAGTGAAGCACCTTGACTATGGGGACATTATCGCCGTCAACGCCACTCTGGAAGGCGCGGAAGGAGGCTGGCTGTTCTACCGATACGGTAAGCTGGGGCCCTGGAAGAAACTGCAAATGTTTGATGACAGCGGCCATGACGACCAGATGGCCGGAGACGGCATCTGGGGCGCCACCATCGAAAAGGACAAAACCAAAGACAAACCGATCCAGTATTTTATCGTCGCCGAAAACCAGTATACGGCCGCCCTTAGCCCGGAGCGCGCCTCCTTCGAGGTCTATTCCACCGCCGACGATTCCAGCACCGCCAGGAAAGGATACAAGTAAGCACAAGGGCAAAACCTGGCCAGCAAACGATCTTACCCGGAAGAGCCCCGTACTTCAAAAGAAGGCGGGGCGAAGACGGGCAAACAATAAAACAATTTTTCCCGGTAACGGCTCCCCGTTTAACACCGGACACCCAATCGGGGCTTCGCGCATCGTACACAACCCACCGCTACCGATGGGTGCGTCCATCGTACACGGGGCCCCGGCAACCTCAAGAATATGCCCCTCATCGCACGCTCTTCCTACACCCGCCCTCCGTTCTATCAGTTCAACGGCCACCTGCAGACGGTCATGCCGGCCATCCTGCGCAAGGTGGCCGCACCCTACGAACGCGAGCGCATTACGCTGCCCGACGGCGATTTCCTCGACCTGGACTGGGTCGACAACGGCAGCCGCCGCCTCGCCATCCTCACCCACGGCCTGGAAGGCAATTCCGATCGCCATTATATGAAGGGCATGGCCAATATCTTTTCGGGCCGCGGCTGGGATGTGCTGGCCTGGAACTGCCGCTCCTGCAGCGGAGAGATGAACCGCCGGCTGCGTATGTACAACCACGGGGATACCGACGATATCAGCGCCGTCATCCAACATGCTCTGGCTACCAAAAATTATGAGCAGGTAGTGCTCATCGGCTTCAGCATGGGCGGCAGTATACTGATGAAATACCTTGGGGTGAAGGGCAAAGAGGCTCCCGCGCCGGTTACCCACGGCGTCGCCTTCTCCGCCCCCTGCGACCTGAAGGCCAGCGTGGATGCCCTCGAACATCCCGGCAACGCCTTCTACAAGCGCCGCTTCTTCAACAGCCTGAAAGCCAAAATAGAAACGAAAGCCGAACAATATCCCGATGCCATAGACATCAGTAAGTTTGACGAGATCCGCGAATGGCGTGACTTCGACAACTTCTTCTCCGCACCCATCAACGGCTATGAGGATGCCGAGGATTTTTACTACCAGGCCTCGGCGAAGAACTACATGGCCAATACCGATCGCCCCATCCTTCTGGTCAACGCCGTCAACGACCCCATCCTGCCGCCGAAGTGCTCACCGGTGGGCCTGTGCGAAAACCACGACAAGATCTTCCTGGAAATGCCGAAGAGGGGCGGGCACGTAGGTTTTACCCTGCCCCGGGCAGGCTACGCCTGGTCGGAATACCGGGCCGTGGAGTGGTGTGAGGGCTAGCCCTTTTTGTACAGGCCGGTTTTTTGCCTCTTTACAGCCAAATCCTTATCTTGGTATTCACTCATTCACTCCCCGTCCTCGCTTCGGCTCGGCCGGGTAAAATTCACTCATTCACTATGGGAAAGATCCTACTCACCTGCATTCTGCTTACCGCCTCCCTCATTGGCTGCCAGGACAACAAGCAGAATGAGAACACCCATCCGGAGGGACTGATCGGCGCCTGGCTCCATTCGCACGAAGACGACACAGAGGAAATAAAAGTATACCGCCCTGCCGGTTATGACTTTCCGCCTTCGCGAGGCCGGGTAGGCTTCAACCTCATGGAAGGGGGCGAATGCATCTACTACGGCATCGCTCCGGCAGACGGCAGCACCAACGAGCCGGCCAGCTGGAGGTGGGAGGGCGGCAATACGCTGGTCATCACGCCCAAGGAGGAGGGCGCTTCGGAAATGGTGTTGGAGGTAGTGTCAGTGGGGGAGGGTATGCTGAAAGTTAAGAAATAGCCTGAAATACAATAGAAATGTAACTTCTCAACAAATGCAGTCCCTTAGGGACGAAAGTCAAAAGGAATCTACTGAGAAGTTACGTAGAAATGCGTGGAAATATTGCCCTATTGGCCTGCCCACGCATTTCCACTCCTCCTAACCCGCATTCAGCAACCGGAACGGCTGCTCTATCACCTCGCAGATCCACCGCAGGAAGCGGGCGGCTTCGGCCCCATCGATCATTCTGTGGTCGTAGGAGAGGGAAAGGGGCAGCATCTGGCGGGGTACGAATTTGCCCTTGTGGAATAAGGCCTGTGTCTCGGCGGCGGATACGCCCAGGATGGCCACCTGGGGAGGGAAAATGACCGGGGTGAAAGCTGTGCCGCCGATGCCGCCCAGGTTGGAAACGGCAAAATTGCCGCCCTCCATCTCTTCCGGCTGGAGTTTTCGCCCGCGGGCCTTCTCCGCCAGTCCGCTCAGTTCTTCGGATAGTGCTCCTATCGGTTTCTGGCCAACGTCCCGGATCACCGGCATCAGCAGGCCGTCATCGGTATCGACGGCGATGCTGATGTGGTAATACTTCTTGAAGATGATCTCTTCTTTTTCCAGGTCCAGGCTGGCGTTGAATTTAGGGAATTTCTTCAGTGCCTCCACGGCAATTTTGGCGACCAGTGCCGTTATGCTCAGCTTCTGGCCTTCGTCCTGTTCCATTTGGCTGAGAAAATCTTCAAGCGCACTCAGCTTTGCCCTGTCGTGATGGGTAACGTGGGGAATGTTCTGCCAGCTTCGGGTAGTATTTTCGGCAATTACCGAGCGGATGGAGGATAGCGGGCGGCGTTCCGTCTCGCCCCATTTGGAAAAATCGGGGAGCTCTATCGGTTTTATACCGCTCTGAACCGTTTCCGGAGAGGGCCGGTGAGCGGTCTTGCTTTCGATGACCTTTCGGGCGTGTTCCATGACGTCCTCCCGGGTAATCCGATCTTCAGGATCATCGGTTTTCAGTTCGCTCAGGCTGATGCCCAGCTCCCGGGCGAATTTCTTGGCCAGGGGAGCGGAGGGCGTTTTTTCTTCCTGCTCCCGCCGTTTTTTCTTTTCCTTCTTCTTCTTTTTCTTGCTTTTTTCTTTTTTATCCGAAGGTTCTTTGCCCCCGGCTTCTGAAGGTTTTTCTTCTGTACCTTTCTTTTTCTTTCCTTTTTTTTCAGAAGGCTTCTGTCCATTCTGCTTTTCTTCCACTTCCTCCAGCACCAGGATCACATCGCCGACATGCACTTCCTGGCCTTCCTCCATCTCGATGGAAGACACTTTTCCGGAAGCGTCGGAGGGTACGTTGACAGAGGCCTTATCGCTGTCGAGGGCGATGATGTCCTGCCCTTCTTCAATGACGTCTCCTTCGCTGACGTATATCTCGGCTACAGTGCCGGTATCGGCATCTTCTGATATTTTGGGTATTTTATACACCGCTCGGTCACCAGAGGTGAAAATGTCAAGCGGCTTCAAGGAGCTGA
>CAYQKY010000232.1:0-11378 GCA_964418125.1 uncultured Phaeodactylibacter sp.
AAAAAATAACATTTTTTTTCTAATTCGTCAGTACGCAGGCGTGCTGAATAGTTACCGTATAGATATAATTAGCCTCACCATGAAATGCCAGGTAGATAAGCCGGTAATCCTGGTATTTCTTCAGGCAGCTTTTTTCCAGATAGAACAAAAACTCCTCCCGGGTGGCAACGCGCCGGTAAATATAGCCCAGCTCCTGCGTTGCTTCCAGGTATTCCAAAAGAGGCAGTACACTTTTTCGGTCATCCAGGGAGTTTTCATATTCCCCTTCCAGGCAAAAGATGTGCTTTTGGATCATAGGCCTGTTTTTTCAGGGTCCGAAATGCGAATTTGCCCGCTCATTAGCTTGGGGAGGAGGGTGTCGCGGGTTTTAGTGAGAGCTAAAATTTGATTTTCATTTTTGAACGTTTTCTCAAAAAGTGATGAAACTATTTCTTGAAATAATTCTAATAATCTAGAATTCGGTAAAATTACTCGAACGATTTTTAAATCGCCTTGGGTAATCAGTGGTTGCGTACTTCCACGGTTCAAGGCGTCAAAGTTAATGCCCCTTAAGATAAAGTATGAATAATAGAATAATGACCGAGATAAGGGGCGAATGATAATCGCATTATCTGAAACCCAAACCCGTCCCCTTGAGATTGTAACAATACCAAGAGTCCCAACTCTTCCGGTCAGGATTAGGGTCTCGTCAAAAAGATATTCGTTAGTTCTTCCTAATTCACCATTTGCTCCCATAATAGGATAAAGCCCAGAATCAGTATAATTTTCCCTTTTTAACCCTTTTCCAGTGGAAAAGGAAGAAACAGAATCAAAACATACTATCTTCCACCCCACCGGCACCTCCCCAAACTCACTCGCCACCATCTTCCCTCCCGAAGACCGATACGGTTTCCCCTCCTCATCGGGAAACTCAAAGTCGACAAACCAGTGCTTGAAGAGGGTTTGGGCGATTTTTTCGAGGGTTTGGTTTTGGCGTTGGAGGAGGGTGATTTTCTTATCGAGGACTGAGAAAATCGATGCGATTTTTTTTTGCTCTTGTATTTCAGGAAGCGTAACGTTCATTTGGCGCTGATCCCGTAAACTGACATAGTCAGCCATATCAGTTTGCCCTTTTACTGCATAAATTTGAGCGATGAAAGCTCGGCTTTGCATCCAGTAGTATAAAAACCGAGCATGAATGATAGATTCATCCAAACTGCGCCAATAACACAATTGCGGGGAGAAAACGAACTCTGGGGTTTTTTCATCAACGAAGGCAAACCGCCCTACCGTTCCTTTAGAGGTGAAAACTACATCACCAACCTGGCTCTTCTTCTCTCCAACTTTCTTAAGATCTTCCCTTGGAAAATAATCGCAATTAGAAAAATCAAAACCACCATTGAGATTACCAGCACGTGCAAAAGGAATACCTTCATCTGATAGTTCAGAGTTCTTGGCTCGATATCCATCGCCGATAGAAAGTAGGTCTTTCTTTATCAAAGCTTTGACTTCATATTCTTTCCATTCACACATAAATCGATCTCAATTTTAGCCGTTTTATTGACGATTTTATTGACGACCTTTGCTTTATTTCACAGAGAATCGTCAATAAAGTACCTGGTTCCTTTCTTTTCTCCCTCTTTCTTAATCTTTCCCTCCATTTGGAGGTTGTTGATCTGCGTTCTGAGGGTTCTCAATGGAATTTCTTTTCCGATGCGCGTATGGATCTCACTAATTGCACTTTTTCCATAGATCCCTAAGTCCTCTAGTATAAGAGCACGCAGCCTATGTGCCTCAATATTCTTCAAGTCTGTCTGCCCTTTGAATTCGAGCCTCTTTAGCAATTCCGGTTCTACAAAATAAGTCGTACCCTTTGTTCTTCCCTTCTGTTTTACCAACTCCAGCTCCAAGAGCCTGCCCATCCAGCTTCTCACGCCGTTGGGCTCTTCCAGGTTTAGGATTTTCGAGAATTCGATAGCGGTAAGGGCCGTATGCTGAGCAATTAATCCCAGGCTGATTATTTCCTTAGTGCCCAGGTTATAGATCTGATTGGCCTTTTCCATAAAACGGACGACTTCTTTTTTGATAATCCGTTTTTCCACGGTGACGCTTACCCGGTCGCTTCCTTCTTTGGGTTGGGGGAGGGGTTTTCCCATACTCAGCAGGGTAGCGAAGATCTTGTCATATCCGCTACCTTCTTTTTCCATTAATTGCAGGTCATAAAATACTTTAGCCAGATGGGTGTTGCGCTGCACGCTTTTATGAAGGATGTTTTCAGCCGTGACGCCTAATGGGAACAACCCCGGATTGTGGATCTCCATTCTGTTGGAAAAGATATTGATAAAAATATCGCCCCGAATGGTATAGGGCCGGTGAACAAAGGCATTGGCAAGCAACTCCCGAACGACCACTTCGTCGTAGTCGGCAACCTTCTGACGAAACAATCCATCCTGAATTTCCAGGCCCTCTTTCCAGTCGGGTACTTTTGCCCAGATATCTTCGATCAGCTCTTTAGGGTTTAAGGAGTAATCATCCCAAACAATTTTATTTACTTTCTGCTCTTGTTCATCATACTTGATGTACTGTGCGGCAGGAGCGTACAGTAATTTTGCCCGGTGTGCCCGTTTCCCGATCCACAACACACCTAAATTGGTCAGGTACTTCCCCTGCGCAAAAAAGTAATAATCCATCAGCTCTTCGGGAGACTTCTCCTTTACAAAAGCGCTGACCCTGGTGGATTTTCGGATATCTCTTACAAAATCTTTCAGTTTTTGCGCATCATACTCCGTGTGAGGAATCTTGAGATAGCTTTGCAGCTCCCACACAAAGGCTGATTTATCGGAAAGCAACCGCGGCAACTCATCCGGTAGGATCGGTTTACAATCATCCTCCACCCGGATGTAATATCTACCTTTCGAAGTACAAGCCACCGTGGAAGCGGTGCGCTGCACGGTAAGCTCCAAATATTCCGCTCCATTTTCATGCTGAACGACCCTGGGAATAACGCTTACGTTCAGCGTTCTGCTCTGCATGTTCTTTACCAGTTTTGAAACCAGGTCGTTGGGTACCTTTTGACCTCGCGGAGGTTCCTCCTTTCCATCTTCGATGCCAAACAGCAACCTGCCGCCATAGGCATTAGCAAAGCAAACGCAGTCTTTGGCCAGCTCGTCCCAATCAGGATTATTTTTGGTGAGAATCCGCAAAGATTTTTTATCCAGTTGACTATTTTCAATCATCAGAATGAATACTTTCTTTCAAAAACTTTTCTTACGGGCCGTTAATTGCCTGTTGCCCATACCAAGTGCTCTATATTCTATAATTCGATCCCGATTTTCGCCAGTTGTTCCTTGATCTGAACGTTGAGCTTTTCTTCCTCAGCCATTTGTTCGCGCAGTTCCTCCGTAAGTGTCGCCATCTTCTCTTCAAAGGGAATCCCGTCATCTTCCTCATCCGGAATTCCTACATACCGGCCCGGCGTCAACACAAACTTGTGTTTTTCAACTTCTTCCAAAGTCGCCGATTTGCAAAATCCCTTGATGTCTTCATACTCCTCTGAGCCTTCCTTCCAGCTGTGGTACGTATTCGCCACCTTTCGGATGTCCTCCTCCGCAAACTCCCGCAGGCGACGGTTGACCATAAAGCCCAGCTCTGAAGCATCAATGAATAATACCTCTCCCTTTCGCCGCTGCTTATTTCGGCGCAGGAACCACAAACAGGCGGGGATGCCGGTATTGTAGAAGAGCTGTTTGGGCAACATAACGATGCAGTCCACCAGGTCCTCTTCCACCAGCTTCTGCCTGATATCGCCCTCTCCGCCCGTATTGGAAGACAATGACCCGTTCGACAAAACAAACCCGGCCACACCGGAAGAAGGGTTGAGGTGATAGATAAAATGCTGCACCCAGGCGAAGTTGGCATTACCAGCCGGTGGCACACCATAGCTCCATCGCGCATCCGCGCGGAGCTGGGCGCCGGACCAGTCGCTGTCATTGAAGGGCGGGTTAGCCAGGATGTAATCCGCTTTCAGGTCCTTATGCGCATCATTCAGGAAGGAGCCCTCGTTGTTCCATTTGATGTTGGAGCCGTCGATCCCTCGTATAGCGAGGTTCATCCGGCAAAGGCGGTAGGTTGTCTGATTGCTCTCCTGCCCGTAGATGGAAATGTCATCGATCTTTCCCTGGTGCGCCACCACAAACTTCTCACTCTGCACAAACATACCGCCCGACCCGCAGCAAGGGTCGAACACACGGCCCTTATAGGGCTCGAGCATTTCCACCAATAGAGTGACAATACTTGCCGGGGTATAGAACTGTCCGCCCTTTTTACCTTCCGCCAGCGCAAACTCCCCCAGGAAATATTCATACACCCGCCCCAGCACATCCTGGCTCTTCGACCGGGAATCTCCCAGTGCCACCGTACCGATCAAGTCGATCAGCCCACCCAGGCTGTTCTTATCCAATGCCGGCCGGGCATACTGTTTGGGCAGTACGCCTTTCAAAGTGGCATTCTCCTTTTCGATGGCTTCCATCGCCGCGTCGATATCCCCTCCAATGGTAGGCAGCTTCGCCCGTCCCTGCAGGTATTTCCACCGTGCTTTTTCCGGGACAAAAAACACATGCTCTCCTCGGTACTCATCCGGATCTTCCGGGTCGGCGCCCTCATATTCCCCTTCTCCCCTTTTGAGCTTCTCGTAAAGCTCCTCAAAGGCATCGGAGATGTACTTCAGGAAAATGAGGCCCAGCACGACGTGCTTGTACTCCGCCGCGTCCATGTTCTTGCGGAGCTTGTCGGCTGCTTTCCAAAGCTTTTGTTCCAGGGATTCTTCCTTGCTGGCTTTCTTTTGCTTCGCCATATCGTCTTCGAGTTCGTCAGTTTTTACCGGAGGGCATCCTCCCAGTGTATGATCATTCCTACAAATATAAAAATTGGCGGCACATTGACTTGTGCTGGATTGTAGTGATTGTGTTTGTGCCGGCGCCGGAAAGGTGGAGCGAGCGCTTTGTTTGGGTGCCTGTTCTATTTTACTGGCAAAATAGGGAAAAGGATTCGGGTTTTGAGGGGGTTGTTTGGGTGACTTTGAATTGTTCGGCTTGCAGTCATGGCCTTTAAAGCTCTATCCTTAGATGTTTTCTCGCATAAATTCGCGCTGCTTCCCAATTTTCACGCAAAATAGGCCGGGCAACACAAGTCTCCCCATTTGAAGACTCTCCGGAAAAATGGCAAAACTGCTCGGGATAAAAAGGGTCGCCATATTGGCTCCAGACGCGATAAGCTGCCGGGGAAAGAGGCCTGTCCGGATTGAAGGGAATCGGTTCTCCTGTTCGGATACAGAATCCTGGCTGTCCCGGTTGATGGCCTTCCATACTGCCAAACGAGGATGATCGCCCCCTATTGCCACTTGCCCCCTTTTCCTGTCTTGAGGAGGCCATGATGGACCTTACCTCCTCCATACAATCCATGTAGGCGACTTCGTCTTCCTCCCTGGTGAGGAGCACACCCATTTTCCGGTTATTGATTTCTGAATAGGCATACAGATTCATCGAACCAATGATTGCCATCTTCTCATTGGCAAAGCATTTGGCATGCAGGTTTTCTTTAAAATAGAGGTTGGAGGCCAGCCTCATTATCTTGTCCTCTTCTTCCAGGTCGAGCTGCTTCTTTCCATAAATTACTGTAACAGCCACGCCTCTTTGGATTGCCTCTCTCAGCCGTTCGTGATAGGTATCGGACATTTTCAAGAATGGCGTCACAAGGTATATTTCAGAAGAAGCACTTTTAATGACTTCCTCCAGTTGTGCTGATAGGCCGCGGGTTGATAAAAATTTAGCCATTGAGGAAATTGCTTTCATGGGTGAAGCCTATTCTTCGAAGTAATCTGAGTCAATCCGTTTTACTTGGAAAGTCTTCTGGGGAGACACCCCTACATTGTGCTCGATCATCAGCCGGGCAAGTTGCTGCCCGTCAATGAGGATAATCTTCGGCTCTATAGACCGGACGTATTCATGAGCCGAAGCCGGGAAGCTGGAGGTTGTGATAAATACGCCTTTCCGGGCCTTATTGCCCAACAAGGCGCCGGCAAAGTCCCGGATTTCTTTGATCGGCACTGAATTTTCCCACCGCTTGGCCTGAATGTAGATGATATCCAGCCCAAGCTTATCCTCTTTAATGATCCCATCAATTCCCCCATCGCTGGTCTTTCCAATGGCCCGGCCGGCATCCGCCCGGGAGCCCCCATAGCCCATTTGCAGAAGCAGGTCGACCACGAGGTTTTCGAAGAAACGGGGCGAAGCTTCTTTAATGGTTAGGAGCAGTTCGGCTGCCAGGTCTTGTTGCAGCTTCTGGTGGGCATATTCCAGGAGTTCTTCCGGCGTCTGTTCTTCCGCTTCGATGTCGGCCTCCTGTTGATCAACTGCTTTCGTCTTATTTTTCCCGGTGCGGAACTCCACAAACTCGGGGAACTGTTCCAGGAAGCTGATGTCGATCCTGGAGGGCTTCTGGCTGAGCACCTGTTTCACTTTTTCTGTGATGAACATGGTGCCCCGCTTTTCTGACTTGACCAGCCCTGCTTTTTTGAGGTAGGTGCGCGCCCAGCCTACCCTGTTGTCAAATACCGGTTGCTGTCCGCTGGGGAGTAGTTCTTTGCGCTCTTCTTCGGTGAGATTGTAGCGCTCGGCAAGCCCTTCGATGGCCTCTCGGGAGGTGTAGGTTTTCCCGTCGGCAACAAGCTCCAGAAGAGGGAGCATTATGGTTTGATAGTCTGGTATCATAGGGGAGTTTTTGAACGCGCTTCAAGATACTTGGTGGCAGGATTTCCTGCTATGCAAGTATAGGGAATTTGGTAATGTTTTTACGTGGGGGTGTAGGGAATGTTTCGGAGGATATCATTGGGGGTATAAGGCAACTGATTCCCGGAAATTAATTTGACGAAGCCCATAAATAGTTTGCGATAAGGCATTCTTTGAAACTGCAATATTTTTCTTCAAGGAATCTGAAAAGGTAAAAAATAACACCCAACTTTTGTTGACTTATCGCTCAGCCACGCCATGATATAGGTGAGACAATTATCCTTCACCAAAATCATGCAGTCATGAGAAAAGCATCTTACAGTTCAATTGCACTTATTTTCTGGTTACTTTTTGGATACGTCTTTGCCCCATGCCAAAATATTACACTGGAGCAAATCACGCAAACTCTTGTTAATGGGGTTTCGGTTCCTGCATATAATGGTGGTGTGCGGGGGCTGATATGGCCTCACCCAACCTTAGCAGACATCGACAACGATGATGACTATGACTTATTTGTTGGCACTTCCGATGGCAGAATTTCTTTTTTCGAAAACCAGGGTACTCCCGCTCAAGCCCAATTTGTGTTTATTACTGCTTTCTATAGTTCAATAGACGTGGGCTCCTCCGCTGCTCCAACGTTTTATGACATAAACGCAGATGGTGACCTTGATTTATTCGTGGGTAACGGAACAAATGGCGGCGGCGGTGGCACGGTATATTATTATGAAAACACTGGTACGGCACAAACAGCAGAATGGACGCTGCAAACTACTACCCTCGCCGATTTGGATGCCTGGGACTTCTTCGTACCGACCCTCAGTGATGTGGACAGCGACGGCGATGCAGACCTCATAGTTGGAGGCGGATATGGATCCCTGTTTTTTGTTCAGAACATCGGTACTGTAAATGCTCCCATCTGGGCACCGCAGATTTCCAATTACACTGGCATTATTGTTGGCTACAAAGCTACGCCCCACCTTGCCGATTTTGACTGTGACGGAAAACCGGATCTTATCATCGGGAACGATAAAGGCAAATTATATTTCCTAAAAAATATGGGAACTAATGTCAGTGGCATTGTGCAATGGAGTCAGATTACGGCCACTTTTACAAACGTTGATTTTACACATCTCGACTATACATCCCCAGCTTGTGCAGATCTCGATGATGATGGCGACATAGACATTCTGTTGAGTGAACATTATGGCAATGTTAATTATTTTGAAAACACAGGCGACAGTTGCAATCCTCAATGGAGATGGGTCACCGGCGACCTATTGAGTGGTACGATTGATGTAGGACAAAGCGCATTTCCAACCCTTGTAGACATAGATGGGGATTGTGATTTTGACCTGTTTATTGGAAAAGCCAACGGGCAAATCCGCTATTACCGTAACGAAGGCACAACAGACCAACCCAATTGGGTATTGGTAACGGAAAACTTCCTCGGATTTGACACAGGTGGCACCTGGACGAACCCGGCAAAACCTGTTTTTACAGACTTCGATTTTGATGGTGATTTCGACCTAGTTATCGCTGGTTCGGGTTCGAGGTACTATGAGAATACCGGGAGTGCTGATTCTTCAGCGTTCCAGCTTGTTTCGAGCAATTTTCTTCCAAGTAATCTTGCCTGGGAACAATCACCGGTTTTCGCTGACTTCAACGGAGATTCCCTTATGGATGCTGCCCACTTCCAGTACGCCAATGCTTCCCAATCCATTTTTATTTGGCTTAATTCAGGACAGGCAGGCGCGCCCTGGCTTTCGCAGCCATCGGATACCATATCTGCTGGCCCCTACTCCGGTTATTTCTTCCAAGCACTTGATTATGACTACGACGGCGACCCAGACTTTTTGTTTGTCAATCTTTCGGGCGACCACAAAATTCTTTTGCTTCGCAACACGAGCACTGACTGGTCTCTAGAGGTACTTCTCAACGATACCCCGTCAGACCAACCTGCCAGCGCTTTTTGGGTAGATATTGACCAAGATTATGACTGGGACTTATTCACAGGTACTGGCAATGGCGGCATCTTTTTTTGGCAAAATACGAGTAACTGGGCCCAAGCTGGTTTCTCCTGGTCCTCAAATTTACTATCCGTTCAATTTACCGACTCCTCTTTTCAAGCCAATGGATGGTATTGGAATTTTGGAGATGGGAATTTTTCTGATGAACAAAACCCAATGCATAACTATGCAATACCAGGAGAATACGAAGTTTGCCTTACTGCAAAGAATGGCTGTAAAGAGTGGTCCGTATGTAAAACGATCGATTTATGCATTGTACCTGTTTCCCAGTTTTCTTTGGAGACAAATGAGTTAAGTGCGATTTTCACCAATTCTTCTGAATGGGCGACTTATTGGCATTGGGATTTCGGCGACAATCAAACATCTAATGAACAAAACCCCTCTCACAACTATGCAGCTCCCGGCGAGTACACGATATGTCTGACAACAGAGAATGCTTGCGGAGAAAATAATGTTTGCCAAACGTTCCTTTTGTGTACCTCACCTGTTCCAATTTTCAATTTGTCTGTTCAGCAGTCTACTATCATCTGTTCTAACTCATCGGTATGGGCAGAAGGCTACCTCTGGGACTTCGGCGACGGACAAACTTCAACCGAATCGAACCCAACGCATACCTATGAAACCGACGGCTTTTATGTGGTCTCCTTGACAGCAATGAATCTTTGCGATACTGTAACAATGGTCCAATCTGTTGAAATCATCACACCGCCCGTCGCACACTTTTCCGCTCAAGATACAGCAGGCTGCGTACCATTCGAGGTAGTTTTCGAAAACCAATCGTCTGTAAATGCGGCTACATACTCCTGGACATTCCACGGTGGTACACCTGCCACCTCAAGTGAACAAAATCCGGTGGTGACATATCCTTCTGCGGGCGTTTACGATGTCTCTTTAGTAGTTTGTAATGCTTTAGCCTGCGACTCTTTTTATCAGGCAGGATTCATCGTGACAAATGACCTTCCTCTGGCTGATTTTACTTTTTCCACCAATGAAAATACCGATACCGTTTCGTTTTTCAATACATCTGTTAATGCCATCACCTACGAATGGAATTTTGGCGACGGGCAGAACAGTATGGAAGCTTCCCCCACTCATGCCTACTCCCATCCCGGCGAATATGAAGTGACGTTAACTGCGACAAACGATTGTGGTTCCACTTCGTTTACACAGGCCGTCGAAGTCATAACCGGATTAAAGGACGTCTTGCCACTTGAAAACTTCACAGTTTTCCCAAATCCTAACGATGGCCATTTTACGCTTTCTCTCAAAGGGAAGCCGCAATCTACCATAAATGTTTCCTTGTTCGATGCCCGGGGGCAAAAGCTGTTTTCTGAAATTTTCAACTTCCAGTCAGGGCAAGTTGACAAATCACTAGATTTCAGCCACTTACCTGTCGGAGTTTACTGGCTTTCTGTCTCATTCGGGGAAAAAATCGGGGTTGAAAAAATTGTGAAAATATAACTGAGATATCCGCAAGCTTTCAGTAATATTGGCTACGGAGCTGGAGGTGGAAATGCAGTGGCGAAGGTAATGGGGAAGTGTTGAATTATAAATCCTTGCCACTAGCTAGTGGCAAGGATTTTCCTGTTTTATGCAAGGTTTTCCTTCGGAACTGTTGACTTCATTACTCTCGCGGGGATATAAAGTTGTTGACCTTCTGATTTATTTTTTCCAATCAAAAACAAGTCACCATGAAAACACTTTTTTCCTTGCTGCTTTGCATCTTAACTTTTTCTGTATTCAGTCAGCCTTATGTCATAAGTGCCAGATGTGGAAATTGCAAGCGCGCGGTGCCGGTAACTTCGAGAGTGGGAGAGAAATGTCCTTATTGTGGTGTCTTCTGGGGAAGTGAAAACAAATCCACGACCTACAAATACGTGAGGCCTACCCCACAACCGCACTATGGACCGGCGCCCAAAGCAAACTCAACACCTTTGCCAGCGACACCTAGGGCAAAAACAGAGCCTGCCAAGGTAGTTGTTTCTCCTACTGAATATGGCAACCGCAAAATGTCAGTCGGATTTGCATTGCTTGGTGAATCTGGTAGTTGGTTTGGGCTACCGGTGCGATATTTTCTGAAGCCCAACATGGCACTTGACGCTGGCCTATTTTATGCCCCTTCTCTATGGCATGATGATTATGAAGGGGAACTAATCCTGTTGAACGGTGGCGTCTTGTCGGCAGGCGCCACGTTTTTCGAGCAGAAGTTTTACAAGGAACGAAAGAACAAAATTAAGCGGAATGGATGCTTCATTAGGGCAGGGCGCTCCTTTGGCCAGTCCCGGAATGTCTTCTTGATAGGGGGGTGGTCAAACGAAGGTTTTCGGCGCAGCAATAGGAATCAGTCTTTTCTATTCGAATTGGGCTGCGGGCTTTCTAAGCTCGATAAGGAGTATTATTCTTCCGACAACTCAACTCATTTTACGGCTTCTGCCAAATTGCAGTGGAATCTGTTCACTGGTTCTCACTGGGGGAGATAAAAGAATATGAATAAGCTTTGCAGCGTTACAGTTACATGCCCTGTTGTTGACAGTAGGGTCTACCCTGAAAATTACGCGCGGAGGGCGCTACCGAATGAAATTTGGTA
>CAYQKY010000233.1:0-11301 GCA_964418125.1 uncultured Phaeodactylibacter sp.
ATTCAGTAAGTTTATTCATCCGAGTACCGGGGACAAATCGCAACTGCGCCCGTATTTGTTTTGAGAAGATATTGCTATGAACGATATGAAAAGAGGAAAGCATACCCTCCTCCTCCTCCTGTTCTATCTGGCGGCATTATTGGCCTTGTTCCTGAACGACTGGTCCTGGAAATACCAATTCCACAACTGGCTGACAGGTAAATTATCTGGCTTTAACTCACAGTGCGTATCTTACACCAATTACCTAAAATTAAACACTCTGATAGATGAGATACACTTTCGCCATTTTAACCACCTTCCTGATCACCCTGAACGCCACCGCCCAGACGGTGGATCAGATGGCCGACAGCATACTGGCCCTGATGACCCTCGAAGAAAAAGCCGGCCAGATGACGCAGGTGGAAAGAGGAGAATTTGAAAATATACAGGACATCGCTACCTATGGCATCGGGTCCATTTTAAGCGGAGGAGGCTCCTCCCCTACCCCCAACACCGCAAGCAGTTGGGCCAGCATGTACGACAACTTCCAAAGCATCGCCTTACAAAGCCGCCTGGGCATCCCCCTCATCTATGGCGTAGACGCCGTGCACGGCCATAATAATGTGCGCGGAGCCGTCATTTTTCCCCACAACATCGGAATGGGGTGTACCTGGAACCCGGGCCTGGCCAGAACGGCCAACCAGATCGTCGCCAGAGAAGTGGCGGCCACCGGTATCGACTGGACCTTCGCCCCCTGCATCGCCGTCCCCCGCGATGAGCGCTGGGGCCGAACCTACGAAGGGTTCGGCGAAACGGCCGAGGTGCAAAAGATCATGGCCCGGGAATCGGTACTTGGGTTACAAGGCACAGATCTAAGCGCCGGCGAAACCATCCTGGCCTGCGCCAAACACTTTGTGGGCGACGGAGGCACAACCGGCGGCAGAGACCAGGGCAATACCGAAGTGTCGGAGGCCATCCTGCGCGACATTCACATGGAGGGGTACATCGATGCCATTGACGCCGGCGTGGGCTCTATAATGGCCTCTTTCAACAGTTGGAACGGCGTAAAACTGCACGGCCACGATTATCTGCTGACCGATGTACTGAAAGGCGAACTGGGTTTTGAAGGCTTCATCATTTCCGACTGGAAGGGGGTGGACCAGATCGATGAAAATTACCGGACGGCGATAAAAAGGGGCATCAATGCCGGCATCGATATGGTCATGGTGCCGGACCGCTACGAGGTATTCATCAGCCATCTGATCAGCCTGGTGGAAGATGGTGAAGTAAGTGAGGACAGAATAGATGATGCGGTGAGAAGGATACTGAAGCAGAAGTTGCTGTTGAACCTGTTCGAGGAACCCTTTACCGACCCTTCGCTGGCGGCTTCGGTGGGCGCTCCGGAGCACCGGGATGTCGCCCGGCAGGCCGTCCGTGAATCGATGGTGGTATTAAATGCCAAAAACGATGTCCTCCCCCTTCAGAAGGACGGCCAAACCATCCTTGTAGCAGGAACGCTGGCGGCCGACCTGGGCGCTCAATGCGGCGGATGGACGATCACCTGGCAGGGCGCCACCGGCAACATCACTCCCGGTACGAACATCCTTACCGGCATTGAAAATGTGGTCGGCAATAGTGAAGTCATTTATTCCCCCAATGGAGATTACAGCGGCTCTGTGGATGTGGCCGTTGTCGTTGTGGGCGAAAAGATCCCTTATGCCGAAGGAGAGGGCGACCGGGCCTCGCTCCACCTGGAGGAAGCAGATATCAATTTGATAAAGCGCCTTAAGGAATCCGGCATCCCCACCGTCGCCGTGCTGATCTCGG
Organism: uncultured Phaeodactylibacter sp.; assembly: GCA_964418125.1. Taxonomy (GTDB): domain Bacteria; phylum Bacteroidota; class Bacteroidia; order Chitinophagales; family Saprospiraceae; genus JACJXW01. Next base: position 1,807 of record CAYQKY010000233.1, read on the forward strand.
GCCGGCCGATGATCCTCGGCGAAATGCTGCCCTATACCGACGCCATGATCGCCGCCTGGTACCCGGGTACCGAAGGCGGGGGCATCGCCGAGGTGCTTTTCGGCGACTATCAGCCTTCCGGCCAACTGACGCATTCCTGGCCCCGGGAAATGGCGCAGATCCCCATCAATGTGGAGGATGACGATTACGCCCCTTTGTTTGAATACCGGCATGGATTGCAGGAGTTTCCCGCCGAAACTGCCGCTGAGAAACTCTTGCCCTATGCTGCTACTACCAGCCAGGACGGCGCCACCATCCTGCTGGCGTTTTCCGATCACATCACGGCCATGGATGCCGCCAACAGCGACTTTGAGATCAGGATCGACGGAGTGGCCAGCCCCGGCATCATCAACACCATCAGCACTGCCGGTTTTGATGGAAGCATCCTCTTGTTTTCATTGAACACCCCGATCCAGCCGCAGGAAGCGGTAACCCTGTCCTATTCCGGAGGAAATATCGCCTCTTCAGATCTGATCCTGGACAACCTGGACGATTTTTATGTATACAATGCTGTGAGCGGCGGGGCCATTGTGCACATCATCCCCGGAAGAGTGGAAGCCGAAGATTTTTTCGAGATGAACGGCATACAGACCGAACCCTGTTCGGATGTTGGCGGCGGCCTGAATGTGGGTTACATCGAAGGCGGCGACTGGATGAGGTATCGGGTGCAGATCACCCAGCCCGGCCAATACCAGGTGGTGAGCCGGATATCCGGTTTTGCCGGGGGCGCCTTACTGCTCAAGTTTGACGATGCGCTGCAAACAGAAGTCGACTATACTTCCACCAATGGATGGCAAAACTGGAGGGACTTCACCACATCGATCTATCTCGAAGAAGGGTTTTACACCATGCAGGCACAGGCGCAATCCGACGCTTTTAACATCAACTCTTTCGATTTTTCACTGGTCAGCACCAGTACCCGCGATCTCCATTCCGGCATTCAGGACATCAAGGCCTTTCCCAACCCGGCGAAGGATATGCTGGCGCTTGAATTTTCCAGCACCGGCAGCCGCCAGGCGCAGATCAAACTCATCGACCCTTCCGGAAAACAGGTGCAGGAACTGTACCGGGGACGGTTGAATAACGGGAGGAACGCGTTTTCTTTCCCCATTGATCCCGGTTTACCGGCGGGGGTATACTTCATCGAGATCAAAGACGAGGCCAGGCGGTATTTTGAGAAGGTTATCAAAGAGTAAGTAATGCTACTTTGTTAATTTAAATTTTCGCCGCCAAGCGGCTTTTTTAAAGTAACAAAGTAGTAGTAAGTAGGCGGACAGATTTAAATTAAGTATAAACCGAGGGCAAGGTTCAAGCCAGGGCACGGTAGGAAACCGCACCCTGGCGTGGCATCCCAGGCGGCGCATTCCCTGCGCCTCCTGGGTTTTGCCTGATTTTATACTCAACCTAAATATGTCCGGCTACTTATCTTTAGGGCCTCAATCCCTGGAAATGAAACGGACCTGCTTCTTTTTTCTTTTGCTGCCCGCTCTGCTGACGAGCTGCACCGAACAGGCGCCCCTCTCCGGAACCCTGGAGTTGCCGTCCGATAACGGCCGGGCCCCTGTGGTTTACCTCATCCAACCCCGCTCCCTGGACGAGGTGGCTGCCAGCTTTACCGGACAGGTGCTGGATTCCGCAGCGGTCCAGGCCGACGGCAGCTTCGCTTTTAAAAACCTTCCTGGCGCCCCCGGCCCGGTTTTACTCGAGCTGGCGGTCCAGCAAAAAGGAGAGCGCTTCGCCAACCGGCTGGACAATGAGGGCCCGGCCACGGCCAATTACTTCCCGGTAATCTGGAAAAACGGAGCCAAGCTGGAAGTCACCGCCGCCATAGATCACTTCCAAAGCAGCTTTTCCATCCGAAACCCTTCCCCGGAAAACGCCGCTTTGCTCCAGTTGAGAGACATTCGCCTGGAGGCTGCCCGGCAATTCCTGCCGGCCCCTGATGCGGAGGGCAACAACGCGGAGCAACTGCTGGAGGAAGAGAAAGCCCGGCGGGGCTTTCAGCAGGCATTGATGGACTTCGCCCAAAATACCGATCACCTGCTGCCGGCGCTGGTGGCCGTCCGGTGGGTGAGCCCGGAGAATGACTATGAGCGGGTGCCGGAGTTCCTGGTTGCTCAGTGCCAAAAGTGGCAGGGCCAACACCCCGAGCATCCGTGGGTGGTGCAACTTTGCGATAAAACCAGCCGGGAGCAACTGCCCGTACTGAAAGGAGATCAACTGCCGGACTATCTGCTTCCCATGCTTTCGGGAGATACCGCCGCCTTGTATCAACTCCTGGGCGGGCGCCTTACCCTGCTCGACCTCTGGGCCTCCTGGTGCGCCCCCTGCCGCCGCGAGAACCGGGACGTGCTGGCGCCCCTGTGGGATAAATACCACGAAAAAGGCTTTCAGGTAATTGGATATGCTTTGGACGGCAGCGAAAGAGCATGGAAAGGCGCCATCGAAAAAGACGGCGCCCACCGCTGGCTGCACGCCTCTCACCTGCAGGGCGACGACGCCCCCCTGATGGAAGCCCTGCGCCTGCAGACGATCCCCGCGAATTTTTTGCTGGATGCGGAGGGGACGGTGGTGGCCAAGAATTTGCACGGGGAGGCGTTGGTTGAGTTTGTGGGTGGGTATATGGAGGAGTAAGAGGTTACTGGACAAGACAGACATCCATTCCCGCTTTGACTCTCCAAGAAAGTCATTCCGCTGTCAGCAGGCAACTTTCTCTTGTCTGCTGATTTTCTGCTATGATTTGCTGATACCGGATGCTCATTGCAGCCATTGATAGCGGGCTGAGCCCTTCAATCCTCCATCCTTCCCTATTTATACTTTTTCAACTTATCCGCCACGCTTTTCAGCTTGCTGGTATAGTCGAGGTCCGGTTCTATTCGGTTGAGGCCCAGTTCTTTGAGGGGGATAATTGTCTTGTTTTTCTCTCTGGCGTATTGCTCCTCCAGTTCCTGCCATTTACCGGCCTTGCGGCCGGATTTGATCGTAATAACTACATCGGAGGATTTTATAGCTTCCTCAATATTTTCTTTGATAGATTTTCCCGGCTCAGTCTGGACGGAAGATTTGACTTCCAGGCCGATATCGTATAATTGTTTGGCCACATCCATAGCCAGGCGGGTCTGGGAGTTGTCGAAGGAGAGGAAGACACTTTTCAGGCGGCTTCCCGGCTCAGGGTCGCGATGTTGCTTTTTCACAGGCGCGGGCGCATCAGGGTTTTCGGAACTGAGGTCCAGCCAGTGACTGGTTCGAAGCATCTGGCCATCTTTCTCGCGGATGAGGATTCGTATGGAGAACTCGCCCCAGCCGGAGGCATGCAGCCGGAAGTTGCCTGCCGGGTCTTTACATACCCGCAGCGGTTCCGGAAAAGAAGAATGCAACAGATACTCAACCTCTTCGATATTATCGATGCTTTTACTTCCGCTTTCTACCCAGATAGCCCAATCGTAGTAATGGGCTATCCGGGTGGAAGGCCGGTAAGTCTGCTTGATGATGTATTCTCTGCCTAAGTCCATGCTACTTCAATTTTTGGATTTTGACTGGTAAAGACAGATTGGCCGATACGTCCGTTCGCCGTTACTTTGAGCTGAATCTCCGCGCCGCGGCGAACGCTCTTAAGGTACAGGCTTACACCGCCCGCTTTGGGAATGACATCCGCCTCTTGCCAGTCGGAATAGAGAGAAGCGGAAAAAGTATCCAGATAGCGGTATTCTACTTTGGTATTGATATCATTCAGGCTAGACCGGATCGATTCATTGATCTCGCTTGGCTCTACGTAAACCTCAATAAGTTCGCCCAGTTTAATTCTCCACTGGAATATGGTTTCCGATACGGACACCAGCGGCTCCAGAAAGTCTTCGCCGTCGTAATAGATATACTCAAACTCCTGAAAGGGGCCATTGTCCGTTACGCCTTCCTCGATGATGGCGATAAACGGAATGCCCTGGGCCACGGCCAGCGAGCGCTCGTGCTTGACCCAATCGTTGGTTCGGCCGTTTTCTCGTCTCGACAAAAACAACACCATGGCGTCACAACTCTTGATTTTTTCCTGTACGGCATTGGAAAGCTGCTGCCCGCCCAGCCGGCGGCCAGTGACCACATCCAGTTCGTGGCTTTTTAGCAGCCGTTCCAGATAATCAGCTAACAGCTGTATCTCGTCGTCAAAATGAAATGATTGAATTGTAATATCAAGAATCGGGCGTTGTCGCAGCAGGAAGTGGCGGAGCTGTTTGCTTTGGAGGGGTGTTGTGAGTAAGTAATGCGCCCGAGGGCGAACTGTCGGGGTGCAACTTCCTGTTGCGCTCCGACTTATGTTTGAGGGGCAAAGCTAGGCAACAAAGCAAAAACCTCCAGGCTCTAAAGGAAAACACAAAAACGATGAAAAAAGAAAAACTGAAAAAACGCACCGGCGTCGAACTCCGAAAGAAAGCGTAAAAAGAACGAGCATGATGAAGATTGCCAGGCGCGTAGCCGCCTTATCCCCCCAACAACTCTTCCTGATCGACGGCCTCGGCGCCCTGCTGTCCGCCTTCCTCCTGGGCGTCGTTATGGTGCGGTGGGAGCCCGTTTTCGGCATGCCTCCGAAGGTGCTTTACCCGCTGGCCGCCATCGCCGGCGTTTTTGCCCTCTACTCCCTGAGCTGCCATTTTTTCCTCACCCAAAAAGGAGCCTTTGCAGCTCAAAGATTGGCCTCCAAACAAGCTCTGAGAGGCATAGCGGTGGCCAACCTGCTGTACTGTGGCCTGACCCTGGGGCTGGTGGTTTATTACTACCCGCAGCTGACGGTTTTGGGGGTGGCTTATTTCCTGCTGGAAAGTTTTGTTGTACTTAATCTTGTGGTTGTCGAACCAAAAGCATCCAAACATGCTCTTAAATGAATTGAAAACCATGAAATCGGGTCGATAAAAAATGAAAAAATCAAGAACTGGAAACTGGAAAAAATACGGTTTTGAATTTTTGTCCATTTTCGTTGCCGTTATTTCGGCATTTGCACTAAACAACTGGAATGAAAACCGAAGGGACGGTGAAGCGGCCGACAAGATACTGGCCGAGATCTCGAACGGGTTAGAAAAGGATATTGAAGACCTAAGGATCAACAAAAGGGGGCATGAGGAGGGGATACTGGCCTGCAAGTTTTGGCGCAACATACTTGAAGGGCGGCCAGTGGATCTGGATACGCTGGCCATGCACTATTTCAATTTAACGAGAGACTACATCTCCATACAAAACAGCTCTGGTTACGAAACTTTAAAGTCCAGAGGGTTGGAATTGATCAAAGATGATGCTCTACGGCTTGAGATCATTACGCTGTACGAATACGACTATAACATACTGAAAAAGTTTGAAGAGGAATACGATGAGATGCAGTACCAGAAAAATTACTTTGCAGCCATAAACAATAAAGTGGCGCCAAACTTCGAATTTGATGAAAAAGGAAATATAGCCGGCATGCAACTGCCCCTGAGTATTCCTGAGGCGGAAAAAAACATACTGTTGAGTTATTTATGGAAGATACAGATGAACAGGCGTTTCATCCTGAGCTTTTATGCGCAAACAGAAGAAAAGTTGATTCAACTGCGGGAAAAGATCGAAAGGAACATCGAGCGATAGCGGTGAGGTAAAAGCCGCCTTAACCCTCATAAACAAAACATCATTGACCAACGCTCCCCTTATCCCATCCCTGCTTCTCGTTCGCGAGAGGCTGTAGCCTCGATGCGGTATAACGGCAAATCTCCGACTTGCGAATGCCGCTTGAATAGCTTATTTACGCAAGTCGGAGACTGGCAAATTATCCCGTGAAACCTTTTACCTATGAAAACCATTGTAGCAGTAGAAGCGACATTCCATTGCTCCCTGGAACGAGCCTTTAAAACGCCCATCCTGGGAGATGCCACCCAATTCCTCACCGGATACGGGCTGGCGCCGGCCGTTGTGAAATTCACGGATGATAGCACCTGGGGACAACCGGGTGGGCGGCGGATACCTCATTCCGCCAAAAACTTGATCTCAAAGGGTGGTGAGATCGGAGTGGATGAAGTCTATGCCCGGGACGAAAACAAATACTGGAAATGGGGCGTAGCGGAGTTCCGGCAGTGGAGCATGGGGTTCACCGAATTTCAGGGGGAGCTGTTCTTTGAAGAGATCAGCGACAACGTAGTGAAGGTGCGCTGGGTGTATACCTTGTATTCCAACAGCCTGTTGGCCTATCCTTTCCACTGGTTCTTTGGTAAGGTATTCTGGAAGGGGCAGATGAAACGGGCGATCCGGAGGATGAAAGGGTATGCGGAATCGGGGGAGGTGTTTTTGTATGAGTGAGCCAGACGAAATTCGAAACAATGATCTACGTACTGCTCGGAATGAGTTTACTTTTTGTCGCAATCGGATTTATTGTGACAGAAAAAAATGCAAAATATCTTTTAGGCCCGGCCAAACGAGGAGATCATAGATGAACTGAAAAAAACTTTGCCGGATATCGTTTATGAATAGCGCCAGGGCAGCCCTGCTGGCCGCACCTGTATCCTCCTAAAACACAATACCTTGATCACTGATTCCTGGGAGGAAGTAGGCAGTGAACGAACGGCCCGCTTCCAGGGCCTGAGCCCGGGAAAGTACACCTTCTCTGTCGCAGCTGCCAATACCTATGGGGTTAGCGGCGCGCCCCTGTCGTTTGAGTTCGGGATCCGCCCTCCCTGGTACTGGACGTGGTGGGCTAAGGCCCTTTACCTTCTTTTGGCTATGGGATTGGCTTATCTTTTCTATCGTTTTCTACTCAACAAGTAATTGGCTGAGCAGGAATCTATCCGCCTGAAGGAAATAGATGAAATAAAGAATCGATTGTATACCAACATCACTCATGAGTTTCGGACGCCGCTCACCGTCATTCAGGGCATGGCTCAGCTGGTTACCGGCAAGTACCCAAAAGAGATGTCGCTCAGCCGATCTCAATTGTATCGAAAAACAAAGGCCTTAACCGGGCAATCGGCCTCTTCTTACCTGCGGGCTTTTCGTTTGCACCATGGCCGACAACTTCTGCAAAAAACCGACCTAAGTGTAGCAGAGGTGGCCTACCGGGTAGGCTTTAATGACCCTTCCTACTTTTCCAAAAGCTACGCTGAGCAATTTGGTTACCCCCCCCGTACAGGAACGGACCTGATATTCGGGCTCGTCTGGGAGATAGGTGTTCCCTCGGGGCGAAAGCCATCTTTTTTTGGTTTTTTGGGGGTAGCCTAGGAGCCTGTCGGAGAAGTGCTGATGAGGCGAAAGCGAGCAAATATTGTTCTGAACAAGGCGTCGAGGAAGGAGCATAGCCGAAGCTACGTGACTGACGAGCAACGAAGTGCAGAACAATATTTGCCGCTTGCAGTCCATCAAGGGCTTCTCCGACAGGCTCCTAGAAGCCGTTAACTTGTACCGCCTGGATTAGTCCTCCGTCGTAAGATCCCACACCTGCAAGACGATGGGCAGGGGCGGGTCAGCCACAATTCCAACAATCTCAAAGATGAACCCATTGGCGGGCATGGGGAGCATAAAATTGTCGGCCCCGGGGCCGCTGCCGAAGGCGGAATCCGGCAGGACGATCGTCCCTTTGCCCGTCTGTCCGGGCGACCATTGCCCGCCAGGAAGGAGAACAGCAAGGGAGTCCAGCAGGGACCGCCCCCTGCCCTGAAAGACAATGCCGCCGGGGTCGGACGAGCGGAACTGCATCGTGGCCAGGGTGTTGCCTCCCGGGCCGGACTGGACCTTCGCAATGCGGAAGTCCATAGGCAGCTGGAAGTACAGGCAGCTGTCAACCGGCCAGGTGCGCTCGGCGATGCCGGGCTCTGCCTGGCGGGAGGGAAGATCCTTCTGGGCCGTAAGGGCGCCGGACAGGAGCAGGAAGAAAAGCAGGAAATATAACTTATTCATGGATCAGTCTATTTTGAGAACAGGGTGGCCTAATGAGATACGATGAGCAGTTGAGCCTGCCGGGCCCGGGCGCCCTGCGACAGCTGCAGGAGGTAAGTCCCGGAAGGCAATGCCATGTCGATGCTGAATTGTTCCGGAGAATGGGTTTGAGCCTGGTAAAGCTGCCGCCCCAGCAGGTCGTACAAACGGACATCCAGTGGTTGGCCCGGCATTCCGGAGGCACAGGAAATGGGCATTCCCGGCTGATAGGGGTTGGGCACCTTGCAGAGGGCCGCCCCGGCTTCTCTTTCTTCGGCCGACACCATAACCTCTGACCAGTAGTGGGTGTAGCGGATGGTGGTGGAGTCATTGAGCCATTCCTGGGCGTTGTCCTCCCACACCTGGTTCCGAATATCTTCCAGCACCCTGCCGTCCGGTGAAAAAAGAGTGCCGTAGCGGGTGACGCGCTCCCACTCCCCGGAAGCGAGATCCCGCTGTTCGATGACTGTGCTCAGCGAACGGTTATTCATCCGGGTCGTTTCCCGCACCCGGCTTTCCCACTCTGCGCCGTTCCAGAGCTGGAACAGGAGGTTGTCCATATTATTCTGGGCGTTGAGCTGGTGGAGTTCCCGGCTTTGGTTTTGCCATACTCCGGCGCCGGCATCCCATTCCTGAAAAACAGTACCCTGCCAGAAACCGGCATTGTTGTAAAAAAACTGGCGGCGGGACACATTCCCCCAGGAGCTGTTATTGTTCTCCCAGCGCTGGGTAGTAAGCTCGCTGATGTTGAACCCATTGGGTGCATAGCTCCACTGGCGGCGGAAGGCGCCTTCCCAGCTGCTGTTGTCCTCGTTCCACAGCTCGAGGGTTTGGGTTTCCAGTTCTCCGTCCGCATTATAACTGAAAAGCTGTCGGCGTTTGTTCCGCCAGTCGCCGTTCTGCCATTGCTGGTAGATGATCTGCTCCTCATTGCCGTTCGGGAGGTAAGTGTATCCCCAGCGGGCGCTGTTTTCCAGTGGGGCGCCGGGCATGTCGGCCATCTGCACCAGCCGCTGGGTTAACCGGCCCTGGTTGTTGTAGGTGAAAAGGCGTCGGGTCTGGCCCACCCATTGCTGGCCGTTGGCGTCCCAGCGCTCGACAAGCAGGCGGCTGAGGTTGTCGCCATCGTAGTCCATCGTGCGGCGGCGGCGGTTCTCCCATTCCCCGAATGCATTCAGGCGGGTAAAGGCCACCTCGGAGGGCTGCCCATTCCCGGCGTAGGCCGGGATATAAATACGCGTGTTCGGTTCAAATTCGGAAGTGATCGGAACACCCCGGTCGTTCCATACGGAATCGCGCCGCCATTCCGGCTGGGCGTGCAGCGAAAGCCACCCCATGAGCAGGCAAAGAGCGGCGGTTGATAGTCGATAAGGGATCATGTGCGTTTTTAGTTTAAGTAGGCCGCTAATATCCCTCATTGCCCGGTTTTTTCTCTCACCCGATCGGGTGATTTTTAGTACCTGGACAGAGACCCTATAACCATATAACCATATGCGAATCCAGGGCTAAAACCATGGGATTGCCCGGAGAGCCGGA
>CAYQKY010000234.1:0-9599 GCA_964418125.1 uncultured Phaeodactylibacter sp.
CGGAGACGGTAACCATATTGTCCGGGCAGTTGTCCGTTGCGGTCGGCGGGTTGGGGGCCACCACGTCTGCGGCGCAGGTTTCGTTAACATCCAAATCGCCGGGCATCTGATCCCAGGTTGGGGCCACATCGTCGTTGACGGTGATGGTGACGGTATAGGGTACGGACTCATTGTCCCCACAATCATCAGTGGCAATATAAGTGATCACACGGGTATACTGATCTCCGCAGTTGATCGGGTCCGGAGTGGTTATGTCGCTTTGAACAGTAACGGTGACCATATTATCCGGGCAATTATCGGTAGCTGTCGGCGGGTTGGGAACCACTACATCGCTTGCACAAACCTCATTGACATCGAGAGCTCCCGGCGCCTGGTCCCAGGTAGGGGACGTATTATCGGTAATCCAGGTGAATTCCTGAAGGCATTCGGCGAACAGCCCTTCACAATCGTTCGTTGCCCGGTAGGTTCGTATCAGGGTGAAATTGCACCCGTCGGGGCTCGTTTGCAGTAGGTCCATCTGATGGGTGACGGTTGCCGTACAGTCCATATTGTCGGTCATGACGGAAACCAGGTTGATATCCGGCTCATACTGGCCGCCGGCGCCCAAAGCGAGAGGTATTCCATTGGCATCCAATGGAGGGTTGCAGCCCAGGTCCACGTCATCCGGGCATTCGATCATCGGAGGGTTTTCGCAGGTGCAGCAATTCTGGGCGGGCAGGATATTCACTTCACAGATAACGGAGCATCCCAGCGTATCGGTGATGGTAACCGTATGCAGGCCGGGGTCCAGCATGGTGGCCGTTTGGGTATCCTCTCCATTATCCCATAAATAGGAATAAGGAGGCGTGCCTCCGGAAGGGAAGGCCGTCGCTGTTCCGTCGCTGCCATTACCATCACAGGAGACGGGGACATCCGAAATGGCGCCGCATTCCAGCATTGAAGGCAGGGGCCCGCCGGTAAATATCAGGAAGCAGTCATCGGCATTGCCGTTGCTGGCGGGGTTGTCGGGAAACGGCGTAGGGTGTAAACAGTTGTCATCCGGCGTTACAATTGGGGTGAGGGGGACGGAATCCGGGTCTTTTGTGGATTCGAAGATAATGATATCGTAGCTGTCCCCTGCATTGTAGGTAAACTGGAAGGTGCCAGAAGTAACCGGCGGGTCTTCCGAATTGTTGGCCAGGCAGATCGTATCGATAAACACCTGCAGGTTTCGTTCATAGGCGATATATTCTCCATTGATGCCATCGACATTGATCTCCAGGGTGTAGGTGCTTCCATCACCATTGCAGAGGGTGTCGAGGTCTCCCTCGATGGAGCATACCAGGATATTGGCGTCTCCGCAGCCGTAGCGGGCCTTGAAGTTGTTGACCTGCACGGTCCCGTCGGCGTCCTGGTCCCAGATGGCCAGGTAATAGTTGGTGGTTTTGGTGAAATTGGGTACCGGAAGGGTGTTCCAGGTGTTGGAACTCTCTACGCCGCAGGCGCGCAGGGTCAGCTGTGTTCCATCACAGTCCCCGCTGATCTGAGAACCGGACAGGGAGTTCAGGTAGGTGCCGGTGGTGATGGAATCCGAAGAAAACAAGGCCCAGCCAATATTTTCATTGTTGTCATTGATCTGTACCTGAAAGCTGCCCGCACTGGGCCGGACATCGAAATTCAGCCAGATGATGGGCTGCCCGTCGACGGGAGGTAATACCGTAACATTGGCTCCGGTACTGGGGTCAACACAGGGCGCCTGGGTAGGGTCAATTTCAAACAGGGCTGAATTGTATACGCAATTATTTATGGGAGATACCTGCGACTGCGTCTCGGCCGAACTTCCACAGCGGATGATCCCATTAGGCGCCGGGGCATTCGGAGCATCATTGATCGACCCGTCCGGGTTCCAGGTGGCGCCCTCCGTCCATCTCTGGACGCATTCGCAGGGCGTGTCGTTCTGCGCCATTACCGGGTTTTGCCAAAAAGTGATCAGAAAGGCGATCACAACAAAAGAAATGCGCGATTTGGGAAAGAGGCCAGTTTCCAGGGCCATATTCAGTTCCCTCAATTGGTATGTGTTCTTCATTTAATGTAAGTATTTGAGAATAGAATTCACAGCAACCTTTCGGGCAGGGCCCAAAAAACGGATTAAGTCCTTGGTAAATCTTGTAATTTGTTAAGCTGATTAAAATGCGTTATTCCTGTGCATAACGGGAGGGCAATTCCGGCATTGGCCTTTGCCATAGACAAGCTCCAGCCGGCAAAAAATAAACTGAAGGCTCACCGGCAAGATCAGAAGCCAGGATCTGTTTTTGTAAGGGTTAGAAAAATCAAAGGATAGGCTTACTGGCGGTAAAACCTCATGAATGCGATCTGTAAGTAGGCTGTTTGTTTGACCCTCCGTTTTTTTCTGGAAACTGTTAGCTGTAGACGGGAGCGGTTGAAAACTTGTGTAAAGAAAGCAAAAAATTATGAGCTGTACAAACTCTGGGGTTTACAATTGATGAAAAAAGTGATGTCTGGCCCTGCGGAACAGAGGGGGTAAGGCGCCTTTGAAAGGAATAAGCAATGGTGAACGGTTGCCGTTCGTGGCGCCCGGCACTTTAAGAGATGTTTGGAGGCCACCCTTTTGGTCAAAAAGCGGCCTCCAAACATCTCTAAGGGCTACTGAGAATTACCTTACGGGTGATCAGTTTGGAATTTGTCCGGACGCTGATCAGATAAGCGCCGCCGGAGAGGCCTTCCTCTATGAGGTTCAACCTGTATACGGGCCTGTCTGCCGGCAGAGGCCTGAGCAGGAGCGGCCTGCCGTAGGCATCGCTGATCATCATTTCTGCGCTTTCCTTATCCAGGTTTTCAAGCTCCAGGAACAACTCGCCCGAGGTCGGGTTCGGATAGGCTTTCACATTGGGCTCTGCGTTCCGTTTTTTCGGATGGCTTACTTCTACACGGCCGGGGCCCCTCTCCGGCCTGGCCGCCGGGCCGGCGCCCGTGTGAGTCACCTCGCATACGATATAGTTGTCACAATCGTCATAGACATTGTACCGGTAAGTAATGCTGAAGTCCCCACAGTCCTCGCCATCGGTAATCGTTTCTATCAGGTAGGCATGCACAGAAGAGCAGTTGTCGGTATATCCGGCTGCCACTCCCGCCGGGTCAGGAGCAGGAACGTCTGACTGGCAGGCCAAACCATCCAGGCCGGAAGGACAGCTGCCTTCCGGAGGTGTAAGGTCCTCTCCGCTGTATTCAAGCACACATATGATGCGGCCGGCGCAGGGGTCATCGATGGAAAAGGAGTGCCGTATGGTAAACTGGCAGTAGTTGTTGACAGTAGTACTGCCAATGTAGGTAATAGCTGCCATAGGGTAATACAGCTCCATGGTATCCTGAGCTTCTGCCGGGGCCGGCACATCAGCCCAGCACTGCAGGCCAGTGATATTTTCCGGGCAGGAACCGTTGAGCGGGCTGGCGGACGGCACGGTGTAAGTCACTGTGCACATTGTAGTGTTGTTCTTTCCACATTCATCCCGGATAAGGTAGGTATGTGTGGCCACATAACCCTCGCAAAAGCTTCCTGTCTGGGTGACATTCAGGGCCTGCACCTCCACCTCTCCACAGTTGTCCGTATAGAAGGAGCGGATCCAATCGGCATCCGGGGTAGGTATATCGGCCAGTGCGTTTACCACCCCTCCGTCCGGGCAAATGCCCTGGGGAGGAGTAGTATCCTCTCCACTGTAGGTGACTTCACAGGTTGTAGTGTTTCCGCAATTGTCATGAATGGTGTATTCATAGGTTACATAGAAATCACAACTATCTGTTTCCGAATCATCAATACCGGACAGTATAGCGGTAACAGGCAATCCATCGGCGCCGGTGTATAGGGTGGCAATGTATTCGGGGCCCGGCCCGGGAACTTCATCCCTGCACTGCAGGCCCGTTTGCCCATCCGGGCAATCGCCGGTGATCTCCGCCGGCATCAGCCCCCGGTGAATAACAATACAGGTTGCCGGGTTGCCACAATCGTCGGTAATGAGATATACGTGCCGAACCTGAAACTCCATTCCCTGGCAGTTGGACTCGAATTCTGTCTCCGTAAACACTTCTACGGATATACTCCCACAGGCATCGGACCAGGCGTTTTTGACCCCGGCAGTATCCGGGCCGGGGGCCTGGGAAGGGCTGGTTAATCCGGTGAGCCCTTCCGGACAGGCGCCGGTCGGGGGCGTAGTGTCTTCTATGGTGAAAGTGGCCGTGCTCGTTGCCGGGTTGCCACACCGGTCAGTTGCAGTGAACGTTACCATGGCAGTGCCGGCGCCGCCGCATAGGCTGTCCAGTTCCATAAAATCATCCGTCCAGGAAACTTCCCGGCAATTGTCAATAGCTGTCGCTCCGCCGTGGCGGGCGAGCCAGGCATTCAGGTCTGCGAGGTTTCCGTTGCCATCACATTCCACCGTGGTGTCCCGGGCAGGAAAGATCATCGGTGGCTCATCGTCTCCTTCAATAGTGAAAGTGGCGCTGCAGGAAGCGGACTGCCCGCATAAGTCATTGGCATGGATGGTAACTGATACGGAGCCGCCGCAAAAGTCCGGGGCCTGTACATTGGCCAGAGAGAACAGGGTCTGCCCGTTAACGGTGTAATAACTAGAACTATTACAGCCACCACTCGAACCAAAGCCGCCGAGCCAGGCGGTGAAAGCCTGCTCTATTTCTTCTGGTGTCTCGCAATTCTCCAGAGTTTCATCATCCGGGCAGGAAACGGTTAAAAGACCGGCCGGGCCAACAGTGAACCTACAGGTATCCGGTGCAGTCTGTCCGCACCCGTCAAGCGCAAATACTATTACGGAAACTTCCTGTTCAGTTGTACTGCAATAGGACGGTTCCTCCAGTGTGGACAGATCCGGCAAGTAGGCTACCTGAGGGCGGCAGCCACCGGTGGCCGACATGTTCTCAAGGGCTATGATCCAGGCGGAAAAAGCATCCTTTATCTCCATTTCGGTAGCACAACCATCGAGGGAAGGGTCGGCGGGGCATGATGCCAGGCCCAGCCCACCGGGATAAGCGCCAAGGGTGAAGGTGCAGGTGATCGGTTCGGTTTGCCCGCAATCGCCGGAGGCGAATACCTGAATGGAAACCTGCTGCTCTGTTGCTGCACAGGCCATGGGTTTCTCCAGGCTGTTTATCGGGGGCGAGAAGTTTATCGTTGGGTTGCAATTGCCGCCGGCTACTATGTTATTCAATCCTGCGATCCAGTTGTCCCAGGCTTCATCGATCTCGTCCGGCGTCGAGCAGCCATCGAGCAGAGGGTCACCCGGGCAGGAGCTGAGGGTTAGATTTCCGGAGACCTTCCAGGAGAACTCCTGGGTGCAGGCGGTAAAAAGGCCGCCGCAGTCGTTCATTGCCTGATAAGTTCGAATAAGGGTGTAATTGCAGCCATCTGCCGTTGAGGGCATGCCGTCGCCTATAAAAGTAACCGTTGCGGAACAACCGGCGTCCGTCATTACGGAAATCTGGGAAGGATCCGGGGCGTACTGCCCGCCTGAACCCAGGCTGAGGGGGACGCCGTTCACATCCAGTTCGGGATCACAACCGAGGCTGGCCGGGCCGGGGCAGGTGACGACAGGAGGATCCACACAGGTACAGCATTCCGGCGCAGTACCGGAAACGTCAGTAGTACAGTCAGGGCTGTTCAGCGGATTTGGGTTATCGGAATCTCCATTTTCGGCAATGGTAAAATCGTAGTTTACACCGGCAGGGTAGGTAACCATTACCATGCCCATCACTACCGGAAGGGGTTCCCCCAGGTTGGTGAGGATCAGCGGAGAGGGGGCTGTGGCTATGGAAATGGCCTGGCCGGTATTATCCGTCACTCCGTAATTTCCATTGGCGCCGTTGACGGTTGTCGTTACGGTATAGCTACTTCCGTCGAAACTGCAGTCGGTGGACGTAAAGCTTTCTTCCAGGTTGCACAGCACCACATCACTGTCTCCGCATCCGTAGCGGGCTTTGAAGTTGAAGTTAAAGCCGTCTCGGTTTTGGGGAGTGATATCGTTATTGTCATAGACGCCATCATTATTGAGGTCCTGGACATCTGCATTCCATACCAGAACGTAATAATTCGTTGCTTTCGATACCGCTGGCGTGGTAAAGGTGCTGTTGGCCCAGCCGGTGAAGTTGATCCCACACGCGTCGGCGATCAGAGAAGAAGGAGTGCAATCTCCACTTAACCCATCAGGGCCCAGGGCTGCAGTAGCCAGGTTGGGGTCTACATACATCAGTACCCATCCTACCGTTTGTGACTGGTTGTTGATCTGAAACTGAAAGGTGCTCCCAAACTGGCGGACGTCGAAGTTGATAAAGGCGATCTTTTGGCCGGCAAGGGGAGGAGCGAGGCTTACCGGGCTGCCATCATCGGGATTGAAACAGCCGTTGAGAAAACCGGAGACGTCAAAAATCCCCGGGGCATATACGCATCCAGCTACGGGATCAATACCGTCGGTGCCGGCCCCCTGCCCGCAACCGACCACTCCCCCTCCGGGAATACTGACAGCTACGCCGTTTTGCCAGGTATCGGAAGAATTACCTTCCCATCGGATGGTGCAATCGCAGGGGAGCTGTGCACTCAGAGGCAGGGCGTAACTCAGTAGAATGCCGGCCAGCATTAGCGTTACAAAAAGCTTTGTCCGGTTGGCCCCGGAATACCTTTCCGGAGAGCAGTTGAGTTTGAAATGGTTGGCGATCAAGTATGGCATAGCAGATCTGAATAAGGTGATAAAAACCAGCCGCTCTTGCTCTGAAAAATGGAGATTGAGCTGCTTGTGTAATCCCGATGACTGGTGCAAATAGTCTATCGGGACATACTATTCAGGTCTACTGCAAAGAGTGTGCCCGTTTTACATCGGGCAAAAAAAAGGGAGCCATCCCCGTTCCGGGATGGCTCCTCTCTTTTTCCAGGTTTTCAGTTACCGGTTACAGTTTGCTCAAAATTACCGTTTTGGTAACAACCTGAGTATCAGTCCGGATACTCACCAGATAAGCTCCACTGGAGAGGCCTTCGTCCCGAAGGTCCAGCCTGTATTTCGGGCTGTCCAGTATCAGCGATCTGGTAAACAACTTCTGACCGTATACATTATGTACCACCAGTTCCGCCTGTTCACCTTTGTTGTTCTCAAACTCGAGGAACAACTCGCCGGTAGTGGGGTTCGGGTATGCTCTGAATTCCAGCTCTTCAGATGCGGTTGCACCGTCAGCCGGAACAGTTCCGGAACCTTGTGGCCTCAGGCCAGCGCCGATACCGGTGTGTACCACCTCGCAGGTGATAAAGTTGTCACAATCGTCATAAACGTTGTACTGATAAGTAACGCTGAAGTCACCACAGTCATCGCCGTCAACGATGGTTGCCATCAGGTAAGCGTGTACCGAAGAACAGTTGTCGGAATAACTGGCGGCAACGGCGGCCGGGTCAGGCGCCGGCACATCTGCCTGGCATGCCAGCCCGCTTTCCCCGCTGGGGCAGTCGCCGCTCGGCGGCGTCAGGTCTTGCCCTTCGTAGTCCAGCACGCAAATGATGCGGCCAAGGCACGGGTCATTGATAGAATATGCATGCCGGATCCTGAAGGTACAGTAGTTATTGACCGTCGTTGTGCCAATGTAAGTTACAACCGCTCCCGGGAAAGCATTTTCCATCTCAGTCCGGGCTGTCGCCGGATCGGGCACGTCCGCCCAGCACTGCAGGCCGGTAACCGGCGGCGGGCAGGTGCCGTTAACGGTCGTACTGGAAGGCGGAACGGTATACGATACGGAGCACAGCGTAGTGTTGTTTTTCCCACAATTGTCGTTTACCGCGTAATTGTGGGTGGCCGTATAGCCGTCACAGGCGTTTCCGGTTTCCGTGACATTCAGGATACGGACAATTACTTGACTGCAGTTATCCGTGTAATGAGAAGCGATCCAGTCGGCATCCGGTACAGGCACATCAGCCAGAGTGGGCACTTCGTAGCCGCTCGGGCAGGCGCCTTGTGGTGGCGTAGTATCTTCACCGCTGTAATTGACGGTACATACCCTTACGTTGCCACAGTTGTCGAAGAGCGTATACTCCCGGGTTACCGTCCAGGCACAGGTAGAGGTTTCTGAGTAGTTCACATCTGACAGGATGGCCTCTACGGCCTGGCCGTCGCCCCCGGTAAAGAAGGAGGCGATGTAAGCCGGGTCAGGATCGGGCACGTCGTCCTGGCACTGGAATCCGGCCTGGTCCATATTCGGGCAGGTGCCGGTGATCTCTGTCGGGATGCGCCCTTCGTGGGTAACGATACAAGTCGTCGGGTTGCCGCACTCGTCCGTTATCGTGTAGGTGTGCCGCACCTCAAAATCCTGGCAGTCGCTGATGACCTCCGTTTCGGTAGATACAGTGGCGCTTACGTTACCACAAACATCCGAGTACAGGCTCTCAATTAGCTGGATGTTCGGAGCTGGTGCTTGCGATGGGTCCGTAAGGCCGGTAACCCCCGCCGGACAGGCGCCGGATGGCGGTGTATTGTCCTTGATGGTGAAGGTGGCCGTGGTTGAAGTAGGATTACCGCAGCGGTCGGTAGCCGTAAAGGTTACCGTGGCGCTTCCGGTCGCTCCACATAAATCGCTCAGCCCGGAATAATTGTCCGACCAGATAACTGATCCGCAATTATCGCTGGCGGTAGCTCCACCGTGGGAGGCCAGCCAGGCGTTCAGGGCAGCTGTATTGCCATTGCCATCACATTCCACCATCCTGTCTTGCGCCGGAGTAACTACAGGGGCTGTACCGTCGGCAGCTACCGTGAAGGTAGCGGTACAGGACTCAGACTCTCCGCAATTGCTGCTGGCATAGAGCGTAATGGTTACAGAACCTCCACAGAAACTCGGGGCATCTACATTTGCCAGCGAGAAAACGGTTCGCCCGTTCACCTCGTAGTATATGGCCTGGCTGCATTCACCATAAGTGATGAATCCATCCAGCCAGTCATCAAACGCATCGTCAACGTCCGACTGTTCCATACAGGGATCCAGTTGTTCGTCTCCCGGGCAAACAGCCACCAGTTCCGCAGTGGCAGTTTCAGAGTCATTGTTACTTGTTACTGTCTGTCCATTGTACGAAGTGGTGGCGTAGGCCACGTTCGTTACGCTGCCGTCTACCAGGTCATCCAGGGTGATGGTGTAGGTAGCCGTGCAAACCACCGAGTTGCCCGGAGCCAGCGGCCCGGAAGCACAATCAGCCAGGGTGCCGATGATGTCGTCCTCGACCGTGAACGGCCCGGCAAGGGTTACATTACCGGTGTTGGTAATGGTGTAGCTGTAGGAGATCACGTCGCCGGTTTCGTCGTAGGTGTCCTCACCGGTGATCTCTTTATCGATCATTATTGCCGGAGCCTGTTGTATCGGCTCAGTGTGGCTGTCCATATCTTCTACGGCGCCACCTGCCGGGGTCGTACCGGAAGCAGTAGCGGTATTGTCGCGCTGCCCGGCATCGATGTCGGCCTGCGTGATGGCGTAAGTGCCGGAGCAGGTAATACTCTCACCCGGGGCAATGTCCGTTATTGGGTTGCCTTCGGGGGCACAGTCGATGGAAGCCACGAGCGGGTCAGTGATGCTGA
>CAYQKY010000234.1:9699-11278 GCA_964418125.1 uncultured Phaeodactylibacter sp.
TGCCGGAGCAGGTAATACTCTCACCCGGGGCAAGATCCGCAATCGGGTTGCCTTCGGGGGCACAGTCGATGGAAGCCACGAGCGGGTCAGTGATGCTGACGTTGGAAAGCGTCACATTGCCGGTGTTGGTTACCTGGAAGGAGTAGGTGATGATATCGCCGGGGTTGGCGATGCCGTTGGCGCCTACATCCAGAGAGCCGCCCTTCACCAGCATGATGTCGCCATCTTGCGGGATGGGTTCGCTGTGATCGTCCGAATCCACCACGGTACCGCCGGCAGGCGTCGTGCCGGAAGCGGTAGCGGTATTGTCGCGCACGCCGGCATCGATATCGTCCTGCGTGATGGCGTAGGTGCCGGAGCAGGTAATACTCTCACCCGGGGCAAGATCCGCAATCGGGTTGCCTTCCGGTGTACAGTCAATGGTAGCCACGAGCGGATCGGAGATGCTCACATTGGTGAGGGTCACGTTACCGGTGTTGGTTACCTCAAAGCTGTAGGTGATGATATCGCCAACATTGGCAACACCGTCAGCGCCTACATCCAGGGAGCCATTTTTGGCCAGTTGGATATCCGGCGACTGCGGTATGGGCTCAGAGTGACTGTCCATATCCTCTATTGTACCGCCACCGGGTATTGTTCCGGTAGCCGTAGCTGTATTTGGCTTCTTACCAGCGTCGATGTCGGCTTGTGTAATGGGGTAAATGGCGAAACAAGTTACGCTTTCTCCCGGAGCAAGGTCGGCAATCGGATTACCCTCGGGGGTGCAATTGATCACCGGCACTAATGGATCAGAAATGATCACATTGGTAAGAGTGACGTTACCGGTGTTAACCACCGTGAACGTATAGGTGATCAGGTCGCCGGGATTAGCAATACCATCAGCGCCCATATCCAAAGTACCATCTTTGTTGATCATGATGCCACCACCCTGCGGAATAGGCTCGGAGTGATCATCGGTATCTTCAACGGTGCCACCGGCTGGAGTAGTACCGGAAGCGGTAGCGGTGTTGTTGCGCACGCCGGCGTCGATATCATCTTGCGTAATGGCGTAAGTACCGGAGCAGGTAATGCTCTCGCCCGGAGCTAAGTCAGTTATCGGGTTGCCCTCCGGCGTACAGTCGATGGTAGCCACGAGCGGGTCGGTGATGCTGACATTGGAAAGCGTCACGTTACCGGTATTGGTTACCTCAAAGCTGTAGGTGATGATATCGCCGGGGTTGGCGACGCCGTCAGCGCCTACATCGAGGGAGCCTGTCTTGTCCAGGCTGATGCTTGCTTCCGGAACCAGCAGTATCTGTGCAAGGTCCTGGTTGCTATTGACATCGCTGCCGTCGGGAGCCTGCCCGGTGGCGCTGGCGGTGTTGTCGACGTCGCTATTAGCGGAAGCGAAGGTGTTGTCGATATCCTCCTGAGTGAGGGTATACACGCCCGTCCACTGCTGGGTTTCGCCGGGAGACAGGTCTACATCCGCCGGAGGCGTGATAACGATGGGCCCTGGCAGGTCAAAGGCGTCCTCATTGATGGCCACTCCGGAGATGGTCACATCGCCCGTGTTGGTGACATCAAAGGTGTAAGTAAG
>CAYQKY010000235.1:0-11269 GCA_964418125.1 uncultured Phaeodactylibacter sp.
GGCCGCCAAGGCTTGCCTGGCGGGCAGGCAGGCGTCAGTCGCTTCGCTCGTGTCCCACTTCGCACTTCCGGCTTCGAAACTATTCCTTCACATACGTCCCGTCAAAGATCACCCGCCAGTTTTCCCCATTGTCTTTCGACATCTGCCAAACCTGCCGGACAGTTTCCTCCTCCGGGTTGTAGTGGAACGCCAGGTCAAATAGGATGTGTTCTCCTTTCAAAGTCTTCGTCTCGCCGTATAGCTGCATGACGTCGCCTTCGCGCCGGCCCGAGAAATGGTAGGTGGCGCCCGACTGGTCAACCCACACCTGGTTCCAGGTGGAATCGACAGGGTCGTAGGTGTTAAAGCTTTTGCCCTTCCAGCCGGAAGCGCTCGTCCAGTTCTCTTCGATGACGCAGGAGCCGAGGATGCGGCAGACGGAATTGCGGCCGGCAAGCGTATCGGTACCGGTTTTGTAAACCGTCCATTCTCCCAACCAGAAATCGAACTGGCGGTGGGCTTCCGTACTGCAGGGCTGCTGATCTTGTGCCGATAAGGTTTGGGCCAGCATAAAAAGGGTGATGCTTACAAGAACTCGCATGGTTTTAGGATAAAGGTAAGCCTTTGGGGAGGACAGACGTTTATCCTTATAAAAATTGCCTAATTTCAATGTCTTGCCTGAAACCACCATTTTGTTTATCTTTAATGCTTATACAACAAAATATGGACGGTAGCAAAACTGTAGAAAAAGTTGAAATTTCACCTCAAAAGCACCGCTTCACCGTGGAGGAGTATCACCGTATGGGAGATGCTGGTGTGTTTGATGAAACGCGCGTAGAACTCATAGATGGAGAAATAATCGAAATGAGCCCTATTAACAGCCCCCATGCCGATTGTGTCGACCGGCTAAACGAATGGTTTATCCTTAACTTTCATAAAAAAGCCGTTATCAGAGCACAGAACCCGGTTACGCTCAGTGAAAATTCCGAACCGGAACCGGACCTCGCTCTTGCAATTCGAAAACCCGAGGGTTATCGAAGCGCCCACCCCAAGCCTGAGGAGATCTTACTGATTATTGAAGTTGCCGACTCCTCTCTCGAAAAAGACCGTAACATTAAACTACCAGGTTATGCTCGCGCAGGCATTCCTGAAGCCTGGCTCGTCGTTCTGGAAGAAAAGACTGTCGAAGTGCATACCCAGCCTTCCGCCGAAGGTTATAACAACATACAGATCTTTCGGGCGGGTAAGGCTATAGAATCTCCTCAGGCAAAGGGGCTTACTGTAGATGAGGTTTTCGGCAAAAAGTAAACGGAAAAAAACTACACCTCCGCCAGGTACTCATGCACAAACTTGATGGCCATCGACCCCTCCCCCACCGCCGAGGCCACCCGGTTCATCGCCCCGGAGCGCACATCGCCGGCGGCGAAGATGCCGGGCTGGCAGGTTTCCAATAGAAAAGGTTCCCGTTCCTTCTTCCATATTTTTGGGAAGTTCTCGTCGGTTATCAGGTCCCTCCCGGTTTTGATGTAGCCTTTGGGGTTGCGCAGGATGTTATTGCCCAGCCAGCCGGTGAAGGGGCGGGCGCCGATGAAAATAAAGAGGGCGTCGGCATCTGTCAGGTAAGTGGATCCGTCTTCCAGGTTCTCGATCTCCAGGCATTGCAGGTGGCCGTCGCCCCGGGCTTCGACGACCTGGCGGCGCCCCTGCACTTCGATATTGCCGATGTTGTTAATCTGGTCGATGAGGTAGGAAGACATGGACGAGGTAAGGTCTTCCCGGCGGATCAGGATGGTGGCCTTTTCGGCAAACTGCGAGAGGTAGACGGCTCCCTGGCCGGCGGAGTTGCCCCCACCGACAATGAATACTTTTTTATCGCGGCAGGCGTTGGCTTCGGTCATGGCGGCGCCGTAGTAGATGCCGGCGCCGGTGAAATCTTCGATGCCTTTGGCGGGCAGCTTGCGGTAGTCGACCCCGGTAGTGATGATCACCGCTTTGGTGTTCACTTTGGAGCCGTCGCCCAGATGAATGGTTTTATAGGCGCCATCCACTTCAATACCCGTCACTTCCTGGGGAGATAGGAACTCGATGCCGAAGCGGGTGGCCTGGGAGATGGCCCTGCGAGCGAGGTCGGACCCGCTCAGGCCTTTGGGAAAGCCGAGGTAGTTCTCGATGCGGGAGCTGGTGCCGGCCTGCCCTCCGGGAGCTCTTTTCTCCACCAGGAGGGTTTTCAGGCCTTCGGAACCGCCATAGACGGCCGCTGCCAGGCCCGCCGGGCCGGCGCCGATGATGACTACGTCGTAGAGTTCCGACTTGGCGGTGGGCTGCAGGCCCACGCGGGCGGCCACTTCCGTTACCGGAGGGTCCGCCAGGGCGGCGCCGTCCTCAAAGAAAATGGCGGGGAGGTTCTTCGGTGCTATGCCGTGCAGGTGGAGCAGTTCCTGAGCTTCCGGGCTGGTTTCAATGTCGAGCCACTGGTAAGGCAGCAGGTTGCCCGCTAGAAAGTCTTTGAGGGAATGCGACTTGGGAGAATACGGATATCCCACCACCCGTATGCCGCGGAAAGGGGGGCGGTAGCCGGCCTGCCACTCGTCCAGCAGGTCATTGATGACCGGGTAGAGGCGCTCGGCGGGTGGATCCCAGGGTTTCATCAGGTAATAATCGAGCTGCACGTCGTTGATGGCCTTGATGGCGGCGTCGGTATCGGAATAGGCGGTCAGCAGGATGCGCCTGGCGTTGGGATAGATTTCCCTGGCCTGTTCCAGAAAGTCGACCCCCAACATCTCGGGCATGCGCTGGTCGGAAAGGAAGAGCGCAACCTCCTCGCCCTTTTTCTTTAGCTCGGCCAGGGACGCAAGGGCTTCCTTTGCCGAATCGGTGCTGATGACCCGGTACTCGCTTTTGTATTCGGAGCGCAGGTCCCGCTTCAGGGAACGCAGCACCTGCGGATCGTCATCGACGGAAAAAATGATGGGTTTTCTTTCTTCTGACATGGATTCGTTATTCGTTGATTCGGGATTCGTTATTCGTTGATTCGTTGAGGTGCGCCCGGCCTACTCACTCATTCACTCATTCCTTCATTCCTTACCATGAGCCGGAAAGCAAAGGCTAAACGTCGTCTTTCCCGGCCGGGATTCCACATCGATCACCGCCTTGTGGCGGTCCATGATCTTTTTGACGATATCCAGGCCCATGCCGGTGCCTTCGCCCATGGCCTTGGTGGTAAAAAAAGGTTCGAAGATACGGGTCTGTATGTCTTCGGGAATGCCGGAACCGTTGTCTGTGATGTCGATCCGCACGTATTCGCGGTCCGGGTAAGTATCCACAGTCAGGGTACCGCCCTGATCCATGGCGTCAATGGCATTGACGATGAGGTTGGTCCAGACCTGGTTGAGCTCCCCGGCGAAGCCATTGACTTTCGGCAACTCCGGATCGAAGTTTTTCACCAACCCTATATTTTTCGATTTGACCTTGTGCTTAAGCATGGTCAGTGTGGAACGCAGCCCCTCGTGAATGTCTACCGGTTCCATGGCCACCCCCCGATCCATGTGGGAATAGTCCTTAATAGACTTGACCAGACGGCTGATGCGGCCGGAGGCCTCCTGTATCTCACTGACCAGGTTTTCCAGGCTGAGGGTGCTCTCCAGCCACCACATGATGGGGCCGATGGGGCCATCCCCGACGATGTCGTAAATATTGTCCAAATCATCCAGCGTGAAGCCGAATTCAACGAATGTCTCGGCGATATCTTCTCCGTTTTCTACCCTGTGATCCTCCAGCCAGTCGATGATGTCGTCCATGCGTTCTTCCCGCTCCATAAGGGACAGGTTTAGGGTTTTAGCCTGTTCGATCCGGGAAAAGAGGATGGCGTTCACCTGATCCGTCTGTTCCGGGGTGATGCGCATGGTAATGATGGACTTGAACTTTTCGGGGGAGGCATGGACTTTTTTATAGAGTTCCTCAGCATTGCGGACCATAGCGGAGGCGGGGTTGTTGAGCTCATGGGCCAGCCCGGCGGAAAGCTTTCCCAGGGCCATTAGCTTTTCATTCTGGAACTGCATGGTGGTAAAGTCCCGGACGCGGTCGCTCATCGCCGCCACCAGGGCCTGGGTCAGCTCGTAACTGACATTGACCATTTCTGTGAAGTACTTTTTATGGAGTTCCAGCGTATAGGTAGGCTCCAGTGCCCTGCCGGTGGCGCGGGCCTCTTTCATCCGGGAAAAGGGAAGCACCCCCGTGATGTATCCCGCCTCCCAGACGCCCAGTTCCCGGGTTTCCCCTTTCTGCTCCAGGAGCACGACATAGCGCCCCTGCAGGATGGCCTGCATGTGATCGACGGCCTGGCCGGGCTGAAAGAGGAGCTCTCCGGTGTCATAGCACTTGTAGTCCGACTTGTCTATCATCCAGGAAAGGGCTTCCGGGCTTATCCCTTCAAAGGTTTCAAAAGATTGGAGGGTGGAGAGCAACTCCGGGGTCTTGGGCAGGGTCTTCATGGATCAATTGAAGTGTTTATAGAATGTTTATACAACCAAAGTAAAAAATAGTTGTACAGAACCTTAGGCCAGGGGCCGGCGTTTCTCATTTTATGGATCTTTTTCGGCGAACCCTACTGGTATTTTTCAGTATCCTCTGCCTCGGCTGGCTCTCTTTGCAGTTTCCTCTTTACGAATATCTGGGCATAGCGGGTATCTTATTGCCCGGCTTCATTTTCGGGCTGCCTTTTTCGGTTCTGAACTTCAGGGGGCGGCAAAAGAAGATCAGTGGTACAATCGCCACCACCCTGTTTGCTACTGTTTCCATTGTGGCGGGATTTCTCCTGGCGTTTTCCTTCGGCCCGGAAGGCGCCGGTTCGGAAGGCATGAGATACGGCCTGTTGCTGGGTTTCAGCTGCGCGGCGCCGCTTACCATTATGATTTTTGCTGTTTACAGGCTCTCCTGGCCGTTCGCTCTGCTGGCGATAGCCCTGGGCAGCCTCCTCCCGGCCCTTGCCGGGTTTGAGGAAGCCGGAGAGGCGAAGGTGAAGCCGGAGATCTTTGCCTACTTCTGGCTGGCGGTAATGGGTGCGGTGTATACCCTGGGGCTGAGAAATAAAGCGTAATTTTGAGGCCTTTTAAAAAGGAATGATGGTGTGAAGGATTGATGGAATGATTTTGTAACCATATTCAATCAATCATTCCTCCATTCCCTCAAACAATACCTACATGAACCACTCTCAGGAACTCGGGTCCAGGCCAATGGGGCAGTTGCTGGCCAAGATGGCCATCCCGGCCTCGGCAGGCATCCTGGTAATGTCTGTTTACTTTATCGTCGACACCATTTTCGTCGGGCGCTGGGTGGGTACCCTGGGTATTGCCGCCATCACGGTGGTCATGCCCATTACTTTTTTCATTTCCAGCATCGGCATGGCCATCGGCGTGGGCGGCAGTTCCATCATTTCCCGGGCGTTGGGTGGAGAAGACAACCGCAAAGCCTGCCACACCTTCGGCAACATGGCAAGCCTGACCTTGCTGATCGTGCTGATCCTCATGCTGGCCGGCTCTTTTTTCAAGGAACCCATTCTGGCCCTGTTCGGCGCCAACGGCGACATCATGGCGCCGGCCAAGGAATACTTTGACATCATCCTGATCGGTGTACCCGGCCTGGCCTGGGCTATGATGAGCAACAACGTCATGCGGGCCGAAGGCCGCCCCCGGATGGCCATGCTCACCATGATGGTCCCGGCGGTGGCCAACCTGATCCTGGACCCTATCCTCATCATCTGGCTGGACATGGGCCTGGCGGGCGCCGCCTGGGCCACCACAATCTCCTATTTCCTGAGCGCAGGGTTTGCCCTATGGTTTTTCTTCTCCGGCCGCTCCGAGCTGCACCTGTACCGCAGCAGCCTGGTCCTTGAGGCGCCGCTGGTGAGAGAGATCTTCAGCATCGGTTTTGTCACCTTCGCCCGCCAGGGTACCGTCAGCCTGCTGAGCATCGTGCTCAACCACACCCTTTTTCAATATGGCGACGAACTGGCGGTGGCCATCTATGGCGTCATAAACCGGGTGATGATGTTCGCCAACTTTCCGGTGCTGGGCATCACCCAGGGCTTTCTGCCCATTGCCGGCTACAACTACGGCGCCCGGAAGTGGGGGCGTGTGCGGGACATCATCAACTATTCCATCCGTTCCGGAACCCTCATCGCCATAGGGCTCTTCACCGGCATCATCCTTTTTTCCGGCCAGATCGTCAGCTTGTTCACCAATGACCCCGAATTGCTGGCGGAAGCCCCTTCCGCACTGGTCCTCGTTTTTCTCGCCACTCCCCTCATTACTGTACAATTGATCGGCGCCGCCTATTTCCAGGCTATCGGCCGGGCCCGCCCCGCCCTGTTCCTCACCCTCACCAAACAAGGGTTCTTTCTTATACCCTTTGTCCTCCTGTTGCCCCGCTTCTTCGGCCTGGACGGTATCTGGTATGCCTTTCCCATCTCCGATGTGCTGGCGGCTGCGGTGACCTACGCCTACCTGCGTATGGAGATGCGAAAAAGGCTGGATGTGGCCGTAAAGAAGGAGGAGATAGAGATGGCGGCGGGGGTGAGAGACCATGTAAGTGGGTGAGTGAATGAGTGGGCAGATCGTAACTTTTATAATGATTATTTTTGTAATCATTATAAATGTAATCAATTATCTCCTGGCCCAACCAATTAGTTTCTGGCTTGTTTTAATAAAGAGGATTCATAAGCAAACGATAGGGTTAAATGGACTGTCCGTCTCATTCGAGCCGGGGAAAAATCCCAAACACTCCCAAAGTCAGATGCCGGGTATTAACACACAATTTCCTGCCACATCATCTGAATTCAAGCAACCTGGCTTCAACAAAGTGTTTGAAAACTGACTTTTCATTGAATTCGTACCCTGGGATGTTAACAGGATATCTTATCTTTAGCTAAAATCATTCGGCCATGAAAAACCTAACTGCGTTATTGCTATTCATGGGATTGAGTTGCGCACTGCCGGCCCTGGACGCCAGTGTCTCCTATGCAACTTTTAAGAGCCCTTCCCAGAGCTATGTCGAGATATACCTGCATGTTGCAGGCAGGTCAGTCACGTATCAACCCATAACCGATTCCACTTATCAGGCCGGGGTAGAAGTGGTGATTCTGTTCAAGCAGGGGGATGAGATCGTCAAGTTCGACAAATACGCCCTGAACAGCCCGGAGGCCCGGGGCCCGATCGACTTCATTGACCTGAAACGCTACAGCCTGAAGGATGGCCAGTATGAGTTGGTCGTCGCCGTCAAGGACCTCCACCGCCCGGAAAATGCCAAAGAGTTCAAGACGGAGATCGTGTTCGACTACAGTACCGATGATTTGCAGCAATCCGGCCTTGTGCTGCTGGCGTCCTATCAGCGTTCTGACGACGCCGCCAACGCCTTCGTCAAGAGCGGTGTACAGATCGAACCACTCCCCTATAATTTCTACGGCCGCCACGCTTCTTCCCTGATCTTTTACAATGAGATATACAATGCCGACAAGACCCTCGGAGAAGACTTCCTGGTGAGCTATTCCATCGAGAAACTGGAAGACGGCGATTCGGAAATGGTCATGATCGGCCATAAGCGCCAGAAGGCACAGCCCATCGTACCGCTGCTCGTACAGATGGACATCAGCCAGGTGCCCTCCGGCAACTACAACCTGGTCGTAGAGGTGCGCAACCGCGCCAAAGAACTGCTCAGCCGTAAACGCATCTTCTTCCAGCGCAGCAACCCCTTTCTCGACCAGGAACTGGAAACCCTGCAACTGGCCGCCAATGTCAATATAGAAGAGGAATTCGTCCAGAAACTGACGCCCGAAGAACTGGAATACAGCCTGCGCGCCCTGACGCCGAAACTGCCGCAGGGTGACGTAGACCTGGTCAATGCCATCGTCCGCAACGACAGCATCAATGCCCAGCGCCTCTACCTGTTCAGCTTCTGGGCCAAGGAAAGCCCCAACAACCCGGAATTCGCCTACCAGAAATACATGGAAGTGGCCCGGGCGATCGACCAGCAGTTCGACTCCGGCTTCCGCCACGGCTTCGAGACCGACCGGGGCTATATCTACCTGAAATACGGCCAGCCCGACGACATCGAGAACCGCGACCAGGAGCCTTCAGCTCCGCCTTACGAGATCTGGACCTACTACCAGTTTCCGCGCACCAACCAGAACAACGTCAAGTTCGTGTTTTACAACCCCTCCCTGGCGCCGGGCGATTACCAGTTGCTCCACTCCACTGCCATCGGTGAACTGAACAACCCGCAGTGGCAGCGCGATCTGTACCGCGAAGTGCCCAACGAAATACAGGGGTCGGACTACTTCGGCGGCTCCGATGTTCTGGACAATTTCAACCGCAATGCCGGCCGGGTATTCCGGGATTATTAAACCTTCCTCGTTGGAATTTCGGGCCGGCGTGAAGAAAAAACCGGACGCTGCCCGAAATTCCAACGCCCCCTCATAAGCTCTCCCCTCCCCTCCTTCTTTTGTGGGCGATGCTTATTTTTCCGTAGATTGGCCCATAAACCGAATCTACCGGAATGGAACGCATTCGCCCTGTCGAGATCTTATTGATAGAAGTGGTGATCTACCTCATCATCTGGGTAGCCAACGATTATATGGCCGCCATGCTCAGCCTCATCTTCGGCGGCATATTTCTGCTTATCCTGCTCGCTTCTCTGGCCATGGAGCTGGTGGAGAGATCGAAGGTGCCTCGCCTGTACTTCACCTTCATGTGGTTGTCGGTACTGGCGCCTGTCATTGCCGCCATTCTTTATTTTTTGATCAACAGGGGAATGGAGTGGGTGTAAAACTTAAATCCTCTCAAAATAAATGGTCATCGGATACGTCCCTCCATACCCATCCGGCATAATGAAGGTGATGCGCATGCTGTTGTTGCCTAATTGCTCAATAGTGCCATTACTGTTCCCCAGGTAAGCGGAAGCCATGGTAATGGCATTGCCGCTGATATAGTAGTTCTGATACTCGGACCCCATTGTACTGGCCAGCAGAGCGGCGCCATTGTCATAGAAAGTAAAAGTATAGGACAGCAGGTCGAGCGACTGCTGGTATTCAACGCCCATCTGGCGAATGGAAACGCCGTTGGAGCGCAGGTCCGTCACCCGCCAGGAGCCGAGGATGCGTTCGGCGTTGCCGGGCGGTGCAGGTTCGGGCTCTTCGTAGGTTTCCGAATAGGAAGAAAAGCCGTCATCAGAGGATGGCGCCGCCGGCTCGTCGGTATAGGCCGGGGGCAGGTAACCCTCTTCATAGGCTAGTTCCTCCTGGATAACGGCAATTCCGATCAGGACGACAATGGCCGCCCCCAGTCCGGCCGCCCACCAGCGCCAGCGGCGGCTTTTGGGTTTGGCCGGAGCGGGCTGCGCGGGGCGCCCGGTGACGGCCGCGCCGCCCATAGAACGCTGTTGAGGCTCATACTCCTCCATAAGCTCCGAGGTAGAAGAGGCGGGAGGTTCCGAGGTGCGCTCCAGCCGCTGGCGGCACACCCGGATGAGGTCTTCGATCTTGGGGTCGTCGCCCGTCCGGGCCGCCTCGTTGAAGTACTGGATGGCCAGGCGGTAGTTGCCCTGTCTCATAGCCTCCTCGCCGGACTGGTAATACTGGAGGAAGGTGATGCCGTTGGTGCAGAAGTTGATCTGTTGTTCGATATATTCGTAGTTGGGGGCAAAGCCTTCCATGTAGTAATGGAGGCTTTCCCGGTACAGCTCCCGGGCCTCCTCCAGTTTTTTGGCGGTGAAGAGCGCCTCGGCCCGCTTGATGCGGCGCTGGAACTGCTGTTCAATATCTTCACGCTCGGCATCCTTATGCGCCAGTTCTTCCAGAATTTTCCGGCGTTCCTGATGTTTCGCTTGCAGAGCTTCGAGACGCTGCCGGGCCTCTTCCAGGTACTTGCCGGCGCCGGCGTACTTCTGAAGGTAGTTTTTGTAGGCCAGTTCGTTGTCTTTTGCCCGGGCGCTGCGCCATACTTCTTCCTCCCTGAGGGCCAACAGGCGGCGCTCCGCCTGGGTGGCGTACTGGCCGGTGGGGTAGTATTCGAGGTAGTTCTGATAGGCCTGCACACTGTCTTTTTCCTGCACATTCTTCCAGAAATCCGCTTCGCTTACCTTGAGGTGGAAAACGAACTCGCCGCCTTCATCCGCTGAGTTCTGAATACGGCCGTCCACAGGGTTCTGCCGGGCCTTGCCGGCGACGAATTCCTTGACGTATTGTATCAGGGCGGTGGTATTGACCGCCCGTTTGGTATTGCGCTTCAGGTAGGTGATCAGCCCGCTGGCGAAGGGGCTGTTCTCCCCCGCCCTGCCGTCGGAGACCGTCTCGATGCGGCCCGAGCTGATGATGCGGCGGGAGCGGAAGTGTTCGTCGATGGAGGTATTGCGTTTTTTGACCACGAGGGAGCCGGAAAAACAGGAGTCGATGATCAGCAGCACGTGGTGGGCGTCGATGGCGTTGATGCGCTTGATAATGTTGGAGTTGGAAATGAAGCGGTCTTCGGTGTCTATCCGGGCGTCGACCGGAATCCAGTGCCCCTCGTCGAAATCGTCATCGTAGTGGCCGTGGCCGGAATAGTAGACGAGCAGGTTGTCCTGCGGGGTGATCTTGCGCTTCAGCTCGCGTATGGCGTCGTAGATGTTGGCCTCGGTAGCCCGCTCGTCGAAGAGGGTGACGATGTGCTCTTCATCGAACTGGTACTGCCGGGTGAGCACCTGAATGAGGTCGCGGGCGTCTTTCACGGCATTGTCCAGCAGGGTCCAGTGTTGATAACGGTCTATGCCGACGGCAAGAAGGTAGTTTTTTCCCTGGCGAGGATCGTAGTCTTGTTGGGAGCCTGAAAGGTCTATGCCTCGTTCCATGATTTTGGGATTTAATTGTCAGGTGTTGTGTGAGGGGGTAGGGTTAGATTGTTGGATTGCTGCCGTTCGACAAGCTCAGGTTGAAATTGTTGGATTGTTCGGAGGACGCTGGTTAGTTGATGCTTTTTGAGGGGTCAGCTTTCGTCAATGATCCGGACGATATTTACTTTGATGCCTTCCATTATTTCGACATCCTTATTCCAGTCCGTTGTTTGCCAATCCTCATATTGCCTGGCGGTCATTACTTTTTGAGTGTCTGTAAATATCCAGATCACTTTATCGACGCCAAAATCCAGTAATTGATCAGTTTTTTCATGGTAATACCCCAGGGGATTCCGGATCTCTTCCAAATCTGCCTTGGTGTCAATCTCAATTACAATTCTGGGGGGGACTTCAAGATATTTATTGACTTTGG
>CAYQKY010000236.1:0-11230 GCA_964418125.1 uncultured Phaeodactylibacter sp.
AATTGTCAATTATTCCACAGGGTGGGCCGTTGACAGGCCATTTAGCCCTGGATTCCCATACGTAGAAATATTGAAATACATTGCCAGCCCAAGCCGGGCAGCATGTTCCAGAACATTTCCACGCATCTCGACACATTTCCATACATTTCACGTACTTCCAATTTTCACCCGCTTTCCCACACCCCCGTTTCCACCTCCCCTCTCCGCAACCTGTTGGCCAGCAGATGCGCCTGCCGCGTCGGTTCGGGGATCTTGTAGCCCCGGGCGCAGTGCAGCATGATCTCACGGCTCTGTTCCAGGCTTATCAGGTGGCCGGGAGAGACGAAAACGGGCTTGATCCTGTCTTTGGTACAAAGGGCGAAGCCGATGGTTTCCTCTCCGTCCAGGATGGGGGTATAAGCGCCGCGTATCAACGGAGGTTCTTCGTACTGGCCGGTGAGCCGCTTCTTGGCACAGCCGATGGTGGGCCTGTCGGTGAGCAGGCCGAAATGGGTGGCGATGCCCATGCGGCGGGGGTGGGCGATGCCGTGGCCGTCGAAGGCCACGATGTCGGGTTGGAAGGGCAGGCGCTCCCAGGCTTCCATCAGGGATGGGATCTCTCGGAAGGACAGCAAGCCGGGAATGTAGGGGAAAGGGGAGCGGCGGATGACGGTGCTGTACGCTGCAGGTTTCATGGTTCCGTAGTCCAGCACCACTATGCCGGCGTAGAATTCGTCCGAACCTTTGTTGTAGGAGAGGTCCGCCCCGCCGATGTGGCGGATGCCCCCTTCGAAGGGCTTCAGGCGGATCTTTTCGCGGAGTTGCCGTTGCAGGCTTACGGCCTCGGTGGGGGAAAGGCTCCAGCTATGCCGGGCGGGGCTCATATCTCCCGCTTGTTGAGGGAGCGTTCGCGGTTGTACTCGCGCACGATGCCGGACAGGTCTCCGAAGCGGTAACCTTCCTCCCCGATCTTGTCCCGGAATTCCGGGGCGTCGAGCTTGCGGAACAGGCGCCTCATCTTACGCCGGAAGTTGAAGCGGGTGACACGCACGGGTTTCTTCCTCTCCCTGGCCTCCACCCAGAATTCGGTAACGGTGTGAGTGCTGGCCTCCAGGATGCCGTTGTCGAACCGTATGGAGTACTGCTCCTCGGGCGACTGGTAGAGGTTAAGGGAGGCGCCCTTCTCCAGAATGCGCAGGAAGTACCAGCGGCCGCGGAAGTTTTTGCTCTCGTAGGCGGTATACCCCTTTTCATCAGTAAACACAAATCCGCGGATGCGCTCCGCCTCGATGTTGTACACCGAACCGAAGTCGTTGATGAACACGACGATGCTCTGGAACTGAGAGTGATAGATCTCCCCGATGTATCCGGTCAGCCGCCGGCTGTTCTTGGTGACGATGTAGCCGCGCGCCGGGTCCGTACACAGGCCGGTGGCGGCGATACACATTGTAAGGAGGATAAGGTAAAGTTGCTTCATAGGCCAGGCACTCGTACTTACCCTTCTAAAATAAAAAGATTTGCACAAAGTTCCAGGGGCTTTTTGGATAAATTGGCGCGTTGCTGACAGAGGAGGGGCGCCGGAACTCCCCTAAACCCCATAGCCATCAGGTTTAGGAATTAACAATATGTAGAGGGCAGGAGGCTACCTTTAAGCTGGCTGAAAATCAGGTTTGCGATGTTCGATTTGCGATTTGCGATTTTTGATATATGATGTGGCTTGTACGGCCCTCCAGTTGAGCGCTTCTAAAGGGCAGCCCTGCAAAAGAACATCGAAAATCGCAAATCGCAAATCAGACATCAAAAATCTCATGCGGCAAGGTAAGGTTGAGGGGGCTGCCAAGCTTGGGTTAAGAATAATCGTATGTGTTAAAACTAAACCTGACGGCTATGCCCCCAAACTCCCTCTTGTTCAAATTATGGCCTGGGGGAAGAGGGGGCTTAGGCAGGCAGTGGCTGCCAAGGCAGGGCTGCCTTTGGGGGGCGCCGAGCTTACCCCCCTCTCTTTCCGAAGTCCCTGCAGTGCAAAAGTTAAGAGTTTGTTCAAAATTCGATGATGAGGCGAAAGCGAGGAAATTTTGTTCTGAACAAGGCAAAAAACGTAGGCTTACAAACTAGTCGCAGTCCTACCTTAACTGGATGCTCCTCTCGGAGTGATATAAGGAACAGTATAGTCAGGATTAAGCTTGAACAGTCGCAGTCCTACCTTAACTGGATGCTCCTCTCGGAGAGCTGGTGATGTCGGTGGCGGCGCTGGCGGGCACTTGTCGCAGTCCTACCTTAACTGGATGCTCCTCTCGGAGTTATCTTGCATCTGCATCTGATATATTCTCCAGTGAAGTCGCAGTCCTACCTTAACTGGATGCTCCTCTCGGAGATGATGAACAAGCTCCTGTACTTCCTTCAGGTTTACAGTCGCAGTCCTACCTTAACTGGATGCTCCTCTCGGAGACTAATGGAACTGATCCAGAGGAGTACATCAAGAGAAAGTCGCAGTCCTACCTTAACTGGATGCTCCTCTCGGAGTGATTACTGAGAATGTGGTAGAGAGCCACAATTACAAGTCGCAGTCCTACCTTAACTGGATGCTCCTCTCGGAGCAATAATCTTGGGCTAGGCATAGAAGCTTAAAAAGTGTCGCAGTCCTACCTTAACTGGATGCTCCTCTCGGAGACAGTATATTTACCCGGCGGATTCCTTCGGGATCCAGTCGCAGTCCTACCTTAACTGGATGCTCCTCTCGGAGAACGTAAATGAATTTGACGATGCCTACATCAATGGTCGCAGTCCTACCTTAACTGGATGCTCCTCTCGGAGTCTCAGATGCTTTCTAGCTACGGTATTCATCTTAAAGTCGCAGTCCTACCTTAACTGGATGCTCCTCTCGGAGCTAATCAAAACTAAAAAATAATGGAAAAGTTTCTTGCGTCGCAGTCCTACCTTAACTGGATGCTCCTCTCGGAGAAGCCTTGGGATAAGGGGTGCACACGTAAAATAAGCGTCGCAGTCCTACCTTAACTGGATGCTCCTCTCGGAGGCTCACCTTTTAGGAGAAGCTAAACTGGTGAAAAAATGTCGCAGTCCTACCTTAACTGGATGCTCCTCTCGGAGTTATTGGCGATCTTTTGCTTAGCCGGCCTCCTCACGTCGCAGTCCTACCTTAACTGGATGCTCCTCTCGGAGGGAGCCAAAGTTGCTCCTGATACAAAACAATAAAGTCGCAGTCCTACCTTAACTGGATGCTCCTCTCGGAGGACTTTCTAAAATTCAAGCTACTCTTATTTGGGGGTCGCAGTCCTACCTTAACTGGATGCTCCTCTCGGAGATAAACATCATGAATCATGATCAAAGTAAAATACTGTCGCAGTCCTACCTTAACTGGATGCTCCTCTCGGAGCAATGAACGGGCTCAGATCAAAGAATTGGATCCCGTCGCAGTCCTACCTTAACTGGATGCTCCTCTCGGAGAAACTTGGTCAATCGGCATTGCGAGTTTGAAGATCGTCGCAGTCCTACCTTAACTGGATGCTCCTCTCGGAGATAAAGGACTTCCGACGGCGAGCAGGCGATTTAGTGTCGCAGTCCTACCTTAACTGGATGCTCCTCTCGGAGGACTTCATGGTTTATGGAGTTTACCCTTCCAAACGGTCGCAGTCCTACCTTAACTGGATGCTCCTCTCGGAGTACTACCAATATCAGGTATTCTGCCTTACACAAAGGTCGCAGTCCTACCTTAACTGGATGCTCCTCTCGGAGGCGCAAGATAACCCCGTCTTCGTTGTAGTCCTCAATGGGTCGCA
Source organism: uncultured Phaeodactylibacter sp. (assembly GCA_964418125.1). GTDB lineage: Bacteria > Bacteroidota > Bacteroidia > Chitinophagales > Saprospiraceae > JACJXW01. The sequence continues at coordinate 3,777 of CAYQKY010000236.1, forward strand.
GTCCTACCTTAACTGGATGCTCCTCTCGGAGCCTAATGCGAATAATACTCCAGCATAGATAGCTAAATGTCGCAGTCCTACCTTAACTGGATGCTCCTCTCGGAGAAAATGGTCGTTTCCGTGTCATAGCGGACGATGGCGTCGCAGTCCTACCTTAACTGGATGCTCCTCTCGGAGAAAATGGTCGTTTCCGTGTCATAGCGGACGATGGCGTCGCAGTCCTACCTTAACTGGATGCTCCTCTCGGAGCAGGAATTTAACGGTTTGAGGAGTAATCTCCTCGAGTGTCGCAGTCCTACCTTAACTGGATGCTCCTCTCGGAGGATAATCATTCTTGGAGTTGTCCATGATGCAGATAAAGTCGCAGTCCTACCTTAACTGGATGCTCCTCTCGGAGCAATAACCTAATAAATAACGTTATGGCAAACAGTAATAGTCGCAGTCCTACCTTAACTGGATGCTCCTCTCGGAGTTTTCCTCATGCACGCGGTTAACCTGTTCTACTCTAAAGTCGCAGTCCTACCTTAACTGGATGCTCCTCTCGGAGTAAGACGGCAAAACTTTTAGGATTTCCGTCTTTATAGTCGCAGTCCTACCTTAACTGGATGCTCCTCTCGGAGTAAACCGGATAATAACGCCTTAATGTACGAGATAAGGTCGCAGTCCTACCTTAACTGGATGCTCCTCTCGGAGGAATCCAGGACAAGGTTCGGGTAAGCCGGCTCTAGCAAGTCGCAGTCCTACCTTAACTGGATGCTCCTCTCGGAGCACCGCAAATATACGAGCCTCTTCAAGGATTTTTTGTCGCAGTCCTACCTTAACTGGATGCTCCTCTCGGAGTCAGAGAACTTCCATTTACTCTTCTTGTCTTTCATGGTCGCAGTCCTACCTTAACTGGATGCTCCTCTCGGAGGTATTTCTATTTGACTTAAGCTTTACGGAATTAAACTGTCGCAGTCCTACCTTAACTGGATGCTCCTCTCGGAGAGATCTAAAGCTGAAGTATAGTACGAAAGGACTATCGTCGCAGTCCTACCTTAACTGGATGCTCCTCTCGGAGCATTAACATCGTCAAACGAACTGAAGGAGCATACTTGTCGCAGTCCTACCTTAACTGGATGCTCCTCTCGGAGAGGAGGAGGAAGAATAATCTTCCTCAACTGCTCACTGTCGCAGTCCTACCTTAACTGGATGCTCCTCTCGGAGTTTCTAAACCATATACTCACAAACTCGTCTTCTATGGTCGCAGTCCTACCTTAACTGGATGCTCCTCTCGGAGCAGCTCCTCGAACTTTTACCGTCAAAAGAATCCCTGTCGCAGTCCTACCTTAACTGGATGCTCCTCTCGGAGTGCCTTCAGATACTTCAGTGCGCGGGTAAACTACGGTCGCAGTCCTACCTTAACTGGATGCTCCTCTCGGAGTGACCACGCGGTATGCCATGTTGGTTCACTCATTGTGTCGCAGTCCTACCTTAACTGGATGCTCCTCTCGGAGTCGCAACTCTATGGCCATCCATTCCCAATACTTGAGTCGCAGTCCTACCTTAACTGGATGCTCCTCTCGGAGCTGAATTAATTTTGGGTTAGTCAGGTGCTCTAACCGTCGCAGTCCTACCTTAACTGGATGCTCCTCTCGGAGAAAAAACATTAAAATCATGCCAAAGAAAATTGATGAGTCGCAGTCCTACCTTAACTGGATGCTCCTCTCGGAGAGACAGCCGAAGCTGCTCCCTGCCTGATTGGTCTTACGTCGCAGTCCTACCTTAACTGGATGCTCCTCTCGGAGTGCCTTTCAAAGCCTCATCGAGGAGAAAAAAGAGGCGTCGCAGTCCTACCTTAACTGGATGCTCCTCTCGGAGCTGAGCCACACTAGGAAGTAAACATGAATGTATGAAAAGTCGCAGTCCTACCTTAACTGGATGCTCCTCTCGGAGGCAGAGGAGCCTTTCAATGCGTCACTGGAGGTGCAGTCGCAGTCCTACCTTAACTGGATGCTCCTCTCGGAGTACCTTGGGCAACTGCTCCACATATCCACTTATTTGTGTCGCAGTCCTACCTTAACTGGATGCTCCTCTCGGAGGCATAAGAGAAAATAGCATTCTAAGCAGTCTGTTAAAGTCGCAGTCCTACCTTAACTGGATGCTCCTCTCGGAGCTATCTCAGGCACACGTTTTCCCCTATCACTCTGGGGTCGCAGTCCTACCTTAACTGGATGCTCCTCTCGGAGTTAGTTACTGACGAACCCAGGTTTATCGAACTAGCAGTCGCAGTCCTACCTTAACTGGATGCTCCTCTCGGAGGAATGTCCTTAAATACCGTTGCCGATAAGATTTCGAAGTCGCAGTCCTACCTTAACTGGATGCTCCTCTCGGAGACAACACCATATCGCCATTCGGGGCAGGAAGGTTTAGTCGCAGTCCTACCTTAACTGGATGCTCCTCTCGGAGGCATCAATTTTCTGAGAAAAAACTTCTTTAAAGTAAGGTCGCAGTCCTACCTTAACTGGATGCTCCTCTCGGAGTAAACCGCAATAACCCTTCCACGAGCGCCCTATTACTGTCGCAGTCCTACCTTAACTGGATGCTCCTCTCGGAGGAAAATGGGGGACAAAGCGTCCTCTATTCTCTCTAAAGTCGCAGTCCTACCTTAACTGGATGCTCCTCTCGGAGAAGAATTGAGATCTTGGAAAGAAATGAACCAAGATAGGTCGCAGTCCTACCTTAACTGGATGCTCCTCTCGGAGATATTCATTTATATATGGTATATATGGGTTTAATTAAGTCGCAGTCCTACCTTAACTGGATGCTCCTCTCGGAGACTGAATTTATGATTCCAGCAGGGATTTTTGGTGTGTCGCAGTCCTACCTTAACTGGATGCTCCTCTCGGAGATATTCATCATTACCCTTAGAAATAAAATCGCTTAGAGTCGCAGTCCTACCTTAACTGGATGCTCCTCTCGGAGAGGTATGTCGGCAGAGGTTGCGACTCTGATCAAGTCGCAGTCCTACCTTAACTGGATGCTCCTCTCGGAGAAATACCGCGAGGCGGTCGATCTGCTTGTAGGTATTCCGTCGCAGTCCTACCTTAACTGGATGCTCCTCTCGGAGTAATTCCAGAGGACTCCATGTCTTGGATGGCGTACCGTCGCAGTCCTACCTTAACTGGATGCTCCTCTCGGAGCTGATACAGTATATCTTTCCGCATCTTGGACCACACCGTCGCAGTCCTACCTTAACTGGATGCTCCTCTCGGAGAGGATTATCATTCTCCCCCATCTTTAATTCAAAGAAGGTCGCAGTCCTACCTTAACTGGATGCTCCTCTCGGAGTTAACACCTTTACTATCATGCCAGTAAGGACCAAACTGTCGCAGTCCTACCTTAACTGGATGCTCCTCTCGGAGTTAGGCTTTAATGGCACGTACCAATTAAGGATAAACCGTCGCAGTCCTACCTTAACTGGATGCTCCTCTCGGAGTTCAAATGCTCTAATACTATATCAAGCAAATTAAGTGTCGCAGTCCTACCTTAACTGGATGCTCCTCTCGGAGAACGGAAAACTGAGCTAATGGCTCTTAAAGGAAAAGTCGCAGTCCTACCTTAACTGGATGCTCCTCTCGGAGAGAATGGAAATCCTGGGTAAAATAGGTAAAGAACTAGTCGCAGTCCTACCTTAACTGGATGCTCCTCTCGGAGACGAATTGCATAACAGAGCGTTAGCAGCAGCAGAGAAGTAGTCGCAGTCCTACCTTAACTGGATGCTCCTCTCGGAGTAATTAACCATAAAACTCAATAAAAAAATGGAAAAGAGTCGCAGTCCTACCTTAACTGGATGCTCCTCTCGGAGCCGATGAGGGCTAGGCGTTAATTAATCCTGCGAACGGTCGCAGTCCTACCTTAACTGGATGCTCCTCTCGGAGAAGGGAGTTACTGCATTTATAAGCTGTCCGACAAAACGTCGCAGTCCTACCTTAACTGGATGCTCCTCTCGGAGGTCATACGGGAGGCCCCATATATCGCAATAGGTGTCGTCGCAGTCCTACCTTAACTGGATGCTCCTCTCGGAGTTGCCGTATACCTTAGCGTCGCCGTATACCTCAGGTCGCAGTCCTACCTTAACTGGATGCTCCTCTCGGAGTTGAAAAGCACGCAAAGGGCGCTATTTAGCCAAATATGTCGCAGTCCTACCTTAACTGGATGCTCCTCTCGGAGCTATGATGCTTCACGGCGCCATCGAAGAAGCCCACACGTCGCAGTCCTACCTTAACTGGATGCTCCTCTCGGAGGTAGTAGAAAGCAATTTGTTAACCAAAATTTAGGGTCGCAGTCCTACCTTAACTGGATGCTCCTCTCGGAGATAAGAAAATTTTTGACAAAAAAAATGGCATTAGTCGTCGCAGTCCTACCTTAACTGGATGCTCCTCTCGGAGAAAGGCTTGGCAGCTGGTACTCAGAGATGCACAAGTCGCAGTCCTACCTTAACTGGATGCTCCTCTCGGAGGGAACGATGAGAATTAAACTTCCGAAAATGAATTGGTCGCAGTCCTACCTTAACTGGATGCTCCTCTCGGAGCTATATATAATGCCTTTAATATTCCCTTTGTGGCGTCGCAGTCCTACCTTAACTGGATGCTCCTCTCGGAGAACCTTTTGTATGACGAAATATTCGATGATATTTATGTCGCAGTCCTACCTTAACTGGATGCTCCTCTCGGAGGCGTTCAACTTATAATATATTAACGATTAGTAATCAGCGCTTTCAAACAACGTCGGGGGATGTTGCGACAAGATACGGCAAAAATGCGAATAAAACCAGCCCTCAGATCAAAATGTGAAAACGGTCTTTCAGGGAGCTTTCCAGGCCCGGCGACTCCCCTTCCCACAGCAGGTTGGGGAGGTGTTTCCGGGCTACGGGGACGCACAGCACACTGTCGCCTTCCTCCAGTTTGCCGTTGGTGAGGGCGTGCAGGCCCGCCTGCAGGGCCCGCAGCTCTTTGACGGCGAATTTGGGAGCGAAAAAGACGGACTTCTGCACCCGCGTGCAGCCTTCGCGCTGCAGCAGGGCGGCCACCTTTTCGCGCAGGCGGTCGTCGCCGATGTCGTAACTGATGATGTAGCTCGTCATCAGTCGGTTCCGTGGGTGAAGTACAGGCGGGCCACGTAGCCGATGGTGATGCAGACCATCATGACCATGACAATGTTGGCGAAGTCACGGCCGAAGCGGCCGCCGGAACCGTAGGCTACCGGCCCGCCCTCGTTGTAGGCGGCCAGGCGCTCTTTTTCCTCGTCGGTAAAGGGCGCCGGGTGGCTGTAGTGGCGGCGGGTGGGGTCCATGATGATGGAGTCGCCGTTCTGGTAGAGCCAGAAGCGGACGCCCCCGTAGCCGGCGCAGGCGCCGCGCCCCTTTTCGTCCTGCGGGGTGCCGTCCATGCAGATGCAGCCGATGCGGCGCCCTTCGGGGCGGTCGCTGACCACGGCGTCCCACTCGGAAGTGCGGAAGGATTCCTCCCACTCGTCCATATCGGGAACCCAGGCGACGCTGTCGGAGGGATCTTCTTCCTGCAGGGCTTCCTCGATGCGGTTGGCTGCCTCCTCGTGGAAGGCGTCCATAAGGTCGTCGGCGGTGACGATGGGAATGTCGGTGGACTGGGCGGCGGCCAGGGCGGCCCGGAGGATGGTAACGAACAGAATGATGTTCTTTTTCATTGGTTGATGATTTTTTGCCGGGGGTATTAGTGAATAATTCGATGCCATTCCTGGGGATAGAACGCGGATTTTCGCGAATGCGGCGGATTTTCGCGGGTCTTGGTTCTGAGCATGGCCTAGTGCGGCCAGACCGAATTAGCAGGAGATTTCGCGGGTAACTTTTCAATAAATACCTCTTGACTTTCGTCCCTACGGGACTTAAACAGGAATGAGCCCCATTTACCAGGGCCGTCAGGCCCAGGCAATGGTCTTTCGTCCCTACGGGACTGAATTTATTGAGAAGGCACTTTCGCGGCCCTTAAAGTCTTGGTTCACAGTAGCTTGAATTCACCCGTTAACTCTTTCCGCTTTCACCAGGGCGGCAGTTATGTGAGCAGTTTAAGCGTATGAGTGGGCAACAAAGCCCGGCACATTCCCGCAAACCGAGGGCCATTCCAGTACTATATCCGCGGAAATCCGCTAAATCCGCGTCATTCGCGTTCTATCTCCACGTTCTATAACTTCATTTCCCGCAGCTTCCCCGCCAGGCGCAGCGCATCGAGGTCGATGTGGGTGGCGCGGCGGCGCAGTTGCCCCTGCTGGGTCACTTTCTCATCCAGGTATTTCAGGAAGGCGTCGATGACGACGCTCTTCCCGGGGCGGGCCAGCCAGAAGCCCTCCCGCTCGCTGTCTTCGAAGGCATCGGGGGGCAGGCGCCCTTCCAGGCAGAGCCGCACGGCCGTCCATTCCGCCCAGTGGCGGTAAGGTTCGATCATATCGAACACCAGGGTGGGGCGGTTGTACTCGTCGGCGTGCAGGATGCCGGTGTAGGGGTCCAGCCCGGCCTTCATCTGCGCCAGTTCCACCATGGGGTAGAGCATGCCGTAGAGGTAGTTCAGCAGGGCGTTGAAGGGGTCGTAGGCGGGCCGCTTGCTGCGCCCGCTGAAGGCGTAGGCCGGCGGCATGATTCCTGCCAGCAGTTGAAAATAGTGGCGCGTGGCGGTGCCTTCCCAGCCGCGGAGGCTCTGCTTGAGGGCTTCCTTGTCGGTAATCTCCTTCACCTTTTTGTGCCGGCCGGCAATGCCTTGTATCACCTCCAGCCCTCTTTCCCATCCCTCGATGTTCAGCTGGTATTTTTCCTTCAGTCGGGCCAGCATTTTCATTTGCCCTTCCGCCCGGCGCCGCAGCAGGCTGCCGACGTAGTACAGCCCGGCCAGGCTCATGGAGAACAGGGCCTGGTTCTTCCGGATGGTGGCGATGGAACCGAACTGCCCGCTCCATACCTGCCCCAGCGGCCGCCCGATGCCGTCGGTTAGCAGCACCGGGATGCCCGCCTTGATGGCCAGTTCCAGGGCGTCGGTGCTCACCCGCACGCCCCGGCACAGAAAGATGGCCTTGACCTTGCGCAGGGGCAATGCCTGCCCTTCCCCGTAGCGGGGCTTGACGTAGAACATGCCGTTGCGCACGCCGAGAAAGGCGCCGTAGGAGTCGAGGTAGACTTGCATGGTGGGAGGGTTAGATGGTTGTATTGTTGAATTGTTGAATTGTTAAATTGTTGTATTATGGGGGGCGTGGGAGGGGGGATTTGTTATTCGGGATTCGGGATTTGTTATTCGTTATTCGTTATTCGGGATTCGTTATTCGGGATTCGTTCACTGCAGGAACTCGCGGATCTTATCTTCAATGTTGGCGGCCATGGCGTCGTGGGGTTCGATGCTGGCGGGCAGGGCCATGCTGTCGAACCATGTTTTCCAGTAGTGTTCGATCAT
>CAYQKY010000237.1:0-11067 GCA_964418125.1 uncultured Phaeodactylibacter sp.
TTACTTCGCCCACGCCAAAAATCCGGCCACAAAGGCACCTACGGCCATGCCCTGCTCATTATGGGAAGTTACGGCAAGATTGGCGCCGCCGTGTTGTCGGGCCGCGCCTGCCTGCGCGCCGGGGCCGGGCTGGTAAGCGTGCACGTGCCCAAGTGCGGCTATCAGGTCATGCAGGCAGCTGTACCTGAAGTGATGGTAAATGTAGACCGCCACCAGTACCTGTTTACGGAAGTACCGGAGCTGGACGGCTACGCCGCTATCGGCCTGGGCTGCGGGCTGGGGCAGAAGAAAGCCACCCGGAAAGCCTTGCTGGAGTTGCTCAAACAGGCCAACCAGCCCCTGGTGATCGACGCCGATGCTCTAAATATCCTGGGCAAGAATGAAGAGTGGCAGCAGTACATCCCTAAAAGGAGCATCCTCACCCCTCACCCCAGGGAATTCGAGCGCCTCTTTGGCAAAACTGCCAACGGCTTCGAACAGGTCGAGCGCGCCCGCGAAAAAGCCCGGGAACTGGGCCTTTATATCGTGCTCAAAAGAGCCCACACCTGCATCGCCGCTCCGGACGGCACCTGCTATTTCAACAGCACCGGCAACCCGGGCATGGGCACCGCCGGCAGCGGGGACGTACTCACGGGAATCCTCACCGGGATACTGGCCCAGGGGTATGAACCGCTTCAGGCTGCACAGCTCGGCGTGTACCTGCATGGCCTGGCAGGAGATCTTGCCTCCCGGGAATGGGGGCAGGAGGCAATGGTGGCAGGAGACATAACGGAGCAACTGGGAGCCGCCTTCAAGGCCCTGCACAAAGAGGCATAACCACCTGTGTTCTGTAAAAAATTGCCTGCAAAAAACTACCTCACGCATAATTTTCCTTACCTTAGCCCCGTAAACAAATGGCAGCCAGGGGTTTACTGATATGGTTGCAGGTGTTCTGTTCTACTAAAGAACAGGGATTGCCATCAAGTTGCTTAACAAACCTGGGCACGGCAGAATACGAGCGTAGCCGCCAATGGAATAAACCGCACCCTGGCGACAACCCGGACATATCTCACCTAACAATTACCTAAACACGATTACAAAAATACCGGAATGCCCTTACAACTAATCCTGCTCCGGGGGTGTTCTCATGCAATTTCGGACGTTACCTAAATGAAAAATTCCGTCTACTACAGGCAATTTACTGGGAAATGAACCTGATAAAAACACATGCGGCAGCCTCGGTGCCATCCGCTCCCTTCGCCAACCGGCGCGTCACCTTCATCGACCTGTTGCGCGCTTACGCCATCCTGATGATGCTGCAGGGGCACTTTACGGACACCCTGCTTGCGGAATCTTTTCGCGACCTGAACAACCCCGTTTTCGCCACCTGGACTTTCATGCGGGGGATGACCGCGCCCATCTTCTTCTTCGCCAGCGGGTTGATCTTCGTCTTCCTGCTGATGCGGGATAAGGCGCCTTTCCGGGAGAATGTAAGGGTCAAGAAGGGATTGCGCAGAGGGATCGAGCTCATCATCATTGGATATATTCTCCGGGTAAGTTTTCCCCGACTGCTCACGTTCGGCCTTTATCCCGGCCTCCTGGCAGTAGATGTGTTGCACTGCATCGGGCTGGCATTGCTGACGCTGATAGGTGTATTCGCCCTGAGCCGTTATCTGAAACTTTCTTATCCCCTACTACTCGCCCTGGGCGGGTCGCTGGTATTTTACTTCTACTTCGACTTCAAGCATACGGACTGGAGCTTCCTGCCCCTGGCGCTGGAAAACTATTTCACCCAATCCAACGGCTCGGTGTTCACCCCGATCCCCTGGGTAGGCTTTTCTATGCTCGGGGGCGTGCTGGGTTATACCCTGAACCGCCGCCCGCAGTGGGCCTTCGGGCAGATCCTGCCGCTGGCCCTGCTGGCCGCCGGCCTGCTTACGCATTTTCATTCCACCTGGGCACTGGAGCAGTTGTATGGAGTGACCGGACTGGAGAGCTTCCTGGCGCACGCCAACTTTAACTGGCTGGTGTGGCGCATGGGGCACGTCTTCATTGCCGTGGCCATCTTCATCTGGATCGCTCAGCTGTGGCAGAATATCCCCAAGCTGTTGCTGCGCATCGGCAGCGAAACGCTGGTCATTTACGAGGTGCACTTCGTACTGCTGTACAGCACCTGGTTCGGCATTGGCTTGTCGACATTCTGGTACCGCAGCCTGACGCCGGCGCAAACTGTGATCGGCGCCGCTCTGTTCATTCTTTTCTTCGTCCTGCTCATCGCCAATATCGACCGCATCCGGCAGTACCGCTGGCCCTGGTGGCGGGAGAAGATCACCATTGCCGCCCGCCTGGGATGGAACTGGGTCAGGGAAATAACCCCTGTCGTTCAGGAAAGAGTGGCCTACGCCTGGCGGGTAGTGCGCGTCCGGGTGGTGCGCTGGTATCTGCGGCGGGTGTATCCGGCGGGGTATCAGAGTGGTTCTGTGGAGGAATGAAAATGGCGTATCGAATGATATCTTGAGATGAAAAACAGCTTCAAAGGAAGCAACTATTCTTTTCTATTTTCTTGTTTCTCTTCTCGCCGAATCTCCTCCACGAACTCGGGCGCCACTTCCAATGCCTTGCAGATCGTCTCATCATCAAAGCCAAGCCTGATCATGTTAGTGCAGGCATGGCGTTTCGTTTCCACTTTGCCTTGTTGCAGGCCTTGTTGCAGGCCTTGTTGCAGGCCTTGTTGCAGGCCTTGTTGCAGGCCTTCGGCTTCCCCTTGAGCTTTGTAGATATCAAAAATGTTCATAAAAGAAGATTTTATGGGAGGTGGCAGGCTATCGAGAATTTTAGTGACCCGTTCCCCCTTACTTTCAATCTTACTAAAAAAATAAACGAACAAAGGCGGGTAAAAGTTGCCTTGCTTGTCGTATCCGCCGAGCAGCAGGAAGTTTGCATTTTGTATTAGATAGCCTTCTTCGAAGTAGTGTTTCATAATGAGTAAGGCAGAAACCAACAACCGGTTGGGTAGGCTTTTGATCTCTTCGTCAGGCAATGCGTTAAAGTTATGGAAAAGGTAGTCGAAAGCGGGCAGGTAAGGCCGGAACGGCTCCCCTAAATCTTCAAAGAAGCTGCTCAACGGCCGGTATTCCCAGGTTTCTTTTCCGTGATAAAAAAGGATGGGAATGATTAGCCGTTGCTCTTCCCCATTCCTGACCCGCCGAAGCATGGCACTGCTGATGTAGTGCAGGGCCTGGAAGGCAGCAGTGTCATCTGGGTGGCTTTTGTGCTCTATGAGGAAGCACAGGTTAGCCGGCTTTCCGTTGTGAGTTGAAATGGAGAAGATCAGGTCGGAATAGGACTTCCTCAATGCATCATCGATGAAGGAACCGTCTTCCAATTGCAGGGTATCCAGGTCAAGTGCCTTAGCCAGTTCTTCGGGTAGATAGGCGTGCAAATATTCCCTTGCCCGTTCCAGGTCAGAGAGGAGGTATTTGAAAAATTTATCGTGTGACTGGGGAAGTTTTTCCATTCCTGAAAGATAGATAAAAATAAACAGAGTTGCAACAAAAAATTTCAAACATATAATTGCGGATCCAATGGCGGAAATTTCGTTATTTCGCATCCGTAAACACCGGAAGCTCGCCCGTTTTCCTAATCAAAGACAGATCAGAATGAAAAGAAGCCTGCTGCTATGCCTTTTAGCCATTTTACTCTCTACAAGCCTATTCCCACAAGATAAAAAGGAAAAAGACGACAAGTGGGACGTCAACAACCCTCCTGGTGAGTTCAAGGAAGTGGAGCTCACTTTCACCGAAGGCACCTGGATGAACCTCGACGTCAGCCCCGACGGCAAAACCATCGCCTTTGACCTTTTGGGAGACATCTACACCATGCCCATCACGGGCGGCAAGGCGGCCCCCTTACGCCAGGGCCTGGCCTGGGAGGTGCAGCCCCGCTTCAGCCCCGACGGCTCGAAGATCCTATTCACCAGCGACGCCGGCGGCGGCGACAACATCTGGGTGATGGACGCCGACGGCGGCAACGCCCGGCAGGTGGCCAAAGAGAGCTCCCGCCTGCTTAACAACGCCGAATGGACGCCCGACGGGCAGTACTTCGTCGCCCGCAAACACTTCACTTCCGAGCGCTCCCTGGGCGCCGGCGAAATGTGGCTCTACCACATCAGCGGAGGCGAAGGCCTGCAGCTGACCGAGCGCAAGAACGACCAGCAGGACGTCAACGAGCCCAGCATCTCTCCCGACGGCCGCTACGTTTACTTCAGTGAAGACATGTATCCCGGCGGCGCCTTTCAGTACAACAAAGACCCCAACAGCCAGATCTACATCATCCGCAGATACGACCGGGAAAAAGGCGAAGTAAAAAACCTCATCGCCGGCCCGGGGGGCGCCTGCCGGCCGCAGGCTTCCAACGACGGTAAAAAGCTGGCTTTCGTAAGGCGTATCCGCACGGAATCTGTCCTTTTCGTCCACGACCTGGAAACGGGGCAGAATTTCCCCCTTTTCGGCCAGCTCAGCAAAGACCAGCAGGAAGCCTGGGCCATCTTCGGCGTCTACACCGGCTTCGACTGGACGCCTGATGATAAATACATCATCATCTGGGGACAGGGAAAGATCTGGAAGGTGGAAGTAGCCACCGGCAAAGCCGAAGAGATCCCCTTCGAAGCCACCGCCAAACACCGCTTCCAGGAGACGGTGCGTTTTGAGAATAAGGCCTATGAGGACACATTCACCGCCAACGTCATCCGCCATACCGTCACTTCGCCGGATGAGAAGACGCTGGTGTTTAGCGCTGTGGGTTACCTCTGGAAGAAACCGCTCCCCGACGGCAGGCCGGTGCGTCTCACCGACGGAACGGATTTTGAGTTCGAACCTGCGTTCTCCCCTGACGGCAAGGAAATCGCCTACGTCACCTGGAACGATGAAGAAATGGGCGCCATCTGGCGCCTGAACCTGGCCAGCGGGCAGAGGCAAAAGCTCACTAATGAAAAAGGTATCTACCGCACGCCCGCTTTCTCGCCGGATGGCAAACGGATCGTTTATCAGAAGGAAGGCGGCAACGGCCACCAGGGTTACGCGTTCTGCAAGGAGCCGGGCATCTACATCATGCCTGCCGGCGGCGGCGAGGGTAAACTCGTGACGCCCCAGGGCGAGTACCCGATCTTCAGTAAAGACGGCAACCGTGTCTTCTTCCAGAAAGGCGGCTACATCTTCGGCAGCCTCACCAAATCCTACCACAGCATCGAAATCGACGGCAGCGATGAGCAGAAGCTCTGTGAAAGCAAGTACGCCCACCGTTTCGTACCCAGCCCGGACAACAAATGGATCGCCTGGTCGGAGCTCTACAAAGTATACATCGCGCCTATGCCCATGGCCGGCAAAACGGTGGGGCTGAGCGCCAATACTAAGGCGCTGCCCGTAGCCCAGGTGGCCCGGGACGCCGGCATCAACATCCACTGGTCCAGAGACAGCAAAAAGCTGTTCTGGATGCTGGGCGACGAGCTCTTCTCCGATAAGCTCACCGAGCGCTTCGAATTCCTGGAGGGCAGCCGCGACACCCTGCCGCCCATTGATACCGCCGGGCTGCACGTGGGGCTGGAACTCGATTACGACAAGCCGGAAGGCATCCTGGCCTTCACCAATGCCCGAATCATCACCATGGAGGGTGATGAGGTGATCGAGAACGGGACCATCGTCATAGAAGGTAACCAGATCATCCGGATCGGCGAATCCGTCAAAGTGCGCATTCCCGGCAACGCCAAGGTGATCGATTGTACCGGCAAAACCATCATGCCCGGCCTGGTGGATGTACACGGCCACCTCGGCGACTTCCGCTACGGCCTGAGCCCGCAGCAAAACTGGTACTACTACGCCAACCTGGCCTACGGCGTCACTACCGCCCACGACCCCTCCTCCAATTCGGAAATGATCTTCTCCCACTCCGAGATGATCAAGGCGGGCAATATGGTGGGGCCGCGCCTCTACTCCACCGGCACCATCCTCTACGGCGCCGACGGCGACTTCAAGGCTGTGATCAACAGCCTGGACGACGCCCGCTCCGCCATCCGCCGCACCAGGGCCTATGGCGCCTTCTCCGTAAAAAGTTACAACCAGCCGCGCCGCGACCAGCGCCAGCAGGTCCTGCAGGCCGCCCGCGAGCTGGGCATCCTGGTGGTGCCGGAAGGAGGCTCCTTCTTCTACCACAACATGAGCATGGTGGCCGACGGCCATACCGGCGTTGAACACAATATCCCGGTGGCGCCCCTGTACGATGACGTGATCCAGTTCTGGGCCCAAACGGAAACGCACAATACGCCTACCCTCATCGTCAACTACGGCGGCATCAACGGAGAATATTACTGGTACCAGCACACCAACGTCTGGGAAAAGGAACGCCTCCTGAGCTTCACGCCCCGCGGCGTGGTCGACTCCCGCGCCCGCCACCGCACCATGGTGCCGGATGAAGAATACGAGAACGGCCATATCCTGACTTCTCAGTCGTTGAAAAAACTGCAGGATGCCGGCGTCAACGTCAACCTCGGCGCTCACGGCCAGCTGCAGGGCCTCGGCGCCCACTGGGAGCTGTGGATGCTGCAGCAGGGCGGCATGAACAATCACCAGGCGCTGAAGTGCGCCACCATCAACGGCGCCCGCTACCTGGGCATGGACAGCCAGATCGGCTCCCTGAAGGAAGGCAAGCTGGCCGACCTGATCGTGCTGGACGGCAACCCGCTGGAAGACATCCGCAACTCGGAATCCATCCGCTACACCATGGTGAACGGCCGCCTGTACGACGCCGCAACCATGGACGAGATTGGCAATTACGACAGGAAACGAAGCAAATTCTACTTCGAGCTGGAAGGCAGCGGCAACGCCTGGCCGCTGATGACGGAAGGACAGGGGTTGATGCCGGCGCAGTGTGCGTGCGGGCGGTAATCCATGGTTGGATGGTTAGATTGCTTCATTGTTGAATGGTTGACGCTGCCGGGCTTCAGTTGTATTTCGGGCAAATAGGCCCGGCAGCGTTTTTCCAATATCAAATCCAAAGTTCGTTTATCCTCCAGATGGGTCCGACAGGAAAATGATCAGCGAGATAATGATCAGCGAAAAGAATAGCCCGCCCAGGACGATGCCCAGGATGGAGCGAAGTTTATTTCCACCCCTTTTCAGCGCCAGAATACCGGCAATGAAAGCTCCAATGGCAACAAAGAAAGATAAAAAAGACACGGCAGGGATCGCCAGCAGCACATAGGTGAGGACGCCAAGTACAAGAGCAAAGGTAGCGAGGTTGTCCGGAGTGTCTTTAATCCGGGCGCGGGTGTTCTTTTTTTGATATTTCCTGGCCTTCTTCTCAACGAGTTTCAAAATTATCCGCTTCCCTAAAGGCAGCTTCCGGCCCATCCTGCTTTCGATGGCCTTCTCATCGGCCTTTTTCACTCTGGGCACGGCAATAAGGGGCAAGGCAGTCAAAAGAAAAAGGGCTAGGGCGAAATTCCTTGTCAGCGGTTTCATGAAAAGAGTTTAGGTGTATAAAATGAAGGACACCCGCAAATTTGCTGATTTCTGATGGAAATACCTCCTTCAATACAGGACAATCCGCTTCGGTTCCAACATTCGGCCTCCCCAGAAGCCGTCAATTACATATACCCCTGCGGGAGCCTGGCTTAAGTGAAAAGGCTGTGAGCCGCGCTTACATCGGGCGATCAGCCGGCGCCGTTATCCATCTTCCACTTCCCGCACCACTTTTTCGTATTCCGCCCCGGTGATGAAACCATTATCGTAAGCATGCCGGGCAGCCTCGGCCGTATTTTTGGCCAGCAACATGTCTGTTCCTTTTTCCTTCATTTCTGCAGCGATCTCCCGCAAGCGGGCCTCTTTTTTTCCGGGGCCCGTCACATCGCGGATGTAAACCGCCAGTATCCTGACCGGAAATTCGCGCACCACCTCCGCGTACAGTTGAGCATCCCTTTGCCCGCTGTCGCCGATCAGGATGAAGTTCAGCCCGGGATAGGCTTCCAGAAGGTGGCGGATCTTATCCACTTTGTGGATGTGGCTGCCGCCGCCGGATTTAAGGATCTCCCAGAGGTTGGCCTTGTACTTCTGTAAAAGGAAAGGCCCTCTGGGGATACCGCGCACCTCGCAGAAGTCCACCAAAAAGTCATAAAGGTTCCACTCGCTGCTGCTGACGTAGAAGATCGGGTTGCAGCAGCCTTTGTCGATGCCAGTTTGCAGGGCATGGTAGAAAGCGGCCACGCCGCTGAAGGGAAGGCGCGTCTTGGCGTTCTTGGTGAGGATGAGCCGCAGTTTGCGGAGCGTTTTACTGGCGTGAGAGACGAGGATGGTGTCGTCCACATCGGAAATGATGCCGAATTCGCTGTCTTTTTCCTGGATGTATACGGAGCTTTCGGACACTGGCATGGTTTCTCCTGCCGGGAGCTGCCCGTCCAGCAGTTCGTACCGCGCCGGGAGCCAGCCTTCCATCCCCAGGGGGGTGTCAAACAGAAGCTCCGCCTCGAAGTACCCTTCTTCATCAGACTGTACGGTAACCTCCCGGCCGGCGAAGGTGATCTTCACTTTTTTGCAGGGCATCTCCTTGCTCATATACCGGCTCAGCATAGCCAGGAAGTTCTTGCGCTTGCGGTCTCCTTTTTCGGACTCGTACAGGAGGCGGTCGTCCAGCACGTGCCCTTTCAGGAACACCTGCCGGGCGTTGCCGTAACCACGGTAAGCCATGATCGCCGGGTGGCCTTCCAGGCCGAAGCTTTTTCTGAGGTAGGTGAGGAGTGTCTGCAGCAAAACTGAAATTTTTGTGTAATATTGAACTATGCGCCAGCTGTTATTTGTGATCAATCCCATCGCAGGAGGAATGGACAAGGCCGGGGCCAAAGCCCGGATCGAGCAGTATTGCCCCGAAAAGAACTGGCAGTACCAACTGCTGGAGACTACCGGCGAAGGGGATGCCGCCCGTATCGAAGAGGCCATAGCCGGCTTTTCGCCGGATACTGCCGTAGCTTGCGGGGGCGACGGGACCGTCAACCTGGTGTCCCGGGCCCTGCTTGGCAAAGAGTGCCGCCTGGGCATCATCCCCCTGGGCTCCGCCAACGGGTTGGCTACGGAGTTCGGCATTTCTAAAAACATAGAGGAGGCGCTGGATGTTCTCGATGCCGGCAAGGTGGTTACGATGGACGCCCTGAAGGTTAACGGGGAACACTTCTGCTTCCACCTTTCCGACATCGGCTACAACGCCAAGCTGATCGAGAGTTTTGAGCGGGAGGGCGCCCGCGGGCAGCTCGGCTACGCCCGGCAGTTTCTGCGCACCATGCGGGAGCGGCCCGTTTCAAAGTATGAGGTGGAAACGGCCGGCCGCCGGTTCAAAGAAAGGGCGGTCATGATCACCTTTGCCAACGCCCGCCGCTACGGCACCGGCGCAGCGGTCAATCCGCGCGGACAGATCGACGACGGCCGGTTCGAGGTGTGCATCTTCCGGCCCTGGCCGCGCTGGTATATCTTCTGGCTGGGCATTCTTTTTTTTATAGGGCGCCTGGATGAGTCGCGCTACGTGAAGATCCTGTCAGTAAAGGACGTAATAGTCCGCACAGCTCTTCCTCTGCCGCTGCAGGTGGATGGGGAGTTGCTGGGCGAGCGGGTGGAGGTGCAGGTGGAAATACTGAAGGAAAAGGTGGAAACCTGGACGCCAGCCAGTTATGATGTAAAGCCAGGGAGAGCGTCAACTGAGAAAGTCAGCAGGCTTCCAGGTGCAAACGGCGCCTAAAGTCGGAACGCGGAAGTTTACCCGGAAGAGCGCAGCGAAGACGGGTCGGAATTTTTCCAGTGGAGTGCTGCCGGGATGGGGCTGAAGATGCTTCCACCATAAAAAAACAGAGCTTCCTTTAGGTTGTTTTAAAAAAGGGCTTTACAGGCAGGTAAAATACAAGAGGAAATGGTGAAAACAATGGAAGAAGTGTGCCGGGTGCCGAGAAGCAAAGAAGAAGCAAGGGCCGCCTACAACCGGCTGAGCAAAATCTATGACACCCTGATCCATCCCTTCGAGAAAACGCAGAAACAGGCCGGGCTGGACTGCCTGGATGCCAAGCCGGGAGAAAAGATCCTTGAAGTGGGGTTCGGAACGGGGAACAACCTGCTCGCCATCGCCCGGCCCGTTGGAAAAAAGGGAGGGGTGGCCGGCATCGATATTTCCGATGAGATGGTTCGGATCGCCCGCCAAAAGCTGGAGAAAGAAGGCCTTTCCGGCAATGCCCGCCTGACGCGGGGCGACGCCACCCAACTCCCCTATGAAGACAACGCCTTCGACGCCATCTTCATGAGCTTCGTCCTGGACCTGTTCGACAACCCCGACATCCCCCTTGTCCTCAAAGAATGCAAACGGGTGCTGAAAGAGGGCGGGCGCCTCGTCAACGTTTCCCTGCAGAAGGCCGACACCCTGTCCAACCGGCTGTACGAAATCCTGCATAACGCCTTTCCCGCCATGATCGACTGCCGCCCCATCCGGGCGGGCCGCTCCCTGGAAGAGGCCGGATTTACCGTGGTGGAAGAAAAGGATCTTTCGATGTGGGGGCTGAAGGTAAGGTGTGTGCGGGCGGAGAAAGGATAGAACACGGAGTAGGTGGACATGGGCTACCATTCTAGCGCTGGGCAAAGTCGGAAGTCGGAAGGCATTGAGGTGCATGGGGGAGCCCGAAGTCGGAAATCGGAAATCGGAAGTCGGAACATTGCCTGGCGGTGGGCGGCGAAAGGGGCCTGCACCATAAAAAACAGAGCTTCCTTAACAAAAGGAAGTTTGAAGTCGGAATGACTTTGGACGTTCCGCAACCTCTTGGCTATCAATAGTGTCCAGCATTAGACGGGTAGCCTGGACGTGGGAATTATTCAATGAGAGCTTCTATATTTCTCCGTAACTGCGCAGCATTTACAATTGTTACAACATAAACAACTTTTAGGTTATCTTCGACCCTATAAATTATATTGAAAGACCACTTTGGCAGGTAACGGTAGGAATATTTTGTCTTTTTTTCGGTTTCATAGGCGGAATTTCGATACGGCATCGTTTGAAGTGACTCTATTGCTT
>CAYQKY010000238.1:0-11007 GCA_964418125.1 uncultured Phaeodactylibacter sp.
GTGCCTGGACACAAAGGTGACATTCCGGCCCGCTGGGCCTGAAACGGCACTTTGGGCTTCTTTCCTACCAACATTTAGGCCCTATCGGGGCCCTGGCTATGAAATTAGTTGTGCAATTGAGCTGCGACACAGCTTTCTGTATATTTATGCCGCAGCTACGCAGCTTGACAACCCGGCCATCCTCATACCTTGGGCTTGCGCCCAAGGCGGAGTTATGTCGCCGCGATGCAGCTGTCCCTAAGTAGAATTACAATGGCCTGAACCACCTTTCTCCCTGCCCGGATTAACATTCAGGCGCCCTTTTTGAAACAAACAGCCCCCCTCCTCCCCTTTCCCTGGCCCTAACTTTGAAACAAAAACAACTTCCTCGATGAAAACCAACATACACCCCGCAGGGATCTTCTTATTCCTGGCCGCCCTGGCCCTGGCGGCAGTATCCTGTACACCGGACAACTACGAAAAACTGGAGGACGGCGTCCTTATTCACCTCCCGGAGGGAGAGGCCAACACCGCCACAATGGTGAAACTTCAGGTGGTTACCCCCGGCATCATACACGTCACCGCCACGCCGGAAGACACCTTTTCCCGGATGGAAAGCCTGATCGCCATCGAAAAGGAACGGCCGGCAGTGGAATGGCGCCTGAAGGAAGAGGGCGAAAACCTGATCCTGGAAACGGCTTCCCTTTCCGCCACTATTTCCCGGCAGACGGGCGAAGTTACTTTCAAGGACAAGGATGGCCAGCCTCTCCTTCAGGAGAAACCCGGCGGCGGCAAAACCTTCACGCCGGTTACGGTGGAGGGCGAGCCCTTCTACGCCATCCGGCAGGTGTTCGGATCGCCGGATGACGAGGCCTTCTATGGCCTGGGGCAGCACCAGAACGGGCAGATGAACTACAAGGGCCAGGACGTGGAACTGGCCCAGCACAACATCGTCGCCGTGGCGCCCTTCCTGTATTCCAATAAAAATTACGGCCTGTTGTGGGACAACTATTCGATCACCCGCTTCGGCGACCCGCGTCCCTACGGGCCGCTTTCCGGCCTGCAGCTGTTTGCCCAAGACGGCCGGCCCGGCGGCCTGACGGCCACCTACGTCAACGGCGACGGCACGGTGGCCGCCAGCCGGCAGGAACAGGAGATCGGATATGAGTACCTCGACTCTTTTGATAACCTGCCCCCTGAGTTCGATATGGAAAAGGGAACGGTTACCTGGGAAGGCAGCATCTCAGCGGAAGAAAGCGGGAAGCATAAATTCCTCGCCTACCTCTCGGGCTACACCCGGATATGGATAGACGGCCAGCTGGTGCTCGACCGCTGGCGGCAGATCTGGAACCCCTGGCACACCAAGTTCACCCTCGAAATGGAGGCCGGCAAAAAATACCCCTTCAGGGTAGAATGGAGGCCGGACGGCGGCCTGGCCTACCTCGCCGTGAAACACCTCAGCCCGCTGAGCCAGGAAGAGCAGAACCAGCTGTCCCTCTTCTCCGAAGTGGGCCGGCAGATCGATTACTATTTCATCCGGGGCGATAATGCGGACGAAGTCATCAGCGGCTACCGGGAAGTGACCGGCGACGCCCCCATCATGCCCGACTGGGCGATGGGCTTCTGGCAGAGCCGGGAGCGCTACCGGACGCAGGAAGAGCTGCTCGGCGCCCTGCAGCAGTACCGCGAACGGAAGATTCCCATCGACAATATCGTCATGGACTGGTTCTACTGGGAAGAGGACCAGTGGGGCTCCCACGCTTTCGACCCGGAACGCTTCCCCGACCCGGCCGGCATGGTGAAGGCCGTTCACGACATGAACGCCCACATCATGATCTCCGTCTGGCCCAAGTTCTATCCCGGGACAGAGCACTTCGAAGAAATGAATGAACGGGGTTTCCTTTACCAGAAGAACCTGGAGAACAAAACGAAAGACTGGGTCGGCCCCGGCTACTACTCCACCTTCTACGACCCCTTTAGCCCTGAGGCCCGGAAGCTGTTCTGGGAACAGGTCAAGCCCGAGCTCTTCGACATCGGCATCGACGCCTGGTGGATGGACGCCACCGAGCCGGACATCAATTCCAACGAATCCATCGCGGAGCGCAAGCTGCTGATGAGCCCCACCGCCCTGGGCCCCGGCGCCCGGTTCTTCAACGCCTATTCGCTGATGAACGCCAAGGGCATCTACGAGGGGCAGCGGGCGGCGGCGCCCGATAAGCGGGTGTTCATCCTCACGCGCTCGGCCTTTGCCGGGCAGCAACGCTACGCCGCCGCCACCTGGAGCGGGGACATCGTCTCCCGCTGGAGCAATTTCAAAGAGCAGATCGCCGCCGGGCTCAACTTTTCCATCTCCGGCATCCCGTACTGGACGATGGACATCGGGGGCTTTTCCGTCGAACGGCGGTACGAGAACGCCCGGGGCGAAGACCTCAACGAGTGGCGGGAATTGCTCACGCGCTGGCACCAGTTCGGCGCCTTCTGCCCGCTGTTCCGCAGCCACGGGCAGTTCCCCTACCGGGAGATCTACAACGTCGCGCCGGAGAATTCCGAGGCCTACACCTCCATGGTTTTCTACAACAAGCTGCGGTACCGCCTCCTGCCCTATATCTACACCCTGGCAGGCAAGGCCTATCACGAGGATTACACCATCATGCGGCCGCTGGTCATGGACTTTCCGGAAGACAAAACGGTATTGGATATCGGCACCCAGTACCTCTTCGGCCCGTCCCTGCTGGTGTGCCCGGTGTATGAATACCAGGCCCGGAGCCGGGAGGTGTACCTCCCGGCGGGTACAGGGTGGTACGACCTGTATTCCGGAAAGTATCTGGAAGGCGGCCAATCCGTCATGGCCGAAGCGCCTCTGGGCCGCATGCCGCTGTTCGTACGGGAAGGCTCCCTGCTTCCTGCCGGGCCCGATATCCAAAGCACCAACGAAGGCTTCTACGACTCCCTCACTGTATACGTGTACACGGGCCGGGACGGCAGCTTCCAGCTATACGAAGACCAGGGGGAAACCTACAGCTACGAGCAGGGCCAGTACGCCACCATCAGCCTGGATTACGATGAAGCAACACAGGCGCTGACCGTGGGCGAACGGCAGGGCAGCTTCCCGGAAATGGTAAAAAACAAGGCCATCCGCGCCGTCTGGATCTCCAGAGAAGAGCCCCGGCCATTCAATCCTGGCGAACCGGGACAATGGCTGGAATATACAGGAGAAGAGCTGATTATCCGGAAGGAGCGATAGGTTGGGAATTCGGAATTCGGAAGGCGGAACATTGCCTGGCTGGGGGCGGCGTAAAGAGAGCGAAAGGGGCCTGTACCAAAAAATAGAGCTTCCTTTTTAGACTATCCGTCTAAGGCTGGATGCCATTATAGCCAAAGAGTTACGGGGCCTCCAAAGTCATTCCGCCTTCCGCCTTCCGCCTTCCCTACGGCCCCTTCTCCCGTTCGATCTCATTCCGGTAGACGGCGTCCCGCCACTGGCTGGTGAGGGTGATGATGAGCAGGACGGCCGACTGCACACACAGGCCGAGGCCGGTGCCCAGCAGGAACTGCCCTGAGAGGCGCAGGCCGCCGGCCAGAGCAAAACACATTCCCAGGATGAACAGCGCCTGTTCGATGAAGCGGCGCCGCATGGCCGACTGCTCCCGCTTGTCGATCCGGGGAAGCTCCTGAGCGGCGAAGCTCGGCGGGGCGATCTCCACGATGGGGTGAAGCTCCCGCTTCAACAGCCGGGCCTGCAACAGCCGCCGGATGCCGGCATACACCTGCAACAGGCTCAGCAGGCATACGGTAAGCAGCAAAGCCCAAAGCATTTTTCCCGGCCAGCAGGCATACGCCCAGGCCGCCGCCGCCGCCGACAACAGCCCCCAGCCCATCAGGAACAGGGCCGTGGCCCGCTCCCCCCATATGTAAAGATCGAATCGCCTTTCCATGGTGGCTAAGTTCGCAATTCGGCCTTGTTTACCCAAACAATTACGGAACAGAAAGCGGCAAAAAAACCAGGCCGTAAAACCCTTCGGGGCAACATCTTTTTGCGTATATTTAAGGCTTATACCATCAAAAAGTTACTCTTTCAGCGGGTTGCCATTCCAGGGTTTGGACAGCCTTGTACATCGTACATAGCCCCCGTAACTTCTGTCCGGCCCCGGGCGGGTAGCCTTTTAGCGGCTTTCAGCTATGAAAAACAAATGTATAGAGTGCGGTGAAGAATTCATTGGCAGAGCAGACAAGCGCTTTTGCTCGGCGCACTGCCGCAGTACCTACAACAACCGCCTGAACCGGGACGTCAACAATTTTATGCGCAGCATCAACAACATCCTGCGCAAAAACCGCCGCATCCTGGCCCGCCTCAACCCCAACGGCAAGGCCAAAGTGCACCGCGACAAGCTACTGGAACACGGTTTCAAGTTCAGCTACTTTACCAACGAGTACGTCACCCGGTCCGGCAACATCTACCGCTTCTGCTACGACCAGGGCTACCTCGAGATCGATAAAGATTATTATACGCTAGTGGTCAGGCAGGAGTATGTGGAGTGAGACGGTGAACGGTGAACGGTGAACGGTGAACAGGGGACGGTGAACGGTGAACAGGGGACGGCGGGGCGGTAGGGAAAAACCGTCCGTTTTTTGCCTTTCAGGCATTTATGGCCCTATATTTGCGGGTTCAAACCAAAATTATGAGCAAGGCCAGTTTTTTCATTTCTGCCATATTCGTTTTTTTCCTCGCAGCCTGCCAGGGTGAGCCGGCCGGGGAGCAGGAAAGCCGGAAGGAACCGGCGAAGCCGCTCAGCGAGGTATTGCCGGGCACCTGGGAGTCGGTATCCATTCGCGTGGAAGTCAACACTGCTGAAAATACGGACAGCAGTTATGTCTTCGAGGTGCGGGAAGAAGAATGGGCGGAGCGTTTGGGCACCCGCCCCATACGGTTCTATTTCCAGCCGGATAACAAGTACCGCCAGGAGTTCATCACCCTGGACGACAAACCGCTGAGCACTGCCAAAGGAATGTGGAACACCTTCGGCGACACATTGATGCTGATCGAGCCCAACGCTACCTATCAGTATCAGGTCTCCACCGGAAAGGGCCTGGCCGAATTTCGCACCATGATGGACTGGGACGGCGACGGCCAGGAGGACGACAGCTACCTCGGCATCCACCGGCGGGTCAGCCTGTCGGCGGAATAAGCAGGTTACCCGTAGTGTTTATCCTCCTAAAACCTTAGCTTTGAGCAAACCCACGGCAACATGAAACGCTCCCCGATACTGACTGGAACACTACCCGCCATCCTGGGGATTTTCCTCTCCTTCAATGCTGCGGCCCAGGCCAGCTCTCCGGAAAAGGGAAGCCCCCTGATCCGCAATTTCTCTCCGGAAGAATACCATTCGGGCATCACCTGCACCAGCCTCATTCAGGGCCTCAGCGGCATGATGTATGTGGCCAATGAACGGGGAGTGCTGGAATACGACGGGACGGAATGGAGGCTCATTCAGGCCCCCATTGGCCAGGATGTTCGGGCGCTGGCGCAAACGGCAGATGGGACAATCTACACCGGAGGGCTGAAGAACATCGGCTATCTTTCCTCCGATGAGAAGGGGCAGCTGCAGTTTCATTCCCTCATTGGCCAACTGCCGGAAGGGCAACGCAATTTCGGTTTTTTCCGGGAGGCCATAGCCATTGAAGATACCGTTTACCTGCGCGGGGAGCAGCTCCTGGTAAAGCTTGCCGGCCGACGCGTACTGCAAACCTGGAAGGTCAATGGCTGGCGGGGCCTGTTCCACGTCAATGGCGCTCTTTTTGTCGACCAGCTGAACCCCGGCCTGTGCAGGCTGGAGAAAGGCCGGATAAAGCTGGTTCCCGGAGGCGAGCGTTTTGTCCGCACCCACGTTTATGTCATGTTGCCCCTGGGTGAAGACATCCTCGTCGGCACCATGGACCAGGGCCTGTTCCGCTACAACCCCCGCCTGAAAGGAGCTGATGCCATTCAACCCTTTACTTCCGAGCTCAACGATTATTTCCTCGAGCATCAATGCTACAGCGGGCTGGCCCTTCCCGATGGCAGGCTGGCCCTGGGCACCTTTACCGGCGGGCTGGTGATCATGGACACCCTTGGGCGGCGGCAGCAACTGTTCCACGAATTTCCCGGTTATTCAGTACGGATAGTCGAAGGCATGACGGCCGACCGGCAGGGCGCCCTGTGGTTCACCTCCGAAAACGGGATCTCCAGAATGGAGATCCACCTCCCCATCTCCTTCTGGGGCAAGGAAAAGGGGTTGAGCAGCCGCCTGACGAGCATCTCCCGTTTTGCCGGCCACCTTTTTATTGCCAGTTACAACGGCTTGATGCAGCTTGAACCCCGGGAGTACCCGGCAGCCCCCTTTCGCCAGTTCGGGCAACTGGGAAAGATCATCAACCCCCTGTCCTTGCTTTCAACCCCTCCCATTGACGGGCGGGAACGGCTGATCATCGGCGGGAGCTCCGGACTGGCGGAGGTAGTGCTGGGAGATGACGGCCAGTGGCAAACCCAACTGATCAATACGGAACAGAACTCGGAGCTCCTCTACCATTTTACCGTCTATCCGCAGCGCCTGTATGTACTCAACAGGGCCAACAACGAGGTGCGCACCCTTCATATAAAGGAGGGCCGCTGGGTGGAAGACGGCCGGCAGCCGGTCGATGGCCCTACTTTCCTGGGCGCCGGCCAGGACGGCAGGATCTGGGCCGGCACCTACAACCGGGGCTTGGCATTACTCACTATGGATGAGGAGGGCGGGCTTCTGAACCGACCTCCCTCCTATTACGGGCCGGGCAAGGGCCTGCCTTCAGCAAAGTATACCACTCCCCTGCCCCTTTCCGACGGCCTGTACTTCCTGACCGGCGGCGGCGCCTGTCGTTACCTGCCCGGGGAAGACAGGTTCGAACCAGCGCCGGGGCTCAATTCCTGGATGGAAGCATACAGGGCCGGTTTTCTGTATCCCGACAACAATGGCAACCTCCTCCTCACCCGGCAGGAAGGCGGCCGTTACCTGCCCCTGGGCGTTGCCTTCCTGGAAAGACCGGGCCTCCCCCCGGAACAGGCTTATCAACTGGATACCACTTTCCTCAACCGCCTGCCCGAAACGATCACCAGCCTTTATTCGGATGCCGACAGCGTCCTGTGGATCGGCACTACAAAAGGATTATTCCGTTTCGACCGCCGACATGCCGGTGATGTAGCCTCCCCCCTCACGGTTTATATCCGAAAGGTAACCGTGGCCGGGCAGGATTCCCTCCTCTTCGGAGGAGCCCCATTGGCAGAAGACGGGCAAAAGCACCCCTTCAGCCTCGCCGGCCCGGTGAGCTACCGGCTCAACAACCTGCAGTTCAGTTTTGCCGCCCAGGGATACGATGATGCCCAGAAAAACCAGTACCGGTATTTCCTGGAGGGTTTTGACCGGAGATGGAGTAACTGGGCCGGCGCCACCCAGAAGGAATACACCAACCTCCCCGAAGGAGAATATACCTTCCGCGTGATGGCCCGCGACATTTACGGCAATGTCAGCCCGGAAGCAAGCTTCCGCTTTTCGGTCGCCTCTCCGTGGTGGCGCACGCCTTTTACCTACCTGGGCCTGTCGCTGTTCCTGATGCTGGGCATCTGGTCATGGGTACGGCGCCGCACCCGCCTGGACCGCAAGAAGCTGGCCCGGCAACAGGCCCAGCTGGAAAAAGAGCGGCAGCTGAACGAGCGCCTCCGGCATGTCGACCGCCTGAAGGACCAGTTCCTGGCGAATACTTCCCACGAGCTGCGCACCCCCCTGCACGGCATCATCGGCCTGGCCGAATCGCTGGAAGGACGGGAGGCCGACCCCGACAAGCTGGAAGACATTCAGATGATCATCTCCTCCGGGAAGCGGCTCAGCAGCCTGGTCAATGACATTCTGGATTTCTCCCGCCTGAAGAACCACGAGATCGAGCTGCAGCCCAAACCCGTAGACATGCACGCCCTGGTGGATGTGATCCTGCGCATACATACCCCCCTGGCCCGGGGCAAGGACCTGGAACTGAAAAACAGGGTCCCCCTGCGGGGCAGCATCGTCTGGGGCGATGAGAACCGCCTGATGCAGGTGATGCACAACCTGGTAGGCAACGGCATCAAGTTCACCGAATCCGGGCACATCCGGGTAAGCGCCCGCCGCACCGGCGAGCGACTGGAGGTTTCAGTGGAGGATACCGGGGTTGGCATCCCTCCCGAGAAAAAAGAAGCCATCTTCCAGGAATTCGAGCAGGCCGACGGGTCGGAAAAACGCCTGTTCACCGGCACGGGGCTGGGGCTGAGCGTCAGCAAGCGCCTGATCGAGATGCACGGCGGGCAGCTGTGGGTGGAAAGTGAAGAAGGCCGGGGTTCCACCTTCAACTTTACCCTGCCGCTCAGCCGGGAGAAAATTGCCCCCGATATGGCGCCGCCCGAACCGGCATCCCGCCCGGAGGAGAGCCCCAGAGGCGCCTCCAAGGCGCGCCCCATTAAGCCGTTGCCAACTCTTTTTCAGAAAGACAGCGATAAAGTCCGCATCCTCATCGTCGATGATGAACCCATCAACCAGCGGGTACTTGCCAACCACCTGCGCGGTGAACAATTCCAGATCATTTCCGCTATGAACGGCAGGGAGGCCCTGGAGGCTATAGAACTATCGGACGAGCCCTTCGACCTCGTCCTGCTGGATGTGATGATGCCCAGCATGTCAGGCTACGAAGTCTGCCAGAAGATCCGCGAACGCCACCTGCCCAGCGAACTGCCCGTCATCATGGTGACCGCCAAGAACCAGGTCAGCGACCTGGTAGAGGGCCTGGCCGTCGGCGCCAACGACTACCTGGCCAAACCCTTTACCCGGGAAGAATTCCTGGCGCGGGTCAAAACGCACCTCTTTCTGCACCGCATCAATTCCGCCACCGGCAAGTTCGTCCCCTACGAATTCCTGCAGGCCCTGGGCCGGGAGGCCATCACCGAGGTGCGCCTCGGCGACCAGGCGTTACGCGAGGTGACCGTCTTTTTTTCCGACATCCGCGGCTATACCGCCCTTTCGGAAACCATGAACCCCACCGACAACTTCCGCTTCGTCAACGCCCTCAACGGGCGCCTCGGCCCCTATATCCGCAGCAACCACGGCTTCATCAACCAGTACCTGGGCGACGCCATCATGGCCATCTTCCCGCAGGAACCCATGAATGCTCTGGCCGCCGCCATACAGATGCAGGAAGCCCTCCAGGAATACAACCGCTACCGACAGCAAAAACAACGCCGCCCCATCCGCCTGGGTATGGGCATCCATACCGGCCCCCTCATCATGGGCATCATCGGCGACCATAAACGCATGGACGCCGCCACCATCGCCGATACGGTCAACACCGCCTCCCGGGTGGAAAGCCTGACCAAATACTACCGGGCCAATATCCTGCTGACCGACGAAAGCCTCGAGCGCATCCCGAATCAGGAAAGATGCCTGCTCCGCTACCTCGGCAAGGTGCAGGTGATCGGCAAGAAGAAGGCCCTAGGCCTGTACGAATGCTTCAACGGCGATGAGCCCTGGCAACGGGAGCAAAAGCAGGAAAGCCTGCCCGAATTCAGGAAAGCCGTTGCCGCCTACTTCAACAAGGAATTCTGGGATGCCGGCCACCTCTTCGAAGAGCTGCTGCACCGCTACCCCGAGGACGGCGCCGTCCGCTTCTTCCTCAACGAGGCCCGCCACCTGGCCAGCGAAGGGGCGCCGGAAGGATGGACGGGGGTGGTGGAGATGAGGAGTAAGTAGGGGGTGGTGGATTCGTGGGTTCGTTGATTGGTTGATTGGTGGATTCGTTGATTCGTTGATTGGTAGGGGATCCGGGAGGGCAGACAGGGGGTTACAGGCCCTCCTGGCGAGGAACGGCCCCACATTTTGTAGTTAGCAATGAAAAACAACTTACGCGATCTGCTTTTCGATATCCGACAGGCGTTGTTGCAATAACACGATCTTTGCCCGTCTTTGATCCATGTAGAGCTCTTTCAACAACCGGTTGATCTCCCGGGTGATGTTGAAATTGATGCTTTTATCGATCTTCTGGTTCAGCCGTTCCAGTTTTTTAAGCCGTTTTCCGGCATCGGGTTCCCGGCTTACTTCATGCCGGAGGTAGCGCAGGATGCGAAGTTCAGCCAGGTGCTGCTCCAGTTTTCCCCGTTTCTTTTCGTAGATCCCGATGATCCTTTTGTGGATATCGATCTGGTCCTCCCAGATCATGATGTTGTCATCAATCGCCTTTTTGACATCCTGGTCCATGTCATTGGAAACGAAAACCCGCTCCTTCAATCCGGCGATCTTCATGCTGAGTTGTTCGATGGCTTTCTCGTTTCTCTTCATTTCCCTGGATATACTCCAAAGGCGCCGGTAGATAAGGATCTCTACACTTTTGTAGGCTTGTGCTTCTTCTGGAAAGGTTTTAAATTGGAAAGCTATATTCTGTAATGCCCTTACTTCGCTCTCTACCCCTCTTCAATTCGGAGTAAATGTCCCCCGCTGGCGGGGGATTAAGGGGGTGGAAAAACCCAAAACCCGTGGAAAAAGCTTCCTCACAAAACAATTACTACTACAACAAAAAGCTACAGCCTTTTGCCAATAGGCTTAGGAAAAATATGACCAAGGCCGAAGCCTGCCTGTGGAATTATGTCCTTGGTGGCCGCCAGATGAAAGGTTACCAATTCAGAAGGCAACGCCCCGTACTTAACTACATCGCTGACTTCATGTGTAAAGAACTGCTGCTGATCGTCGAAGTAGACGGCATCACCCACGATTCTCCGGAAGGGTACGAACGGGATAAAAAAAAGGATCTGGATCTGGAAAGCGTCGGTTTTACTGTACTGCGGTTTTCAGATTGGGAAGTGCTCAATAAGATCGCCGATGTGTCTATCATGATAGGAGATTGGATTGAAGAAAATGCGATTTGTCCACCCCCCGACCCCCGCCAGCGCAGAGGCGATTGGTTCTATTGAACACAGCTCCGGAGGAGCCTAATGTTGTTAGT
>CAYQKY010000239.1:0-10940 GCA_964418125.1 uncultured Phaeodactylibacter sp.
GGTCGTCAATGATATCTGCCTCCTGCTGGTATTCGTAATCAAACTGAAGCTGGCCATCGGCCGGCATCGGAATAGAAACAATAACGCCGTCATCAACACCCGAAACGAGGCTGAGTGTATTGGCGGTAAAGGTCACATCTCCCTGGGTCGTTCCTCCCGGAGGAGTGGTGATCGTCCAGTTAGCGGGGGCGAAGGCGCCGGTGAAACCGCTGATCACGGTGCCGGGAGCGCCGCTGCCGCCCTGGCCCGGGCCGTTCAGGTCGGGGCCCACATAAGTCACTTCGTAGATGAACTGGCCACAGCCATCCAGAATATTGCCGTTGGTCGGGTCGTCGTCATTGACGATGTTGACGCGGAAGTCAGACTCCAGGGCGCACCCGAAGTCGCCTTCCAGCACCATGTCGGCGGTGACGAAACGCTGGCAGTTGTCATCCAACGTGAAGTTGATGTCCACATTGCAGGCCAGGTTGGTGGGCGGAGGAGGATCCTGGGTAATGTTGACGAAGAAATCTTCCTGACGCTCATTGCCGGCGGCATCTTCCGCGGTGATCACTACCTGGTAAACGCCCGGGTCGAGTGTCAGCAGGAAAGTCTGCCCTCCGATATCAACCGGGAAAACGGTGCCGCCGGTATTGGAGCCGCCGCCATCGATGATAAAGACGTCAAGGGTATAGTTGGACCCTGGAACCACATCCTGTGCGAAGGTATGATCG
Source organism: uncultured Phaeodactylibacter sp. (assembly GCA_964418125.1). GTDB lineage: Bacteria > Bacteroidota > Bacteroidia > Chitinophagales > Saprospiraceae > JACJXW01. Next base: position 714 of record CAYQKY010000239.1, read on the forward strand.
CCATCGCAGTTGTCGGTAACGGTCACTTCAAAGAACACCAGAGCAGGATCATCTTCACAGGGGTCCAGGTCGACGTTGATGTCCTGAGAAGGATAAATGATAAGAGGAGCCCAGGTGTCGGGCTGGGGCGTCACGCTGAGCGTAGCGTCGACAATACGGGTATTGCCGTTACCGTCCCGGTAGGAAGCGGTGATAACGGCGCCGTCGTCGGCCGGCGTCAGTACGCGCTCGAACTCGAAGTAGCCCTGAGCCACGTCAAAACCCGCGAGCGGGGTCAGCGTCTGCGGGCCGCTGCCATTATTATAGGTAAAGGACAGGCGGCTGGGGTTGGTGCTGATCACCGGGTCGCAGTCGTCGGTAATGGTAATGGCGAAGCGGCCGGTGATCTGGTTGGTACAGGCCGGCAGCAGGAAGGTCAGGTTGCCAGGCATGGTAATGTCCGGCAGCTGGTTGGCGTCCTGCTCTACATTGAACAGGGTCTGCACCGTTACGCCACCGTAGGTGACATCGATCGGGTAGATCCCCTGAGAAAGGGAGCCGGTAGCTTCAAAAAAGGCGAAACCGTCCTCTTCCTGAATGTAAGTGACAGTCAGCGGAGCGCCGGAAACGGTGATCTGCCCGGTCAGGTCGCTGTTCTCCGTAATGGCGCAGTCGATCACATTACCGGTGAAGTACACCGATGCGCTCGGCTGGCAGGCCGGAATGGAGAACTGGCCGTTGCCGGAAACATCGACGATGGGGTCCGGGTCCGGAGACTGGTTGACAGTAACGGTGAAGCTGTAGGTAGACGTATTGCCGTCATCATCGGTAGCCGAATAGCTAACGGTGTAGGGGCTTCCGGCAGGCGACAGCAGAGAACCGCTGGCCGGGCCGCCGGTGTGCGTCAGATTAGGAGCGAGGTCGCAGTCGTCAACGGCAGAAACGGTCCAGTTGACCGGTATGCCGTCCGTATCGCAGCTCGGCACCTCTACAGTCATGTTACCGGGGCCGTAGATCACCGGTGCGCGCACATCGTCAATGATGATCGTATAAGTCTGGGTAACAGAACCGCTCGGGCCGTCTTTGCGAATGGTCAGGGTGTTGGTCCCAACGGCCGCGATGACGTCGAGTACATAAGTCTGCCCGAAACCCAGCTGCATCAGCGAAGCATCCGGGGTGACAGAGGTAGAGGTCGTGCTGGTCGAGATGTAGGCCGTGGCCGTAGCCGGGCCTGCAATGTCAAACACATTAACCGTCCATTGGAACTGATAAGCACACTGCCCTTCAGGCAGCACCTTGGTCATCGGCGAAACGGGAGGCAGGCCGCCGGCGTCAAACACAACCAACTGAGGTGGCTGCGCCTGTGCCTGCTGGGCCCCCACAAAGCCGAACACCAGCAGCAGTGCCAGCGCTTTCAGCCAATTGGAGGTAGAAACGAAAGTAAAATTCGTTCTTTCCATAAGATCACAATTTGTTTAAAGAATTAGGTTATATGTTATAAAAATCAAGAGGCCGTAAAGATGAAGTTCCTTCAGCCTGCCACCTGTTTCACATGAACATATGATGCAGTTTCGGGGCCCCATCAGGCCGTGGTCGTCTTGGTCGTCAGTATATCTTGAAAACGAATTTCAATCAGCTTGTCAAAAGGGCGAGCCGCAGCGTTCTGAGGCTTCCTATTTTTGGTTTCAACCGGTTTTGGGGGTATAAAAAAAACTTCCAACAGGTGGATCACCTTTGGAAAGTCAACCAAAAAACAGTAGCCGGAAAATGGATCTCGATATGTTAAAGGGAAGTAATAATGGGCCAGAAAAAATATTACGAAACAGAGAATTGGCGTAAAGCTCTTTGTTCATGGGATTGTTGATTTGTACAGATAATAGAAAAAACCTCTCCTTCGGAAAACACCAGGAAGTAACGTAATTCGCTCGTTGCGTGCCGTCAGTTAACAACTTAAAGGTCATCTTATATAGTAGATAGCAATATTGCACAGGCATTTTCGCCTGCGGTACAAATATAAAATAAGTTTATAAAGACTCCATACCCTTTAAGTGGTATTTTTGAAATTTATTTGGGAAAAGCAACAATTTCCGCATCACACCAGGCTGTTATCGAAGGCAATTTTCACCAGGCCCGCCGTATTGCTCACGCCCAGTTTCCGCATGATGTTCTTGCGATGTACGCTTACAGTCTGGTCGCTGATGAACAGGGCTTTGGCAATCTCCTTATTGCTCAGGGCCTGGGTGATGAGTTGCAGTATCTCGAGCTCTCGTTTGGTGAGGCTGTGCTTTTTGACAAATCGGTCATTGGCCAGATAACGGGGCTGCCGGCCGGCGGCCCTGGCCTTGACGGCCCCGTTGCTCAGGCTGATGCCTTCACAGAGGTGAGTATTCCCGCAGGAGATCTCCCGGATACCGGCAAACAGGGCCTCTATGCCTCTGTCTTTGAGCACATAACCGTGAAGGCCCGCCTTGAAAGCACTGCGGATGATCTTGGGGGATTCGTACATGGAAAGGGCAAGGGTCAGGATGCCGAGGTGAGAACGGCGGATAAACTGGAGGACTTCCAGCCCGTCTTTTTCGGGCATGTTGAGGTCCAGGATCAACAGGTCGGCCGGCTGATGTTTCAACAGGCTGATGAGTTCGCAGCCGTTGGCCGCCTCGCCGACAATGTGAAACTGCATGTCTTTGGGGTATCGGCGCAGCACATTTTTCAGCCCTTCCAGAAAGATCTCGTGGTCATCGGCGATGATCGTTTTAAATGTTTGCATGGGATCAAAATTTGGATATGTAAATGGGATATTTTCGCCTCTAAAAACCAGCCCACAATATAGGCCTTTAAGCACATACATGCTTAAAAAAGGTAGCCATGATATGATCGTTGTATTCCGGAACAGCTCACATGAACGGGAGCAATGCGGGCTTTCCGGCGAAAACCGCTTGAAGGGTTAGGGGGGGTAGCAATTGTTCACAAAATTAAAAATATCTGAAAGATTATCAAACTTCACGGCCACCAATAACCCTCAAAGGACATTTACGGGGAAAGATAAATGGTTCTAAACCAGTTGTATCGCATACACCAGCATGTAAGTATCAAAAAGCGTATATTCCAACTGAAACCTCGCTTCGTACCCTTCCTTCACGGCCCGCCCTTCAAACCGGCCGCCCTGCGGATCGTAGGAAAAGGGAGTGATGTGAATGTGGGTGCGAAAATCCAGGGCGCGCCGGCCGTAAGCTTTGTAGAGGGCTTCCTTGGCGCCCCAGTAGACATGGAGGTGCTCGATGCGGTGCTCCGGCTGCAGGCTGGCCAGTTCCTCCTGCCGCAGGAACCTGTCGGCCAGGCGCCCGATACGGGGCACCAGGTACTGAATGTCAACCCCCACCGCTACAGGCGCCGCGATGGCGGCAGCCAGTTCATGGGAATGGCTGATGGAGACATAGTAGGCCGAGCCTTCCAGGTGCGGCTTGCCGTATTCATCCTTCAGGAAAGCCCCACGCTGCTCCCTTCCGGACATGTGGTGGACCAACTGCCGCACCGCCAGCCATTCCACCCGCTTGCGCCCCTTGATGAACCCCAGTTGCTCCCGTTCTTCCGGGTGGAGGTCCAGACGCTCCAGAAACCACGCCTCGGGCTCCTCGATGCGCCAGATGCCCAGCTCGGTATCAGGATTGATGTGTTTATGGAGAAGGACGGGCATGGAGGAAGGAATGAGTGTTTGAGTGTTTGAGTGTTTGAGTGTTTGAGGGAATGAGGGAATGATTAGGGCAACATTCATTCCATCATTAATTCATTCCATCATTCCTTTCAAAAACCAAAAGTAAGGAATATCTGTTTGGTTGCAAGAAAAGAAGCCAGAAGTATGCCAGAACTGACCGCCCGCAAAAAAGCACAGCTCACCGGCCACAACGCTTCCATCTTTGCCCTGGGCAAAGGGCCGCAGGCCGACAGTTTCTTCTCCGGGGCAGGAGATGGATGGATCGTGCGCTGGAGCCTCAACGACCCGGAAATGGGGCGGCTGGCAGCCCGGGTAGATACCCAGGTATTCTCCCTGCTTTACCTGCCGGAATGGAACCGGGTGGTGGCAGGCAATATGAATGGGGGCCTGCACTGGATTCAGCTCGACGAACCGGAGAAAACCCGCAATATCGGCCATCATAAAAAGGGCGTCTTCGACATCCTCCGGATCGGCCCTTACGTATATACAGCCGGGGGAAAGGGCCTGCTCACGCGCTGGGGCGCCGCCGAGGCCCGCAGCCTGGAAAGCATTCAGCTCAGCAACCAGAGCCTGCGCTGCCTGGCCTACTGCCCCCGGCGCAACGAGCTGGCTGCCGGCGCCAGCGACCAGGCCATCTATTTCCTGGATGCCGACAGCCTGGAAGTGCGCCTACGCCTGCCCAACGCCCATGACAACTCCGTTTTTACCCTCCAATATACGCCCGATGGGGCCCACCTCCTCAGCGGAGGGCGCGACGCCATGCTCAAAGTATGGGAACTGGACGGCGGGCCCGCCCTGCACTCCGCCCGGCCGGCCCACTGGTACACCATTAATAGTATAGCCTTTCACCCGGAAGGGCGCTGGTTCGCCACCGGCAGCCGCGACCGGGCCATCAAGCTCTGGGATGCCCAAAGTTTCCAGCTGCTGAAAGTGCTGGACGCCAGCCGCGACGGCGGGCACATCAATTCGGTCAACCGCCTCTTCTGGCACCCCTATCACAATTACCTCATCTCCGCCAGCGACGACCGCAGTATGATCGTATGGGAAGTGGAGGAAGGGTAACTGGTGGCTTTTGGCGATTTGCGGTTAGCGGTGGGCAGTCAGGTGTTGGCAGGTTGAGCCTCCGGCAGGCAGGACGGGCAGGCTGTTGTTATTTTCAAGATTTTATCCGATTTTTGAAATAGTATTCCTTTCAAAAAACACTTTCGCGCTATGAAAAAACAACTACTCCTTCTCTGCTTACTCCCCTTACTCCTTGATGCACAAGACATTGAATGGGCACGGTTCTTCGGCGGGGCCGGTGGGGAATTCTTTCAAACCATAGCTACCGATGCCGAAGGCAATGTCTACGGCGGCGGGGCCTTCGAGGGCACTATTGCACTCGATGGCGAGGTTTATCTCGCCCTGGGCCTCACCGATGGCTTCCTGTTCAAGATGTCGCCGGAAGGAGAAATGCTCTGGCACGTCCTGATGGGGGGAAGCAGTGTAAGCCGGGTAGCGGATATAGAGTTTGATGACAACGGAAACCTGCTCGTATCCGGTTATTTCAACGAGGAATTACTCTTCGGCGATGAACTTCTCCTCACCGCCGATGGAATTGACTGGAATGCTTTCATGCTCTGGATCACTCCGGAGGGAGAATTGCTGCAATCCGCCCAGATACCCTGCTCCCGCCTGCTGCAAACCCGCGGCTTTTTTCAGGCCAAGGACGGCGGCTACTACCTGGCCGGCAGTTTCCGCGGAGAGCTGGAATACGGAGGCGTCTCTCTGGATAACCGAAATGACTACCTGGACCTGTTCATCCTTAAGCTGAGCCCCGGCCTGAATGTCGTATGGCATAAACATTTTGAAGCCTATGATATTGCAGATGTCGAGGAAATCACCGAAGGCCCGGACGAGGGCTTCTTCTTCACCGCCAGATATACCGGCCGGCTGGTTCTGGATGGGATAACCCTGGATGCCGGCGCCACTACCAGTTATGACGGCGCCGTATTCAAGTTTAACAAGTTCGGGCAGATGCAATGGCATCAGGTGGTGAGCGGGCAGGGCCCTACCGCCTTCAATTCCATTGATATCGGGCCCTATGATGACGTATACCTCACCGGTGTTTTCACCCAGGACATCACGCTGGACTTTTTTAATGCAGCCCCGGAAGAGCCCTCCAACCTTTTCATCTGCCAGTTGAGAGGGAATAACGGCATTCCCCGCTGGCTGTATACCTATGCGCACGAATCGTATAATGCAGGCGCCTGCATCCGGGCCAGCCCCGCCGGCGGTTTCTGGCTGTCGGGCCAGTACGGCGGCGATTTCAACCTGGGCGGCATCCTGCTCGACGGCAGCGGAGAACCCAGCGACGGCTTCCTTGCCAAGTTCGACGATGACGGCACCGCCACCTGGGCACAAACGATCAACGGGCCGGACGATGACTGGATGGGGCGCTTTGCCGTTCATCCCGAAGGCCCTCTTTACGGCATAGCCACCTTCCGGAACAGCACGCAGGTCGGAGGCTTCCCGGGAAATGCCCAGGACGAAACGGATATTGCCGCCTTCAGGATAGACTGCCCGGTGAACAAACCGTTGGTCAGCCGGGACGGCAATATCCTGTTCACTACCGAAAATTACGCCCTGTATCAGTGGTATAAGGATGGCAGCCCCATCCCTGGCAACGGCGCCACCGCTATTGCCGATGGAACGGGACAATACCAGGTGGCGGTAGAGTCCTTCACCGGCTGCGTCACCATTTCCGAGCCGGTGGATGTAATGGTATCGACAGAAGAAGCCACCCGGGAATATGCCGTGAAAGTATATCCCAACCCGGCACGGGAAGTGCTATTTATAGAACTGCCGGACCCGGCCGCAGGGAAAGGCCGAATGCGCCTCTCCCACCCCACCGGCGAGGCCGTTATGGAACAGCTCATCGACTCGCCCCGGCAGTCCGTTTCGCTTTCCGGCCTGCCGGCTGGAGTGTATATTCTGGAAGTCTTCTCTGGGGGCAAACGCTGGGCAAGGAGGGTCATTCACTGAGGCGCATGATACCCGGCATGTTTGGGTCACCTTTAGGCAAAAAAGCATCTCTAATTTGTTATTAATTCAAAATACAGCCGCATCGCGGCGGCAGATCATAGCCGGAGGCGAAAGCCTCTGGCTATGAAATCAGGGATGCAATTGAGCTGCGTAGCTGCGACACGAATGTCTCGGACTTAAGAGTATGTTGGGGATTCGCTTTTGGAGTGAACGCCGCCAAATTTTGTTCTGAACAAGGCGCGATGAGGGAGCATAGCCAAAGCTACGCGACCGAAGAGTAACGCAGTGCAGGGCAAAATTTGGCAAGAGCAGCCCAAAGTGTGAATCCCCAACATACTCTAAGACCGGATTTATTCGTAAACCAAGAAGCTGTTTGAATTTGGCCATAAGAAAAACTGAGGGCCAAATTCAAACAGCTTTTAAACTTTGGCCCGCCCAATTCCTTATTTTGGGCACACCATCTAACGATCACCCAAAAGAAGGCCACCCAATGAGGAAAGTATTGTTCTTTCTCGCTATACTGAACTGCCTGTCCTGCAAGCCCCAGCCGGCTTCCAACCTGGCCGCCAAAGCGGATAGTTCCTCCCCGCTTCCCGGCCGGGAGGAACTGCTGCGCCGCTACCGCGAGGAGGGCCGCCTGCTCATCGTCTACAGCGAAGGGCTGGAAGGCATCGCCCGGCAAGTACAGCAGCGGCAAAGGCGCACCGAATCCCAAATCCTTCCGGAAACGGAGGCCAGCCGGGAGCAACTGCGGTCTTCCGCCCTCCTGCTTCTGGGCGCCGGCTGGTCCAACCCGGCGGTTCAGGAGCTCGTCTCCCGCCTGCCGTTCAAAATGGAGGAGGATGCCTTACAATTTGGCAACTACCGCATCGAAGGGCCCAATACGGTCCTGACCCTTTCTTTCTACCCCAACCCCCTGGCCTATTCCCTGCCCGTGGGCCTCATCACCGCCTTCAGCGAGGCGGACATTATCCGTTTTTATGAGCAACGGCGGGAGGAAGGGCTGCGCCCCTTCAGCTGGGCGGCCATGGGCTACGAGGTGTATCAGGAAGGCCGCCGCCTGCTGATGGGCGAGTTCGATGAAAAAACCTGGCAGCCGGGGGACAGTACGGAATTCGATTTCACAGATACCGAAGATACCACGATAAGCAGCCGCTATTTCGATTTCATCCTTCACGGAGTACCCCCGTCGGCCGAATATACCCGGCGCCTCATGGAGAGCTGCGAGGCCAGCGCCGCCCGCATTGTGGATTTCTGCGGGCAGCCGCCCCCGGCAGAACCCATCCCCTGCCACCTCTATCCCTCTCTGGAACAGAAGGGCCTGCAGCTGAACAATACCCAACCTACTCAGGCCGACTTCAGCCGCGGCGCCGCCCACCTGGTGGCCAGCGAGGCGGTTCAGGGGCGGCACGACGGCGCCGATAACGCCCTGCTGCTGCGCCGCCTGCTCGGCCAACCCCGCCTGGATGCCCTGGAACGGGGGTTGGCCCTCTTCTTTACCGCCAACTGGCAGAAAAAGGGCTACGCTTACTGGGCCGGCCGCCTCTATCATTCCGGCAACGCCGCGCCCCTGGCCGAGATCCTGGACAACGAGCAAATGGCACAGGAGTCCGCACTGGTAACGGGATGCCTGGCCGCCTCATTTGTCGATTTCCTCATCAGCAACTGGGGGCGGGAGCAATTCCTTGATGCCTACCCCTCCTGGCAACCTTCTCCGGAAGAGATCCATCAGCTGGAAACCGCCTGGTACAAGCATCTCGATGCCCTCCCCTCTCCCGCTCTCCCCCTCGCCCCCTCTCCCTCCCTCCCCTACCTCAAAGGCTTCAACTTCGCCCACGAGGGCTACGCCATCTACAATGGTTACGGGTCAGGCCTGGCGGCGAAGGCATTGCGGAAAATGCAGGAGCTGGGTGTAAATGCGGTAGCCATCGTTCCCTACTCCTACATGAGAAACCCTCAGGCCCCAAGCCCGCTTCCGTTCATGACAAGGGCAGGCTCCGAAACGGACGAAGGAGTGGCCCGCGACGCCTTCCTGGCGCGGCAGCTCGGTATGAAAACCGTCCTGAAACCCCAGATCTGGCTGGGCGGCGGAAGCTGGCCGGGCGATGTGGAAATGCAGAGCGAGGAAGGCTGGAAGCAGTTTTTCGGATACTACTACCGATGGATGCGCCATTACGCCCTGCTGGCGGAGATGAATGAAATGGACATGCTGTGTGTAGGTGTGGAGTTTGCTAAAGCCACCTTGCAACGCGAACAGGACTGGCGGGCGCTTATCGGCAGGTTACGGGGCATCTACTCCGGCCCCATGACGTATTCCGCCAACTGGGGCAAGGAGTTCGAGAACCTCCAGTTCTGGGATGCGCTGGATTATATCGGCCTCAACTGCTACTACCCGCTCAGCCCGGATAAAGGCCCTGGCGACGAGGAGCTCAGCGCCGCCTTCCACCGGGTGCTCCACCTGGCCGAACGGGTGAGCAGACAATATGGAAAGCCGCTGCTGTTCACCGAGATCGGCTTCACCAGTACGCCCACGCCCTGGATCTCTCCACATAAAGACGGGGACGGTTCTCCCTACCAGAGCGTAGCGCAGGAACGCTGTTACCGCATCGTACTGGAAAACCTGCAAAAGGAAACGGAATGGTGCCGGGGCATCCTCTGGTGGAAATACCCCTCCTACCTGGGCGATGGCGGCCCGGGCCACACCGGCTTTACGCCCAACGGCAAACCGGCGGAGGCGGTGGTGAGGGAGGGATTCGGGAAGCTGCCGTGAAGAATTTGTGTATAGGTGTATTCGTGCATTGGTGTATGCGTCACGGCAAACCTGATGTTCCGCCACTTATACACCAATGCACACATACACTTATACACCTCTAATACTCCACCTCCGTCACCAGCCTCCAGATGTACTCCTTCATGCGGTCGAAGGCAGCGGGAGCGATGGCAAAGTCCGGATTGCTGCGATAGATGACCGCCCGGTCCTGCCCTTCGGAGCGGATGCGCATCTGATAATCATAGCTGCGCTGGCCGGAGGGGGCGCCATACTCCTGCTTCGGCAATTGCATGATGCCGGTATTGCGGATCATTTCCCGGAGCGAGCTGAGCTGATGGCCATTCAGAGGGACGCCACTGGCCACTGTGCGGGTAGCCACATCGACGGGGGTGGCCACCCAGGGGCGGTTTTCATCGTAGACGAAGGTTTTGGAGATGTGGGTCAGCTTTCCGTTCTGAATGATGACCTCATCGCGGGGGCTGTCGTAGTGCAGGTAGATGTCCAAACCGGGCTTGGCGGCCGGCCGGGGCAGCTCCTGGTAGGCGATGGTTTGGCAGTTGAGTTGGGAAACGATAGTCAAAAGGGTGATCAACACAGGGAATACTTTCATAGGGAATGAGTGATTGAGTGAATTTTACCCGGCTTAGCCTGTGGCGAAGACGGGGAGTGATTGAGTGGTTTGGTTTTATTCTGGTTTTGGCGGAGGCTTGTTTTTGGAAATTCGACATATTAACGAAAATCA
>CAYQKY010000240.1:0-10928 GCA_964418125.1 uncultured Phaeodactylibacter sp.
AAGTTCCGGCCAGGCTGGTCTCTACCCGCTGCAGGCGGTTGTCTTCGTCGTAGTAGTAGCGGTGGGTGAACTGGTCGGTGGAGTCCTTTTGATATAAAACCGCATGTACCTTTCCGCTGATCAAATCATACTCATAATCGATGCGCTTGTAGCCATGGCCGTAGGCGTGCAGGGCGCCGATCTCCTGCACCAAATCATGTTGCTCTAATAATTCCTGAAAGCAGGAATGTCACTCTGCTGGGTAATAATAAAAATAATGGACAATAATCTCTCTATTTATAGAATCAAAATCAAACTCATACACCTGGTTATAGAGGTAATTATAAACCAAATTCTTCCGTCTTTTTTCTCCAGAGTTGTTAAAGAATTGTTCCTGGTAAATTGCCGGTAGCTGGTACTTTCTAAAAAATTTACTCAATGCCACCGAATCGGAATCCTCAACTTTTATCCTCCAGCTTTTCGTAAAGAGTTCTTGGCCTTCAAAATTGAAAGTATAAATCACGGTAGTATCTTCATTGACTTTGTAATAAGTTGGAATATCAACATCTGGAACTCTTTTAAACTTATCTTTCAGTAAGTCCGCTGGGGAAACTTCAAATGAAGGGATAAATACTTCCAAATCATGATCAATATCTTCTTTGCATCCAAAGGTTGAACAGGAAAGTATAAATCCCAGAGCAATTATAATATGTAATAATTTAATCTCTCCCATTTCTCTCTCGTTCAATTATTCTATTCAACTTATTTCGGATTTGTTCAAGTTCAGAGGTACTATATGGCCTCCTTGCTCGAGGCCCGACACCGTGGTCCCCACTCAGAGAGTGATTTGCAGTGGCGTTGATAAAGACAAATTTCAAAATAACCTGCCTCCCAATCTGGTATAAGGAATCATCGCAGCTGTGGATTATATTTACTCAGTGTCAGTATAAATGGACTGTTTCAACTGTTAATCCTTTATTATTCCATGTTGATATAATAGAGATTTTATTAATCTCAGTGGTATCTGATTTGAAGCACCCTGGTGAGGAAGAATAATCCCTATTTTCAGTATAACCTAAGAAGATAAGATTGTTATAGTCCGGCAAATATCTAAGACTTATAACTTTTTTGTCATGAGTGTGTAATTTGACATCAATAAATTCATCTGTATAGTTCAAATCACCAAACTCAATAACATAATCAATTTTTTTAGAGTCGGCAAACAAAGTTAAAAGCTCGACCAACTTTGGCCTAACATTATTAAAAATGTGTTTTTTGAATATCCCTAACCCAGGAAAGTGACAGCCTTCTTTTAAGAAAACATCTGTATTAGTATTCCAACTTTTAAGTGTTGAACTAATACTAACGCTCTCTTCCTCAGTCGTATTAGCCCAACAACTAAAAAGTATATAAGTTAGAGCTAATAAGATGGAAAATCTCCTTATGAACATGGTTTAATATTTTATTCTAGTTGCTCCGTCACTACTATCAGGCGCTGGTATATCTCCTCTGCCAAAACCAAATGTAGAATAAGGCTCATTACTAATTTGGAAAGTGTTATCCCACCATTTATTGGCTTTAAATACCTCCTCTAAGTTTCTTTTTACAGCAATTTGTTGAAAGGCCCTGTAATCATTATTTAAAGGAAGTAACGTATATGTAGAGAATGTTCTCTGTCCAGTGCCGAAAGTTTTCCAGTCTTCTGATACTTGTTTGTTAAATACATTAATGCCTCCATAATGAGTTCGTAAATCCATGAACAATTCTGCTCTTACCTTATTTTCAAAGTCTACAGCTCCAGGTTCAACGGCAAGTATCGAATTCGTTAGATACTTCGGTTCACTACTTCCAGGAATACCTGTATATTCAGGATTTTCAACTAATGGGTCATTCAAGTTAACAATTATCTTTCCAGCCATTTGTTCACTTACTCCTTGTAAATCATCAATCATATGTTTGAGTTCATGTGCAAGAGACGACCCAACTGTTTGCTCTAATGGCTTACCATTTCTACCGTTATTGGGATCAAGGGGTGCCCCAGCTTGGTCAATGTTGAAAACTAAATACCCTGTCGCCTCTTTTCCGCCAGTCCCATCATCAGTTCCGAAAGGAGTGTAGGCGTTTTCTTTACCTGGATGAGCTACTATTAAAAAATTATCATCACTCGTGGCAAGTTCTAATATTGCTTGTCTAGCAGTTGGAGAACTTGAATATAAATCTCTTAGCGTTTGCATTACTTGGCGTCTATACTCTTGACTTCCCAAAATAATAATATCTCTACCGTCAGGATCAATCGCCCTGATTGGCATGTTGGCAACGTAATTATACGGAGTCAAATCAGAGTACTTTTCTGAATTGGGATCCACCGACAAAAACCGCCCAATCGCCGGGTTATATATCCTAAACCCATAATCATAGTGCGTCAAAGAACTGAACTCCCCGTCGGTATCGTTTTCTTTTCCATTAAACCCATAACGATAGCCCCCAAAATTATATTTCCTCCCCGGCATCTCAAAGCCAAAGGGGTAGTAATCAGTAGCACTCAGGAAGACCGGGTCAAAATAATCCGCATCCCCGTCAGTATCCGTATCGTGGTAGGATTTACGGTCAGATATTACCGCCATGACGTTGCCCAGGTGGTTTGTGACCTCATACCGCTTCCACCCCACGCAAAGCTGCGCCGTATCCAGGAAATAAGGCGTATCCGGCGTGCCGCTACCCGTGTACCACTTCACGCCCGGCTCTAAAGTGCCGATCCGGCTGCTGCCATAAAGGTGTTGTTCGGCCCAGGCAATGGTGTCCGCTTCTTTCTTATACACAGCGAGTACATTTCCCTGCGCATCGCGGATGTAGCAAGTCCAAATTTCTCCGTCGGTAGAAGTGTCGATGATCTTTTTCAGCACCCTATTCTGCTGGGCGTCGTAGCCGTACTGTACGGTTTGGTTCTCGCTGCTGCGCTGTACTTCTTTTACCTTGCCGTAGGGCGTCCAGCTGATGGCGGCGCCTGCCTGGGCGTCATCCGTCAGGTTGCCGGCGCCATCGTATTCGTAATTGTCCATCGACTGGTTGTCCAGGTCGTCCGGGAAGCTGCCGGAGAGTACCTGGTCGAATACCTGGTTGAGCTGGTTGGTGCCATTATTGTAAGCGTAGGTCAGGTAGTCCATGTAGGTGGAGGTGCTGCTACGCCGGAAGAGGTTCAGGATGTTGCCGTTGGCGTCGTAGTTGATGGAATCCACTTTGTAGCCGGCCAGGGCGCTGCCGCCGGCTTGCCACTCGTAGTTGCCGCTGTCGATGTTGTCCCGTAAGCATACGGTGAACCCCATGTTTCCCCCGCCGTCGAGAAAGTTTAAATTGGGGCGCGAACCAAAAAGGTAACCGATGGCCACTGGACACCAGCCTCAAGCGAGGACGCGCAGCGCTGCGGAGATGTTCCCCCTGATCCAGGAATGGGAGCGCAGCGGCCTGAGCCAAAAAGAATTCTACACCCACCACGGGATTAAGCCACATGTATTCTGGTATTGGCTGCGGCGCTACCGGGAGGAAGGACAGCCGGCGCCACAAGAAGCGCCTGGGTTTGTAAGCGTGGAGATGGAGGAGGCGCCCGCTGAGTTCGTTTTGGCAGAAGTCATTTATCCAGATGGCACTCGCCTGATATTCAAGGAGCGCGTGGGTATAGATTTCCTTCGATGCCTACTACCCAAAGTATAAAGGATGCTTCCCTTTAGCAGCACCCAGCGGTATTACTTCTACCGGCACCCCACTGATATGCGAAAGTCCTTCAACGGGCTGAGTGGCATTGTCCGTTCCGAGTTGGGAAGCAACCCCATATCAGGCGATGTCTTCATCTTCGTGAACCGCCGCCGGGACCGCATCAAATTGCTGGTTTGGGACCGTACCGGTTATGTGCTTTTGTATAAACACCTCCAGCAAGGCACCTTCGAGCTGCCCGCCTTTGAAGCGCAAGCTAGTTCCTGCCAGATGAAGTGGGAAGAGCTGGTGCTGATCCTGGAAGGAGTGGCTTTGACGTCCGTGCGTATGCGCAAGCGTTTTTCCTGGCCACCTCAGCGGGCACAAGCGGCCGAGAGGAGCTAAACCCGGGTTTCCCTTTTTTCTTCAGTAGTTATCCACATTTTTAGGCCCCTTATCCACCTGCCTGGCCAGTGGGAAGAAAGATCCATTTCAGGAGGCCTTTTTTCCACTGAAAAAATGTAGCGGTGTGAGTAAAAACAGGGAGTTTCATAGCCGGCTGGCCCTGGCGCCTGCGTATCTTTGAAGGGTGCCAGAAGAATATTTAAATAAGGACAAAGAAGAGCTGTATGCTGAACTCCAGCAATTGAAAGCAGCCATTTCAAAGAAGGAAGCCGAACTGGCTGAACTCAAGCGCTTGATCTTTGGGCGCAAGAGTGAGCGCTTTGTCCCTGAACAGGCAGCTCCTACTGAACAACTGAACCTGTTCGTCCAGCATGATCATGAAGGGACGGAGGAGAAAACCGTCCTGCAGGCCGTCCAGGCACACAGCCGCAGGAAGGCCAAGCCCAGGCGGATGAAGCTGCCAGAGGATCTGCCGGTAGTCGAAGTGCGCATTAACCCCCATCCGGATGAAATCAAAGGGTGGGTTAAAATTGGAGAAGAAATCACCGAGGAGTTGGATTATGTGCCGGGCTACCTGCGCATCAACCGTTATATCCGCCCCAAATACGCCCGGCCCAAGAGCGAGCAGAACGCGGATACGGAAGGAAAGAACATCTTCATTGCCCCCCTGCCCAGCCGAGTGATTGACAAGGGCATACCTTCGGCCGGGCTGCTAACCTATATTCTGGTGTCTAAGTTTATTGACCACCTGCCTTACCACCGCATCATCCAAATTTTTAAGCGCGCCGGAATGGATATCCCGGCTTCTACCGTCAATGGCTGGGTAGCCAAATGCATAGAACTGTTGCGGGTGCTGTACCTCTATCACAAGGCTCGCATGATGGAGTGTGATTACCTGATGGGGGACGAAACCAAGATAAAGGTATTAAAATCACCCAACCGGGCTAACAAGAAGAACAAAGCCCACCAGGGCTATTTTTGGGTGTACTTTGACCCGGGCGGGAAGCAAACCTTGTTCATCTATGACCCGGGCCGGGGCGGTAAATATCCCCGCGAACACCTGGACGGCTTCAAAGGCCACCTGCAAACAGATGGGTACTCTGTCTATGATGCTTTTGACCGAACCGAGAAAATAACTTTGGTTGGCTGCATGGCGCATATCCGCCGTAAGTTCGAAAAAGCCCTGGATAACGATAAGCAGCGGGCTACTCATGTGCTGACAGCTATGCAGAGCCTGTATGCTATCGAGCGCAAAGCTCGGGAGGAAGAGTTCAGTCATGAGCAGCGGCGGACATTGCGCCAGGAAGAAGCCCGGCCTATCATGGACAAACTCAAGGCATGGCTCTTGGAAAACAGAGATCAGGTATTGGCCAAAGACAGCATTGGCGAAGCCATCACTTATGCCTGCAACCGCTGGAAGTATATGGAGCGCTACCTGGAGGATGGCAAACTGGAAATCGAGCTTGCGAGATTCACGAACGAAGTGAGAGCGTAGCGGTAAATCGATAATAACCTGGTGGAGAATGCGATCCGGCCGGTAGCCATAGGCCGGAAAAACTACCTGTTCGCCGGTTCGCCAGAAGGCGCCGAGTGGGCCGCCATTATCTACACCTTATTATCCTCCGCGGCCAACTGCGGCCACAACCCTTCGGAATACCTCAAGGACATCCTGCTCCGCCTGCCGGGTCAGCCCCTCAACTACCTGGATGAATTGCTGCCGCCCAACTGGGAGCCGCTCAAGGAGGGCATGGCCAGGGGCACGCTCAGGCAGGGGCCCTAGTTCACCGCATGCTTACTTTATCTGGCCGCGGGCCTCTATCCGCGTGCCATCACCGAAGAGGATCACTACCTCGGATACGCTCACAGTATCGCCCTTAGGGCCACGAAGCCCATTAGCAGAGGGCACAGCCCCCTGAGTTATCTTCAAGGGGATAAAGGCCCCTGCTGCTGCTGCCTGGCCTTGCTTCGACCGCCGGTAGCGGCGCAGCCAGTATTGGAACCCGGAGCGAGAAAAGCCATGGGCTTGCCTGAAGGCCTGCTGTGTCTGCCCGCTGGCCTCGAATTGCTCCATGAGGGGGAATATCTCTTCGGCACGGCGAGAGGAGGCCTGTTTGTCCTTCGTTGCTGTCATGATTGCCTTTTGACAGCAAACCTACCGCACGGCGGGCAGGTTGGCAAGATGGGGTTTGCCGGATGCATACCAAGAAGCGTAAAGGTCGACAGATAGTTCACTTTACGCTTCTTTTTCAAAATGTCTAGTGGTGTGCTGTCAGACTCTGAAAGGCTTAGCAATCCACTACCCAAGCAAAAAGTGCAATTTGTTATACACACGAAGGGGTCAATAAAACTCTGGATCTATAACAATTACACTATCTTTACTCTCCGAACTGCTTATATAATGATACATTAGAGGAACTTTAGGCAAATCACTTTCTCTTTCCAAGGCTTGTACTATCATTTCGAATTTCGTTAGGTTTTTTAACCTAATTTCTGTGCCGCTAAAATGATAGCTAGCAGCCATTGAATCAGGATAAATAACATGGTATCTGTCACTGTCTTTTTCTAAGAATATCAATTCTATTTTTTTTACATAAAATGTATCATCAGTCAGCGACAATGAGTTTTCAGAAAAGTTCAGAACACATTTTACCTCTAAACCTCTATCAAAAATGTAGCCACAAGATGATATCAATAAGAGGCAGAAGGTTTTAATTACGCCCCTTACTACCCAGTTCATTGATAAGCCTTTGTTTTTCCACTTGAAGATCAGTAATATGCCCTCTAACATTGTTGAGATAGTTTTGGTACACATCAAGAGCAGCCTCTTTGTTTGGCATGTCAGAATTATTAATAGCATCCATCCTGTCAAGAATATACTGCGCCCGATAAACCTGAAAGTTAATTTCCGCATCAATCCCAGCTTCGTAACGGAACCTTTTCCCCTCAGATGCTGCGAGTTGGCCTAACCTCTCATTTGAAATATTAAATGGATTGGATATGGCATCCAGAAACTTGGAGTTTGTACCTAACCAATTCATTAGTGCATCCCCTCTCTCGTAAGCAAGATATTCTGTAAACGCACCTCTGTAACCTAATTCTACATTGTCAGCAGCATAATCGAGATAAAACCCAATCTGGCCCAGCTTTAAATAATCTTCCACGTGAGACTGTTCATGGCCAATAAGAGAAAGCCAGTAATTATCACTACTGCTTCTTAAATTGTTTTTATAGACCACCTCATCTGGTGCTATCGTTATCGCTCCAGCAAAACTATTGAATGCCTGGGTAACCGAAAACCTTTGAATTAACCTGTCAAAGCTATCTTCTCTTCGAATTGGGCCAGGGGCAAATGGATGTCGTGAACGCCATTCTGACTTGTAATCCGCATCTGCATACCAGGTAACGTCTGATAACCCTTCTTCACTGAAGTTAAATGCAGCCTTCATGAAACTAATTACTGGCTTGGTCAATTTACCTTGCTCGGTAATCATATACTTTTCTTCCAACCCATCCAAATCAATAGCCCAAACCGGCTTATTCCCAGCAAACTGATACGGCGTATACCAGGGATACTCTGGTGCTAGCGGGTCAACCGACAAAAACCTTCCCAAAGCCGGGTTATAAATCCTAAACCCATAATCATAGTGCGTCAAAGAACTAAATTCCCCATCCGTATCATTCTCCTTCCCGTTAAACCCATAACGGTAATCTCCAAAATTATATTTCCTCCCTGGCATTTCGAAACCAAACGGATAATAGTCCGTAGCGCTGAGAAAAACAGGGTCAAAATAATCCGCATCCCCGTCAGTATCTGTGTCATGGTAAGACTTCCTGTCAGATAATACCGCCATCACATTACCCAAATGGTTCGTTACTTCATACCGCTTCCATCCTACACAAAGCTGCGCCGTATCCAGGAAATAGGGCGTATCCGGCGTGCCGCTGCCCGTGTACCACTTCACGCCCGGCTCCAGGATGCCGATCCGGCTGCTGCCGTAGAGGTGCTGTTCCACCCAGGCAATGGTGTCCGCTTCTTTCTTATACACAGCGAGTACATTTCCCTGCGCATCGCGGATGTAGCAGGTCCAAACCTCTCCATCCGTGGAAGTATCCACAATTTTCTTCAGCACCCTATTCTGCTGGGCGTCGTAGCCGTACTGCACGGTTTGGTTCTCGCCGCTGCGCTGTACTTCTTTGACCTTGCCATAAGGCGTCCAGCTGATGGCGGCATCTGCCTGGGCATCATCCGTCAGGTTGCCGGCCCCATCGTATTGGTAGTTGTTGGCGGATTGGGTGTCAATATCATCGGTGAAACTACCATTCGGTACCTGGTCCAGTACCTGGTTGAGCTGGTTGGCACCGTTGTCGATGTTGTGCCTGATCAAGCCCTGCTAAAAAAAAGCATTCAGTCTTAATTGAAGATATCTAGGATTAATATAATCATTAGTGAGTATACCTTTTGATTCTAAGACACTTACAAATTTTCCATTATCTATGTTTTCAAAAAATACTGATTTCAAATTTGGAAGCTTAAATATAAAGCCTAATTGTTCTGGATTCAGTTTCATTCTGTAAAAAGCTAACTCCTCAATAGACCTTATTCTAGAAATTTTCTCCAACCCTAAGATATTTTTAATATTTTTAAGTGAAATTCTTTTTAAGTTATTACAATTACTTAAATCTGGTAATTCAAGTGAATCATATAAACTTTCTAAATTGAGGAAAACAATCTCGACCAAAAAAGATAATGGAGATAAATCTCTAAGCAATTTAACTTTTGCCAACTCTAAATATTTTAGCCTTTTATGATTGCCTATCCCTTCAATACTGGCAAGGCTGCAATCAAAAATAGACAAAACCTCAAGTTTATTCAAAGGAATTAAAAAACTAATATCTTTCACATTTATTCTTGACCCCTGAAAATTTTTAAGTTTCTTTAACTTTGATACTTGATCAAGTTTTTTGCAGGGGCCACGAAGCATCAATGTCTCAAGCAGGTTCAGTCTATGGAGAAAATCTAATGAATACTCTCTCCAAGTAATTTCTCCAAGCTTTAATCTTTTCAACTTTTGTAAGTCATTAATTGGTTCTAAATCGCCTATATGTAATGAATCGATATCCAGTTGACTCAAATTTTCAAGCTTCTTGAAAAAAGACAAGTCTTTCCAATCTTCTCCATTACCTGTTAATCTAATTCTTAGATTTTCTTTATATCTTAGTATTTGGTCATTTAGTTCCTTCCAGAAGTTTCCTTCCGGTTTTTTGTCAAATTCCAAAATAACCAATTCGTTTGTATTCAGAATTTGTTCGACTATATCCTGTGATAAAACCCTTAGGTTGTACATGTTTTTTTAGTTAATGTGAGATTTGAAGGTGTGGAGCATAAATCTTATTTTCGAAAATAGAGTTTTCGTTTCGCATGCGTTTATTCTTTAAAATATTTTCTGGCATCAAACTGGTCTCTCCATCCCTCAACATTTTTGTTTAACCATCTTATTCCCGCATCAATGGATTCATCCAAAGTTCTTCCATAAGAAGCTCCCCAATCGGAATATTCTTTATTCGCCAGAATTCCACCTGGGCCTTCATTTCGCTTGATTATTGCGTTTTCAATATCACTTAATAGTGAAACGCGCCCCATTTTGAACTCACTTTCCTCTAATGGAATATTTTGCAAATAAGTAAGAGGCCCGGCTTCCCTGATTTGAGCGTCATTAGAATATCTCGCCTTAAAAGTATTTTTTGTTTTACCAATATAAGGTACACCACCTTCCAATCGAAGATAAACCACACGTTTTTTAGTTGGGATTTTAGTTGATCCAATGAACTTGTATTTGTTACTTCCTCCAGAATAAGCCGATAAATTCTCAACCTTGATGGCATCTTCTATTTCATCGATAGATTTTCTTCTGGTTTTAAACCAATTTTTGGGATTTGCCCACTTAAAACTCCAAAAACTATTGCTGGAATTCGGTTTAACTACTTTACTCGCACCAACGACTACTGTTGGTAACACTGGAGCTACATATAGTTCTTCGATGGCAGCTCCGGCAGAAACTCTAAAAAATAAATCTAACGGGCTTTGAGCTTGGCTAGGGTCTAAAGAATTAAAAGTTTCATTAAAACTATTTGGAGCAACTTTCAATAAATCTTTTGCAAATCTTTTCGAGGTTTCTTCATTCGTTTGTAATTCTTGAAAGTTGTATCCAAAAGCCTGTTCGAAATAATATTTCCATCTATAGTTCAGGCTTTCTAAGCCATCTAGGTCAACACTTTCAATGGGTGAATTACTCGCAAACTGATACGGTGTCAGCTCCGGATAATCCCTGGTCAAAGGATCCACCGACAAAAACCGCCCAATAGCCGGGTTGTAAATCCTAAACCCATAATCATAATGCGTCAAAGAACTAAACTCCCCATCCGTGTCATTCTCCTTCCCGTTAAAGCCATAACGATAGCCCCCGAAGTTATATTTCCTGCCCGGCATCTCAAAACCAAACGGATAGTAGTCCGTCGCACTGAGAAAAACCGGGTCAAAATAATCCGCATCCCCGTCGGTATCTGTGTCATGGTAGGATTTTCGGTCAGACAATACCGCCATCACATTGCCCAGGTGGTTTGTGACTTCGTACCGTTTCCAGCCGATACACAACTGCGCCGTATCCAGGAAATAGGGCGTATCCGGTGTGCCACTGCCCGTATACCACTTCACGCCTGGCTCCAGGATGCCTATCCTACTACTTCCATAGAGGTGCTGTTCCGACCAGGTGATGGTGTCAGCCTCACGGGTGTAGGTGGCCAATACGTTGCCCTGCGCATCACGGATGTAGCAGGTCCAAACCTCTCCATCTGTAGAA
>CAYQKY010000241.1:0-10827 GCA_964418125.1 uncultured Phaeodactylibacter sp.
GCGACGGCTACAACGACGGCGAGGAAGTCACGGGCATTGACGACCCAACGACCACGGCTGTTCCAACCGGCACTTCGGGCCCGCTCGACCCGTGCGACCCTGACGCCACCGCGGACGCCTGTGACCAGGACAGTGATGGCCTGACGAACGGTGAAGAAACCACCGCCGGTACCGACCCGCTGAACCCGGATACAGATGGCGACGGATTAAATGACGGTGAAGAAGTAACGGGCGTTGACAACCCGGGTACCATACCGGTAGCCACAGGAACATCCGGCCCGCTCGACCCGTGTGATCCATTTGGTGTCTATACGGCAGATTCGGACAATGATGGCCTTACGAACTGTGAGGAACTGACCGGCCAGGATGATCCAGGCACTCCGTTAGACCCGAACGGGTATACGACTGACCCGAATGATGAGGATAGTGATGATGATGGCCTTTCAGATGGAGAAGAAGCCGCATTGGGTTCTGATCCGAACGATAGCGATACCGATGATGATGGCCTCACTGACGGAGAGGAGGTGGACAATTATAACACAGATCCTTTGGATGCCGATACGGATGATGGCGGTGTCAACGACGGCGATGAAGTGGCCAATGGCACCAATCCGGTAGACGACCCCACGGATGATTTCTGTGTGACGATCGAAGCCTGGGTTTATCTGGAAGGCGCCGCCATCTTCTCGGATGGGTCGGAAAACTACAGCCTGCCGATGCGGACCGATCTGAACAGCCTGCATTTGTTGCCGGGCCAGACCCTTGAGGACTTCCTATTAGGTACTCAATATACTCCTGCGGGGCAGCCCTACAGCACAGCTCCCTGGAATTATTCCGGAAACGAAGGCGATGCCTTTGATTCCATGGGGGATGTATTGTTTGGGGATGCGGATTATCCCGCTACGGTAGTAGATTGGGTATTGGTATCTCTCAGGGAAGATCCTGACGGCGCCGGCGGCCCACTGTGCCAGGCAGCGGCACTATTGCACAATGATGGGCGCATACAGTTTGTCGACGATTTCGAGTGCTGCGATATTGATTTTGCACAGAGTTATTACGTAGTGATCGAGCACCGGAACCACCTCTTGGTGATGTCGCATGAGCCGGTTCCCATAAACAACGGCGTGATCAGTTATGATTTCCGCAGCCGGCAGAGCTATATCGACGACCCCTTTGGCTTTGGCCATGTGGGGCAGAAGGAGATCCTCGCGGGCGTATTCGCCATGTATGGCGGCAACGGCAATCAAACCCTATCAACCGATTCGGATACGGACATCAACTTCGACGACCGTACCTTCTGGGAAGGGGAGAACGGCGACATTGCCAAGTACCGCACAGGAGATTATAACCTGAACGGCGATACCAACTTTAATGACCGCAAGCAATGGGAGCTGAACAACAATAAGTTTACCAGCGTCCCGAGAGATTGATCAATGAGCCCTGGCCGGCATGGTGGGCCGGGGCTCATTCCTCTTTACCGGAGAGTTAACATTGAAAAATGTCAAAATATGAATAATCAAAAGATCAACATGATATTCAGGGCCTTACTGGCCTCTTTTGTTCTGCTTTTTTCCGGCAATCCCGTATTTACACAGGGCATGGGCCGTGTTTTCGTGAAGTTTTCCAATCCACAATTTGACCATTCTACCCGGCATTACAGCCTTGATGTAGAATTGCGGGCGGGAGAAAGCCATCAATTTCTGTTCGGGATGAACGTACGCTTCTTTTTTGATGCGTCCGAGCTGGAATTCCTGGGCTTTGATGGCTTCCACGCCGGTTACGGCAACCTGGGGGCAGCCCCGGTTGCCCGTACCGGCACCCCTGACAGTGGCCTGGAATTGTTTGCCTTTCCTTCTGCTGCGTCTTTTGTCAACAGTGCGGTGCAGCTCCGGGATGAAAGCACTCCGATGGAACTGTACAGCACTCGCTGGGTAAAGGCGTTTAGCGTAAATTTCCGGGTTCCCGGATCGGTGGAAGCGGCACAGTTTTGCCCCAGCATTATCTGGGACATGAAGGCTGTGCCCGGCGCCGGGGGCATTCTTCGGGGGTCAGATGGGTTGGTGGCCACTCTGCTGGACCAGGATCCTGCTTCACGGCAGGTATCCCGCCCCTCTCTGGCGGAGGGCATTCCTTTCAACTGGCAATACGATGCCAGCCCCGGTTTGCCTTACGGCGCTCCGGAAGAGGTGGATTGCATTTCTCTGAATGGTGTGTTGTCATCCAACAATACAGGTGCGGCCGGCGCTGCAGGTTACGAGCTACTCCAAAACCATCCCAACCCTTTCTCGGATGAAACGGTGATTCAGTTCCTGCTTCCGGAAGCGATGAACGCCCGGGTGTCTTTTTACAGCATTACCGGAAAACGGATCAAGGTGATCGAAGGCAGTTATCCGGCAGGGCTGAGCTCGTTAAAGCTGGATCCGGCCGGGTGGATGGGGCAATCGGGGATCATACTCTATCGACTTGAGACGGATGAATATACCTCGGAAATGAGGAAGATGACCCTTGCTGTGAAATAAAGGCTTTCCTTCAAACTAGTTACAACTCCACACAAAGTACACCAGGCGGCGGCCCGGTATTCATTTGCCGCGCCCACAACCTGGCCGGGAGGCCTGTGCCTCCACCATTGATCAGGAATTTGTAAAAACACCATGAAAATGAGACGACTTTTACCCTCCTTTGTGGAACGTAACAGCTTTGGAAGAATTTGCAAACTCATGGCCTTCTTTTCGGCCTTCCTGTGGATGGAAGGATCTGGCCTTTTCGGGCAGGCGCCCGTCATTACTGCGCGCTTTGCCAACCCGCAGTACGACTGTAATAACAATGAATACTGCGTGGACGTCGAATTCCAATCCGATACCCCCGGAGAAGAGGTATTTGGGTTGAACCTTCGTTTTTTCTATGACGAAAGCATCCTGACCCTTCTCAATGCCAGCGATTTTCAGGGTGGATATTCGGGGTCCAATGGGGCAAGCCCTTATTTGCCCCCCACTGTTCAACTCATGCCCGGCGCCGGGCCCACCCTATTCGGTTTTTCCGGCGATGCCACCTTTGTGAACGGTGCGGTCTCAAAAACCAATACAGGAGCAACGCCCATTCTGGTATCCACTACCGGGTGGACAAAGCTCTTCCAGGTTTGTTTCAGTGTGGACAACCCCGGGAGCGGGCTCAATAATTTCTGCCCCGCCCTGGTGTGGGACCTTGAGTTCGAGCCCGCCAACGGCGGCTTTCCCGCTGGCGACGATGGCCTGGTCATCACCCTTTCGAATCCCGCCCCAAACCTCGATTCCTCTCCTGCCAGTGAACAGGTAGTACAATACAACTGGAATTATTTCGACCCTGCAAACAGTGCTGTGCCGCCCTTTGGGCAGATGGTTGAGGATATATGCCTCTCCCGAAACTGCAGTGGCGGCCCTGTAGTTGACCTTTCTTTGGGCCTTTCTGTAAATAATACTACTCCTGACATCGGCGATCCGGTGAATTTCACCCTTATCCTAGCCAATGCCGCCGGGTCGGATCAAGCCAATAACATAACGGTTTCCGCTCCTTTGCCTGCCGGTTTCACCTGGGCCAGCGACGATAGCGGAGGCGCGTATGATCCCGTTACCGGCAACTGGGTGGTGTCCTCCTTGCCAGGAGGGCAAAGTATTGAGATAAATATTACTGCAACCGTCAACGCCAGCGGCCCTTACCTCTTGTTGGGAGAAGTTGCTGCTGTCGATGAAAGTGATGTGGACTCCACCCCTGGCAATGGAGTAGATACGGATGGAGGCCAGGATGTGGAAGACGACCCGGATGATGAAGATGACGGCGACGGTGTGCTGGTGATACCGAATACCCCCCCGCCGGCTCCCTCCCCGGTGGCCACCATCCGCTTCAGCAACCCGTCGTACGACTGCGCCGGCCAAACCTACTGCCTGGATGTGGAATACCGCTGCGATACGCCGGGCCAGGAACTTTTCGGCACCAACGTGCGCTTCTTCTATGACGATAGCGAGCTGGAATTTATCGGTTTCAGCGATTTTCAGGGCGGATACGGAGAAGTGGCCCCGACACCTCCCGATGTGACTACCTTCCCGGCGGCTCAGGGGCCGGCCGGCTTCGGTTTTGCCGGCGCTCCCGAGTGGGTCAACGGCGCCATCCAGTTGCTGGACCCCAACGCATCCATTACCCTTTCCACCACTGCCTGGACGAAGGTGTTCCAGATGTGTTTCGACGTGGTGGATCCCGATGCGGACCTTAACAATTTCTGCCCGCCGGTAGTGTGGGACCTGGAGGAAAATGTCTTCGACGGCGGTTTCATTACCGGCGACGACGGGGTAGTGGTGACTCTGGCCGACCCCGACCCGCAAGTGGAGTCTTCCCCAACGGTAGAAAATGTGGAGCACCACAACTGGCAATACGACGGCCAGGCGGGGCTGCCCTTTGGTGCGCCCGTGGAAGATGCTTGTACTGTCATTCGGTGTATCGACCTGTCTCTGGACAAAACGGTGGATAATGCGACGCCTGTGGTCGGAAGCGATGTCACTTTTACTCTGGCGTTGAGCAACGCCGGCCCGGATGATGCGGAAAATGTCACGGTGGCCGATGTGTTGCCTTCCGGGTACAGCTACGTGGGAGACAACAGCGGCGGCGCCTATGTCGCTGGCGTCTGGAACGTAGGAACCCTGGCGGCCAATAGCACCGCCAGCCTTCAGGTCACGGCAACCGTCAATGCCGGAGGAAATTATCTGAACATGGCGGAGGTGTTAACGGCTACCGGCATTGACCTGGATTCCGATCCCGGCAACGGCGTCGATACCGACGGCGATATGAACGTAGAAGACGACCCCGAAGATGAAGACGACGGCGACGGGGCAGGCGTTGTCCCTTCGGTTCAACAACCCAGCCTGATCGTCTCCAAAACGGGCGCTATCGATTATGGCGCCAATGGGGTGTTGGATGTGGACGATGTGATCAACTACAACATAACGATTACCAACAATGGAAATGTAACCATTTCGGATATCAACCTCAGCGACCCCAACGCCACAACCATAGATTGTCCGTCCGGCTCCGGGTTCAGCCTGGCGCCCGGCGCTTCTGCGGGTTGTACGGCCACGCATGTCATTACACAGGAAGATATTGATGCCGGCCTGGTGGCCAACTCGGCGACGGCCAGCGGCCAGGGCCCCGGCGGCAATCCCGTCAGCGACATCAGTGACGATCCTCAGAATGCAGCAGATGTCGATACCGAGGGCGATAATGAGCCCGACGACCCAACGGTGGCGTTGCTGAACCCGACCCCGGTGGCCGGCATCCGCTTCAGCAACCCCTCGTACGATTGCGCCGGCCAAACCTACTGCCTGGATGTGGAATACCGTTGCGATACGCCCGGGCAGGCGCTATTCGGTACCAACGTACGCTTTTTCTATGACGATAGCGAGCTGGAATTTATCGGTTTCAACGATTTCCAGGGCGGGTACGGAGAAGTGGCTCCGACGCCTCCCGCCGTGACTACTTATCCGTCGGTTCAGGGGCCGGCCGGCTTCGGTTTTGCCGGCGCTCCCGAGTGGGTCAACGGCGCCATCCAGTTGCTGGACCCCAACGCATCCATTACCCTTTCCACCACTGCCTGGACGAAGGTGTTCCAGATGTGTTTCGACGTGGTGGATCCCGATGCGGACCTTAACAATTTCTGCCCGCCGGTAGTGTGGGACCTGGAGGAAAATGTCTTCGACGGCGGTTTCATTACCGGCGACGACGGGGTAGTGGTGACTCTGGCCGACCCCGACCCGCAAGTGGAGTCTTCCCCAACGGTAGAAAATGTGGAGCACCACAACTGGCAATACGACGGCCAGGCGGGCCTGCCCTTTGGGGCGCCGGTGGATGATGCCTGTACTGTCATTCGGTGCATCGGCCTGTCTCTGGATAAAACGGCAGACAATGGCACTTCGGTGGCAGGCAGCCAGGTGGTATTTACCATTCGCGTAGACAATGCCGGCCCGGATGAGGCGCAGGATGTGGTAGTAACCGACCTGCTTCCTGCAGGCTTTACCTATTTCAGCGATAATACCTCCGGTGATTATAACCCGGCTACCGGCGAATGGACGGTCGGCTCCATACCTGCCGGCGGCACGAGAATGATGCAGGTTACCGTAACCGTCAACCAGAGCGGCCCCCATATCAACCTTGCCGAGGTAACCAATGCCATTGGTACGGACCCGAACTCTTCTCCCGGAAACGGAGTGGATACGGACGGTGATAATGAGGTAGCCGACGACCCCGATGACGAAGACGACGGCGACGGCGTTTTCATCAACCTGGTAACTCTATCCTGCCCGAACGATATCGTCGTGAATAATACGCCCGGCGAATGCGGCGCCAATGCCAGCTGGGCGCCCCCGGTTCTTTCCAATGGCATGGGTGTCACGGTTATGCAAACCATGGGCCCGGCGTCCGGCTCCTTCTTTCCGGTTGGCCCTGCCACAACGATCACGTATTCTGTTTTCGATCCCAATAACACCGCTTTATCCACCTGCAGCTTTACCGTGACAGTAACAGACACGCAAATTCCTGAGATCACATGTCCGAATAACATCGTAGCTGGCGCTGATGGTACACTGATCAGCGGCGCCGCTACGGTTATTTCTTCCGGGCCCTGCAGTGTGACGCTGAGTTATCCCCCTCCGGTGGGAACGGACAACTGCCCTGGCGCTGTAACGATCCTCAGCGGAGGGCAGGGCAGCGCTCCCAATACTTATCAATACGGAGTATCCTATACAGAAACCTATACCGTGGAAGATGCCGCCGGCAACCAGGCCAGCTGCAGTTTTGCCATCACTGTGGAGGATCCTGTGCCGCCGCAGATCACCTGCCCGCAGGATATGACAGTGGCCGCCGGCCCCGAAGAATGTGAAGCGATAGTATCTTATACCGGCCCTATGGGGTCCGACAATTGCCCGGGTTACAGTATCAGCATGGAACAGGGGCTGCCCAGCGGTAGTGCATTCCCCCTGGGAACGACAGCAGTACAGTACACCATTACTGATGCTATGGGGAATGCGGTGAGCTGTTCTTTCGACATTATTGTGGAAGACGGCGCCGCGCCCGTTATTGATGTTTGTCCTGCCGGTCAGGTGGTTGCCTCCAGCTCTGACGGGGGCAGCGACTGCCAGGGTGAAGTGCCTGACCTGACGGGGCAGGTCCAGGCCAGTGACAACTGCACTCCCGCCGCCGGCCTTTCTGTTACCCAGTCTCCCCCTCCGGGTACTGTTTTTGGCGGCGCCCACGGTGCGGAACAGATGGTAACTCTGATAGTAACCGACGCGGCCGGTAACAGCGTCACCTGTGAGGCCACAATAACCCTTGTGGATGATGAGGCGCCTTCCATCGATTGTTCTCAGATCCTGACTGCCCGTTCCTCGGCTCAGGGGCAATGCAGCTTTACGGTGGCCGGCAGTGGTTTCGACCCGGCGTTTACGGACAATTGCCAGGCAACAATATACCACGATTATTCCGCGGCGCCCTCTGCCAACACTCTGGCCGGCGCTACTTTCGGTGTCGGCGCCACTTCCGTAACCTGGACGGTAGAGGATGAAAACGGGCAAACCGCCAACTGCATCATTGACATTACCATTACCGATGACGAAGCTCCGTCCATTGTGTCCTGCCCTTCCGGCCAGGATGTATCCTCCGGTTCCAGCGGCCCTGGCGGCTGCCAGGCTGAAATACCCGATCTGAGGGGCCAGCTGCAGGCAACCGACAACTGTACTCCCGCGGGCAGCCTGAGTGTCACTCAGTTTCCTCTGCCCGGCGCTGCTTTCGGCGGCGCCCACGGCATTGAGCAGGTGGTAACCCTTACCGTTGCCGATGCTCATGGCAACAGCAGTGATTGTGAAGTAACCCTGACACTGGTGGATGACGATAACCCCGTGCTCGACTGCTCGGCCATAACAACGGTTCTGGGGGCGGATGGCGGCAGTTGTTCTTACCTGGTAGGTGATACGAGCCTTGACCCCACCTGGACGGACAATTGTACGGCTGTCTTGTCGCATGATTACGCTCCCGCTCCATCGGGCGCTACCCTTAGCGGGGCTGTCCTTCCGTCCGGTTCTACTACGGTCACCTGGGTAGTTACAGATGAAAACGACAACAGCAGCCAGTGCACAGTAACCATCACGGTGACGGATGTCAGCGCCCCGGCCTTCCAAAATTGTCCGTCTGATATCATTACCGGAACGGATATCGGCCAATGTGGAGCCACTGTGAATTTTACTGCGCCGTTAGCGAATGATGCCTGTGGCGCGGCCGTCCTGCAGACCGAGGGCCTGCCCGGCGGTTCTATGTTCCCGGTAGGTACGACGGCCATTGAATTTACCGCCACTGATGCCGCCGGCAATGCCGCCACCTGCGCTTTCAATGTGGTTGTGGAAGAGAACCAGCTGCCCACGGCGGTTTGTCAGGATATCACCGTACCCCTGGATGAAAACGGCTCGGCAACCGTAATGCCTGCCGATATCGACGGGGGCAGTTTCGATAACTGTCAGGTTGCCGGCCTGGCCTTTGACGTGAGCCCCTTTGTCGCCAGCCAGTTGGATTTTGATTGTAATACCCTGGGAGATAATACGGCCAGGCTGAGAGTAATTGACGGCGCCGGTAATATCAGCAGTTGCCTGTCAACGATAACCATTGTTGATGAAATTGCTCCCGGTATTACCTGCCCCGCTCCGGTTATCCTGAGCAGCTGTGATGCTACCGCTCCCGATTTAACCGGCCAGGCAGGTATTTTTGATAACTGCAGCGGAGGGCTTACCATTACTCAGAGCCCGGCCGTGGGCACAGGCTTAAGCAACTTGCCTGGCCAGGCATTGTATATCACCCTGACGGTAACTGATGGAGCTGGGAATTCTGCCAGCTGCCAGGCGCCGGTAACGATCGAGGACAATGTTCCGCCCCAGCCTGGGAATTGCCCGACAGACATATCCGTCAGTAATGATGCCGGCTCTTGTGGGGCTACCGTAGCTTATGAGATACCTGTTTTCAATGATAATTGTGCAGGCTCCGGCCTGTCCGGCACACTGGTGGAAGGCCTGTCGAGTGGCGCGCTCTTCCCGGTTGGAACCACCGTGGTGGCCTATGAATATACGAACGCAGCGGGCAATACCGCCAGCTGCAGTTTCGAGGTAACAGTAGACGACACACAAATTCCTGATATTTTATGCCCGGACAATATCGTAGTGGGCGCTGACGGCAGTTTGCTCAGCGGCGCCGCTACGATTGCGTCCTTTGGCCCTTGTGGCGCTACATTGAGCTATGCAGCTCCGTCGGGAATGGATAACTGCCCCGGGGCCGTTACCAGCCTTGTAAGCGGCCTGGGCAGCGGGCCCAACTATTTTGATTATGGCGGTTCATATACTGAATCCTACTTGGTGGTTGACGCCAGCGGCAACACTGCCGCCTGTAGCTTTACCATTACCGTGGAAGATAACGTGCCCCCGCAGATCAGTTGCCCGCAGGATATAACGGTGAGCACCGATCCGGGGCTGTGTGAGGCTGAAGTCGTATACGCCAACCCAACGGGAACGGATAACTGTCCGGGGTACGCCATCAGCCAGCCGCAAGGGCTTCCTAGCGGCGCGGCCTTCCCCCTGGGCACGACAGTCGTTGAATTTACCATTACCGACAATATGGGCAACGCAGAAAGCTGTACTTTTAATGTTACCGTTGAAGACGGCGCCCCACCTGTCATCAATGTCTGTCCGTCCGATCAGGGCGTTGTCACCGGCGCCAATGGAACCGGTGATTGCCTGGCGGTGGTTCCCGACCTGAGGGGGCAACTGCAGGCTAACGACGACTGCACCCCGGCCGGCAACCTGGTTGTTACACAGTCTCCCGCCCCCGGCGCCACCTTTGGCGGAGCCCCCGGCGATGAACAGGTGGTAATCCTTACGGTGACTGATGCCAATGCCAACAGCGCCTCCTGCACGGTAACGCTCGAAATTACCGATACCGGAGCTCCGACACTCAGCAACTGTCCTGCCAATATTAATGTCAGCAATAACCCCGGCCAATGTGGCGCGGTAGTTACTTATGATGCTCCTTCTTTCAGCGATAACTGTGGTGGAACAAACCTTTCCGGTATCCTGGTAGAGGGCCTGCCCAGCGGTTCTGCCTTCCCGGTTGGCGTTACGATAGTAAGTTATGAATATACGGACGGTTACGACACGGCAGATTGCAGTTTCACGGTGACGGTTGAAGACGACGAAGGCCCCACGATCCTGTCCTGCGCTACGGATCAGGAAGTGCTTTCGAGCACGGGCTGCGGCGGCGTTGTGCCCGCCCTGACGGGCGAGGTAGCGGCTGCAGATAACTGCTCGGCGGCATCTGCACTGGTGATCACGCAGGTCCCGGCAGCCGGGACAGCCTTTGGCAGCGCCCCCGGCGATCAGCAGGTGGTTACGATAACCGCCACCGATGCAGGCGGCAACAGCACGGCCTGCGAGGTGACGCTGACGCTTGTGGACGATGAAGGCCCCACGATCCTGTCCTGCGCTACGGATCAGGAAGTGCTTTCGAGCACGGGCTGCGGCGGCGTTGTGCCCGCCCTGACGGGCGAGGTAGCGGCTGCAGATAACTGCTCGGCGGCATCTGCACTGGTGATCACGCAGGTCCCGGCAGCCGGGACAGCCTTTGGCAGCGCCCCCGGCGATCAGCAGGTGGTTACGATAACCGCCACCGATGCAGGCGGCAACAGCACGGCCTGCGAGGTGACGCTGACGCTTGTGGACGATGAAGGCCCCACGATCCTGTCCTGCGCTACGGATCAGGAAGTGCTTTCGAGCACGG
>CAYQKY010000242.1:0-10743 GCA_964418125.1 uncultured Phaeodactylibacter sp.
AAGCGCTTGTTTGAGATGCCGATACGGCAGACCTGCCTGCTCGCCAGCCTCGCTGGCAGGCAGGTGTAGCGGCCAAGGTATTCCTCTATCACCTTCGTCTCCGCCGTAGGCCATTGGTGGTTCACCACCCAGCGCTTCTTTGGCAGGCTGCTTTCCAGTTCCTCGCAACTTTGGTGGTAAACCACTTGGCCCGATCCCATCAGCTTCTTTAGCTTTTTCAGGAATATGCCGCGGTACTTCCCGCTCAGCTTGCGGTAGGGCGCTATCTTCCGCTTGCGCTTCGGCCAGTGCCACTTGCCATCCTGCTCATTGTAGCCTCCAAAGGTCACCAGGCAGTGCAGGTGCACGTGGTACTTCAAGTCTGAGCCCCAAGTATGCAATACGGCACTCATGCCCGGCAAGCCCCCCACGTTCTTCGCCTTTTTGCACAGCCGCCGTACCGTTTGCCAGGCCGAGTGGAACATCAAATTATACATCTGCCAGGGGTTGCGCCGGGCCAGCCCATTCAAATCATGGGGCAAAGTAAAGGTGATGTGGCAGTAGGGCACTTGAAGCATGCGGCAGCGTAGCCTGTTCTGCCACTGCAGGCGCTTGATACCCTGGCACTGCGGGCATTGGCTGTTGCCACAGGATAAATATTGGTAACGAACCTGCCCACAGCCCTGGCAGGTGATGCACTTGCCCCCAAGAGCTGGCGTACGACACACCCGGATGGAACGGATCAGCTCTATGGTGCGCCGGCTGGCGCCGTAGGCCCGGATGTACTCCTCTCCATAATCCCGGAACAGGCCTCCTATCGTGCCTCCTGCCGGAAGTTGATTTCCATGCCCGCAATTGGGTGGGCTACTCGCTTGTGGTACGACTGGCATAAATGGATATAACGGGCGGTAGTTTTTAAGTGCTTATGGCCTAACTGCTCCTTCAAATATACTAAATTGGTGCCATTCTCCAGGTGGTGAGTCGCATAGCAATGACGCAAAGTATGCGGCGACACGCTGCGCTCTATGCCTGCCGCCTGCCGCGCTTGCTCCAGGGAGTGCTGCGCCGAGCGGTTCGCCCAGCGGCTGCTCCGGTACTTGCCGTTGAACAGGTATTCTTGCGGCCGGTAGGCTCGGTAGTAGTTGCGCAATACTTCCAACAGGCACTCCGGCAGGGCTACATAGCGCCCCTTGGCGCCCTTCCCTTTTACTATCCGCAACTGTTGCCGCTGCCCGTCAATATCCACTATCCGCAGGTTCAACGCCTCGCTCAAGCGCAAGCCCGTCCCGTACAGCAAGACCATAAAAACCTGGTGCTTAAATGTCCGCCCACAGCTGATCAAATGCGCTACTTCCTGGGTGGACAATATGCCGGGCAGGCTCCGCTCCTTGCGCGGGCGTGGCAAATGTTCCACGTCCCATTCTTGGCCGAGGACGTGCTCGTAAAACTTGCGCATCGCCGAATAATCCCCGTTCACCGTCTGCCACTTCTTGCCGCTGCGGTAGCGGCTCAACAAATAACGCCGCGCTTCTTCCTTGCCAAATGGGGCCGAAAAGCCTTCTGCTTCGCGCCATTCCAAAAATTGCTTCAAGCCGCAGCGGTAAGCCGAAATGGTGGCTTCGCTATAGTTGCGCAGCTCCATCCAGTCTTGCAGCTTCTGGAGGTGGTTTGTGTGTGTGCTCATATCTCTTGATTTGGTGAAACAATACCGCCAAATCTAAGAGAAAACCAAATGCAATGCACTGAAAAACAGAACTTTATGGGTGGAAAATAGGATAGTTTTGTTCAACGGCCAGCGCATATGCTGTGCCGTCCGTTTAGGCGGCATAGCATATGCGCCTTGTTCCACGCATTTTGCTAATCTATATCAAGTTAAGTAGTCGAAGAATAAAAAACAAAAGTATTAACATTATAATTGACAAAATCAAAGTTACGACCTGTCCTAATTGAATATCCCATTTACTTTTGTCTTTTCTTGAAAGTATTCCCTTCTTTTTTTCTTTCACAAGGTTTAAAAATAATCCATTGGGATATTGTTCCTCATATTTAATACACAGTTCTATTGTAGGATTCTCAAGAAGTTCTTCAATAAGCAAGAGTTCTTCAGTATTATTATTTTCCTTTCTATTTATTGATCCAGGCTGATTACTATTTATTGGGTCAGGTGAGTTTGAATTATCCAGATTGGCATCAATAGGTCTTTGAGGGTTTTCATCAATTTCTAGCTGTGACTCAGTTGGTTCTATTTCCTCTTCTTTTCCTTCATTCTTCTCACCTGTTTCATCAGGAAAATCAAGTGAAGGATTCTCTAAATCTTCTATATCCATATCATTTATTTCGTTCAATTCTTGAAGCTTTCTTTTTGCTTCATTTATATAAATACCCTCTTTAAACTCATTTAAATAATCCTCATATGATTCAATAGTGTTTTTTTCTACAGCTTTCAGATATTCTCGCTCATCTATATCATCTAAGATCATTCTGACTTCATTTACATATATTCCATTTGGAAACAATTCTAAATAGTTTTCAAAAGCTTTCCTTGTGTTTACTGCTTTTGATTCTTCAAACAAGTTGTTATCTTCTTCTATGAGGTTCTGAGCTCTTGAAGATTCCTCCTGAGAAAACTCTTCGGGATTTTTTTCTAAAATCTCCTTCAAAGAAGAAGTTGATTTTGTTTCTAACAACCATTGAATTTCTTCATTTTTTTCTAAAAGTTTCAACTGTTTCTGAGCCCTACTCCGATAAAAACCGGTTGGGTACCTATCAATATATTCACGTAATTTTTTTCTAGATCCCCCTTCCAGCGCATCTTTGAAAAATGTAATATCTTCTAATAGTTTTTTTGCTTCGCTAGAATATAAATGCGGGAAGTCTTGGATATGGGCTTTTATTGCCCAAATACTTTTTGTTATATCTTTCTGCTTTTTTGCCGATTCGACTACATAATTCCAATTCTCTTTGGCGGCCTCTTCCTTCTCAAGAACACTAATTTTTTTATCCGCTAAATACCTGTATTGACCATCAGGATAATTTTCAAGGTATATTTTGAAAGATTCAATATTGCCTTTCTGTAGTGCATCATTCCAAAACTCTTGCTCGCTTTCTTCCTTAATCAATTGATTTTTCAGCTTTGTAAATTGATCTAATTCTAATTTTGCTTGCTGGGAATATTTGCTTTTTTCAAATTTATTAGCATAATGTTCTATTTTTTTCTGACAAATTTCAATTGTTTCTTTCCATTCTTGCCTTTCTTTTTTTAGATTTTCAACTTTTACTTTAGCTTCCTCTGTAAACGGACTATTCGGATATTTTGTAATATAAGCCTCAAAAAGTTCAATATTATTCTCATGCAATGCGGTATTCCAAGCATTTAAATAGTTTTCTTTTAATTCAAAAATGTATTCACCACTTTCATGACCGGTCCCAAATAATACTCCATTTTGCGGAATTTGATGATAATTATTTCCAATTTCTTTCAGGTATCCACCTAATGATGTAGCTGAAATTGTATTTTCTTCATTAAATTCAAGAAAGTTTATCAATGCTTTTGCGAAAGGAGAATCATCAAGCACTTCCTGATTATCTCTTCCAGAAGTAATAGCCCATCTTGATTTTCTTTTTCGTAATCTACTATCAACAACTGCTCTTCTTGTATTTCTAAAAAATGTACCTGAAAAGCAAGAATCAGAAACGAGAAGGGTATGCAAAGTTTTAATTTGATTAATGTAAGTCACAACCCTTTGATTATGAATAAAACTAGCCTCATCAACAGCATCTACAGGAATCCAGTATCCATCACCTGCTTCATCCATAATCCCATGTCCCGCAAAATAAATCAACAACGTATCAGTTGGCTTTAGTTCACTGCTTAACCTTTTAAAAGTGTGGATAATATTGGATCTGGTTGCTTCATTATCGTAAAGTTCATAAACGTTTTTTACTTCGAATTTATATTTTGAAGTTAAGACATTTACCAATTTTTTACAATCACTGACAGAATGATTTAACTTAGTATGGTGAATATAATTATCAATTCCGATTAACAATAAATAGTTATTTAACTCTAATTCCTCAGAATTTTCATCATTCCCAAGTATTAACCCTCTTTTGTCTTTATCTCCAAGTTTCATTATTTACCGTTTACAAGATTTTGAATAACTGCAACACCAATAACATCTTGTCTACTATAAATTTCCTACATGTCTTCCTATTTTATACCAATTGCGTGGAACGGTTTGCATCGGCGGCGTTGGCAGCTTTTGCTGCCAATGAACGCTGATGCTTTGTTGCCTACAGGTTTCTTTTTTTACATATAAAAACTATATTTCAATTCCATTGGGTCATCAGGTTCTAAGTATTTTAGAATATCGCCAACGTTCCTTGCACATTCAATTGTTATTGGATATTTTCTATCAAATTGAGTGTTATTCCAATTCATCTTTGTTAACCCAATTATCTCTTCGCAAATCAAGTCGGGCGATTCATCATATTCAAAAAGTCTGACTTCAATTGGACTTGGAATATACATTCCTGTATAAGTTTCGTAATGTGGTACTGAACCACGAGTATATAACAAATGTCTATCTTCTGAAAGTCTCATTTGTGTTCCTCTTAATGGTGGATATTGTCCTGTTCTATACATTCTAATTGGGCTTGGTTGAATTGCCACCAAATCAATTTGATAAATATTTGATTGCTTTGCCGCTTGTTTGAATCCATAAATTTCATCAGGACTAAAGTTAGAAGTCTTATGAAGAACTAATCTTTTTGGATAAATTTTTACGGTATCATAATATTCTTTAAGTGATAAAGATAATAGTTGGAATGCTTGTTCTTCTGTTAGGTGTGGCACTCTATCTCTTTTATTTGTCCTCACTTCTTCGCCTCGTAAAATAACTCCCTTTCCTAATTCATTAAAGATTTGAGCAATACTCGTTTGTACGCTTTTTCTATCCCTACTTTGAAAAAAACTTACACCTGCATAACATGTAGTCTCCGAGAAATCTTTTCTTATTAATGCCCAAGGCGTTCCTGCTGCTTTGTAATAAATAGCTGTAAAAAAATTCCACGCTATCGTCGCAGGGTCTTGCATTGAAGAATTTGGTTTTGCTATCTTATCCCTCATTAATTGGATGGGGATTTTATATCTCATTGCTTTTGCCTTCAAATACCTTCTAAAATTTTGTTCGAGATAGTTTGTTTCTTCTTCTTCCTTAAATGGGTCTATTTCTTCTTCTTCCTCCTCTTTTTCGTCTTCTGCTGAACTCTCATTCCCCGTTATCGATGTCAAAAATTTGTTGCTTAATACACATAGAATAACATCTGGCTTTTTATTATTTGCTAAATACTTAATCTCGGTAAGATAAAGCTCAGCTATTAATTCAATCCTTTCGCCAAGACTTTTACAATTATTTATGATGTCCAAAAAATCAGAATTATTAATGTTCCGTATATAGCTATCATCATAAGTTATTTCCGATTTAAAGCCCAATTCTCTATTAAATCCACAAAAGTTCATAAACAAATTTGGATGTGGATTCTTACTTTCTTTTCCCGCAATATGGCTTTTGCAATCTTCTATCCATTCGAGAATTTGCTCAACACTATCAGACTTTCCAATAACCCCTATTTTTATTTTATCTGGTCTTGTTGAAAGCTCAATGTCATAAGGATTAAATGAATAAATCCCTTGTCGAGGACAAATATGTTGGTCTTTGCCAAATTGAAGAGATGGTTCTTCTATGTATCTTGTAGTTATCAATCAAATAGCTTTTGAGATAATTCGGTGTCTAAAGTTAAAATTTCATCATTGTCAGTAGATTTCTCTTCTCTGACAGGAAGCCATTTTTCATCATTCAATTTTGGTGTTAAGGAAAGTGGTTTGAATTCTTCCAGTTTAAGAATTTTCCCTTTGTGAGAAAATAAATCCTCATATCTAAGGTAGTAACTCCAAAATCTATAGAAATAGTAAATGGATTTATTACTTTCTAACCGTTTAATTCCAGACAAATATGATTCTTCAAATCTACTTCGCCTTTTTCCTCCTGGATTCGTAAAACTCCAAGTCGAATTAATTATCAAATACCATGTATCGTCTAATAATTCAAAGCTTGGTTTAAACGCCAAATGCTTATAACAAATCACATGATTTTCCTCTTTATTTCTCAATTCAAAAATTACCGTTTTTTTGGCTTTGTTCTTTGCTACCCAATTCACCCTTTTTGCTCCTTTGTTTTTCTGGTCAATTTTGAATCTTAATATTTTTTTCTTGTTGACCCATTCAAGTCCAATGTAAAAACAGTCTTGAATTAAAGTGTTCCTCAATATATTTTTGAAAATTCTAAGATAGTCTTCATTTTCTCCGTAATATTCACCACAATCGTACTCTTCTATAGTTCCTTTATCTACTACTTGACTAAATGGCTCATTATTGTCATGTAGATTTCGGAATGTATAAAGTCTCCCATTTCTAAGCACCCAATCTTTTTGATAAACCTTTTGATACATCAACTCATTTCTTAGCAGTTTTCCTTTATCGCTTATTTTCTTCAATCTTCTCCAACCCTTTGACTCTCGATAAATATTCATCCTGTTTAGTATCAACTGTTCATCTAAATATAGTTCCGCTGAATATAACTTCGGTGGAATTCTAATCTTTAACAGGTTGCAGTAAAGTTTTTCACTTTCACTTTCCAAATAACCAGATTTGAATTGTTTCTCCCTTGTCTCAATCTGAATGTCTGAAAATTCATGTTTGTAGATTCTTGATAAATATTTCAACTTTACGAGAGACAAATTACTCAGTCTCTTCACCAAGTCTGAATTATCAAGTATATGTTCCTTTACATCGAATTGTAATTGAGTTCCTACAATATTTTTGATTTTTTCTTCAGGATATTTCTTTTGTTTGTCTGTTAGGAAAAAGATATATACTACATCAAAAAATTCATCCAATGAGTGCTTGATGAATTTTTCTAATGTATCGGTCACTTTTTGAGTTGTAGGTGTCGAAGATATTTGAATTCCAACTCTATTCTTAAAATCTGCTAAATCAATTGATGGGTAATTTTTTCGGTTGCTTATGTTTAGATTTTCAAGTTCCAAATCTAAAGTTTTGTTCAGAACTGGAATCAAAAAATTTTCAGCATGAATATTTATATCGTACAGCCCGATGGAATTATATTGCTTCACTTCTTCCGCAAATCTGGAAGAGTATTTTATAATTTCATTTATGCAGGCTTGTCTATTCATGTTGTTTTTTTCTTTTTTCTACTTGTAGGCAACGGGCGGGTGCAAACGACGGCCCGACGTCAAGGAGGGCTGGCCGTTTTGCACGGTGTTGTGCGCGTTCCCGGGCACTTTTTGAATAATCCATTTTTTTCTTTATCTCTGGCGGCCCCGGTTCCGGTTATCAGTTCTCCTCTTGTATAAACTAGCTTGGTTTGCCGTAATCCAACTTTATTTGCTCGCGTAGCCGCCTTTGATTATCTGAATAAATTTGCCCTTTCTTTTCCAGATTATCAACCCCGGTTTGAATAGACAGCACCTGCCGCCTTTTGATTATCCTTCTCTTTTGGAGGATTATCAACCTGGTTTGTAAATGATCAACATGATTGAGGCTAATCCAAATTTATCTTGATCCAATCCAACTGGTTAAAGATCATCAGATTCAAATCGACAGAGTCTCTGAATTATCAGCTTGATTTGAAATTATCCAATAGTGTCTGGGAAAAATCCACCGAGTTAAAAAATGATCAGCCAAATTCCATAAATCCAATTCCCGGTTCCTGGTCAATTACCAGTTTGTGAATGATCAACCGGCTTTGAAAATGATCAGCATGATAAAAAATCAATTCCTCGGGCGGCAGGATTTCCTAAATTTCAACACTCTTTCAAAGATCTTATGAACTATACCCTAACCTCCAGCCTCGCGCACAACGGCGAAGCTATACGCTCGTGCCGACCTTAGGAGGCATGGCGAATAGCGTTTGTTGCCAGCAGTTATTCTTTTTTTATCATAAAATACGCGATTTCTTCGCAAATCCAGAATCCATTATTGTCATTTTTGTAACCACCGATTTTTAAAATGAAATCACCATTTTTTTTAAACGGAATTATTACCTGATCTTCTTCATCAGATTTTATTGTCTTAATCAATAGCCATTCATTTTTTATTTCGTCATAAATTTTCGAAAATATTTCTACATCAGATGGAAGAATTATTTTTATTTTAATTGTATCATTTTTAACTTTTAAGACACCTTCCCTAGAATGAATTTTTGATTTGTTTAATTCGTAATAACAATTCGTATAAATTGGGGATTTTAAAAACTCTGGTAATTTAATTTCTTCATCTAAAAGAATCCATTCTTCATTTTGTGGAAAATGACTTAAAATAAAGTTTTCTGGACTTGCATCAAACCATAACTCCATATTTCCAATTTCTTTATGGTTACTAGCCCATGTGACATCAAACAATCTCCATTTCCCATCTAGGTTTACTGTGTTCCAAGAATGATTTATTTCAATCGAATAAAAATCATTTAATTCAGTTCTTGAATATCCATCAATTACTTTTGATTCAATGTTAATAAAACTAAGCATCTTTTTAAAGAGGTAGGAATAACCACTACAGACGCCTTTTTTTAATCTATATGTATCACTAACAAGTGAATCGACACTTGGATATTTAGTCCAATAGTTTTTTTCATAGCCAATTTCATCATATTCTATATTGGTTGCTATCCAAGTGTATATTATTCGAACCTTATCAATATCTTTTTTTAATGGATTTGACAATTTCAGTGTTAATTCTTCAATAGTTAGATTTGAATCAATTTTTAGATCGTTGTTAACGACAAAAATATCCTTATCTCTCTTTTCCTGAGCGAAAATTAAAGTTGGAATTACTATTAATATAATAAGAATATTTTTCTTCATTTTCCTAATTGCTGGCAACGGGCGGCGCATGCGGCGTAGCCGACGCATGGAGGCTATGATCGCATGCGCGGTGTTGCAGGAAGGCGACTTAATAAAACATAACACTAAGATAATTATTTACTATTTTTCATAACTTTCCAAGTACCAAAGTTGATTTTCTGAGTCATGAAACCCAACAAATCCAAACTCATAATTGTAGAATATTTTTGAAAACTTAAAATCGCTATCAGTTGGTTCTACATTAGAAAATACATCATTAAATGTCCTTTGCCCCAATGTCATATCTTCTCTTTGTCCAACTCTTGTATTTCCAGCATCATCAAGCCTTATCATTGGTATCCACCCATCGTTTATTCCTGTAAGTAAAGAGCAATCAATGGATTTTACAACTGTATTTTGATCATGATAATGTGCAGACATAAGAATGTTAAGGCTATAATCTAGATTGTCATTTCTAAAAGAAAAAGACTTCAATTCTCTTTGGTACTCTAAATCATCTATTCTACTCGTTTCTGTGGTAGTAGAACTTGTGATTTCAAATATTATTTCTTCACCTATTTCATTCTTAAAGACTACTTTAGAATTTGTCTCTAGGTAGTCAATCGGGACAAACCGTTCTAAGGACTCTACACTAAGGTCGTCCAACTTGTTAATTGGGGTATTGGATGTATCTGCACATGAACAAACAAATACCAAAAGCACAAATAAAATACTGTTTTTCATCTTAATAACTTTTTAAATTTTATCCAAGATTGACGCATTCAAAATCAAAATATACACAACATGTTCCATCATCATAAACTAAAACAGTTCGAACAACGTAGCAATAACTAATTGGTTCGTTTGGAAATTCGTGGTTTAAATTGACAGTAACTGTATTTGGTGGTGCTCCAAACAATACTGGTGTACCAGCAATTACATTTGGTTGTCCTGCAAAAGTTTCTGTAAATCCAGTATTGTACCATATGTTTAACTGTACATCATAGTTCACAACTTCTCTTTGCTCTTCTGGTAAATTACCGCACTCGTCTTGACAATCATCAATTATAGATTGTTCGTAATCCTCACAGCCGTCAAGACAATAATCTAAATACACGGGGTCATTATAATATCTTACCTCACAGTCTTCTATACACTCTTCCATCTCATTTTCCTGCTCTTCACTTAAATCACAATCTTTTCTGCATTCACATATATTACTGCCTTCAAGTCCATAAATACATATATCACAATGCAATCCACTTATATTTAAATGCGAGTTTTCAAAGTTGATTTTCACATCTAGTTGATTGTTGAATATTCTAGGATTTTCACATTGAGCATTAGCCTTTCCTGTTCCTACTAATATTGCAATGACAAACAAGTAGTTTTTTACTTTCATTTGTTGATAATTAATAAGTTGTATCTACTTCCTTTGAGGCGTTTCGATAAATCTCCTATTGTTTAAAGCTGCTAAAGAAATTTAGATTATTTTTTATTTCACCTTGACAATATAAATATACGATATTCGGTTGGATTTGGCATTAATTCACATTAATTTTCAATAGCTTTCCTGCAACGGGCGGGTGCAAACGACGGCCCGACGTTAAGGAGGGCTGCCGTTTTGCACGGTGTTGTGCGCGTTCCCGGGCACTTTTTGAATAATCCATTTTCTTCTTTATCTCTGGCGGCCCCGGTTCCGGTTATTTGTTCTCCTCTTGTATAAACAAGCTTGGTTTGCCGTAAACCAACTTTGTTTGCTGGCGTAGCCGCTTTTGATTATCTGAATAAATTTGCCCTTTCTTTTCCAAATTATCAACCCCGGTTTGAATAGACAGCACC
>CAYQKY010000243.1:0-10639 GCA_964418125.1 uncultured Phaeodactylibacter sp.
GAGCACCGCTAAACACATACCAACTTCGAGTTGCCTGCTCAATTGAAACGGGCTGGCTGGCGAGATGCTGTGGGCGAATACCATCTCCGACAAACCTGCCGGGTTCAGCAACACCGGAACTTACCTGAAAACCCGGCAGGTTGGGGCACAACTTTTTCCCCCCTCCCGTGTTCAAGGAAAGGCTGCGGAAAAACGAAAGCGTTTATAACAAAACAACCGTGGTTTAACCCTCCGAAAAAGGCGCCGCCCGGAAATTTTCCGTACGCCGCCGCCTCAGGAGGCAATATTTGGCGAAGGCCGCCCGGGAGCATAGAAAATTTGACCACAGGGGCAGGGGGGCAAAGCCACGCCAGCCGCCGGTTCCCGAAACTTACCTCCGGACACAATAATTTTAAAAGGGGCTTTTGTATTTAGGGAAAAAAGCTATACCTTTGCAATCGCTTTTTGAGCAAGGTATTCCTATGTTGTTGATAAAGCATTGTTATACAGACTAAATCACGAAGAAAAAGATGCCTACTATTAATCAACTTGTCCGCAAGGGCAGGAAAAAAGTGGTAACTAAGAGCAAGTCTCGTGCGCTGGACGGATGCCCGCAGAAGCGCGGTGTATGCACCCGTGTTTATACTACGACGCCGAAGAAGCCGAACTCTGCTCTGCGTAAGGTTGCGAAGGTGCGCCTGACCAATGGCCTGGAAGTCATCTGCTACATTCCGGGCGAAGGGCACAACCTGCAGGAACACTCCATCGTGCTGGTGCGCGGCGGCCGTGTGAAAGACCTGCCGGGTGTGCGGTACACCATCGTTCGCGGTGCATTGGATACCGCCGGCGTGGAAGGGCGCCTGCAGTCGCGCTCCCGCTACGGCGCCAAGCGCCCGAAGAGCTAACATATAATAATTATGTTTCAATCCATTTGCGAAACCTCTAATTCGGATAAAGAGTAATGAGAAAGAGAAAGCCAAAACTTAGAGTTATTCAGCCGGACCCCCGGTACGGAGACGAGATGGTGACCCAGTTTGTCAACCACATGATGTGGCAAGGCAAGAAGACGGTCGCGCTGCGCATCTTCTACGATGCCATGGACATCATTAAAGAGCGTACCAAGCAGGACGAACACGCCATGTGGAAGAAAGCGCTGAATAACGCCATGCCGCAAGTGGAAGTACGCAGCCGCCGGATCGGTGGCGCCACCTTCCAGATCCCGACGGAGATCCGCGCCAAGCGCAAGGTATCCATCGGCATGAAGTGGCTCATCAAGTTCTCCCGCCAGCGCAGCGGCAAGGGGATGGCTGATAAACTGGCGGCAGAGGTCATGGCCGCCGCCAAAGGGGAAGGAGGCGCAGTAAAGCGTAAGGAAGATACCCACAAGATGGCCGAATCCAACCGCGCTTTCGCTCACTTCCGGGTGTAGGAAGGGAAGGAGTGAATGAGTGGGGGAGTGAATGTAACAACCATTTAATCAATAAAACCTGACTGCTTAGTCATGGCACAAAAAGATCTCAAGTTAACCCGAAATATTGGTATTGCGGCTCACATCGATGCCGGAAAGACGACGACTACCGAACGCGTTCTTTTCTATACCGGTATCAGCCATAAGATCGGCGAAGTTCACGACGGCGCCGCTACTATGGACTGGATGGAACAGGAGCAGGAGCGGGGCATCACCATTACCTCGGCCGCTACCAAGACCAACTGGAACTGGAAGGACCAGCAATACACCATTAATATAATAGACACCCCGGGCCACGTAGACTTCACCGTCGAGGTGGAGCGCTCGCTGCGGGTCCTGGACGGTGTTGTGGCGCTGTTCTGCGCCGTATCCGGCGTGGAGCCTCAGTCGGAGACCGTCTGGCGCCAGGCCAACCGCTACAAAGTTCCCCGCATCGGCTTCGTCAACAAGATGGACCGTTCGGGCGCCGACTTCTTCAACGTCGTCAACGACGTAAAGGAAAAGCTGGGCGCCAACGCAGTGCCCCTGCAGGTGCCGATCGGCGCCGAAGAGACCTTCAA
Organism: uncultured Phaeodactylibacter sp.; assembly: GCA_964418125.1. Lineage (GTDB taxonomy): Bacteria > Bacteroidota > Bacteroidia > Chitinophagales > Saprospiraceae > JACJXW01. The sequence continues at coordinate 2,008 of CAYQKY010000243.1, forward strand.
GGGCGTCGTCGACCTGATCTCTAACGAGGCCCGCATCTGGAATGAACACGACATGGGGATGACCTATGAAGTAATACCCATTCCGGAAGACCTCGTGGACACCGTTGCCGAGTACCGCGAAAAGCTGCTCGAGGCGGTTGCCGAGTACGATGAGACCCTGCTGGAGAAATACTTCGAAGACCCGGATTCCATCTCCGTCGAAGAGATCCGCGCCGCTATCCGCGCTGCGGTGATCGACATGAGCATCGTTCCGATGATGTGTGGTTCGGCTTTCAAGAACAAAGGCGTACAGGCCGTCCTGGATGCAGTATGCGCATACATGCCTTCTCCGGTAGATGTTGAGGCCATCACCGGCATCAACCCGAAGACCGAGAAGGAGGAGAAGCGCCGCCCGAACGTTAGCGAGCCGTTCTCCGCCCTGGCGTTCAAGATCGCAACCGACCCCTATGTGGGCCGCCTGGCGTTCTTCCGCGTCTACTCCGGTACGCTCGACGCCGGCTCTTACGTGCTGAATACGCGTTCTGACAAGAAGGAGCGTATCTCCCGCTTGTATCAGATGCACTCCAATAAGCAAAACCCGATCGACCGCGTCGAAGCAGGGGACATCGCTGCTGCCGTAGGTTTCAAGGACCTGCGCACCGGTGACACCATCTGCGCCGAAAACGCCCCGATCGTCCTGGAAAGTATGACCTTCCCCGACCCGGTGATCGGCCTGGCCGTAGAACCGAAGTCGCAGAAGGACCTGGACAAGCTGGGCATGGCCCTGGCCAAATTGTCCGAGGAAGACCCCACCTTCCGCGTGCGCTACGACGACGAGACCAATCAGACCGTCATCAGCGGTATGGGCGAGTTGCACCTGGAGATCATCGTTGACCGCCTCCGCCGCGAGTTCAAGGTGGAAGTCAACCAGGGCGCTCCGCAAGTCAACTACAAGGAAGCGCTGACCGTTTCCGTAGAACACCGCGAGCGCCTCAAGAAGCAGACGGGCGGTTCCGGTTTGTTCGCCGATATGCAATTCGAGATCGGCCCGGCAGACCAGGAATTCCTCGACAGCGAAGAGTTCAAGGACGGCAAGGTGAAGCTGCAGTTCGTCTGGGATATTGTCGGCGGTTCTATCGATAAGAACTACCAGAAGCCGATCCGCGACGGATTCATCGCCATGATGGAAAACGGCATCCTGGCCGGTTACAACATCGACAGCATGAAGGTTCGCGTGTACGACGGTTCTATGCACCCGGTTGACTCCAAGCCGGTGGCCTTCGAGCTTTGCGCCAAGGAAGGCTTCCGCGAAGCGGCGCCCAAGTGCAAGCCGGTGATCCTCGAGCCGATCATGAAGCTGGAGGTCGTTACGCCGGAAGAGTTCACCGGTTCTGTCATCGGCGACCTCAACCGCCGCCGCGGCCTGCCGAAAGGACAGGAACCCCGCGCCGGCGGCGCTGTGGCCATACAGGCCGATGTGCCGCTTTCTGAAATGTTCGGCTATGTGACCGCTCTGCGGACGATCACCTCCGGCCGCGCCAGCTCGACCATGGAGTTCGCCCGCTATGCGGAAGCTCCGACGAACATCGCAAAGGAGATCATTGAAAAAGCCAAAGGCGAAGTTAAAGTGTAAAATCTGTTGATCGTTGTTGGTTTGTTGGTTGCCGGTTACAGCAACCGGCAACTAACAACCGGCAACCAACAACAACTATTTAATAAAAGGCATGAATCAGAAAATCAGAATCAAGCTCCGGTCTTACGATCACAACCTCGTAGACAAGTCTACGGAGAAGATCGTCAAGACGGTGAGGAACAGTGGCGCAGTCGTTACTGGACCGATTCCGCTGCCCACCGAGAAGAAGATTTTTACCGTGCTCCGTTCACCGCACGTCAACAAAAAGTCTCGGGAGCAGTTCCAGTTGCGTACCCACAAACGCCTCATCGAAATTTATACTCCCACCCAGAAGACAGTAGATGCCCTGTCCAAACTGGAACTGCCGAGTGGAGTTGACATTCAGGTTAAATTGACGTAGAACCATTCATTACATACGGCATTAGACGCCAGATACTAGGCGTCTGGTCTTTGCTGCCCCTCCTGCCGTCTTTGGCGAGCAGGAAAGTAGCCTGGCAACTGCTCAGGGGTGCCCAAGTCTGGGATCTAATGCCTATTATAAAACTCAGTGCTGATGAACGGTATAATCGGTAAAAAGATTGGAATGACCAGCATGTTCGACGCCCGCGGGCGCAACGTGGCCTGTACTGTGGTGGAAGCCGGCCCCTGTGTGGTTACACAGGTGAAGACGGAAGAAACTGACGGATACAACGCCCTGCAGCTCGGATTCGGCGACGCCAAGGTCAAAAACACATCCCAAGCTCTCCAAGGGCATTTCGACAAAGCAAAGACAGGCCCGAAACGCGAAGTTGCAGAATTCCGCGATTTCGGTATCGTAGAGAAAGCACTCGGCGACCTCGTCAAAGTTGAGGAGATCTTCGCTGAGGGCGACCTCGTAAGCGCCGTTGGCACCACCAAGGGTAAAGGCTTCCAGGGGGTTGTCAAACGCCACGGTTTCAGTGGTGTGAACGACGCCACCCACGGCCAGCATAACCGCCAGCGGGCTCCCGGTTCTATCGGTGCATCGTCCTTCCCTTCCAAGGTGTTCAAGGGTATGCGCATGGCCGGCCGCACCGGCGGTAAAAGGGCCAAGATAAAGAACCTGGAAGTACTCCGGATATTCCCGGAAAAAAACCTGATTCTCGTCAAGGGGGCGATCCCCGGCCATAAAGGGTCTTTTGTAATTCTCGAAAAGTAAACAGCCATGAAACTCGAAGTAGTAAATATTCAGGGCCAGAAGACCGGCAGGGAAGTCGACCTACCGGAAGACATCTTTGGTATCGAGCCGAATGACCACGCCATTTACCTGGCGGTTAAACAATACCTGGCCAATCAGCGGCAGGGTACCCACAAGGCTAAGGAACGCAATGAAGTAGCCGGTTCTACCCGCAAGCTCAAGCGCCAGAAAGGTACCGGTACGGCCCGTTTCGGCGACATCAAGAACCCGCTGTTCCGCGGCGGCGGCCGTGTTTTCGGCCCGCGCCCGCGCAACTACGGCATTAAGCTGAACAAGAAGGTCCGCCGCCTGGCCCGCAAGTCCGTCCTGTCCGCCAAAGCGGCTTCCGGCCAGATCCTCGTCGTGGAAGACTTCTCTTTCGAGTCGCCCAGGACCAAGGAGTTCGTCAACATTCTCAGCAACCTGCAGCTGGCAGATAAGAAATCCGTCTTTGTGACTACCGATTTCGAGAAAGAGGTATACCTCTCCAGCCGCAACCTGAAGAGGTGCAGCGTAGTCCGTGCCAGTGACCTGAGCACCTACACCGTAATGAATTCCAATACGCTGGTGCTTTCCGAGGGAGCTGTTGAGAAGATCAAGGAAACATTTGCTAACTAAAGGGAAGCCCGCCGCCTGATGGCGGAAGCCTCCTGCAATATATTTTAAAATGGCAAAGACGATCCTCATCAAGCCGTTGATCACGGAAAAGGCCGAAATGCTGTCGGAGAAAGGCAATAAATACAGCTTCGTCGTCAGCAAGGACGCCAATAAGATCGAGATCCGCAAAGCCGTGGAGGACATGTACCAGGTAACGGTAGAATCGGTCAATACCATGATCCTGCCGGCCAAGGAGAAGAACCGGTCCACCCGCTCCGGCATCATTCGCGGAAGAAAGCCCGCTTACAAGAAAGCGGTAGTGACCCTCACGGAGGGCGAAGAGATTGATTTCTTTGGAAATATTTAATTATAGATTCCAGGGGCAAAGCAGGGCCGGTTGTTTGTTGCCTGTTGCCGGTTGATGGTTTTCTGTTCATCCTAACTGACAACGAACAACATCTAAACTGACAACCACCCTTGCACGTATCTCTGGAACGGCAAAAACAGATACCATGCCAGTTAAAAAACATAACCCGGTCACTCCCGGCACACGTTTCCGCATCGGAAACACTTTCGCGGAGGTGACTACCGACAAACCGGAAAAGAGCCTGCTGGCTCCGCTGAAGAAGTCGGGCGGCCGCAACAACGAAGGCCACCGCACCGTACGGCAGCGCGGCGGCGGGCACAAGCGCCGTTACCGGATCATCGACTTCAAGCGCAACAAGGACGGCATGCCGGCTACGGTACAGACCATAGAGTATGACCCGAACCGTACCGCCTACATCGCCCTGGTAGAATATCAGGATGGTGAGAAGCGCTATATTATCGCCCCCGACAAGCTGAAGGTCGGCGATGAGATCCTCTCCGGCGAAGGCGCTCCCCCCAACGTGGGCAATGCTCTTTTCCTGAAGGAAATTCCGTTGGGGTCTACCATCCACGCGGTGGAGATGCACCCCGGCCGTGGGGCCGCCCTGGCGCGTAGCGCCGGCACCTACATTACACTTATGGGCCGCGAGGGCCGCTACGTATCGGTCAAGATGCCTTCCGGTGAAGTGCGCCGTATCCTCGGAACCTGCAAGGCGACGATCGGCACCACCTCCAACCCCGACCACGGGCTGCAGGTGCTGGGCAAAGCCGGCCGTAAGCGCTGGATGGGCCGCCGCCCCCGTACCCGTGGCGTAGCCATGAACCCTGTAGACCACCCGATGGGCGGTGGTGAAGGTAAGGCTTCCGGCGGGCACCCGCGTTCGCGCAACGGCCAGATGGCCAAGGGCGCCAAGACGCGCAAGCCCAAGAAGCAGTCAAATAAGTTGATCATTTCCAGAAGAAAGACCGGTAAGAGGCGTTAACGTTAACCCTCTGCCGGAAAAAACTACCATAAAGTTATGGCAAGATCGATCAAAAAAGGGCCTTATGTCTTCCACAAACTCATGGATAAAGTGGAAAAGGCTAAAGGGTCAAATAAAAAGACAGTAATCAAAACCTGGTCCCGCGCTTCCATGGTCATTCCGGACATGGTAGGGGAGACCATCGCCGTTCACAACGGCAAGACCTTCGTCCCGGTGTTCATCACCGAGAACATGGTCGGCCACAAGCTCGGCGAATTCGCTCCTACGCGCAACTTCCGGGGCCATTCCGGTAACCGTAAAAAATAATTGATTTGTTATCCGTTGTTTGTTGTTCGTTGTTTGTTGTCCGTTCAGCGAACCAATAACAAGCAGCAAACAACAAACAACTGAAAACTAGAAATAATGGAAGCAGTAGCTAAACTCAGAAACGTCCCGATGTCTGCACGCAAGATGCGCCTGGTCGTTGACATCATCCGCGGTAAGAACGTACTGGACGCGCTGGACATTCTGCGCTTCACCAAGAAGGAAGCCGCCGTATGGCTCGAGAAGCTGGTACTTTCTGCTATTGCGAACTGGGAATACAAGCTGGGCGGCATGGAAAATGCCGACGACTATGACCTGGTCATCGAGACAGCCTTTGCAGACGAGGGAAGCATGCTGAAGCGTTTCCGCCCGGCTCCTCACGGACGGGCGCACCGTATCCGCAAGCGGACCTGCCACGTGACCATCATGGTGGAGAACCGAGTCCCTCTGCCCGATGATGCTGAAATGGAAGACGCCGTGGAAGTGGAAGAGGTGGAAGACGAAACCACAGTTGAAGAATAGCATAAACATTAATCTGTAATACCATTAATATGGGTCAGAAGACAAATCCAATAGGGAATCGCTTAGGTATCATCCGGGGCTGGGAGTCCAACTGGTTCGGCGGTAAAGACTTTGCCGACAAGGTGGTGGAAGATGAAAAGATCCGCACCTACCTCAACGCCCGTATTGCCAAAGGTGGCATCGCCCGGATCATCATCGAGCGTACCCTTAAGAGAATCACGGTAACCATTCATACTTCCCGGCCGGGGATCATCATCGGCAAAGGGGGCTCCGAGGTGGACCGCATCCGCGAAGAGCTCAAGAAGCTGACCGGCAAGGACGTTCAGATCAATATCATCGAGATCCGCAAGCCGGAGCTCGACGCCAATATCGTGGCCGAGTCGGTCGCCAAGCAGTTGGAAGCGCGTATCAACTACCGCCGCGCCATCAAGATGGCCATACAGTCGACCATGCGCGCCGGAGCTGAAGGCATCAAGGTCCGCATCGCCGGCCGCCTCAACGGGTCCGATATGGCGCGTACCGAAGAATACAAGGAAGGCCGCACGCCGCTGCACACTTTCCGTGCCGACATTGACTACTCCCTCAAAGAGGCGATGACCGTGTACGGCAAGATCGGCGTCAAAGTATGGATCTGCAAAGGGGAAGTCCTTGGCAAGCGCGACCTTTCTCCGCATGTAGGCGTACAGGACCGCAAGGCAGGAGCAGACCGTGGAGGCGACCGCCGTGGAGGCCGCCGCGGAGGCGGAAGAAATCAGCGCCGCCGTTAGATTATCTAAGAAAAATGCCGTACCTTTGCCTGGCTTTTTCAAAAGCCATCCTGTATGGCTTTTTTATTGACCTATAGACGCATAAATATATACAAAAATGCTACAGCCTAAAAGAACAAAATACCGCAAGCAGCAGAAGGGAAGCAACAAAGGGTTGGCGTACAAAGGCAGCTCGATCGCTTTCGGTTCTTTCGGCTTGAAATCCATCGATGCGGGCCGGATAACGAACCGCCAGATCGAAGCGGCTCGTGTAGCGATGACGCGTTACATGAAGCGTGAGGGAAAGACCTGGATACGCATTTTTCCGGACAAGCCGATCACGTCGAAGCCTCAGGAAGTGCGGATGGGTAAAGGTAAAGGTGCATTGGACCACTGGGTGGCCATGGTCAAGCCGGGCCGTGTCATGTTCGAGATCGACGGCGTGAGTAAGGAAGTGGCTCAGGAAGCACTGAGGCTGGCCGCACAGAAGCTGCCGGTGCAGACGAAGTTCGTCGTCCGCCATGATTATACAGAATAACATTTTGAAAGCCACATAACTATACGATACCATGGCAACGAAAAAATTCCTGGAGCTTCAGGAGTTCAGTGATGCAGACCTGCAGAGTGAATTGAAAGAGACTGAAGCCCAATACCAGAAGTTGAAGTTCGACCACGCGATCAAAGGCCTGGATAACCCCCTGGTGCTGCGTGAAGTGCGCCGCGACATTGCGCGCCTGCGCACGGAGATACGGCGCCGGGAAGTCGCCGAAATGTCCGCCGATCAATTGGCCAACCGTTCCAAGATCAGGGCCAGGAGAAGGCGGGGCAAATAATCAAATTTGTGAAGGTTCCAAACCACACTTTTTAAAATGGAAAACAGAAATCTCAGAAAGCAGCGTGTCGGCGTGGTAACGAGCAACAAGATGGACAAGACCATTGCCGTATCCGTTGAGCGTAGGCTTCGCCACCCGATCTACGGTAAGTTCGTAAAGAAGTCCAATAAGTTCATTGCTCATGACGAGAACAATGACTGCAATATCGGCGATGTAGTGCGCATCATGGAATCCCGCCCGCTGAGCAAGCGCAAGCGTTGGAGGCTCGTAGAGATCATTGAACGGGCTAAATAAATTTACTTTTGCCGGCAGGCTGTCGAAAGCCCGGCAGGTTTCATCCGAAAGCCAGCCCCGCTGACACCCCTGCCAAGTCTGGCATAGAAAACAGATAATAATCTTTAAACCTTAGAACGATGATCCAGCAAGAGACCAGGCTAAAGGTTGCGGACAATAGCGGCGCCAAAGAAGTGCTCTGCATCCGCGTTTTGGGAGGTTCAAAGCGCCGCTATGCCTCCATCGGCGACAAGATCGTGGTCAGTGTGAAAGAAGCTTCACCGGGTGGTATAAAGAAAGGTAGTGTCTCTAAAGCAGTGGTCGTACGCACCAAGAAAGAGGTGCGCCGCCGCGATGGCTCCTACATCCGTTTCGATGACAACGCCGTCGTACTGCTCACTGCCAACGATGAACCGCGCGGCACGCGCATTTTCGGCCCGGTAGCCCGCGAACTGCGGGAGCGGGACTATATGCGTATCGTATCTCTGGCGCCGGAAGTACTATAGACAGGACAACAGGAAGATAGGATTTACAGGACAATAGCATTTCCTGTCAAAATTCATTTGCGAAGCGATTAACTCCGATATAAAATGGCAAATAAAGCTAATAAGCAGAAAAGGTTCGCTCCGAAGCTGAAGATCAAGAAAGGAGACAGGGTGGTGGTCATCGCTGGTGCATACAAGGACCTGGACCGGCCCCGCGAGGTGCTCGAGGTCTTACCCGAAAAAAACCGGGCGATCGTCGAAGACGTCAATATGGCCAAGAAGCACACCAAACCTACGCAGGACAACCCGGGCGGCATCAACGAGGTGCCCATGCCCATCCACATCTCCAACCTGATGCTGGTAGACCCCAAAACCGGCGAACCTACCCGCGTCGGCAGGAAAGAGGTCGACGGCAAACTGGTACGTTATTCTAAAAAATCCGGCGAAATTATTAAGTAATGAGCTATATACCCAGACTTAAGAAGAAATACCGCGAAGAGGTAGTGCCCGCCCTGATGGAACAGTTTCAGTACGGCTCCATCATGGAGGTGCCCCGGCTTGTCAAGATCTGCATTAATCAGGGTGTAGGCGAAGCAACCCAGGATAAGAAACTGGTGGACAATGCCCTCGAGGAAATGACCATCGTTGCCGGCCAGCGCGCAGTGCCGACCAAGGCCCGCAAGTCGGTCTCCAACTTCAAACTTCGCGAAGGGATGA
>CAYQKY010000244.1:0-10527 GCA_964418125.1 uncultured Phaeodactylibacter sp.
TTCAGCTCCTTGAAGCCGCTTGACATTTTCACCTCTGGTGACCGAGCGGTGTATACAACGTACCTTTCTGGAGGCAGCACTACAAATTGCTTCAACATCCATTGCTCCTGGCCGGAAAGCTGGGCCAATTCAAAAGCCTTCATCAGGTGCATGTAAATGCCGCGCTCCTCTCCGCTGTGGCGCGCCCAAACCTGTTCCTGCAGACCAGGATCATCCAATTGCCTTTTCCGCAGGGCCTCCGTCAATTCGGAGAGGCTCAAAACGCCATTGAACTTATCCAGCAATTTGGCCAACAATTCGGTGGTGAGGGTATGGTAGCCGATTTCCTGTAACAGGCTTTCCAATTCTTCCTCTGAACAGGGCCCTTGATAGTAAGCCCTGAAAAGCGCCCGGGCAGCCTCCGGCGCCAGCGTCTCCAGCCGCATCTCTTCAAACCCTCCGAGGCTCAACCGGGAGGTGAGCAGTACTTTCCAGTTGGGCGGCCCCGGCAGTTGCTCGTAGATCTTTTTCTGAGCTATCTGTTCCTGAGCATTGTCGGCCACCAGCAGGTTGCGCCCCGGCAACTGCTGGAGTTTCCGAAAAATACGGCGGAAGCGCGCTTCCAGCTTTTCGTCCTCCTCGAACGGTATCCCGAGGGTATCCGCCAGGTATTCGTCCAGCGCCACGGCTCCGGCCAGCCCCTCACCCCGGTTGACCCAGGCCAGGTGATCATATTTATCGCCAAATTGCTGCACATAAGCCGCCGCCAAAGAGGTTTTCCCGACCCCGCCCAGGCCGTTCATCAGCACCACCCTGGAAGCCTTGTCCAGCGTTTCCTTCAGCCGTTGCATATCCGCTTCCCGGCCCAGGAATTCCTTTTCCAGGCCGATAGTGGGGATGCGAGTCAGGCGTTTGGCCACCAGTGGCAGGCGCCAGGGCGCCGGTTTGGGCGGAAACAATTCCCAGGGGAATTCATCCCTGATTTCCCCCTCTTCAAAAATAAAGACTTCATCCCGCCACCGGCCCTGGTGCAGCACCTTGAAGCCTTTTTCCGCTCGCTTAAAAGCCATTTCGATATCGGCGCCGGCAGCCAGTTCCCGGTAGAAGAGCTGAGCGAATTGCCGGGCGGCCTCATCGCCCACCTTCTGGTTGGTGGCTACCACCGCCTTTACGCCGCTTTCATAGTACTTCCTGGCCTGCTCCAGAGACAGGCAGCCATTTAGGAAAACCAGTTCCAGGCCCTCCTGCAGGGTGAGGAACTCCGCCAGGTTATCGGCTTTGAGGCCTTCATTCTGCCGGTAGGCGCTCTTCAGAAAGATGGCGTCCTGGTTCGAGTGGCCGCCGTAGTGGAAGATGCGGATGCGGCCCGGATGATCCTGAAAGGCTTTGATCAATTTTTCGGGAGTGGCGTCGGCCAACGGCACTACCTCGCACTTCCCATCCCTTTTTGCCTGCTGGAAGGCGGCCTGGATCTCGTCATGCTCGGCGGCGAGCTCGCGGAGGGGGGCGCCGGCGTCGTTGGCGAAGGCGAGGAGGATGGTGGGGGTGGCTGAGGGGTAGGGCATAATGAATTTTTTTGTAAGATGAATTTAGGGAAAATTGTGAGTTAAAACAGCGGGTATTGGCAACATTGTTGGAATGCGCTCGTAGAATCGTGGAAGCTATGAAGGAAAGCAGATTAGGCTCAATCAAATGGATTTCCCGTGCAACCAGGCTGTTTTCTATATAGATTAGAGTATGGGCAGTATGATTCTGTTTCTTTTTAGGTGAAGTGGTTTTACCCTATAGGATTCTTTCTGTGGGTACCTGAGGAGAGAAAAATAAATTTAGGAGCTTATCAGCAAGCTAATAAAAGTGGCAATTATGATTTATGCCATCAAAAATACCAATATCATGAAAAAGGTAATGTTGATTGGAGCCTTATTACTACTAAACTTTAGTTGTTCTGTCATGAAGAAGGAAAGGTATTCTATCGATGACGGTCAGCTGAAATTTGGCTATTATCCGTTAGACCCACTTCCAGTAAAGCTAAACTACAAAGAGGCCAATGTGGACAATAGGACTAAAAATAAAAGGTTAATGCAATCCCTGCCTGATGAGACAATGAGGTTAGCTATTGGTGAAGTCACAGGTAAAAGTAATATGAATTTTAGTTCAGCTCAAGTTGGGTATGAAGGCAAAAGTTATGTTGTAATCCTCGACTACATTAAATTTGACACAAAACCTTATAAAGGTAGTACCATTGAGACAAAAGACGGAATAATAATTGACACATTGGGGAATAGCGATGAAATACTTGGAGCTGTAATTCCAGTTTATGTCGGAGTTGGGTTAAGGCTGACAGCATCAGTTACCGTATTTGAAGGCAAGGTTGATTTGGGCAACTTATTTGCATTAGGCATAGCGGCCGAGGCAAAAAAAGTTTCCGGCACTCTTGTCATTCAAACTTTAGGGATCAGTGGAGAAAGTATTTCGACTTTAATTCCAATACCGAGTGAAATAAATATAACAACCATCCAAAACGCCATTTTATCAATTGGAGCAATAAAAGCTAAGATATATGAGGATGATATAATGATAAACCCTAGGGTGGTCGGGTTTTATAACAATATTGGAGGAAATCAACAAACAGTTAACAGTATAATATCAAACTTTTTGAATAAAAGAATTGAGCATACGGTTGAGTAGAAAACACTGAAGCTATAAAAATTACAAGAGAGAGATAAATAATACCGGTAGCAGTAGGTTTGGCAATATTTTAGAAAGCCATTTACAGAAAATTAAACCCTATGTACCCAAAATATATTCTGAGCCTCTTTTTATTATTTTTAACCGGGCTTGCCTTTCCCCAAGCCGACCTAGCCATCACTACCGCCAACTTCCAGCCCAGCTTCGCCGATAGAGGAGAGATCTTTCGTGTTGAAGTAACCGTCGCCAATTATGGGAATACCACCGCAGATGCCAATTACCTCTTTATTTACTACAGCCAGGACCTGAATATTTCAGACGACGAAATAGTAAGCCGGGTGTCCGTTAAAGAACTAGCTCCAAATGAAAGCCAGGACATCGTTTTCCTTTACCCGATATCCCCCTCTTTGAGCCCGGGCAATTATTACCTCGCATTCGAAGTAGACCCGTTTAATGATGTGCCGGAATCCGATGAAAGCAACCTGTTCTGTGCTGGCAATAATTCGGGCTGTGTGCGGTTTAACATTTCGGGCACTGTCCTGAATAACCAAAAGTTCACCTATCCCATCTTATTTGTGCATGGATGGACGGGGAGGAGTGAGACATGGAATGAATTTACTGGCGAAGCGGCTTCCTACTATGGCTGGGCCTACGGCGGGCGGCTCGACTACTGCCTGAACCCGGATGGCAACCAATCTACCTCCGATGGGTATTACCGATCCTTCGTGAATGTTTCAAACCTCAGAGTTGGAGATTACTACACGGTGAATTTTGATGTTTCCGCCAATGGGGTATTGTTTGTCGGGAATGATGGGATTCCATTCAATGATGATTATAGCAACCAATCCGCTATCGTCAAGCAAGGGTGGGCAGTTAGCGATGCCATAGAGAAAGTCCTCGGCCTTACCGGAGCGGAAAAAGTGATCCTCGCCGGCCACAGCATGGGAGGCCTGGCCTGCCGGGAGTATTTACAGAATCCGGAGAATTGGCAGGCGGATGGGGAGCACCATGTAGCCAAACTGCTGACGGTCGGGACACCCAATGGTGGAAGTAATTTTACCGGGTTCTCATTAGGCGGCTTTGTCGGGTTGGATGAATCTTCGGAGGCGGTAAGAGACCTGAGATACCCTTCCGGCACGTTCAACGGCCAATATTTATTCGGAGGGCAGGAACTCAACTCTTCCTTTTTCCATAATGATGACGTGAATTGTAATGGATTCACCGGCGACAACATCATAGGGCTAAATGAAAAGGCTGCTCCCGGTGATGTCAATTATTCCTGCATTGTGGGCATTGGAAACAATTTCCCTTCCTTTCAGGGAGACGGAGTGGTTACAGAAATGCGGGCGGACCTGAATAACTACCTGTTTCCTGAACCGCCACTCAGTGCTTTACATGCTGACAGGTTTAATGTAACGACGGGCCATACCTCTATCCACCAACAAAATCACTCCACCCTGATCCGCGGCCTGGACGAACCTCCCTTTTACAGCCTGGCCTATCCCATACCTCTGAATTCCTTCAACTACGCCTTTTCAACAGAGCAGGCAGAGAACAACCCCATCCCTCCTCCCGGCGACGAAGTGGATTGGGACGACTTTGTCATCGAGATCACCCAAGATGGATTGCTGGAAGTGGGTATCTGGAATATCCCCGTCCATGGATTTGCCCTGTTTCTGCTCGATGAAAACCTGGAGGTACTGCGGGAAGTCCAGTCATTAGGCCGTAGCAATATCGGTTTCGATTACCAGGCCAGCCCGGGAACCTATTATATAGAGGTAGGGAGCATCCCCACGCCCAACAGCTGGCGGTTCCCCTATGGCTATTCGGTGTCCTTCACCCCGGAATCCGGAGTGGCCGCCGGTTTTTCTTCCAATGTGCAGGAAGGGTGCGTGCCCCTGGCCGTCAGTTTTATGGATCAATCTGAAGGCAGCCCGGTTTCTTATTCCTGGTCATTCCCGGGCGGAAACCCCAATACGTCCAATGCTGCCAACCCGACCGTCACCTACAGCCAGCCGGGTGTTTTTCCAGTGACATTAACGGTAACCGGTTCGTCGGGAAGCAATTCCATCACCAGAAATGGGTACATCACAGTGCGGGCCGCTCCGGAAGCCGCCTTTGCCTTCGAAGTACAGCAAAATAACACAGTGGCCTTCACCAATCAGACCCAGTTCGAGGGGGGAACCCCGGAATATCTGTGGGATTTTGGGGACGGGCAAATGAGTACCGAGGCTTCTCCCTCCCATAATTATACCAATGGGGGTATGTATATGGTTGTGTTGACGGCTACCAATTCGTGTGGGAATTCAACTGCTTCCGGGGCCGTCGACATTACGGTGGTTTCAACAACCGCCACATCAGGGGATATGGAACTGCTGATCTTTCCCAATCCTACGGACGGTGGGCTGACGGTGCAAATAAGGGGCAGCGGGGAGGAAGAATATTGGCTGTCCATTGTAAATCAGATTGGCCAGGTTGTACGGCGAAAGGAGGTTAGCAAAACAAGCGAAATGCTATCGGCCTGGTTTGACGTTTCGGATTTGCCAGGGGGAGTTTATGTGGTTCGGGTGCAGTCGCGGAAGGGGGCTTTGATTGGGAAAGTGATTAAGGAGTAGGCGGGCAATCCACAGCCCGTCGGCATTTATTTCGTTGGTCGCGGTCTGATTTTGTCGCGGGTAGAAAGGGCGATGCTTTTTAGGGTTGTCGTTTACGCCTTATTAATCTCTCCTCCATTCTGCATATTCGGCTTCATTTGGTTTCCAATCCTTGCTTTATAATAGGATATTTCCCCAGGAATTGTCGAAAATAAGGATTTTGGTCTATCATGTCTACAGCATCCCATAGCATTTTATGAATATGGGCAGTTTTGCCTCCTGTGAAGTCTGTATGCCTCAGCATAAAGTAACCCAAGTCTTGTTGCCTTTCTTTTGAAATTCCTTGAATTCTGCCTTCAATCAAATCCATCACAAGTTTTTTATATTCTTCCAGCCGGTCTTTGGCCCAACTTTCATGGTCCATTAGGTTGCGGTTCAGAAGCTTGCGGAAATAGCGGCCAAAAGCGAGGTTTGATTCCATTCGCATTTCAAAGGCAATTAACCTGTTGATATCTCTTGATTGAGGGTCAAACCACCCAAGGGAATGTAATATTTCAAATACTTTCCTGGGGCTGGTAATATCATAAAACAACCAATAAAACATTTCCTTCAACAGTTCCTGCCGGAAATGCCTTCGTCTTCTATTATTTTCATATCTGGGATTTTCCTTTTCCTCCAGGGCATTAGGGCCATCATACTTTAAGTACCCTTCCATCAATGCATTCAGAATAGAACTCGGTGCCTCCTGGCCTCTTTTTTTTAGCTCGATATACCTATCCCAAGCCAATTCGGCGAGCCTTTCCTGGCAACCGGACAGATGCGACATTGAAAGCATGGAGAGGCAATTTTCCAGATGAGTTATTTCTCCAATTTTTCGGAAAATGCGCTCTGCGCCATACTCAAGATAAAAGCCCAAACCGGAATTGCCTACAAGTTCATAAAAGGGCCTTAGTATCTTGAATCTTTGATTTGAGCTTAGGTCAGGGCTCTCAATTAAAAAATACAGTAGAGCAAACAAATCGAATGCTTTATCCGTCTTACGCAAATAGTCCTGAACTTCAGCCGCTACATTCTTTTGGCTGAATGAAGATGCCCAGCGTGCCGAAAAGCAAGGCGCTGAAAATGGAATTTTCGGCGGCATACTAAAGGCCAAAGTCCAAAGCTCCTTACCTCTTTGCTTATCGATTAAACGCTCGTTGACAGCATCATCTGCCAGTAGCAGCAAAAACTCCCAAATACCCTCTTGAAATTCCTTACTTCCGACACGGCCTAACCACTCAACAGCCTCCGATTCCCTTTCTGTAAGGCCGAATTTCTCCCAAAGCTCACGAGCTAAAAATGCTTTCCAAATAAAAGGGTAGTTGATTTGAATATAATACTCCGGGGCATCAAAAAAAGCAGAGCTGCCCTTTTCGATTTTCCTTTCTACTACCAGGGATGAGCGCTTTAAAATTTGTAATAGCACCTTTGCTTCTTCACCTGTTTCTGATAGGCACTTTTTTACAGAAGTGAATGAAGGCGACAGGGACTTCTCTAACACCATCGCTTTCGCAACGGCTGCCACAGCTGTTTTTAGACTTCCTTCATCCTCATTCAAATTAGAACGTTTCGCCAAAATGTCGAAAAACTCTGTCAGGAAACGAAAGAAATTAAACGATGCAATCGCCTCAATGTCTTTATTCGTTCGCATGATTTCGAGCAAAAGCTGGGCTTCCAGGGGAGACGGGTCGACCTTGCGCATTTGCAAAATTTGAACTACCCGATCCTGGCCGGCCTTTTCCAGGATCTCGTGGCCAATGTGCCGCTGATCGTTCAGGCTTTTAAGGTCCACCCACCCTGAAAGTTGAATTATATTTTCTGTAAAAGTCCGATAATCGGGTTTGTGTCTTTGAAAACAGCTGAATAGCTTCCAGTCCTGTTGATAATCGGCAAGCAATGAGGCATAAGTGTCTTGTATAGCGAACAGATATTTAAAAGAATCGTACTTGCTGTGCGCAGCTATAAAGTCCACTACTTTTTTGCTCCCGCCTGGTTCATCAAAAACCCGGTGTATGTCATCAATCATGACGATGAGCTTCAAATTCTGAGCCTTTAAGAATTGGTTCAGGTCATCCGGTGAATTCCAATCATGTCCATTGGCCGCTTCCCTTGCGCGATCAAGAATTTGTTGCCCCAGCTCTTTACCGGATAACCACTGATCAAGGGGAAGCAAAAGGGCATTTACGGCATCACACTTACGGCTTTTGAAAAATTGCGTTTTTCCTGAGCCCTGAGCACCTGTAACCAAAAAGGCAAGAGAAAGGATTGTCTTTTCAGGGTACAGGAAATCTTCGATACGCGCTAATTGCCTCTTAAGGTATTTATAGGATTTTTTCGGGTTATCCGGCCATTCAGCCTCGTTTGGCTCTGGTCGAATTTTATTTTCTTCAAGCTTAGTTTCAACTGTTTGTAGCCATTCTTGGAGGTTTTCGCGCACCTGAGGATAACTCTTACCCTCGATATCCGGCGGAGGCGGCATGAATGGCATTTTTTCCTCTTCTACTAATGTGGAATAAGTTGACATTTTTTCCTGGATATCTTGACGCCAGGAAGGTGCGTCAACAAACGAATTCCATTCGCTTTCCAGTGGCGAAGCAACAATAGCGTTTCTCAACAGGTCGCCGGCATCAATTTGCTCGAGTTTGTCCTCGGACCAACGGCACCAATGTTGTATAATGGCAGAAGGAATTTTGATAGCTGGTACCGCTTCAGGCTGGGAAACCTCTGGCAGCTTCTCTTTTAGAACATGTGCGTTTTTCTCATAGTAGAACAGCCCCCAAAGTTCGTTGCCGTTATCTTTTTTCATCAAGTCTATTCCTCGTCTTGCTTTAATATTCCCTTTTTTTAATTGAGCAGTCCCCAGGCCGCTTTCGAAAGCCTCCTCTATTGTTCCCCCTTGTTCAAGGGCCTGGTAAAAACCCCGTGCAAAACAATAGGCAGACTGATCATGCACCGGCGCATATGTTGCAATGACCACAGGAATGCCTGCCTCCAACAATAGCTCAACCTGATCGGCGGTAGAGCAACCATTGAGAACAACCAGCTTTAAATGGGGACACGCTTTCAAAAGCTGAGCGATTCCTTCAGCCTGGGCAGAGCTGTCTTCCAGTTCAAGGCGGTTTAGGCCGGCATGACCGCTGAAATGAAACAAGAATAAATTTTCCTTGTTTTGAATGAGAAAGGAAGAAATATAGTCGGTTGTCGCAAAAGGATAGCTCTTCATCGTGAAGTGTACATCCACATATCCTCGTTTGTTCAGTATATTGTCTACTTGTAGGTATTCCTCGAGGAGGAATTCGAGGCGGTCGTCATCTTTGTTGGCGTAGGCAAAAAACAGCAGTTTCATCGCGTTTACAGGGTTTGTCGACACAATTATAGTATATTGTTTTTTCCAAGGTCTGCTATAGAAATTAAGTGTTTAAGCCAGTCAATTTGATCTGTTTTATTAGCCTTCATGGTAACTATTTAGCTTCCTCCGGAAGCGAATGAATAAGGCTGGCCGTCGAAGGCGGCCAGGAGTTCTTTGAAAACGTTGAGCCCGTGTTTTTGCACAGTGGATATGAAGCCTTGTATGCGCGCATACATGCGCGCGCCATGGAGGGTGCGGAAGCACCCGGCCATTTTCTGCTTAGCTTTAGCGGGGCGCAGTTCTCGTTCGGCCTGGTTATTGGTGAACGGCACCTCTGAATGATAAGCAAAAGCCAGTACGGCTTGCCGGTAAGTTTCCAGGCGCTTGAACAGGTTGTACCCTTTGGTGCCTTTGGGCCTTCCCCGTTGGTTGGGAGGTTTTTCGGGCGGTGGTTCTTCGGCTTGGGCCATGGCTAACAACTCATCATAGCGGCGCTCGGCCCAGGGCCGCAGGCCGGCAGGCAAGGCGCTCTGCCCCTGGTTGGTAAAATCGTAAAGCAGCCATAGGTACTGTAAAAAAGCCTTAGCCCACTTGCTGCCTTGTTCTTCCAGAGCGGCTAACTCCCGCACAATGTGCGAACCACAAGTGCCATGCCGGCATTGCTTGAAGGTGAAGTAGGCGCGAAGGCAATCATGGATGGCCCAGCCCGAAAAATGAGGCAGGATAGAGTAAGCGCTGCGCAAGGCTTTCTGGCCGCGCCCTTTATGGATGAACAGGTAAGTGTACAACTCGGAGGTAGCGGTATGCTCCCAGTGCAGCGAGCCTTCCACCCGGATGCCGGTTTCGTCAAAATGAGCCACAGCTTGTTTGATGAGTTGTTGGCAGATCTCAGATTCCGGTTGCTCCAAAACGGCGTAGGCTTTCTGGTTAGCTGAATACAGGGTTGATTCGTTGATAGGCTGGCCGAACAGATCCTTGAAAAGGCACTGTATTTTTTGGTAAGACAAGCAACAGCGTACGCTAAGCAAAGTGGTGAAGGCTTTAACACCATTGCCATATTGCACCGGCGCATTTACACCTTGTGGGCATGCACCGCTAACTTTCTGATTACAGCAGGAGCATGTACAAACCCAGCGCTGGTACTCTGTTACTTCCAGCTTAGGCTCAGGCAAGCCGAAAACCTGGCGGCGTTCCACTATCTGTCCTTCGGCTCCTTCAAGGCTTTGCCCACAGGAGCAAGCCGTTGGGCGGCAGGGAATAGTTTTGTCCGGGTTGGCAGCCATTTTGAGGGTCTCTCCTTTATGCCCTTTCTTGCCGCCCTTTGCCCCGCCCTTCTTGCGGGCAATAGCCGGCTTCTTTTTGGGGCCATCTGACGACGGGGGGTTGTGGCTGTTGTGGCTATTAGCGTTGAGCCGGGCGCGCAGTTCCTTGTTCTCCGCCTCCAAGGCCAATATATTAGCCCTTAGCTGCCGGTTGTCTGCTTCCAGTGCTTCAATACGGATGATTAGCCGCGCGGCTAATTCTTTTAAGGATGCTATGTCGGAAGGTATGCTCAGGCTCAACGGTTTTATAAACGAAATATACGAGGTTTTAGGATTTTTTAAATCAGCATGGCGGCCTTGTGGCAAAATAATTGCACAGCGCAGGACGCTACTCGCCCCGACGGCTTAAACAGCTCAACGCGCCACCGGGCGGGAAACTTTGTGGCTTGCGCCACAAGCTAATATTTAGCCCCTATGCGGGGCTAGTCGGCCCCGGCGATGGAAATCGCCGGGGGCACCTAAATAGTTACCCTTCATGACTCATTTTCATTAAAGGTGTTAGCACTGAAATCATCCCCTAACATCCTCTATCCCCGTCGCCACTTCATAATCCACT
>CAYQKY010000245.1:0-10431 GCA_964418125.1 uncultured Phaeodactylibacter sp.
CAATGACCTGTACTGCCGCGAGGTCGTAGACTATGGCAAGAGCCGTGAGAAACACCTTCACGGCTACAGGAACCCGGTCCCCCAAAAAGTAAAGGACTCCCAGGGCAAAAGCAATGTCGGTTGCCATCGGCACCCCCCATCCTTGGGCGCTGTCGGCCCCCATGTTGATGGACAGGTAGATCGCTACCGGTACGACAATACCGCCTATGGCCGCCATAATGGGGAACATGGCAGAGCGGATATTGGAAAGCTCGCCGCCTACAATTTCCCGTTTCAGTTCCAGGCCAATTACAAAGAAGAAAATGGCCATCAGGCCGTCATTGATCCAGTGATGAAGGCTCTTGGAGATCTGGTGATCCGCAAAACCGATGCTGAATTTGTATTCCCACAAATGATGGTATGCCTCGGACCATGGAGAGTTGGCCAGTATCAGAGCTGCCAGGGCGGAGAGGAAGAGCAGCATGCCTGCTGTCGTTTCATCCTTTATAAACCTGGCAATGGGCTGTAACAGATAATTGTACTTTTCCTTCATTGTTGAGCTTTTTCCTCTTGCCCTTAAAGTAAGGAAATATTATTGCTCTTCAACTACAATATCCGGATAGTCTTCTGCCCGGTAGCCGGGCGGCGGCGGCGGGGCGGTTTCGGTGGAAAAGATACCCCGGCTCCTGTCCTTGAGTAAGCTGAACGACCCCCGGCGCATGGACAGCTGGTTGTCGCCCTCTCCGGACATATCCCGGATGCGGCCGGCGCGGATATCAGGATGATGCATTTTGGTGCTTTCCCTTCGCTTGAGGTACTTTTCGAGGAGGCGCTTTTCGTCCTCATCGCTCCAGTTTTCGATCTCATTAAGGTTGAAACCGTCGAGCACATCGCCGACGGTGAAGTAGACGTCCACGCCCCGGTTGACGTTCTGGTCGAGCAGTTGGGCCACGCCGTATTCGGAGTTGATCAGCTGGGCCAGGGTTTTGCCCTGGAGTTCGCTTCTTTCCTTCCAGTAGAAATTGTTGAGCCGGCTGAGCGCATGGTCGACCTCTACGGCCTGTATGCGCGGGTCCTGGCCGGCGTGCCAGAAGCGGAAACCCCATTCGGGGCTGCGGAATTGTTCTTTTTCCGAATGTGTGCCAATGACATTCCCCTTCAGCGTGATGAATCCGTAGGTCGTTCCCGTCCTGTTTTCATAAATATCGACCCCGAACTGGCCGAAGTACTTCTGAAATGCTTCCGGTTGTTGTTGCTTTATTTTCAGCAACAGGGCGGGCAATTCCCCCATGCCCTCGGGTACGCCGCTGCCCACCCCGAGCGTCCACTGGAACATGCCGAAGCTGAGAAAGGCGCCGTCCCAGGTGTTGATGGCGTCCAGCCTGCCTTCATTAAGGGAGACGGCCAGGATGGCCTTGCGGGCGCTGTTGCTCAGGCCGCTTTCCCGGAAGTATTCGTCCCAGTGCTTTTCGATGAAGTCCCTGGGGGGCAGCTCGCCGTTATTGTAATATCCGCCCAATCGTCCAAAACCGTTGAATTCCACCTTCAGCTCATTGAACCGGACAGTGTGGGATGTGACCTTATTACCCCTTACGGTATGCTTTCTGCTCTCGACCGCCAGGCCGGTAGTGATGGCGGTGGCCAGCAAAAGCGCCGCCAGCCCGTCACCGTATAACCCGGCCGCCTCATCGAGCAGTTTTTGTGCCAGGGGGGCAGACAGGCTTCGGCCATCGAATGGAATACTGTGCTTTTCTGCAAAGGCCTTCCATGCCAGCGCTTCGCTGACGGCGGTGATGCCCAGGGCCTGCAAAAGGGGCGCCAGGGAATGTTCTTCTTTGTCGTCCAGAGGAAAGTTTTCCGCCAGCTTTTCCTCCCTGAGCGCTTTGTGGAGCCCCTTTATTATGGGAAGGAGCAAAAAGCGCTGCAGTATGCGGGCGCCCACTTCCGGGCTGACCGCCAGGCCGTCGCTCTCCAGGCCGTTCTGCGCGGCGAAGGCCTTTATCGCCGAGGTAGTGGCGCCGCCGTAGTCGCCATCGGCGCCGAAGTCATTCCAGCGCAGTTCTTCGCCGAAGCCCATCTCGTAGAGCATCTGTTGCAGCGTCTTTATCGGAGCGCCTTTCGAGCCTTTTTTGAGGGTGGATTCCGTCTTGTTCGCTTTGAGGAGGTTGGAAAAATCCTGGTGTAGTGCCATGGCTGCGGGGTTTATAGGATTCATCCCAAATTATAAAAAAAAAAGGATTTCCAGCCCCTGCGTGAAAAAGTTAGTTTTTAAGGTTCGTTTAAAATTTTGACAATCATATTGTTAATGATTTTTTATTTTGTTTTGCCGCCTTTTTTCTGTTGGATTTATAACGTTTGACTGTCCTGGAATTTCCCGAAAAAAGGCGGTAACTTGACCGCGAGGAGTTCTTTTTGGCGCCGCCTAGTGGCCAGGCGACTTCAAGTCGACTGGCCACTAGGCGGCGGGGCTTCACTTCCCGCAAATTCCTTATCTTTCCGGCCTGACAACCCGTTAGCTATGAAAAACCGCTTGTCCCTCTACGCCTGGCTCTTCGCTTCGGCCTTCCTGCTGGCCGTCAACCTCTTCTACTACCCGAAGTGGAAGCTTCCCGGTACGGAGGCGGCTATCAGCTGGGATGTTTCGGGCTACTATTTCTACCTGCCGGCGGCCTTTATTTACAAGGACCTGAAGCAGGTCGGCTTCCGGGAGGAGGCCCATCAGAAATACCAGCCGGCGGGCAGCCCCTACCAGGCTTTTCAGCACGAAAGCGGCAACTATGTGATGAAATACAGCGCCGGTATGGCGGTGCAATACCTGCCCTTTTTCCTGGCGGCGCACGCCCTGGCCAGGCCCCTGGGCTATCCGGCCGACGGCTTCTCGAGGCCCTATCAGGTGGCGGTCAGCCTGGGCAGCCTGCTGGTGGCCATCATCGGGTTGTGGTTTATGCGGAAGGTGTTGCTGCGGTACTTCAGGGATGGGTTAGCGGCGGCCACACTGCTAATCCTCGTGCTGGCGACCAACTACCTGGACTACAGCGCCATCAACGGGCCGATGACCCACAATTACCTCTTTACCCTGTACGCTCTGCTGATCTGGCTAACGATAAAGTTTTACGAACGCCCGGCCTACGCCAAAGCGCTGGGCATCGGCCTCATCCTCGGCCTGGCGGCGCTCACCCGCCCGACGGAGATCATCTCGGCCCTCATCCCCGTCCTCTGGGGAGTCGGCAGTATGGCGCAGGCCCGCGAGCGGCTGGCCTTCTTCGGCCGGCAGTGGCCAAAGCTGGCCCTGGCGGCGGCGGCCACGATAGCTGTCGGCAGCATACAGCTCATCTACTGGAAATACGTCTCCGGCGACTGGATCGTCTACAGCTACCAGGACCAGGGCTTTAGCTGGCTGAAGCCCCACATCCGCAACGGCCTGTTCAGCTACCGGGCCGGCTGGCTGATGTATACGCCGGCGATGGGCTTTGCCCTGCTGGGCTTCATCACGCTCGCCCGGCAGCATAGGACACTGTTTCTTGCCACCTTCATGTTCACCCTGCTGTTCATCTACATCGCCTTCGCCTGGGACATCTGGTGGTACGGCGGCAGCCTGGGGCAGCGCTCCATGGTGCAGGCTTACGCCGTGCTGGCCGTCCCCCTGGCGAGCTTCGTGGCCTGGGCCGGAAAGCGGGCGTGGACGGCCTGGCCTTTCGCTGCGCTCTGCCTCTTTTTCGCGTATGCCAACCTGTGGTGGACCCACCAGGCGCACCGCGGCGGCCTGTTCGCTTCCGAGCAGATGAACCGGCCTTACTTTCAGCGCGTCTTCCTGCGCTACAGCGTGCCGGACGATGTCCGCAAACTACTGGATACGGATGAACTCTTCGAGGGAGAGCGAAAGAACGTAAAACTCCTGAAGGAAGAAAATTTCGAATCCGACACCACGGCCTACGACTGCCCCCTGCCGCCCATTGAAGGCGCACATTCCCTCTGCCTGGACGCCGAACGGCAGTACAGCCCGCCGGTAGAAGTGCCTCTTTCCCCTGCCGACGGGCAATGGGTGCGCGCCGAGGCTACCTTCCGCTGCCAGGATAAGGAGTGGAACTTCTGGCAGATGACGCAGTTCATTGTACGGTTTGTCAACGGGGAGGAAGTGGTCAAAGAGCGCGCCATCCGCGTCTACCGCTTTCTGGACAGCGGGGAAACAAAACGGCTGTATATCGACAGTGAATTTCCGGAGGCGCCCTTCGACAAGGTGGCCGTTTTTTGCTGGAACGCCAATGGGGACAAGCCGATTGTGGTGGATGAGGTGCGGGTGGAGGTGTTTGAGGGTTCCTAGTGCCTCGCACACTAATTTCAGTACCACTTGAATCTCGATCACATTTGAATCACCGGCTTTGGTTGTGGCTGCTGGTTTCACAATTATTTCTGCGGACTGGTTTTGTTGAACATGTATCTGGCGATCTTCCAATCATCATCCACCTTTTCAAAAACGAATAGCTCTCTATTGGCTTCTGGTATGCTATCTCCGGTCGCGCGGATCAATGTCGTGCCCTCCGAACTGGTTGTTGCGAACGCGAAATCATTTTCTACCGCTATTTCTTCAATGAAAAACTCAATGTTCAGCTGGATCTGCGAGAAAATGTATTCGTATGATTTCAGAATATTCTCAGAGCCGATCGCCGAAGGCGCTTCCGTTGGCATAAATATACCGTCTTTGGTGTATAAACTTTGGGCTAGTTTTGCGTCCGAAGTATTGAGTGATTTTTTGTATTCGCTCAATAAGGCTTCAATTTTTTCTTTTTCTTGTTTTTGCATGACGGCTGAATTTTGATTTTGAAGTGGATAATCAGGTTCACTTGAATTGTTGGTGCATGAAAACAATAGCATTAGCGTTGTCAGGCACATTGAATACTTAATCATGTCGCTGAATTTTTATGTTTTAATGACAGGACAAAGGTCGCCAGCATCGAGCAAGCTCGCCTATAAAGTACTTTAAGAAAAAACCTTAAGGTAGATTAAGACTGGGAGCGTTTTTTACGGATGGTGCTCAGAAATTCGGGAGTTACACCAAGGTAGGAAGCTATTTGCACGTTTGAGATGCGATTTAAAAGATAGGGATAACGGCCAATGAAGTCCAGATACCTTTCTTCTGCCGTTGAACTGATGTTTTGCAGTACCCTGTTCTGAAAACTAACCAATGCATTTTCCGTGAAAACCCTGAATATTCTGTTAAATTTAGGGTGCTCGACAAAAAGGCGCAATTGGTCTTCTTTTCTTATCTGAAGTATTATGGAATTTTCCATTGCTTCAATATAGAGTTTACTGGGCTTTTCACTGTGGAAACTCCCAATATCTCCTATCCACCAGTTCTCGGCCGCAAACTGGAGGTTGTGCTCCTTGCCCTTTTCATCAATCATATACATTCGAAAACAGCCTTCTACCACAAAAGTGTTGAGTCTGCATACGTCCCCTTCCTGTAGGATGAATTGCCGGCGTTTCACCCGTTTTTCAAAAAAGTTATTCCTTACGAAAGCCTTCTCTTCCTCGTTCAGTTTAAGGTGGTTATCAAAGTATGATATGAGCGACTCAATATGCATTCGTTGAAAAGTATAGTAGTAGATTCTTATCCGCTGGCAAAATTAACAGATAACCGGGTATTCTTCCTCTTCCAAAAAACGTGCCTTGATTTTCAGGGACTTGCGAACAGCAAACACCGAATTGCGTACACTTCCGCCCTCCGGCCTTCCCCCCAACAATCAAACCAGCCAGCCAGCCATTTCCGGGAACAGCAACCAGGCTTCCTCCCCCGAAAAACCAAAGCGCACACCACCTACCGCCCCACTACCTTCCTACTCCAGCTCCACCACTAAATCATCCTGCTCCACCAGCGTCTTCTCCTTCAAATGCACCTTCTTCACCTTCCCTGCCACCGGCGAGGTAATGGTGCTCTCCATCTTCATCGCCTCGATGATGAACAGGGGCGTGTTCTCCTGCACCTCATCTCCTTCATGGACCAGTATCTTGGAAATGCTGCCCTGCAGGGGCGAGCCGACCTCTTTCTCCGTTTCCGCCTTGCGGTGGACGACGACCTCCAGCTTTAGCTTGCGGTCGTGGACGGGGATGGAGCGGGTCTGGCCGTTGAGCTGGAAGAAGACCAGGCGGTTGCCCTGGAAGTCCGGCTCAGTGACGTTGAGGAATCTGATGAGGAGGGTCTTACCGGGGGCGAGGGTAACGGCGATCTCTTCGTTGGGCTGCAGCCCGAAGAAGAAAGCCGGGCTGGGCAGGGCGCGGATCAGGCCGTGATCCTCGTAAAACTCCCGGTAATCCCGGTACACCTTGGGGTACAGCTTGTAGGAGAGGAAATTGCGCAGGTCCAGGTGCTCGCCGAACTCCTTCTGGAAGGCGGGGAATTCCTTTTCGAAATCCACCGGCTCCAGGTGGGCGTTGGGGCGTTCGGTGTAGGGTTTTTCGTCCTTGAGCACGATCTTCTGGATCTCCGGCGGGAAGCCGCCCTCGGCTTGCCCCAGGTCGCCCCGCATCAGGGCCTTTACGCTGTCGGGGAAGGAAAGGGTTTGGCCCCGCTTCAGGATGTCTTCCCTGGTAAGGCCGTTGGAAGTCATAAACAGGGCCATGTCGCCCACCACCTTGGAGGAAGGCGTCACCTTCACGATATCGCCGAACAGTTCGTTGGCTATCTGGTAATTCTTTTTTACGGTTTCGAACTGTTCTTCCAGCCCCAGGGAGCGCGCCTGCGGGCGCAGGTTGGAGTATTGTCCTCCCGGGATCTCGTGGTCGTACACCTCGGCGGTGCCGGCGCGCAGTTCCGTCTCGAAGGGATAGTAAATCCGCCGTACGGATTCCCAGTAGTCGGAGAATTCGTTGAGGGATTGCAGGTTGACCGGGTGCTCCCGCTCGTGCTGCTTCATCATGGCCACGATGGAGTTGAAGTTGGGCTGAGAGGTCAGGCCCGACATGGAGCTGATGGCCACGTCTACCACGTCGACGCCCGCTTCGATGGCCTTGACGTAGGTAGCCGCTTGTATGGAGGAGGTGTCGTGGGTGTGCAGGTGGATGGGTATGCGGACCGTATTTTTCAACTCAGTGACCAGCATTTCAGCCGCCATGGGCTTAACCAAGCCCGCCATATCCTTGATGGCGATGATATGGGCGCCCTCATCTTCCAGCCGTTTGGCCAGGTCGAGGTAGTACTGCAGGTTGTATTTGGGGTGGGAGGGGTCGGTAATGTCGCCGGTGTAGCAAATGGCGGCCTCCGCCACGCTGTTGGTGCGTTCGCGCACGGTTCGGATACTCACCTTCATGGCCTCCACCCAGTTGAGGGAGTCGAAGATGCGGAAGATGTCGATGCCCGCCTCGGCGGCCTGCTCGATGAACTTGATGATGAGGTTGTCCGGGTAGGCGGTATAGCCCACTGCGTTGGAGCCGCGCAGCAGCATCTGGAAGCAGATGTTGGGAATGGCCTCGCGGAGGAACTCCAGCCGCTTCCAGGGGCACTCCTTGAGGAAACGCAGGGCCACGTCGAAGGTGGCGCCGCCCCAGACTTCCATGGAGAAGACGTCGTCGGCGTGGCGCAGGGCGAAGCTGCGCGCCACCTTCATCATATCGTAGGTGCGCATGCGGGTGGCCAGCAGGGACTGATGGGCGTCGCGGAAGGTGGTGTCGGTATACTGTATGGGCTTGTAATCTTTTAACCACTGGGCAAAGCCTTCCGGGCCGAGCTCCTGCAGCTTCTGGCGGGTGCCGGGAGGCACGGGGGCGTGCGGGTTGTAGGCCGGGACGGGAGGCGGCAGGAATTCGATATCCGGGTCGTAGTGCTTGACGTCCGGGTTGCCGTTGACGATGACGTCGGCCAGGTAGCGCAGCATCTTGGTGCCGCGGTCCCTCCAGTTGGGCGGGGCCACCAGTTGCGGGTTGTCCTTGATGAAGTTGACGGTGGCATTACCTTCCTGAAACGTTTCGTGCATCAGCAGGTTGAGCAGGAAGCCGATGTTGGTCTTCACGCCGCGGATGCGGAACTCGCGCAGGGCGCGGTGCAGGCGCTGTGAAGCCCCCTTTTGGGTGCGGCCCCAGGCGGTGACCTTCACCAGCAGGCTGTCGAAGAAGGGCGATATCTTGGCGCCGGGGAAGGCGCTGCCCGCATCCAGCCGGATGCCCATGCCGGAGGCGGAGCGGTAGGCGATGAGGGTGCCGTAGTCGGGCTGGAAGTC
This sequence comes from uncultured Phaeodactylibacter sp., assembly GCA_964418125.1. Taxonomy (GTDB): domain Bacteria; phylum Bacteroidota; class Bacteroidia; order Chitinophagales; family Saprospiraceae; genus JACJXW01. The sequence continues at coordinate 8,190 of CAYQKY010000245.1, forward strand.
ATTGCTCGGCTCCTCGGTGGTGACCCGGCACTGAATGGCCACGCCGTGGCATTCGATGTCCTCCTGCCCGTGTATGAAGATGGTCTTGTGGTTCAGCGGGTAGCCCATCGCGATGAGGATCTGCGAGCGCACCAGGTCGATGCCGGTGACTTCCTCGGTGACCGTATGTTCTACCTGAATGCGGGGGTTGACCTCGATGAAATAGATGTTCTCTTCCTTATCGACGAGGAATTCGACGGTGCCGGCGTTGTTGTAGCCGACCTCCCGCGCCAGCCTCAGTGCGTATTCGTAAAGCTTGTCTTTGGTTTCCTGCTTCAGGGTAATGGCGGGCGCCACCTCCACCACCTTCTGAAAGCGGCGCTGCACGGAGCAATCCCGTTCGAACAAATGTACGATATTGCCGTGCTGGTCGCCCAGGATCTGCACTTCGATGTGCTTGGGGTTGTCGATGAACTTTTCGAGGAAGACGGTGTCGTCGCCGAAGGCGGTTTTGGCCTCGCCCCGGGCTTCGTTATACAGGTCCTTAAGGGCTTTTTCCTTCCGCACCACGCGCATGCCGCGCCCGCCGCCGCCTGCCGCTGCCTTGACGACCACCGGGAAGCCGATGCGTTTGGCCTCTTCCAGGGCAATATTGGCGTCGGTGAGCGGCTTTTGGCTGTCTTCGATAATGGGCGCCTTCACCCGCCGGGCGAGCACCTTGGCGGCCACCTTGTCGCCCAGTTCTTCCATAACCTCGGGGGCCGGGCCGACGAAGGCGATCCCTTCCTCCCGGCAGCGGCGGGCAAACCGCACATTCTCCGAAAGGAAACCGTAGCCCGGGTGGATGGCGTCCACCTTGTTTTCTTTGGCGATGGTGATGATCTCCTCGATGTCCAGATAGGGCTTCAGCGGGTCGTCGTCCGCGCCGATCTGATAGGCTTCGTCCGCTTTGTAGCGGTGCAGGGAGTAGCGGTCTTCCCAGGTATAAATGGCGACGGTGCGCAGGTTGAGCTCAGAGGCGGCGCGCAGCACCCGGATGGCGATCTCGCCCCGGTTGGCGACCATGAGTTTTCTGAAACGCTTCTTCTTTGGTTGCATTCGTTGTTGTGATTAGCCAGAAAATGGTTTTGGCTTGTATTGGCAGGGAAAAATCAGGTGGGCAAAAGATACGGAACTGTGGGCAAATGGCGAAGATGGAATGGAGATAATTGGGGGTGGACAGGTATATTTCCATAAAGTGACGGATAAACCATAGCTGCCCTGACGGGGTTTTTATAGATATTACCAAACCTCCTATTAGACCGTAATTTTCTTTATAACATTTGGGACTTGGCTTGATTTGCGGTGTTTGTAGGTGTGATGTGCCCCGGTGTGCAGCCGTGGGGCGCAAATCAAACATCAAAAATCGCACGTCAAAAATCGCAAATCCTTCTTAGGGTTGTGGAAAGAATAGGTTATAAATAGTTGGGTAGCTTATTTTGATGCTGGATAAGGCAAAAAACGCAGGCATAGCCTAGCTACGGCGAGTATTTTTAACGCAGTACAGCATCAAAAGAAGCAGCCAAATGTTATAAGTTATTCTTTACACAACCCTTAACTCCCAATTTTCATAGAAGCAGTAACCTTATTATTATGCCCAAGCCCCCCATCTTCCCCTGGTTCGAACGCTCCTTCCCCCAACTGCTGGACCCGCGCCTGCTGCCGGCGATCCTGGAGCGCCTGGCCGATACGCCCCTGCGCATCCGGGCAAAAGTAGCCAACCTGCCGGCCGGCCTGCTCCAGCTAAAGCCGTCGGGCAGATGGTCCATCCAGGAACATATCGGCCACCTGCTCGACCTGGAGCCCCTCTGGCAGGGGCGCTGGGAAGACATCACCATGGGCGCCGGCACCATGCGGGAAGCCGACCTGAGGAACCGGGCTACCCACGAAGCGGGCCATAACAGGCGGTCCCTGGAAGCCCTGCTCGATGAATTCGAACGGGCGCGCCGGGCTTCGGTAACCCAACTCCTGCAGTTCGATAAAGCGGACTTTCAGATGAGTGCTCTGCACCCCCGCCTCCAGCAACCGCTCAACGCCACCGGCCTGGCCTTTTTCGTCGCCGAGCACGACGACCACCACCTGGCGTTGATGAGCCGGGTGGCGGAAGGGCACTGGCGATAAGGGCATGTTTGGAGGGCCACCCGTCTAAGGTTGGACAGCAGCCGGAGTTAGAACCCAGGAGGCGCAGGGAATGCGCCACCTGGGGTGCCACGCCAGGGTGCGG
>CAYQKY010000246.1:0-10380 GCA_964418125.1 uncultured Phaeodactylibacter sp.
TCTTCAAGGTGCTCAACAACGGCGACTTCCTGGCCAAGGCCGACGAGGAAGCCCTCGACGCCCGCGATTCCAATAAGCTCATCTCCTCCATCTCCAAGCGGGGGCTGCGCTACGACCTGACAGTGCCTTTCGCCCGCTATGTAGTCATGCGGCAGCATGAGGTCACCTTCCCCTTCAAGCGCTACCAGATACAGCCCGTCTGGCGAGCCGACCGGCCGCAGAAAGGGCGGTATCAGGAGTTCTATCAGTGCGATGTGGACGTGGTGGGCTCCGATTCGCTCGTCTACGAGGCGGAACTGGCGCAGATCTACGACGAAGTGTTTGCCAAACTGGGCCTGGAGGTAACCATCAAGCTCAACAACCGCAAGGTATTGGCCGGCATTGCCGAGGCGGCCGGCATCAAGGGCTCTTTTATGGATATGACCATCGCCATCGACAAGCTGGACAAGATCGGCATGGAGGGAGTGGAAAAAGAGATGGCGGAAAGGGGTATCCCTCAGGCCGGGATCGATAAGATTAAGGACATCCTGGAGGCCAAAAGCCTGGACGAGCTGAAGCCGCTGCTGGCTGAGAGCCCCACGGGCCTCAGGGGTGTGGAAGAACTGGAAACCGTTTTCGATTACCTGGGCATTGGCGAATCCACCAACGAGATCACCTTCGACGTCACCCTGGCGCGGGGGCTGAGCTACTACACCGGCTGCATCTTCGAGGTAGAGGCCAAAGGGGTGAAGATGGGCAGTATCGGCGGCGGCGGCCGCTACGATGACCTGACCGGCGTGTTCGGCATGCCCGGTACTTCCGGCGTGGGCGTCTCCTTCGGGGCCGAGCGTATTTTCGACGTCATGGAAGAGCTGAAACTCTTCCCGGAAGAAAGCGCCACCCGCCTGAAAGCCGTATTCCTTGCCTTCGACGACGCCACACACCGTTACGCTTTCCGCTGCCTGCACAAGCTGCGGGCCGCCGGCATCAACGCCGAGATCTACCCCGAACCCACCAAGATGGGCAAGCAGTTCAAATACGTGGACAAACGAAATGCCCCCTACGCCATCGTCGTCGGCACCAATGAGATGCAGAGTGGCGAGCTGGGCTTTAAGAACATGAAGACGGGGGAGCAGGAGGGGCTGAAGCTGGAAGAGATCATAGAGCGGCTGAGGGAATAGCGATTGGCTTTTGGCGATTAGCCTTTGGCTCATTTATGAAACAATTTTACTGTGTAGCCATATATCGTCTTCTATGAAAGCACTTTTACTGACTACCGTAACTCTCCTCTTTGGCCTATCCACCCTATACGGGCAGGTAACCCTCCGCAATTCCCTGACCGGAAAGGTAAAAACGCTCAAGGCGGAAGGGCATATCGGCCTCGGCCTGTCTATTGAAGGGCCGGACCTGGTTTTCGGCTATCGCCTCCTGAAAGGCCGGCTGAAGGACACCAACCGGGGGCTGATCCGGGTATTGCCTGTAGATGAGGAAAAGACGCTGCGCTTCAGCAACGGGCTTTCGAAGAAGGAAGAGATCGAATATACAAGTATCAGGAATGTACCGCCTATCTCTCTTCCAATTGCCGACATCAACCATATCAGGTACCGCAATAAAGGCGCGAAAGACTGGTCGAATATGGGCGGGCTCATCACCACCCTGGGCGCGCTGAGTGCGCTGGTGATTGCCCCCCTGGCAAGCATCGACTACAGTGAAGGCAAGATCAATTCGGACCTTTATTTTCGCTGGGCAGGCTACAGCCTGGGCCTTACAGGAGCAGGCGTAGCGATGATCATCGGCGGCAAAAAGCGCCATTTTGATATTCAGCGTCCGGGGCAGGCGGCAGAAAAGGGCCTTTGGGTTATTGAAAAATGAACCACTATTGACTATGCCAAAATATAAGACATTACAGCAAGTTCAGGAAGCTATACGGGCAGGCGAAGAAAGCTGCGAAGGAGTGGTTCGATATTATCTCTCCCGGATAGAAGCCACCCGGCGCCTCAACGCCTATGTGGAAGTCTACGCCGAAGAAGCCCTGGAGCACGCCCGCCGGCTCGACGCCCGCTACCGGGAAGATCCCGGATCGGTTGGGCGTTTGTTCGGCATGGTAATATCCCACAAAGATGTCATCTGTTATAAAGGCCACGGCGTCACTGCCGGCTCCAGGATACTGGAGGGCTTCACCTCCCTGTTTTCCGCCACCGCCATCGAGCGCCTGCTGGCGGAAGACGCCATCATAATCGGCCGGGTGAACTGCGATGAGTTCGCCATGGGGTCCAGCAACGAGACCTCCGTTTACGGCCCTACCCGAAATGCCGCCGACCCCGGCAAGGTGCCGGGCGGCTCTTCCGGGGGTTCGGCAGTAGCAGTACAGGCCGACACCTGCCTGGCGTCTCTGGGTTCCGATACCGGCGGTTCGGTGCGCCAGCCGGCAGCCTTCTGCGGGGTAGTCGGCTTCAAGCCTACCTACGGGCGCATTTCCCGCTACGGCCTGCTGGCCTACGGCTCTTCTTTCGACCAGATCGGCACCCTGGCCCATTCCGTGGAGGATACAGCTTTATTGCTGGAGGCCATGGCCGGGCCGGATGGTTTTGACAGCACGGCCAGCCGGAAAATACCGCCAGCCTACTCCCAGCTCCTCAACTTCGGTAAAAAGGCAAAGATCGCCTATTTCCATACCGCCCTGGAACACCCCAGCCTCGGCCAGAACATCAGGGCCGCCTGCCAATCCCTCATCGGGCGGCTCCGCAATGACGGCCATGAAGTCGAAGGCATCAATTTCGAATACCTCGACTACATCATCCCGGCCTACTATGTGCTGACCACCGCCGAAGCCTCCACCAACCTCTCCCGCTACGACGGCATCCGCTACGGCTACCGCAGCTCCAATGCCACGAACCTGATGAGCACCTACAAAAAGTCGCGAACCGAGGGCTTCGGAACCGAAGCCAAACGCCGCATCATGCTGGGTACCTTTGTGCTCAGCGCCGGCTATTACGACGCCTATTATTCTAAAGCGCAGAAAGTTCGGCGCCTCATCAAGGAGAAAACCGACGAGACCTTCAGGAAGTACGACTTCATTCTCATGCCGGCTGCGCCCGGCACTGCCTGGAACCTGGGAGATAAAATGGACGATCCTGTCGCGATGTACCTTGCCGACATTTTTACCGTCCAGGCCAATATGGCCGGCATCCCGGCCATTTCTCTTCCCATTGGCCAGGACTCCAGTGGAATGCCGGTTGGCATACAGTTCATGGCCCCCAAATTCGAGGAAGCAAAGCTGCTGGCTTTCGGCAAAGCCTTGTTATCCAGGTAGTAAGGGCAATTATCCGGCGGCCGGGGAAACTATTATTTACCCTGTGATGTTATCACGCCAGGTTAAAATGTTAGTAACTAAACGGCACCCGCGGAGTAATTTGCCGTATTGAATGCCTAAATTTGTAAACTGGGCAGGTGTTTTCTCTGCTCAGCCGGTAACGCAACTAATGCCGGCTTCCATCGTATAACTGAATGAATTAGTGCGGTGGCAAAATATCAGTGGCCGTTTTTTTCGTAAAGCTGCTGATATCATTCTTTAACTAACTCCAGTATGATGGAACCACATACCGTGAGAGCCTTTTTCCCGCGAGCGGCACATTTTGTCTTGCTGTTCATCTTCCCCCTCTTTCTGAATGCTGAAAATTACCCTGCTTACGATGAAGCGGTAGTCATCGAAAGGCTTAAAGCTATTGAGGACCCTCTCGTAGAGCACCGCTACAACTCTGTAGTCAAGGGGTACATCAAAGGATACCTGATCTGGAACCGGGAAAATGCGGAGCGCCTTTTAGGGCGTACTGTTTTGTACTTCCCGCTCTTTGAAGAGTACCTGCAGGAGCGGGATATGCCGGAAAAACTCAAGTACCTGTCGGTGGTGGAGTCTGCCCTCAGCCCTCACGCCACTTCTCCTGTCGGCGCCGTCGGCCTGTGGCAGTTCATGCCTCAGACAGGCAAGGAATACGGACTGCTGATCAATGAACTGGTTGACGAACGTAAAGACCCCAATAAGTCTACCCGGGCTGCGCTGGATTACCTCTCGCGCCAATACGAAAAATTCGGGGACTGGGCCCTGGCCCTGGCCGCTTACAACGGCGGTTCCGGGCGGGTCAGCCGCGCCATCAAACGGGGCCGCAGCAAGAACTTCTGGCGCATCCGCCGGTATATGCCACGCGAGACCCGCAATTACGTGCCGGCCTATATCGCCGCCACCTACCTTATGGAATACTATAAGGAACACGAGATCACCCCGGAATATCCTCCGCTGGATTATCAGATCACCGAAACGGTAAAAGTATACAACGCTTTCAGTTTCCACCGCATCGCACAGATCACCGGGTTATCCCTGGAAATGATCGAAACCATGAATCCGGCCTACAAACAAAGTATCATTCCTGAAAACCAGAAAGGCAATTACCTGATCCTGCCCAAAAGGGTCATGCCGGCATTCAAAGATTACCAGGAGGCCCAGCGGCCCGACCACCTGGCAGACCACTTCTTCGACGACTCCCCGGTCGTCGTCAGCCAAAAGCAGGAAAACTGGCGGGAGAAATACATCCGCCAAACCTATGTGGTAAAAAAAGGAGAGAGCCTGAAGAAGATCGCCAGGAACCTGAAATGTTCTGCCCACCAGATCATCGCCTGGAACAACCTGCAATCCACAGAGCTGAAGGAAGGGCAAAAACTGGTGATCTACCAACCTAAAGAGTTCCGGCGCTTCAAGCCGCTGGAAAAAATGGAGGTCCTGCCCCTGGCCCCTCCCCCCCCGCTGGAAGGAAGGCAGCTTCAGCCATTGGGAAAGCCCGAAGCTAACTCCGCCCTCGGACAATTGATATATATCGTACAGGATAAAGGCACACTTGAACAGATCTACCATCGCATTCCCGGCGCTTCCCTGCCTGCACTCATCGAACTCAACCGTATCCCTCCCAATCATAAGCTCAGGCCGGGTGACATGCTGAAGTATCCGAGGGAATGAAGGAGTGTTAGCGTCCTGGGGCGTAGCAGATGTGCCGGACAGGTATGGCGCTTCGGGGCTTCCATCTTATGGCTATCCGCCAAAAAAAATATTTTTTTTTGCCTGTATACAATACGTTATCCTGCCCTCCCGTTATTAGGATGTTCTTTTGATCAACACAACCCTTACTTCAACAAAATCTCCTTATCGAAGCACCATTCTACACACCAGATTTAAGATTGATCAAAACCCACAATTCCCTGAATGGCTCATACTTTTACCTTTCTGATTTTATTCCATTGTAGTTAATTATTCCAATTCGGCAACGCTGTTGCCGGCAGTTCCGCCCTTTTTAGGGCGTACTGTGAGAAAGCACACTATTTTTTTGCTATGTAATCCCTGCATAGCCCCAGGCGCCCAATGCCGGCAACGGCATGCCCCAAAGGAAACAATCACCACCCAATTGCCTTGTGAAACACTCTACCCCCCCCTGCCATAAAGCGTAGCCCGCTTTGTGGCACCCCGTGAAGGGCGCCGGAAGGCGCTCTTTCACGGCCCCCTTTCCGAAGTGAAGACAATGCTTCAGGAAACCGGTGAAAACAAACTTGCACGAACCATTGAGAGAGTAGTTTGAACCCGCAGCGGCGGTTGGCAACACACCCGCCGCTGCCTTTTTGAAAAGCCATTTTCCCTATATATAATCGCCTCCTTTTTTAGAGTATGTTTGGAAGCCTGGTTTGATGGCGAGAAGTGTCATTTTTTGGGTTAGGCAAGGCACTTTTTGAAGTGCGTACCTGAAAGGTACGGACAAGAAAAGTAACGCGGCTTCACCCAGAAAGTGGCCTTCGTAGTCCAAAGTTTACCCGGCTGTATAGACGGAATTGGCCTCCAAACATACACTTACTCTTTTCTGCCGAAGGGGCTTCTCCGGAAGCCCTTTTTTATTTGCTCTGGCTGCCACGATAGAGTTCCTCCAACATTTCAAAGCCAAGTTCCCGGATGTCGTTGGCGGAGTTTGACAATAGGGCCACTCCGATACGGGCGTCTTTGATGAAGCCGATGAAAGCGCGGAAGCCGGCGGTGCCGCCGTACATCCATACCACCGGCTGGTTGGACTGAGGCGTGAGTTTGGAGATCAGCCAGCCGTACCCGGCTTCTGTGGAGCGCATCAGGCCGGGAAAATTCACGTCCACCCGCGCCTGCCGGGCCTGTTCCATTGCTGCAGACAGTTTTGATCCCCCCGGCTGCAAATTGGCCAGGAGAAAAACAGCGAGGTCTTTGGCAGTAGACTTCAGCCCGGCTGCCGGAGCCATGCCGTCAAAATCCCAGTGAGGCACCGGCTTTCCCCTGTTGTCGTGCCCCAGCGCCATCCGGGGACGCTGGCCGGCTGTTAAATAGACGCGTGTATCTTTCATGCCCAGGGGGTGCAGCAATTCTTTTTCCAGCAGTTCTTCGTACTCCAGGCCGTTCATATCACTGATCAGGTGCCCGGCCAGTGCAATGCCGATGTTGGAGAAATAATAGCTTGAACCGGGTTGGTGTTTGAGCGGGTACTCCGAAATTTTGAAATAAAAATCGCGTTTGGTAAAGCCTTCCTTCGGCCCCTCCAAGGTTGTTGCCGTACCAATGGGATGCCAGTCGTACAACCCCAGGCCGGAATTGGGAAGCCCGGAAGTATGGGTGGCCAGGTCGCAGAAGGCAATGCAGGCCTTCTCGCTCAGCGGGTCGGGCGTACAACTCAGAATGCGCTCCGGCCGGCCGGAAGGATTGGTCGGCAGCAAAACCTCTACGCACCGCTGGGGCTGAAAGGCCGGCGCCCCGGCGCCCCGGGGAAGATAAGGGTCGATGGGGCTGCCGAGGTTGAACCTGCCCTCCATCGCCTGTTTCGTTATCAGGGTGGTGGTGAAAACGCCGGACAAGGCGCCCAGCTCAAAAATAGTGTTCTCGTCAGGAACCATGGACGCCTTGCGGCTGATCAACCCATACCCTTTGTAATGAGCCTGCCCTTCATAGGCAAGTGCGACCACCAGCCCGGGGTTCCGGCCTTTACGGATGTGGCCTTCAGCCAATTCCCCGATCCCTTCCGGTATCTGAGAAAATGCCGCCGGTGAAAGAAAAAGAAGAATTATTATCGGGAGATGTTTCATGGGGCTAAGTTTTGGTATTATTGTAAAGGTTGTTAACCGAAGGGTAATAGGAGTTGCGCATTACCCCGCCTCGCCGTAATTTGGGGCCGGTATCGGTTGTAACTTTCAAAATAAGCGGATATTCGGAATAACATAATGATAGAGGTCAGCCGGAAGATATGATTTAAATCAGGCTGCGGAAATAACGAAGAGCATGCTGGGAAGTAAAGTAAACTGGAATATCTACACGGTGCCCTCCTCCTTCCTGAGCATCAGAGTCGCAATAGTGCTGATGCTGGCGGAGTTTTTAATCGGCATGGGTGGCTTTATGGCTATCGAGGGGTATAGCCTGGCCGATGCTTTTTATATGATGGTGATCACCATTTCCACGGTAGGATTCGGCGAAGTGCAGCCCCTAAGCCAAACAGGGCAGATATTCACTTCCGCTCTCATCATTGCCAATATCGGTATCTTTGCCTACGTGTTGGCGGCTTTTTCTTATTACGTCATTCAAGGAGAAATCTTTAAGAACATGCACCTCAACCTGATCAATACTTCAATCGATAAGCTGGAAGGCCATATTATTCTTTGCGGTTACGGGAAATACGGACGAGAGATCGCTTTGCATTTCAATAAGCATAACCTGCCTTTTGTCGTGTTGGATGTCGACCCCTCCAAGATAGAACAGCTGCAAAAGAGTGAGGACAAGATCCTGTATCTGGAAGAAGACGCCACCCATGATGACGCACTCCTGAAGGCCGGCATCAAGCGGGCCAAGGCGCTTATATCCGCCCTGCCCGATGATTCCGATAACGTCTTCGTGGTGCTCTCCGCCCGGCAGATCAACCCCAGGCTCAATATCATCAGCCGGGCCAAAGACCCCAAGTCCCAGAAGAAGCTGTTTATGGCCGGCGCCGACCACGTAGTCATGCCCGAACAGATCGGCGGCTTTTACATGGCCACTCTGGTGAGCAAGCCGGGCGCCGTAGAATTCTTCTCCTTCATCACCAGTGAATACCGGTCTGATATCGGCTTTGAGGAGGTTACTTACGAACACTTACCGGATGAATGCCGGGGGCGGTCTCTGATGCAGCTCAACATCCGCGAAAGCACCGGCGCCAATGTTATCGGCTACAAAGCCCCCGATGGGCACTACGAAGTCAACCCGGCGCCCAATAGGGTGCTCGGCCCCGGATCCAGCTATATCGTCCTGGGAAGCAACCAGCAACTCCAACAACTGCGGTATTACCTGGAGCATTATCCGGAGAGGATCATGTAGGAGGAGATGGTTGGATGGTTATATGGCTGGATGGTTGTATTGCTGCAGCCATATAACAATATGCGAATCCAAAAGGCGTAGAACGCTGATTTCAGCCTTTCTCAAAAAAGCCAACGCTCCCCCCGACCCAGTCCTTATCCTTATTGTACCGCACCCCCACCATAAGGCCTTTGCTCAACCGGGCCAGGTTGTTGACGATAAGCGGGCGCTCCCAGCCCTGCTCCCACAGCATGAGCATGCGGATCTCACACTTGGCCGGCCCGGAGGGAGTAGGAATGACCGGGGCATAATCCACCTTCCGCTGCAGGATGTAGTTTTCGGGGTCGCTGATCGCCTCGAGGTCGTAACGGTTGAGGTTGATAATCACTCCTGTGCCGGCGAAAGAGTACAGGGGTTTTAAAACGTAGTTATGAAGGTCATCCGGAATGGTATCCACCTCATTGAGGAAGTGGGATTTCGGTACGTACCGGCTGTCAAGCAGCGGCAGGGTATGTTTGCTGATGCGGAAGAACCAGTTGGGGTGGCCGATGAACTCCACATCATGCTCCTCGGTGAAATAAAATTCACGGGGCAGGTCATCCCGCTTGATGAGTTCATCGAAGATGACGCGGTTGTATATCTTTTCCACGTGGATGAGTCGGCCGTCCTTTTCGTAGAAAACATCTTTGCCCTTTACTTTCAGCTGGCTGACACAGACCGGTTCCAGCCCGATCAGGTGCTTGCCGGCGATGAAGTCTATGGCTGTGGTTTGTTTTTCCGGCTCTACCTCCAGCAGGATGACGTTTTCCGGCTTGTGATCGCCCAGGATCACCCGGCGGAGCATCTCCAGGTATTCTTCCGACGTCAACCCGCCAAAAAGGTGCGTGACGGTATCCGGAATATCGTAGAACTTCCGGTAGGCATTGGCCGCCAGGTCCTGATAGAAATAAAGGGAAGGGAAACCCTGCACTTCAATGAGCTGAGGAGTCAGTTCTCCATCCGGCCCCTGACAGATGCCGAAGTCCATCTGCAGAAAAGTAGTATGGGGGGTTTCTCCGGGCACCTCCTGGCCGGCCAGCAGCGCCCCCCGGGAGAGCTCCCTGAAGTCGGGCCGGGCAATCACCCCGGTGATCTCCTCACAGGCTTCGACCAGTTGCTTTTTCAGTTTCCGGGAAACGAAAACCGGGGTTTCCGCAATGCGGAAGGGGGGGCGGTAATTATACAGGCCGGCAATATAGTCCAGCATCCCCTGATAAGCCTCCTGCCGGAAGCGCTCGTTGAACTGCTTTCTGAGTTCGGTGATCATGGTTTTAGTTCTAGCGTGTGTGGAATTGCATTCATTCAGCCACAACCATCTCCGCCTGCACCGCCCGGATGGCCCGGTTGAGAAACTGGGGCAGGACGATATCGTGGGTCAGGCCGATCTTGTCGGAATCATTCAAATGGTCGATCATGCGAAGATATTTCTCTTCACTATGGGTTTCTATGATCTCCTTCTGGCGCTCCGGGTCCATGAAGTGTTTCAGCATCCCATCGGGGTCAGCCTCAGGATGGAATTGGGTTCCGAAAAATTCATCGGAAAAGCGAATGGCCATGATGGCGCGCTCGAGGGGCACATGCGGCCGGATCTTTTCCAGGGCCAGTATCCTGGCGCCCATCTCCTCGATCCGTTCTTCATTCGGCTGTATGCACTGCCACACCCGAAAGTCTGCGATGAAAAACGGATTGGGCAGGCCGTCGAACAAGGGCTCGGCAACTCCCAGGTCCGTCTTATGGCAGCGGAAGGTGCCGAAAGACATGGACTTGCGGCGGGTGATCTCCGCCAGCCCGAAGTGCCTTACCGCCATCTGGAAGGAATGGCAGATAAAGAAGACATGTTTCCTGGGATTGTCCGCCACCTGGTTCCATTCCCAGGTTTGCTGCATCCAGTCGAAGTATCTGACATCCCATACGCCATCGCCCTCGTGTGGGCTTCCCGGCCCGCCGGTGGAAATGTACAGGTCGAAATCCAGGCCGGGTACTTCCGCTTT
>CAYQKY010000247.1:0-10314 GCA_964418125.1 uncultured Phaeodactylibacter sp.
CCAGGGTTTCCGGGAAGTTGTGGCCGGTATCGATATGAAGCAGCGGGAAAGGGATCTTGGCCGGGTAAAAGGCCTTCATGGCCAGGTGGACCATGAGTATGGAATCCTTCCCACCGGAAAACATCAGTACCGGCCGCTCGAACTGCGAAGCTACCTCGCGGATAACATAAATGGATTCCGATTCCAGCTCTTTAAGATGGTTCAGGTTATAGCTCATGATTAATCTTTGTCAGTTGTCCGTTGATGGTTTTACGGGTCAGGCGCGGCGGTATTTGATGATGGGTTCTATGAATTCGAAGATGGCACGGACGCAGTCGTGCAGGCCCAGTTGGTCGGTGCGGACCTCCAGGGACGGGTTTGCCGGCGGCTCGTAGGGCGCGTCGATTCCCGTGAAGCCTTTGATCTCTCCGGCGCGCGCTTTTTTGTACAGGCCTTTGACGTCGCGGGCCTCGCAGACTTCCAGCGGGGCGTTGATGTAGATCTCGATGAAATCTTCCTCGCCAATGATCTGCCGGGCCATTTCCCGGATGGCTATGGTAGGGCTGATGAAAGAATTGATGGTAATGATACCGCTGTTGACGTACAATTTGGAAACTTCAGCTATGCGGCGGATATTTTCCCGCCGCCCTTCGTCGCTGAAATCCAGGTTGTTGTTAATGCCCGCGCGGATGTTGTCCCCGTCCAGGGCCTGCGGGAAGTACCCCTCGTTGTAAAGGCGCCGTTCCAGGTGTTGGGCAATGGTGCTTTTTCCGGAGCCGGAAAGGCCGGTCAGCCACAGCACCTTGCTGTGTTGCATGAGCCGGTGCTCCCGGTCGGCGCGTTGCAGGAAATGATCGAAAATGGGATGGATATGCTTGTTCAAGGCAATTGTACTTGATTAAAAAAGACGGACACATAAATCGGCACAAAGAAACGGCAAATCTCTTATTTACCCAAATCCACTTCCTGCTTTCCGTCGCGTTTGAAAACGTGGCGGACGGTCCCGCGGGGCACCATCTGCCAGGCGCGCTCGTGCAGGTAGTAAATGGCCAGTTTGATGACGAGTTCCAGCCCGGCGACAATACTGGATTTCTGCAGCACATCGTCACACCCGGTGCCGGAAAAGATAAAAAACGCCAGGGTGAAAGTAGTGGCTGTGGCGATCAGGCGCCAGGTGATGGCCTTGATTACGCTTCGCAGTTTGGATTCTTTTTCCATATTCTTTGTTTTTGCGGGCTGCAAATATGGCAATAAAAAATTAATTCCCTATTAACTCTATGGGGTTTTAATGTTTTTGTGTTTCCGGTAAATTTAAAAGAAAAGTCATATACTAGTAGTCTGTCAAGGTATAAATGTCGGGTAAGGTGTTAGCGGATTTTGGTTCAGATCAAGAAGCCCCCGGAGCCTGGTAGCCTTAGCTACCAAGGCGAGGAGGCGACGCAGAGCTGGACCAAAAGGCGCCACAGATTACCCGACAATTTGTGCTTGACAGACTACTAGCTATATTGTGGGTAATTATTCGGATGGGCCAGGTTTATCCGGAGAACTACATGGGCTGCGCCTTCCCGGTAAGGGCTGGGAAAGGCGGGCCGAAAAAGCCAGCTATTCTCGTTTTAGAACGCCACTAAAGCACTAAGGCACGAAATGCCACAAAAAACTTAGTGTGGATTTCGTGTTTTCGTGGCAGGATTCTAGGCAGCATTTTGCCAAAGCGAGAATCGCTGCGAAAAAGCAGGATGTATCATGGAAAAAAATAACGACAGGAAGTTTGAGACCCGGGCTATCCGGGGGCAGATGGAGCGAACGGGTTATCGCGAGCACAGTACGCCTCTGTTCCTGACCTCGAGCTTCACTTTTCCCGACGCTGGCCTGATGGCCGATACTTTTGCCGGAGAAGCAGAAGGGTCCATCTATTCGCGTTACAGCAACCCGAATACGGACGAGCTGATCCAAAAAGTATGCGCTATGGAAGGCGCGGAAGACGGGTTTGCCACGGCTTCCGGCATGGCTGCCGTTTTTGCCGGCATGGCGGCCCTGCTTAAAGCCGGGGACCACATCCTTGCCTCGCGGGCGGTTTTCGGTTCTACCCATCAGATCCTTACCGGGTTGTTCCCGCGCTGGGGCATCACCTTTACCTATGTCGATCCGGAAGACGTGGACGGCTGGGAGCAACACCTGCAATCCAACACCCGGATGATCGTCCTGGAGACGCCTTCCAACCCCGGCCTGGCCCTGATCGACCTGGAAAAGGCCGGCGCTCTGGCCCGAAGGCATGGGCTGATCCTGAATGTGGACAATTGCTTCGCTACCCCCTATCTGCAGACACCTCTCCAATACGGCGCTCACCTCTCCGTTCACTCCGGAACAAAATGGATGGACGGCCAGGGCAGGGTGCTGGGCGGGCTGGTTGTCGGTGACGCTGCGCTGATCGATAAGGTTCGCTTTTTCTGCCGCCACACCGGGCCTGCCATGTCGCCCTTTAATGCGTGGGTGCTCTCAAAAAGCCTGGAAACCCTGGCCGTGCGTATGGAACGGCACTGCAGCAATGCCTTTCGGCTGGCCGGTTTTCTGGAAGAACATCCGCAGGTAGTTAAGGTATCCTACCCGCACCTGGCATCACACCCTCAGTACGAGCTGGCGAAAAAACAGATGCGCCTGGGTGGCGGCATCGTAGCTTTTGAGCTCAAGGGTGGGGCAGAGGCCTGTATGCAGTTCCTCAACCGCCTACACCTGTGTTCCCTGTCTTCCAACCTGGGCGATTCGCGTACCATTGCAACACATCCGGCTTCCACGACCCATTCCAAACTTACCGAAGAGGAAAGGCAGGCGGTAGGCATCCGGCCGGGAATGGTGCGCATTTCCGTTGGCCTGGAGCATATCGATGACATAATTGCAGATCTGGAACAGGCGCTGAGGTGAATGGGTGTGGTGGCAGCGGGGTTGGAGATTAGTCTATCAGGGAGCAGTGTATCAGGATGCGATTCCCATTTGTACCCCTTTGGCGTATCGTTTGGGAAATGCCCATAATTGATTGTTACATGCCTAATACACTGCCAACTGAAACACTGATACACAATAAAAACACCTTATCCGGCGTAATGATAAACGTTCCAACATCCAAATATTCACCCCCTAAAAACAGCTGCTATGAGAAACCTGCTTTTGTCCGCCTTTTTCCTTTTTATTTCCACCTCCCTTTCCGCTCAGTTCACCTATTCCGGGGTATTCACCCAGGCGGATACGGATTACGAATACGCTCATCAGGTTAGCTGGGAGGCGTTGCAGCAGCAGCATGAAGAGCTGAGCGCCAAAGGCTTCCGGCTGGTGGATGTCGAAACTGCCAAGTCCGGGGCGCGCCGGTACTATTGGGCGATTTGGAAAAAAGAAGCGGTGCACAGCACTTTGAAGCGTATCGAAAGCTGGGATTCTCTCGTCATTGTAAAGCGGGAAATGGCGGCGGACAGCTTCGTGATGGACGAGGTTGAAGCCTATACCTGGGGGGATAAGGAGTATTATCTGGCCGTTTGGGCGCCGGGCAACCGGGAGCACAAAATCAGGAAACTGTCCTCCTGGGAAGGGCTGGAGAATGATTATGAAAACCTTATCCGCCGGGACCTACAGCTTGCCGACATCGAAGGCTTCGAATCCAAAGATGGCACTACCCTGTACCTGGCGCTTTACCAGTGGAAGGGGCCGGAATTCAAAACCTACTATTATCGCTCTCACGATTTCGATGATTTCCTTACCGATAGAGGGCACCGCCAGAGAAGCGGCTACCACCTTTTTGATTACGAGCGTTTTGAAAAACGGGGCCAGGCTTTCTACGTAGGGGTGTACCAGGAAAACACCTCCGGGAGCAGGCTGGAGGACCGCTATAGCTGGGACGATTTCAGCAAGCTGATGGCAGAACAAAAAGAGCAGAACAATATCGTACTTACGGATATCGATGTTTATGTGGAAGAAGGGGAAAGGTAGGCATTGAATTGCAGCTCCATTCGAAAAATACTTATATTTGAGCCTGTAATACCTGCAAACTACCAGAGATGGCCCTGCGAACGACACTGCTCTTTTTCCTTGTACTTCTTTCCATATACCTTCCTGCCCAACAACCGAGGGTAGTGGGGTACCTCCCTTATCAGCGCAGCTATATGCTCGATCAGATACCGATGGAGAAGCTGACCCATCTCTGTATAGCGTTTGCCAACCCGGACCGTCAGGGATACCTCAGCGCTGGAGGCGCCGATATACGGCAGGTGGTTCGGCGAGCCCATCGGGATAGCGTAAAAGTACTCATTTCTCTGGCCGGCGGAGCGATGAAACCCGAATGGGAGGAGGCCTGGAAATGGCTGCTGGCCCCCTCTAACCGGCAGGCTTTCATCCAGAAGATCCTGCTCTTTGTACAGGCCAATGAACTGGATGGGGTGGATGTTGACCTGGAGTGGAAACAGGTGAACCATAATTACAGCGGTTTTATCCTGGAATTGCGGCGGGCGCTTAGTGCTCACGGCAAGCTGATGACAGCGGCCTTTCCGGGCACCACCCGATATAAAAATCTCAGTGAGGAAGCTATGCTGTCCTTCGACTTCATCAACCTCATGGCCTATGACCTGACCGGGCCCTGGACCGCCAACCGCCCCGGCCCGCATTCGCCCTATGCCATGGCCATTTCTTCCCTTACCTACTGGAAGAACCAGGGGATGCCGGCAGATCGGCTGGTCCTGGGAATACCGCTTTATGGCTGGGATTTTTCCGAGCCCGGAAGAGTCTCTTCCGTTCCATACGGCACTTTGGTGGCCACTAATCCGGCCTACGCTCATGTCGATCAGGTGGGAAAGATCTTCTACAACGGCGTTGTGACCGCTATGGCCAAAGCCGAGCTGGCAAAGGAACAGGCAGGAGGGGTAATGCTGTGGGAACTCGGCAAGGATGCCTTTAACGAATATTCCATCCTGACTACCGTGCATGAGGCCCTATATGGCCCTACTCCGCTTTCTACCCCGGAAATGCTGGCAGGGGGAAAGGCGCCGGCGGAACCCTCCAACGATACTCCATCGCTTTCTCTTTCCCTTTCCGGCCTCCCTATTTCGGAGGGGCTGCATAATCTGGCCTCGGCAGGATTTCAGGAGGAGCAGAATATGGAGGATGCAGGACTGGAAGCTTTCAGCCTGGAGCTCGAAGTGATGCCCAACCCATTCCAGGATTCTCTGAAGATCACCAATAACGAAAAACGGGCCCTGCAGCTCGTCCTTACCGATATCAAAGGACGCCCGCTCTATGAGACTACCCTCCGGCCCAATTCTACCATCAGCTGGGAAACGGCGAGTTTCCCTCCCGGACACTACATCTTTTCAGCTATGCGTGGCGATAAACAGGCTTCCAGGCGGCTCGTCAAGTTATGAAGGGCACAGGAGAAAGTACCCAGCCTCAGCAATGCAACCATCAAATTGGGGCGATTCTCCAGGTGAAATAGGCCATAGGGGTATGTACAATTGAGAATTGCACCCCGCGCGGCCCGGGAAAGAAAAAAAGTGGTTCCCGGCTGCCTTCGAAAAAATTAAAAAAAAATTTATCTGTATTGTAACTCTCCGAAAGAAGTGCCGTAAACGAATAGTGTATCATGAAAATGATCACAAAATATACACGCTCCCCCCAGCTTTTACCCCAACAATTTCCAATTTTGTTTTCAGAGGCTTTACCGTACGTATAGTATAGCTTTTATTATAGGCCGGCTGTTTTGCACTGGTGCGGATAGAACGGATTAACCGGTTGCCTTAGAGGCTGGTTGTGCCATCAGGCATCGCTGGCTCAAAAGAGTTGCTTTACAGCAAGCTCGGGCTGAAGGAGATTTCGTTCTGTTGAAACCAGACATCTGGATGGATAAATATATGCTCAATCATTCCAACCGCGCAAGCAGCCTGCCCCCCCCAATCTATTGATCGGATCAAGTAGTTTTTTTCATAGTATAGGGAGTGAAGCCGTGTCACTTAAGCTTTTCAGTTAATTCTGGGGCTCTGTCGACGCGGCTTTTCCTTTTTTACTGTAAAAAGCCTTTACTTACCGTAACCAAAAAGCGCCCGTTTCCGTAAAAAGAACCTATAAAACATAATTGCAATCCCTTTTCAACGCCTGCTCTGATACCCCTCCCGATGTTAATTTGAACCGTTATCCGGCTTTTTGCCTGCTGGCCCGTTGCCTGGAATGACATATTACCCCCCTGAGTTAAACCCTTTACAATTAATTAAATTTTTAACCCATGAGAATCATTACTTTACACTTGATCGTTTTGCTTTGCCCGCTCTGGCTCCTGGCACAACCCGCTCTGGAAGGGGGCCTGTTTCTGGGCGTGGCCAATTATCAGGGGGATTTTACGTTGAACACTTCTCCGGAATTGAGCGAGAGCAACCTGGCGGTTGGATTGGCCGTTCGCCACCGGTTATCTGCCACTCATGGCCTTCGCGCCAACCTTACTTATGGCAAGATCACCGGCAATGATTCGAACTTCGAGATCCGGGAACGTAGAGGGTCGACCTTTGAGACCACTCTGGCTGAGCTGTCGGTTGCCGGAGAATGGGTGCCCTTCGGGCAAAACCTTTCTGATCTGTCGCTGGACCTGAGCCAACGCATGTCTCCTTATTTATTTCTGGGCGCCGGGGTGGCCTTCATTAATCCCCAGCCAGTCTTTGGCGGAGAAGTACTGGAGCAAAAGGCCATGGAGGATCTCAATGCCGATTTTTCCAAAGTGCAATTCGCCGTGCCGATTGGAGTCGGCCTGCGGGCAGGCATCAATGAGAACATGTCCCTTAGCCTGGAACTGGGGATGCGCAAAGCCTTCACCGATTATCTGGACGGAGTGAGCAGCGTCGGGAAAGAGGGTACTCAGGATTGGTACCTCTTCGGAGGGGCCATGTTCCTTTACCGGATTAAGTAATCGGCCGGCCATTAGGCCATGCAGTTTTTCATAGTTTAAGGTTTGGAGCCGTGCTCAGGGTAACCTGGCTCGGCTTTTTGTGGTTCTCAACAGCAGCCAGTGTTCAAAACCAAAGAATGCCGGTTTTGGAGGCCGGGTATTGTCCTCAGAAAACCGCCGTGGGCGAATTGTGCCAAACGCCAATAATGAATAGCTAACCGCCAGGAATTCATCCGAGCAGTTCCTGCACTACCTTGGGCACCCCGGTGGTGGCGGGCTCGGCGATTACCGAAAGGCTGGCGGCCCGGCTGAGCTCGTGGTTTATGGCCGGCTTGGGGTCAACATAGAAGATGCGCTTCGCCTGCTCGGCAAAACCCACCAGGCCGGCCGCCGGATAGACCTGCATGGAAGTACCGACGATGATCACCGCATCGGCTGTCATGGTTTCGATGGCCGCCAGTTCGATCATGGGAACCGCTTCGCCGAACCAGACGATATGAGGGCGCAGCTGGCTGCCCAGCTCGCAGGTGTCGCCGGGCTTGATGTCTTCCGGCCATTCGTAGACCAGGCTGGGGTCTTTGGTGCTGCGGGCTTTGAGCAGCTCCCCATGCAGGTGTATGATGTTTTTACTGCCGGCCCGTTCGTGCAGGTCGTCTATATTCTGGGTAATGATGCTGACGTCGAAATGCGCTTCAAGTTCTGCCAGAGCATAATGGGCGGCATTGGGCTCGACGCCCTTAAGCTGGCGCCGCCGCTGGTTGTAAAAGTCCAGCACGAGCGCCTGATCTCTTTGCCATCCCTCGGGGGAGGCTACCTTCATTACGTCATGCCCTTCCCATAGGCCGCCGGCATCCCGGAAGGTTTTGATCCCGCTCTCGGCGCTCACGCCTGCTCCCGACAGTACTACGATCTTTTTCATTCGTTTTTGTTATATCTTTTGGGCAGTATTTACCTAACTATTAATCACGCCTGAAACTACAAAAAGTTTAAAGGTGCTCCAATCCTTTCTCCAGCCCTTCAATGAGCCATTGCGGATCTTCCAGCCCAACGTAAAGCCGGGCCAGGTTGTAGGGCAGCAAGGGCTGGGGCTTTCCGGGTATGTTGTAGAACGCCGCCGAAGGCAGCACCAGCGATTCATGCCCGCCCCAGGAGACCGCCAGAAGAAAACGCTCCAGGTTGTTGTAGAAAGCTTCCGCCTTTTCCAGGCTTTCGGCTTTGAGGTAGAAGGAGAACAATCCGCCGGCGCCCTGCATTTGCTTTCGGGCCAGTTCGTACTGCGGGAAAGAAGGTAACAGGGGATGGAGGACGCGCTCAACCTTGGGGTGCTGCTCCAGGTAGCGGGCAATCTGCAATCCGCTCTCGTAGCAGCGCTGCATACGCAGTTCCAGGGTACGCAGGCCCCGGATGGCGAGGGCTGCATCGTGGGGTGGCAATATACCGCCCATCGTCATGTACTCTCCTTCGAATATCTTCTTTGCCATAGCCCTATTGGTACACAGCACGCCCATAACCACG
The DNA here is from genome assembly GCA_964418125.1 of uncultured Phaeodactylibacter sp. Taxonomy (GTDB): domain Bacteria; phylum Bacteroidota; class Bacteroidia; order Chitinophagales; family Saprospiraceae; genus JACJXW01. Next base: position 8,402 of record CAYQKY010000247.1, read on the forward strand.
TCGCTGTGGCCGTTGAGGTACTTGGTGCCGGAATGGACGACGATGTCCACTCCCATAGCGATGGGCTGCTGAAAGAAGGGAGAGCAATAGCTGTTGTCCAGGATGGTAACGAGCCCGCGGCGGCGCGCCAGCCCGGCACAGGCACGAATATCCTGCAGCTCGAAAGTGAGGGAATTGGGGCTTTCCAGATACAGCAGCGTGGTGTTGTCCCGGATGGCGCCCTCGATATTGGCTACTTCCCGGCCGTCGACAAAGGTAGAGGATACGCCAAAGCGGGGCAGGTAATCCTTCAGGAGTGTTTTGGTCCAGGAGTAAGGAGACTCCACGCAGACGACGTGGCCGCCGGCCTGCACATTGGCCATCACCGCCGCCGAGATGGCGCCCATGCCGCTGGCGAAGACGAGCGCATCTTCAGCCCCTTCCAGCGCCGCCAGCTTTTGGCGGAGGATGGCCACGGTAGGATTATTCCCACGGCTGTAGATGTGGTGCGTCAGCTCATTGGTAAATGACTGCCGGAATTCCTCTAAAGAAGAAAAGGTGAAATTACTGGTCTGAATGACGGGAGGAGAAACGGCATTATAATACTTGCCTCTTTCTTCGCCCAGGTGGGTGAGGATCTCGCTGAGGTGCATCTGTTTTTTGCTCCAAATCTAGGAAAAAATCCTGCGATGCCTCAAATGGAGCACAGTCGTGTAGCGATCGGATTCTACCAGAACCACATCCGCGCTGCTTTTCTAGCCAGTTGCCCCATAAACCAGCGGCTGGCGGCGATCATAGCGGCAAAAGCGGCCACGGCAGCGATCATTTTGTCTTTCCAGGTTTCTTTATGATCTCTTGTTCTCATAGATAACCAGAGTTTGATGACCTATGAAACTTAAACCTTATTATTATTAGAATAAAATTCTTGTAGCAGATAGGGCGGTTTTTGTAGGAGAAAAGGGGGAGTGGGAGAGTGGGAGATGGGGGGGAAGGGGAAACGAGGTGAGGGGGGAACGGCTGGCCTCGGGGTACTTACAGTAAAGGCACCCCCTCCCCCTGGCTCCCGCTCTCCCCCTCACACCCAGATCACCCCCTCCATATACGTCACCGCCTTCCCCGCCAGGGCCACTCTTTCCCCGAGCATGGTGCAGCGCACTTCCCCTCCGCGGCGGGAGATCTGCCGCGCCAGGAGCTCCTGCTTGCCGAGGCGCTCGGCCCAGTAGGGCGTCAGGGTGGTATGGGCGGAGCCGGTGACGGGGTCTTCATCTATGCCGGCGTTGGGGAAGAAGCAGCGGGAGACGAAATCTACGGCCTCTCCCGGGGCGGTGACGATGACGCCGCGGCCTTTCACCTGCTGCAGGAGGCGGAAATCGGGGCGCAGGGCCGCCACCTCCGCTTCCGTCTCCAGCACCACCAGGAAATCTTCTCTGCCGGTGAATACTTCCCGGGGCGTAACCTGCAGGGCTTCCGTCAGCACTTTCGGGGCGAGTGTGGGTTCCAGAATATCGGTAGGAAAGTCCAGGATGTAATGCCCGTCTTCACGGGAGACGCTCAGCAGGCCGCTGCGGCTGTGGAAGTTGATGCTGGGTTCCCGGTATCCGAGATGCTCGTAGAGCACATGGGCAGTGGCCAGCGTAGCGTGCCCGCACAGGTCGACCTCGATGGCGGGCGTAAACCAGCGCAGGTGAAAATCCTTTCCTTTGGGCACGAAAAAGGCCGTCTCAGAAAGGTTGTTCTCGGCGGCGATGGCCTGCAGGGTGGCGTTGGGCAGCCATTTGTCCAGCGGGCAGACGGCGGCGGGGTTGCCGCGAAAGAGCTCGCCGGTGAAGGCGTCGGCCTGGTAGATGGGGATCTGGATCATGGTTTCATTGTTATATTGTTATGCGAATCCAGGGCTAAAACCATGGGATTGCCCGGAGAGCCGGAGGCTGAAA
>CAYQKY010000248.1:0-10242 GCA_964418125.1 uncultured Phaeodactylibacter sp.
CCCAGGCGGGTCTGCATGCCGGTGCGCAGCAATTGGTCCTGCCAGTCCACATCCCGCCCGGCGATGTAATTGGCTACCTCGTTGGGGTCGACCAGGCTGTTGATCCTGGGGTTTTCGTTGCCGGCGGCTCTTTCGGAGTCCGCCCGGTACTGGATGTATTCGTCCCCATTCATCATATTGATGCGGTTGGCGACGTCGACGAAGCCCGTGGAGGCGCTGACGCTGATGCGGGACTGCCCGGCAACGCCGCTTTTGGTTGTGATCAAAACCGCCCCGTTGGCGCCGCTCGACCCGTAGATGGAAGCCGCCGCCGCATCCTTCAAAACGTTGATGCTGGCGATGTCATCGGGGTTCAGCTCCGCCAGGTTGCCTTCGACGATAGGCACCCCGTCCACGACTATGATGGGCCGGTTGTTCCCATCGATGTCGCCGGCGGCAGCGCCCAGGGAGTTGGTGCCGCGGATCCGGAAGGAGATCCCCGACCCCGGCTGGCCGCTGCCCCGGGTTACGCGCAGGCCCGGCACCTGGGCACGAAGCCCTTCCACTACGTTGGGTACCGGTACTTTTTCGAGTTCTTCCACATCGACCGTAACGATCGACCCGGTTACGTTGGCTCGTTCCATGGTGCCGTATCCCACGACGACCACCTCGTCGAGCACCAGGCCGGCGCTCAGTTCCACATCGATCTCCGTCCGCCCGTCAACTGCTATGTCCATGGGCGTATAGCCCGTATAGCTGACTTGCAGAATTGCATCAGGCGGAGCCGACAAGGTGTACTTTCCGTCGATGTCAGTAGTTGTTCCGGTTGCAGTACCCTTGATCAAAACGCTTGCTCCGATTAAGGGTTCTCCTTCGGAAGATACAGTGCCACTAATCGTAATATCCTGTGCAAACAGCACCTGGCACATACACAGTGCCAATGCTGTTATCCCTATCCGGAACCTGTGCCGGACGGGTAGCCCTGAAAATCTGAAAAACCCGTTCTCCATTTTCGGTAGTTGTTAGGTTGATTATTGGAATAAAGTGCTTTCTTGAGTAAAGTTAAAAAATTTTATGCAATCGATTGTGTGTAATTGCGAATAAAACTTGTATTTAAACTTTGCTCCCCGCTGGGGATTGCATTTCTGTATCGGCCGGGAACGACGGATTATTAGCCTGTAAAACCTTTAATAACAAGGGGTTTCTGCCTTTCCTTCCCGCACTCTGCGCCCGGTAGCCGGGCGCCCGTAAAAGAGGGTGGCAGAAATCGATTGCAAGGCCGGTTGCGCCATACCTGGAGCCGGCATGGCGCAAACCACGGTAAAAATGCGTAGCACAATTTCTATTTCTCTAGGACTACGGTGGTGACGCTTTCCGGCAAAATATCCAGTACTACCGCATCGCCGGTTATTTCTGCCGCTGTCTTCTCCCTGTCCTTGTCGAGACTGGTCACATAAGCGGTAGCCGAGGACAGAGAAGGCGCCTGTACATGGAGTTTATCTACCGAAGCAGCCTCCGGGTTGATGATGACAACCACGATCCTGCCCTCGCCCTCGTAGGCGGTAACCTGTAAATCGTTGTTTCGGCTGATACCCGCCTCAACCCGCACAAACCCGGGCCTGATGAATTTGGAGAAATGGGAAAAGGCGTATCCTCTTTTGAGGATCTCGCCATTCGTGGTTCCCTGTTCTCCGTCGCCCAGGAAGGAGTAGTAGCGCCGCAGATACCACCATATATAGGCGTTCCAGTTGAGGGACATGGCTTCGTGTATGGTGCCGAGCATGGTGAGGGTTTCCTCCCATTTTGCACTTTCATCGTAGGTTGCCCAGGCGGGAGCGCCGGATTGCCCCACGTTCAGGTTGAGCAGGTATTCGGTCATCCATATTTCCTTGCCTTGTTGCTCGGCGAGGGGGAAAGGGGCCAGGCCTCCGCCGTAGATGTGGCCGGCTACGATGTCGAGGTTTTCCGCGGCTTCAGGGTCCGTCAACAGGGCATTGGTGAAGGACGGGCTGAAATTAAAGGATTCCGGGGCGGCAATTTTAGCGCCTTCGATCTGCGGGCCGAACTCTCTGAGGAATTGGGCCATTCTGGAAGCTGTCCAGTCACAGGACTCATAAGAGACCTGAATATCCGGTTCGTTCTGAATGGAAATGGCGTAAATATCGACTCCGTTGTCCGACATATAGCGAATGAAGGCATTGATATGATCTTTGAAGGCTTCAAAATTTACCTCCGGCAGATAACCTCCTACATCGCTATTGTTGCTTTTCAGTTCCGGCGGAGGGGACCAGGGCGATGCCAGTATCTTCACCCCGTGGCTTTGTGCTGCCTGAACGGATTCGAGAATGAGGGGCCACTCCGCCTCGTCGGAGGCTATCCTTACCCGGAAGAGGCTAAGGCCCAGTCCATCCTCACCGAGCCCGAAGGCCGTATGGGCCTCATCCTGCCTCAGAAACCGCGTGCCCCACATCCTGTTTGCTCCTCCAAATCCGGCGATAAGCTGATGAGTGATATCCGTATCGACCACCAGTTTCAGCGGGTCGGGTTCGGATATGATGGGAGGCTCATTGTCTTCCTTGCTGCAGCTAAAGAAAACGGCCAGAGCGACGGCCAGGGCGAAAGGTTTGAGTTGGAAAATTGATCCTGACATTTTTAACCGAAGATTGAGTTCTGAAAAGGTATTCTGAGCGTCAATTCCCCAAAATATCATATATTTCGCAATCGATTGTTTTAAATTGCTTTTTTTTACTTCACAAGCGGTAAACAGTAAGGTATTTTTCAAAAAGGCGATAATCCCGATAGCTATGCAATGGAAAGGACAATTATTACTAATGCTCGCCCTGGCTTTGGCCGTTGCTGTTCGGGGAGCGGCCACCCTGCCCCGGCTGATCAGCGACGGCATGGTGCTGCAGAGGGGCATGGAGGTGAAGGTCTGGGGTTGGGCAGAGGCCGGCGAGCCGGTGTCGGTGGCCTTTATGGATTCAGTTTACACTACTTCTGCGGGGGATTCGGGAGAATGGGAGGCCGTGCTGCCTCCGATGAAGGCCGGCGGCCCGTACACCATGACGGTCAGCGCCGGCAACACCATTATTATTAATGACATATTGATCGGAGAGGTATGGATATGCTCGGGGCAGTCCAATATGGAACTGAATATGGAGCGTGCCCGGCCGCTCTACGAGGCCGAGATCGCCAGCGCGGATAATCCCTATATCCGGTATTTTGAGGCGTCCAAAACCTATGATTTCAAGGCTCCCCGCAAAGATCTTTCCGGCGGGAAATGGGTATCCCCGAACCCGGAGCGCATTCTGAAGTTCTCGGCCGTCGCCTGGTTCTTTGCCCGGGAGCTGTATGAGAAATACAGGGTTCCTATCGGGCTGGTCAATACCAGCCTGGGCGGCTCTCCGGCGGAGGCCTGGCTGAGCGAAGAGGCCCTGAAGCAATTTCCAGAGCATTTCAAGGAGGCGCAGCGGTTTAAGGATGACGCCCTCATCGCGCAGATAGAGGCTCAGGACAGGGCCCGCATAGGAAAATGGCACGGCACGCTGGACAGCCTCGATGCCGGGCACAGCGATCCGGAAGGCCCCTGGTACCGCCCGGGATTGAACACTGCCGGCTGGAGTGAGATGAACATCCCGGGATACTGGGCCGGCGAGGAGATCGGGCCGGTGAACGGCGTGGTGTGGTTCCGGAAAACGGTTCAGCTTCCGCCATCGGCGGCCGGCCTGCCCGCCCGGCTGCTGATGGGCCGGATCGTGGACGCCGATTCGGTTTTTGTCAACGGGGCCTTCGTCGGCTCGACGAGTTATCAGTATCCGCCGAGGCGATACAACGTCCCTTCCGGCATCATGAAGGCAGGAGAGAATATTATTACGGTGAGGGTAGTCAATAGTGGAGGCAGGGGTGGTTTCGTTCCGGACAAGCCCTATGAACTGATTATCGAGGGCCGAACTATTGACTTGAAAGGCGCCTGGAAGTATAGGCTGGGCGCTGAAATGCCCCCCCTGGCAAGCCAGACATTCACCCGCTGGAAACCTATGGGCCTGTTCAACGCCATGATATCGCCCTTACTGAATTACCGCATCCGGGGCGTGATCTGGTATCAGGGAGAGTCGAACGCCGGAAGGCCGGTGGAATACCGGGAACTGTTCCCCGCGCTGATCCGGGACTGGCGGGCGAAGTGGGGGCAGGGCGATTTCCCCTTTCTGTTCGTTCAGCTGGCCAACTTCATGGAAGCTTCCAACCAGCCTTCCGAAAGCAATTGGGCGCTGCTCCGGGAAGCCCAACTGCAAACCCTGGCCCTGCCCAGCACCGGTATGGCCGTTGCCATCGACATCGGAGAGTGGAACGACATCCACCCGCTGAACAAAAAGGACGTCGGCAAAAGGCTGGCCCTGGCCGCTCAGCGGGTGGCCTACGGGGAAAAGGGCGTGGTTCATTCAGGGCCGGTGTTTCAGTCTATGGAAATTGACAGAAACAAGGCCGTCCTGTCGTTTCGGAATACCGGCAGCGGCCTGGTAGCCAGGGGGGAAGAAGGCCTGCGGCAGTTCGCCATCGCCGGCGCCGACAGGAAGTTTGTCTGGGCCGAAGCCAGGATAGAGGGGGACAAGGTGGTGGTGTGGAGTGATCAGGCGCCGGAGCCAGTGGCGGTGCGGTACGCCTGGGCCGACAACCCGGAAGGCGCCAACCTCTACAATGAAGAGGGGCTGCCGGCATCACCTTTTCGCACGGATGAGTGGTGAAAAATGATGTATTCAATGGGCTTTTTTCCTCAAACATACTCTTAACCCTTTGATGTTTTCCTAAAAAAAAGAAACAATGAAAAAGGTAATCCTTAAGATCTTCGCGCTTTCAATTCTCGTGCTTTCAGCCTTGCCTTTCCTGCATGCCCAGAACGCGCCGGTTGTGGTGGAAGTGGAGAACGGAGCCGTTGGTTCCGATTTCGCTGTCGCGCCTACTGGAGATGGGGCTTACATTACCATAACTACCGATGGGTCATTGAACATCCCGGAAAATGCCGCCCGCATCGTCACCCTGGAAGTCACCTTTCCCGCCGCCCAGGCGTACGACCTGTACGTTCGGTTGAGGGTGGGGCCGGGAGCGGCCAATGACGACAGCTTTTTCTACGGGAACGGCTTCGGGGAAAAGTTCCCCACCTCGCCCGACGACTGGGTCCGGGCCAATAACCTGCATGCAGTGGGATACGCCGGCCCCGGCCAGGTGGTGGATGGCGCCGGCGCCACCTCTACCGGCGTCTGGAAATGGATCAACCTGTCGGAATTTACCATGGACGAGCCGCCCGTTGTTTTTGACGTTCCCGCCGGCGCCCTTACGCAAACCTTTCAGATCGGGGCCCGGGAAAACGGCCTGGATATTGACAAGGTCGCTTTCGCCCGGGCGGATTATTATTATACCGTTTCCAACCTCGACAACGGAGAGCCCGGCTCCGATACGCCCGGCGGCGACCCGTCTACCCCGCCCATTGCCGACGGCAAGCCCAAGTTTCTGGGCAGTGTGTACAGCCAGTCGCAGAAGGTAGGGTTTACCAATTACTTCAACCAGGTGACCCCTGAAAATGCCGGTAAGTGGGGAAGTGTGGAATTTTCCCGGGACAATATGAACTGGACGCAGCTGGACTCCGCCTATGCGCTGGCCAAAGATAACGGCTTCCCCTACCGCCATCACGTACTGATCTGGGGCAACCAGCAGCCCTCCTGGATCGAGAACCTTCCGGTGAATGAACAGCGGGAAGAGATCGAGGAGTGGTTTGAGGCCGTGGCCGGCCGCTATCCGGATATCGATTTCGTCGAGGTGGTCAACGAGCCGCTGCACGACCCGCCCAATTCTCCCGGCCAGGGCGGCGGCAACTACATCGAGGCCCTGGGAGGCAGCGGCTCCACCGGCTGGGACTGGATACTGGAAGCCTTCCGCCTGGCCCGGCAGTATTTCCCCAATTCCGAGCTCCTGATCAACGATTACAACATCGTCAACAGCGCTTCCAACGTCAGCGAGTACCTCGAGATCATTGAACTGTTGCAGGCGGAAGGCCTGATCGACCAGATCGGCGTGCAGGCCCACGCCTTTTCGACCGGGGGCAGCGCCTCCCAGATGAGAAACAACCTCGATGCGCTGGCAGCCACCGGCCTGCCCATCTATGTCACCGAGCTGGACATCGACGGGCCGGCCGACCAGGTGCAGCTCAGCAGCTACCAGCGCATATTCCCCGTGTTCTGGGAGCACCCCGCCGTCAAAGGGGTGACCCTCTGGGGCTACCGCCCGGGCATGTGGCGCACCGAACAGATGGCCTACCTCATCGCCCAGGACGGCGTCACCGAACGGCCGGCGCTGATCTGGCTTCGGGATTACATACAGAGCACCGTGCTCAGCACCCACGAACCGGCCCCCTCGGCGGATCACATCCGCGTTTTTCCCAACCCGCTGACGTCAAACCAGATCACCGTTCAGGGCATGGAGAAGGTGCAGCGGGCAGATTTGTTCGGACTTAATGGACAACTGGTGTGGTCGGGGAATCCCGCGAGCAATTCGTTTCGCATCGACGCCACCCTGGCGCCGGGCCTGCACATCCTCCTGCTTTATGATGAACGGTATGTTTATGCAAAGAAAGTGCTGGTAAAGGGGCAAGGTGAATGAGGGGAGGTGATTACAAAAGTACCGTGAATGCTGAGAGTAAAATATTGAAAAATAAAGGCTTGTGGTGAACTTGCTCTTTTTTTGGAGAAAAAAGGCAGTGATTTCAGGTTGTTGGCTGTCCTGTTTTTATTCGTCAAATAGGGGTAACTTTACCTGTGATATCTCTTGTGAGCCCGGCCTAGTGGCCAGGCGACTCAAAGTCGACTGGCCACTAGGCTGACGGCCTTCCGTGTCATCAGTCCACATAACTCGCCGGCGGCCCCAGGTACGTCTCGTCCTCAGCTCCGGCTCTTTTGATCAACACCTTCTCAAAGGCCGGCCCGGGGTCAACGTGCCACAGGTGAAGCTTATGCCTGCCTGCCGGAATATCCATCCGGGTGCGGACGACATTGACGTTCCCGCTCACCGCCTGCGGCCAGTTGTAGGCGATATCGGCATCGTGAATGTTCAGGATCCGTGGTGGGCCGTCATCGATGGAAATGGCGGTGAGCAGGCCGCCTTTGTTGTAAAAATCGATCGTCGGAGCGAGGAAGAGCCCGATGTCGAAACTGCCGGCTTCCTCGAGGAAGAAGGAATAAGATAGTCGGGGGGAAGCGGCGGATAATTTGTCCGGCGGAATGGACAGGGTAGGGGGGAAGGCTTTCATGCCGGCTCCGGTCCTTCCGAAGCCGGGGATCTCTTTCCATACGGCCCCCTCGCTGTTGGTGGCGGAATATCCTTTTTCCGGCTTGATGCTGATGAGGCCGTTGCGTTCGGCATAACCTTCGATGTGGGTTTGGCTCATCATGTGGTTCCACTTGCCGTCGGCCAGCTGGCGGTGGAAGTAATGCGTCAGGAGGGAGTCGCGGGCAAAGCAGGCCTTTACCTTATCCGCCCACTCGTTGGCGGAGGCTCTGCCCTGGGCGGCGCACAACCGGTTCATATTGTGGGCGTAGTACAGTTCGTTCAGGTTGGCGCCGGCGGTAATGGGAAAGTAAACCAGCTGGTAAGCGGATTGAAAACGGTGGTAATGTAGAACTTCTCCCTTTTGCCCTGCAATTGCTTCGCAGGCAGCTTGCCGGCAGCGGCCAGTTCATCGATCAGCGGGTTCCTGCCCAGAGCGCCGATGATGATGGCGGCAGGCAGCGCTTGCCCGGGAAGCTTGTCGTATACTTCGGCCTCTTGCCCCGTCACCCTTTCCAGGTCGGCCGACAGGTGGCCGGCCACTTTTTTCACCCCGGTAAATTCCTCGCTGCTGCAGATGATGGGCGCCAGCCGGCCGTCCCGGAAAATAGAGAACACCCCTTCTTCCTGTTCAAAGCTGACGAAGGAAGGGCCCAGGCGGACATTCGTTTCTGCCAGTCCGGATGGCCGGGCGAAAAGCAGGGGGCTGCTGATCACTGTGAAAGCCGGGAGCAGCAAACAGGAAAATAATGCAAAGGGGGTTCGGAGGAAATGCTTCATTCTGGTTGGTTTCTGCTCTTCCATGCAAATCAAACATCAAACATCAAACATCAAAAATCAAAAATCCACCACTCCTTCATACGCTTTCTTTCTTTCCCGGTCCTGATCGAACAGCAGGGGGTAGTTCTTCCTGCCCCGGACGGGGAAATTGTCCAGCCAGCTGTGGTGGTCGGATACGTTCCAGAACGTCACTCCGGTGATGGCCTCTTTGTAGTCGCGGAAGACTTTGAAGAACATGCGGTATTGTTCCATCTGCTTTTGTTCCAGCTCCGGGGTGAATCCCTCCGGTTCATCCGGGCGTTTGGCGCGCCGGCCGCTCTCCGGGGGGTATATGGAAACATCGAGTTCGGTGACCTGTACCTGGAGGCCGAGGCTGCTGTAGGCTTCGATGGCGTCGCGGATGTCCTTTTCCGATGGGCCGAAGACGGACCAGTGCCCCTGTATGCCCATGCCGTGTACGGGCGCCCCGCGATCGATCAGCATCCGGAGCAGTTTGACGATCTTGTCCCGTTTATCCGGTTGGACGGCGTTGTAGTCGTTGTAGAAAAGGAGGGCGTCCGGGGCGGCCTCATGGGCGTATTCGAACGCTTTAAAGATGTAATCCTCTCCGCAGATCTCGTACCATTGGGAATTGCGGTAAAATTCCTCCGGGCTGTCGGAGATTACTTCATTGACGACGTCCCAGGCGTAGATCTTTCCCTCGTACCTGCCGGCGACGGCGAAGATGTGCTCCTTCAGCCGTTCGAGCAAAAGCTCTTTACTGGCCGGCTCTCCGTTTTTATCTATGAACATCCAGCCGGGGGCCTGGTTGTGCCAGCAAAGGGTATGCCCTCTTACTTTCATCCCGTGGGCTTCTGCGAATCCGATCATTCGGTCCGCCCATTCCCAGTTGTACCGGCCTTCTTCCGGGTGGATGGGGCCCATCTTCATGATGTTTTCCGCCGTCAGGGAGTTGAATTCCCGGGCGATCAGCGCCGAGTCCGGCCCGGTGAAGCTGGAAGGCGCCACGGCTACACCGATGGGAAAGTAGCCGGTGTAGTAATCTTTCAGCCCTTTTTCCGATTGCCCCCAGGAGGGTAGGGCAAGGGCCATAAGGAGGAGCGTCAGAAATATTCGCATAGTAAGGAACATTTGGGTTGGGGGGAGTAACCCCTGGTTAATGCAATCGATTGTGTAAGTGTGGATAAAAATACTGACTTTTGCAGTAATTCGGAAAAGAAGAACGGTTTTTTACCTTCCGGGCGCTTCCATCAACCCAATCAACTAAAACCCCATCGGATCCGGATGCCGGAAGGCATACCCCAGCGCCCTTTTCACTTTTTCATTCGAAACGATCTTGTAGGCCAGCTTATCGCCGGCGCGGAAGGTGGGGGGCTCCAGGCCCAGCTTTTCTGCCTGGGCGGTGTAGAATTCAGCGCGGGTGGGGTGCTTATCGGCGCATACATTGAAAGTATGGCCCCAGGCCTCCTGCCCGATGATGGCTTCGATGACGCCGATGCAATCGTCGAGGTGGACGAGGTTGACCGGCGCTTCGCCATTGGGCACGCCTTTTTTGCCGGCCAGGAAGCGGCCGGCTTTGCGGCTGCCCCCTGTCAGGCCGCCCATGCGGAGGATGGTGGTTCGGGGGTGTTCCAGCAAGGCCAGGAAGCGCTCGATGACCACCAGGGCACGGCCGGATGGGGTGGAAGGCCCCAATTCATCATCTTCCGTCACCTCCCGGTTCTCATCTCTGTAAACACTGGTAGAACTGACGAAGATCAGGTTCCGGATCGAACCCGAGTGCACCTGTTCCATGACGGCCTTCACTTTTTGCGGGTAGTGCTCTTCCACTTCCGGGTTGCGGCGCCCTCCGGGCGGTATGTTCAGGATCAGCAGATCGGCGTCGAAGAAGCTATCCTTTTCCGGGCCCTCCACTGCGCCCTCCACCCGTATCAGGTAGGGTTCGATGCCTTGCTCCCGGATCCGTTCCAGCTTCTCCGGGCTCGTGGTGGAGCCCTTCACTTTGTAGCCTTTCTGCGCCAGCGACGCGCCCAGGGGCAGCCCGAGCCAGCCACAGCCAAGTATGGATATTTGTTGTGTCATGAGGGCAATATAGGGGTAAATGTGTATAAGTGTAATACTACTTTGTTACTTTAAAAAAGCCGCTTGGCGGCGACAGATTCTAGCCGG
>CAYQKY010000249.1:0-10087 GCA_964418125.1 uncultured Phaeodactylibacter sp.
TCATTCCCGGCAGAACCGGTAGGGCCCGCTCACCAGGTAATCATTATTGGCAAAGTCGAATTTCACGAAAACGAATTCCGTTCCGGCCTTATTGGCGAGGATCAGGCCCCGCTCATCGCCAATATCGATGGTGGCCGCGGCATTCACCCCGTGAAACTGGAATTGATTGATCAATTTGGAGCCCAGGCTGTATTCGGGTTCGTTTAAGGTGTATTCCCAGTGATCCCCGTAGCTGCCGATCAGGTATCTGAACCCTCCGCCCTCATTGAAGAAGGTGAAGAATTCCGATACCAGGCCCTGGCCCCTGTAAACGGCCTGGTCCAGTGCCGTCACCTTTGAGAAAATAAACTCATTCCCGGAAAAGCCGCCGGCCGGGTACAGGTAGCCTGGCAATGTCCGGATATCTTTCGGGCCGTCCCAGAACCATCCGTGTTCGTTCAGGGCGAGGTTTACATACCGCTTTCCATCCGGATCGATCATGACCGGGTTATAATGCAATGTACTCTGATAGGACAGGTTCCTCACCGTGCCGGCGCCTATCCCGTCAAAGGGGAAGCCGCCTCCGACGTAATAAAACTGGCCGTAAAGATCACAGAAAAATTTATTCAGCTCCCCGGAAAATTCGCTGAGGCTATAAGGCCCGGACAGCCCTTCATAAGTGGCGATGCAGAATTCGTCGCCCTGCTGGTTGAACAGGAAGATCCTTCCGGCGTCCAGCAGGTTGCCGGTGGCGAACATAGCGCCTACCGGGCCAATTTTCTCATTGAGGGTATTCCACTCCTGCGTCCACCGGGGTTGGGAAAGGGGTTCGCAGGTAGTGATGTCATACTTGGTATTCAACTGCACGCTGACGATGGAGTTGTCATAAATATTCCGGACCACGTAAGAGACCGGTTGTATTCTCTGTCGGAACTGAAAGACAGCTCCGTGCTTATATCCGCAAAGGAACTGTTGTAATCGACCTTCAGGGCAGTGGCAAGCTGCTGCTCGCTCTGAACCTCCTGGATGCTGAACTGGAAATTGGCGGGAATGATCTCGTTGCTGGCGGCAATGATCTCATTAGCCGCCTGGGAAATAGCGCTCTTAGACACCTCCTCCACCTCCACTTTTGCCAGGTTGTTTCCGTTGATCACATCGATGGAAATGACCCCTCCGGCCCGCTCCACCGCGATCACATCAGGAGTAGCCTGTGTCAAAGATTTTCCCTGCAGCATACTTCCCGGATAAACGACCGAAGCGTTGGGGTTGAACAAAGCGAAACCGTCATCTCCGCCTCCTGCATATTCGGCCTTCATCGTTTTGGTGGTGCACACCCAGGTTGCCGTATCGGTCTCAAATCCGGATTCCGTGGAATCCAACACGCTGAAAGTTTCTTTGGCGGCAGGAACGAAACCGCCCTCTTCGATCACATCCTCAAAGGAATCAAAAAGAGGGGCCACCTCATCACTGGTACAACTGTAAAGCAGGACCACCCCTGCAACTATGGCCAGGTATATCAGCCTACTTCTCATGACTTTTTATTTAGGTTAAAAATGAAGCTACAGAAAAAACGCTTGGGGGGGGCAACACTTTCCCCCCAGAAATTACGCGCCTCTGGGGTGAGAAGTATTGACTATTGTCATCATGAGGGATCTTTTTTGTTGCCGGCGCCATTATAGCCTATCAATCCTGGATTGATGAATTCTGACTGGATAGACTATAGTGGCAGCAGGGGCTATGACCAGGAAACGCCCCCCTCCCGAACCATTCCCCCACTGGCCGGTTATGAATTGAAGAGAGCAAAAAGATCGTTATCCGGCTAATAAATGAACAATCTTTCATATTTTAGCATTTCTAATTCTCCAAATGGCCAGTTTTAAACAAAACCTAACCGAGTACCGAGGGCTATGCCAGACCACAAACTCTACGACAACCACGGCCGCCTGGTCAATTATGTGCGCCTGGCGGTGACCGACCGCTGCAACCTGCGCTGCTTCTACTGCATGCCGGAAGAGGGCATCAAGTATGTACCCAAGGAAGACCTGCTCACCTATGAGGAGATGTTGCGCATGATGCGCCTGCTGGTGGATATGGGCATCGAAAAGCTGCGCATTACCGGCGGGGAGCCCTTTGTCCGGCGGGATATGATGGACTTCCTGCGCGCCCTCTGCAAAATGGAGGGGCTGAAAAAGGTGAACATCACCACGAACGGCACCCTTACCGCCCCGCTCATCCCGGAGCTGAAACAACTGGGCATCCACTCGGTCAACCTCAGCATGGATACCCTGGACCGGGAGCGCTTCCACCGGATCACCCGCCGCGATGAGCTGCCTAAAGTGATGGAAACCTTCCACGCCCTGCTGGAATACGGGATCCCCACCAAGATCAACGCAGTGGTGATGGAAGGGAAGAATACGGAGGACATCCTGCCGATGGTGGAAATGACGAAGCAGTACCCCGTGAGCGTGCGCTTTATCGAAGAGATGCCCTTCAACGGGGAAGGCAGCAACTACCCCACCCTGGCCTGGAATCACCGGAAGATCCTGGCCCACATCAAGGAGCATTATCCAGCCATAGAAAAGATCCCCGACCCGCCGCATTCCACCTCCTACAACTACCGCATACCGGGGCATCAGGGGACGGTGGGCATCATCGCCGCCTACAGCCGTACGTTCTGCGGCGCCTGCAACCGGATACGGGTTACGCCCAAGGGCATGCTCAAGACCTGCCTGTACGATGACGGCGTGTTCAATATCCGTGATCTCATGCGCGCCGGCGCCACCGACGAACAGGTGCGGGAAACTTTCCTGCAGGCCCTCGGAAATCGCGCCAAAGATGGCTGGGAAGCAGAAAAAAACCGTAAATTCGGGCTTCCTATTCAGGAGTCTATGTCCACGATCGGTGGATAGAAACAAACCTACGTCAGGCAAAAAATCAATACACCTTATGATCCCCATAGAGGAAGCGACAAAAATAGTCCTGGATCACAGCAAATCCTACGGAGAGGAACAGGCGCCTCTTTCGGAGGCAAACGGCCGAATCCTTCGGCAGGATATTCTTGCCGACCGGGACTTTCCGCCTTTCACCCGGGTGACGATGGACGGCATCGCCATACGCTATAACGCCTATGCTGACGGGCAGCGCAAGTTCACGATCGAAGGCATGCAGGCAGCGGGGTCTCCCCAGCGGAGGCTGAATGACCTCGACGGCTGCCTGGAGGTCATGACCGGGGCCATCCTTCCTGAAAACACTGATACCGTTATCCGCTACGAGGATGTAAAGATCGAGAACGGGACGGCAAAACTGCAGATCAATGACGTCAGGAAAGGCCAGAACGCCCACCTCCGGGCCTTCGACCGAAAGGAGGGCGAGGTGATCGTAAAAGCGGGCGCCATCATTTCCCCGGCCGAGATCGGAGTGGCCGCCACCGTGGGCCTTTCTTCCCTGAAGGTGGCCAAACTGCCTATGGTGGCCATCATCTCTACCGGAGACGAACTGGTGGAAGTAGACGAAAAGCCGGAGCTGCACCAGATCCGGACTTCCAACGTATATACCATCGCCTCAACCCTCTACGGCTGGGGCATCCGCCCGGATAAACTGCACATCGCCGATGATATGGACGCTACCGTGGCCAGGCTATCCGATTGCATGGAAAAGTATGACGTTCTCATCCTGAGCGGCGGCGTTTCCAAAGGGAAGTTCGACTACATTCCCTCCGCCCTCAATACGCTGGGCATGAAAAAGCTGTTCCACAAGGTAAAACAGCGGCCCGGCAAGCCTTTCTGGTTTGGCGAGTCCCCCAACGGGAAGGTCATTTTCGCCCTGCCAGGCAACCCCGTTTCGGCCTTTATGTGCACCATGCGCTACCTGCGCCCGTGGATCCGGAAAAGCATGGGGCTGGCGCCCATGGAATATGCTCATGCCGTGCTTGCCGAAGACTTCAAATTCAAGCCCGACCTGACCTACTTCCTGCAGGTGCGCACTGCTTTCGATGCGGAAACCGGCCGCCTGATGGCCATTCCCGTCGAAGGGCACGGCTCGGGCGACCTGGCCAACCTCGTAGATGCCGACGCTTTTCTGGAACTGCCCCGGGGGAAGGATAAGTTCAAGAAAGGCAAGGTATTCCCGCTTATTTTCTACCGTTGAGCGAGTGTTGCTCGTTGTTGCGTTGCTTGTTGTTCGTTCGACAAACCGGCCGCCCTGCAGCAACCAACAACAGACAACCAACAACACTCCACGAATACCGAACTTACTCCCCCTCCACTTGTTCCCCTCATACCATCTTCGTACCTTGAACTTTGAACTGAACAACGAAAAGTATGAGCCAGGAATTTACCCATTTGGACAGTGCCGGCAACCCGGCTATGGTGGATGTAGGCGGTAAAACAGCTACCCGGCGCACGGCCAGGGCGCGCTGCCTCGTCGTACTCGGCGAGGAGATCATGGGCAAGCTGGAAAGTGAAGAGATCCATACCAGGAAAGGGCCGGTTTTCCAGACGGCAATCCTCGCCGGCATAATGGCATCCAAAAAGACGGGAGAGCTCATCCCCCTGTGCCACCCGCTCGGGCTGGACAACTGCCAGGTAGTGATCCAGGTCAATGAACGGAGGGAGGTAGTGATCGATTGCACCGCCCGGATCACCGCCCGGACGGGAGTGGAAATGGAAGCCTTAACCGGCGCAACGGTTGCCGCTCTTACCGTTTATGATATGTGTAAAGCCTTTTCTCATGATATAGTGATCAAAGAAGTGAAGCTCATGGAAAAAACAGGTGGCAAGCGGGATTTCAGGAGAGAAGAATAGTTTGTATCTTTCTTTTTCGAGTTCCCCATTTCAAAAAGCAGCTCACCGCCCTCCGGCCGAATGCCGGAAAGGTGGGGCAGCGTATCGAACCTTAAATGACTGAACATGCCTTCAGATAAACAACAGGGCCATCAGAAACACGCCAAACTGGCCCGCCCGGAATTCGGCCATTTCCACCGCCAGGAGTGGGCTATTGTGGGCACTCCCTGCGGCAATATAAAGAAGCTGGCCTATGGCATCATCGACCGCCTCAGCGACAGTTACTGCGTGGGCTATGTCGATGCGGACCATGCCGGCGCCCGTAAAGAAAGCGAGGAAGGAAAGGAAAAGAACAGCGCCATGGCCCACGGCGCCAAAATGGAATATACGGACAAGATCAACTACCACCGCCTCGATTTTGACGCCAAACTGGACAGCTTCCAGTACCGCGCGTATTTCAACGAGCAGGACGCGGTGATCGTCAACGGCAACCACTTTCCCGCCCGCAAACAGATCGTGGTGATCGACCCCCGCAAGGAGGATTCCCTCAAGCGCCGCCTGGATCAGCTGGCCGACGTCCGCCTGATCCTCCTGGTAGAGGGCACCAATGAGGTCTACCCCTGGCTCAAAGAGCACCTGGAGGGGTTCAGCAATATTCCGCAGATGAAGTTGAAGGACGAGGCCGGCATCGCCATCCTGGTCGAGAAGGAACTTGCCGCCGCCAAACCGCCCCTCTGCGGGCTGGTGCTGGCCGGGGGCAAGAGCGAACGCATGGGGCAGGACAAGGGCCTGATCGACTATCACGGCCTGCCGCAGCGGGACCACCTGGCCGAGCTGCTCGGCCACTTTTGTAAAGAAACGTTCATTTCCTGCCGCCCCGACCAGGCGGAGAACGTCAGCAAATCCCTCCCCGATACCTTTTCGGGCCTGGGGCCTTTCGGCGGAATCCTCACCGCTTTCCGCGAACAGCCCGACGCCGCCTGGCTGGTTGTCGCCTGCGACTTGCCCCTGCTGGATGAACATACCATTTCTCAGCTGGTGGGCTTTCGAAACCCCTCCAAAGTGGCGACCGCTTTCAACAGCCCGGCCAGCGAGTTTCCGGAACCCCTGATCGCCATCTGGGAACCCCGCTCCTATCCCATCATGTTGCAGTTCCTGGCCCAGGGCTACTCCTGCCCGCGCAAGGTGCTCATCAATTCCAATGTGGAACTCCTGGATGCCGAACGCCCTGAAGCCCTGCGCAATGTGAACAAGCCCGAGGAGATGGAAGACGTCAAAGCGGTGATCAACCAAAAGGGATGAGATGGCGGCAGCGTTCTGGCAAACCCTGTGGCTGACCTTCAAACTGGCGGCGGTAACGACCATGCTGCTCATCTTGATCGGCATTCCCATCGCCTATCTGCTTTCCCAAAGCCGCAGCCGGCTCAAGCCGTTCCTGGAGGCACTGATCAGCATGCCGCTGGTCCTTCCCCCCTCTGTTCTGGGTTTTTACCTGTTACTCGCCTTCAGCCCCGAAGGGCAGTTCGGCGCCTGGCTCGAACAGGCTTTCGGGCTGAGGCTCGTATTCACCTTCGCCGGGCTGGTGGTGGGCTCTATTTTCTATAGCCTCCCCTTTATGGTCCAGCCGGTACAATCCGGCTTCGAGAACTTGCCCCGCAACCTGGCGGAAGCGTCTTACACCCTTGGCAAGTCGCGCCTGCAGACGCTGCTGCGCGTGCAACTTCCCAATATCAAGCCCTCATTGCTGACCGGCATCGTGCTGGCTTTCGCCCATACCGTTGGAGAGTTCGGCGTTATCCTGATGATCGGCGGTAACATCCCCGGGCAGACAAGAGTGGCATCCATCGCTATTTACGACGAAGTGGAAGCCCTGAACTACGGCCTGGCCAACCAGTATGCCATGGTAATGGTGGCTTTTGCCTTTTCCATTCTGGCACTGGTGTACAGTATTAACCGGAGGTTGTTGAGGACGGGGTGAAAAAGGTGTAAATGTGCTTAAGTGTAAAGGTGTAAAAGTGCCGGGCAGACAAGAGCCTTGCTTCATTTACACATTTCCACACTCACACATTTCCACAACAATACACTATCTTTCCCCCTGATCCGGAGAGAAAGGCTATGATTGAGATCCGCTTAAAAAAACTGCTGAGCTCAGGCGAAGGGCCACTGCAACTCGACATCCATCTGGAGATCGGGCAGGGAGAATTCCTTGCCATCACCGGCCCGTCGGGTAGTGGGAAGACTACGCTGCTGCGCCTCCTGGCCGGCCTGGCCCCCTCCGATGAGGGCTTCATCCGCTATGACGGCCAGGTGTGGCTGGATACCAGGCAAGGCATCAACCTGCCCCCCCAGGAGCGCAACGCCGGGCTGGTCTTCCAGGATTATGCCCTCTTTCCCAATATGACCGTCCGGAAAAACCTGGAGTATGCCCTGACAAAAAAACAGGATAAGGATATTGTCGACGAATTGATGGCGATCACGGAGCTCACTGAACTGGAGGGTTCCTACCCGGCGACGCTCTCCGGCGGGCAACAGCAGCGGGTAGCCCTGGCCCGCGCCCTGGTGCGGAAGCCCTGCCTGTTGTTACTCGACGAGCCCCTTTCCGCCCTGGACGCAGACATACGCACCCGGCTGCAGAATTACATTCTGCGGTTACATGAGAAATTCAGGCTTACCACCATCCTGGTCAGCCACGACTATCGGGAGATCTTCAAGCTGGCCAGCCGCATCGTCACCCTGCAAAAAGGGAGGATCAGCCAGCCCGACCTGCCGGCAGCCGTCCTGTTCTCCAGCGGCAGAGAAGGCGACCTGCGCCTGAGCGGAGAGGTGCTCACCATCGAGGAGGAAGGCGCCGGCTTCGCTATCAACGTACTGATCGGCAATAACGTGGTGCGGGTGCCGGCCATGCCCCGCGATATTCAACACCTGCAACCGGGAGATACCGTAACGGTCAGCTTTCAGGCGTATCAGCCGGAGTTGGTCAGATAGGGATAAAAAGGTTGGATTGTTTGATTGCTGAATGGGTTTATTGCTCCACTGTTTCATGGCTTCATTGTTTTAATCCCCGCCGGGACAAAAATACAGGACTATAACAATACAACAAAGTGCCATACCACCCCTCCTTTCCCAGGGCCAAACCTAAACCATCAAAATAATACAAAAGTATAAATGCAAACCAAAGCCCCGATGATAAATATCCCCACCATCTGCCTCCTTCTGGCCGCCACCACCGCCTGCCAGCCCACCTCCGGCAACGGCCTGGTTGAAATTCAGGACTTTGGCGACAACCCGGGTAACCTGAGCGGTTACTACTACGCTCCTGATGGCCTTCCTGCCGGCGCGCCTCTAGTTCTCGTATTGCACGGCTGCACGCAAGACGCCGCCGAGATCGCCCGCCTCAGCGGCTGGAACCAATTGGCGGACACTCATGGTTTTGCTGTCCTTTATCCGCAGCAAAAACGCTTCAACAACCTCAATAACTGTTTCAACTGGTTCGTGCCGGAAGACATCAGTAAGGGTAGCGGCGAAGCCCGCTCCATCCGCCAAATGATTTCTTACGCTTTCGAAAACTTATCATTGGACAGTACCAGAGTTTACGTCACCGGCATCTCCGCCGGAGGGGCGATGGCCGCCGTCATGCTGGCCGCTTTCCCCGAGGATTTCCGGGCGGGAGCCGTCATGTCGGGCATCCCTTATGCCGCCGCCGCTGACATGGCTGCCGCCTTTCAGGCGATGAGAGGAGAAGTTGACCTGCCGGCGGCGGAGTGGGAGGCCCGCGTCCGCCGGCAGAATGAAGGCTTCACCGGCCGCTACCCCACCCTGGCTATCTTCCACGGTGTGGATGATCCGGTCGTCAATACCACCAACGCTCACGAACTGGCCGAGCAGTGGGCCGCTCTGTACGACATTGGCCTGGAAGCCCCTGCCGAGGTGGAATTCGTCAACGGCAGCGAGCAGGTCAAAAAAACAATTTACCAGGACAGCACCGGCGCCATCGTCCTCCTGCGCTACGATTTTGACGGCCTGGGCCATGCCATCGCCGTTGACCCGGGCGAGGGGCCCCGGCAGGGCGGAGCTGAGGGGCAGTTTGCCAGGGATGTGGATTTCTTTTCTTCGTACTGGGCGGCGCGGTTCTTTGGGCTGGTGGAGTAGCTTGGTAGCCAGCCACGTCCCAAACACAGCATTAAGCCCTGATTATCAAAATTTTACCCACAAAACAGATACCAAACGCTACAAATTTGCTCTAGCAAAGGGGTTGTCAACTGTCCTTCATTTTCATCAGCGAAATCTGTAACTTCGCTAGTGAGCAGGAGACTTGGAGTTCTCCTGCTCACTTAGCGAATACAGCTACAATTTCACAAACACCCCCACACTATACGAGGGATTCGCAAAGATCAGCCTTCCCGAAAACGCCCTTCCTGTACTCACCGACACACCCCACTTATCCGTAATATTATACGCCAGCTCCGGCGAGTAGCTCAGGTGCTCCGTATTGTTGGCGAAGATACTGGTGCTGTTGGACAGCTCGCCGGGCAGGCCTCCATTGTTGAGGCTTTGGACGCCGTAGAGGCGCAGGATGGCGGTGAGGCGGCCGTCGAAGAAGGTGGCGCCGCCTTCGATGCCGAAGCGGAGCTCGTCGGAGAAGTCGTTGGTGCGGTTGTTGAAGCCGAGGTAGGCGTTGGCATAGGCGTCGATACTGCCAATGCGGAAGCTCTTGCCGGCGTCGAGCTGGAGGAGTTGGTTGAACTCGCCGTCGCCCGTCTGCAGGTTGCCGGCGGAGCCGCCGCTGTCATTCCCCAGGGGCAGGCCCAGGGTGAGGGTAGCGCTGAGAGCAACCGGCCCGTCGGTAAGGAGGCCGTACTTTAGGCCGACGTCCGTATCGCCGATTGAATTGAGGGCCTCGCCGGGGGTGATCACCTCGCCGGTAGTACCGGAGACGGTGTTGTTGAAATAGGCGCGGCTGAAGAAAGGGAAGTAGAGCACTCCGGTCAGCCGGTTGGTGAAGCCGTACTCGGCGTACAGGCTGGTGTTGAAAATGCCGTTGGTAACGTTGGGGTCGAGCCGGCCCACGTCGGTGTAGTGCCGGTTGGAGATGACCCACCATTCGCTGAGCTTGAAATAGCCCCGGCCTTTGGGCTGCGGCCAGCCGCCTCCGGCGTAGGAAACCTGGGACAGCAGGAACAGGGATATCAGGATGATGTTGTTTTTTTTCATGGTCGTTTTGTTGGTAATTGACATAAGTTGGATGGTTGGATGGCTATATTGTCATATTGTCATATTGTTATGCGAATCCAGGGCTAAAACCATGGGATTGCCCGGAGAGCCGGAGG
>CAYQKY010000250.1:0-7341 GCA_964418125.1 uncultured Phaeodactylibacter sp.
ATCAGGCATCCCACTACTCCCGACCCTTGCTCCGCTCTCCAAAACCCCGTACCTTGAAACCGAAAGCGCTTTTCTCAACCTTAATTTGGCACCCATGCGACGGAACGCCCTCGCCTTTCTCTTCTTTCTGGCCACCCTCCTGAGCGGCCGATCCCAGATCGACACTGCCCTGCTTTTCAGTGATAAGGCCGGCCTTTACCTTTCAAGGCTGGACGGTAAAGAGCGCCGGCAGGCCCGGGCGTTCATAGAACAACAAGAAGGGACCTACAAAGCTACGGGACAGGATTCGATGTACCTTCAGTTCTGGCTGTTGAGCAGGCAGCTGGCCCTGGAGCTGGACGGCAAAGCCGCCAATGCCGAAAAGCTTAAGGAGATCGTTCGCTTCGGGCGCTACAACAGCGTGCCGGATTCCATCCAGCGCTGGTATACAAAAAGAGTGGAGAACCGCTTCCTATGGATCAAGAAGCTGAACTGCCGGCAACTGGCGGCCTATTACCTTTCCCAGGGCGAATACGACAGTACCCTATACTACGCTGATCGATACTATTATGACTTCCGCACACGGATCTTCTGTGGCAATGAGCGATTTGACAACTTTTACGATCACCGTACATTTCTGATCAAGGCCTATGCCGGCAAGAACAAGGTGGATTCCACCCTAAAATACGCCGCTCACATCGTTCTGAACGACAACGCCATTGGATGGATCTCTGAAGGCGAAGGGTTGGAATTGTCAGGCATAGTGGCCCGGATGCTCCATCGCAACCTGAGCCGGGAAGTCGTCGAACGGGCTGTCCGGGAGGCGGCGGGAAGCAGCCGGCTGGACAACCACTTGCGGGACTGGAAAGTGATCGTCCCCCTGTTCGGTTGGGAGTTCTCCTTTTTTGACCAGTCCATCGGCCAGGGTTTAGGGGAATTGGATGAAGCAGGCCAACTTCAGCTGAAAACAGCCTATCTGGCTGCCCTGAGAGATGCGCCCTTCATCCGGGCGCTGTTGAGCGGGCGGAGCCCTGCGTTGTTTCCCATCCTGGTAGAGGGAAAGTGGGGGTACATTGACAAAAAGGGCGATGTTATCCTATCGCCCCGCTACCGGGCCGCCGGGCGCTTTGCCGAGGGGCTGGCGCCGGTGCGTTCGCGGGGCACGTATGGTTACATCGGCCCGGGCGGGCAGTTTATCATCGAACCCCGGTTCGATTACGCCGAACCTTTCGAGGACGGGATCGCCCGGGTGTACCTGGAAGGCAAGCCCTACTTCATCCACCGCTTCGGACAGGTTCTCTTCGAGCATCCTTTTCAGGAGGTCGAGGCTTTCGGCCCGCACAGTTATGCCATTGTGAAGACGGCCTCCGGAAAGCACGGGCTCATCAACCGGGAGGGGCGGCTGCTGGCCGATACGGTTTTCCAGTCGATCATGCCGTTCTCCGACGGGCGGGCCGTGGTGAGGGGGTTGCAGCACAACCCTTATCCAGGCTTAGGGGAAGAGCCCGTATGGGAGGTTGGCGCCATCGATACCAGTGGAGCATTAGTCGTTCCCTACGGCCGGTACCGGGAAATATCCTATTTCAACGACGGGCTGGCAATTGCGGAGCTTCCTCCGGAGGAAAAGAACAAGCAGGGGGTTATAGACGGTGATGGCAACCTGAAATTTACCATTCCAGCAAATGAATGGAGGTTGTACTACCGCATAAAAACCTATTCCGAAGGGCTGGCAGATGTAAAAATCTACCTTATTGATCCCGATTCTTTAAGAACCTGGCCTCGCCCGGAGCGCATCTCTTATGTCGGGGCGGTGAATACCAACGGCCAGGTTGTTTTCAGCAACGAGGACTGGGAGGAATTGACCCTCTTCGGACGAGGCAGAGCATTTGCCAAGGACATCGGCGGATTTTGGATAATGATCGACAAGCAGGGCAGGCAGGTGGGAACAGACACTTACGAATACATCGTCTACAGCAACTGGGCGGCCGAACCCCAGGAACTGTTCGAGGACGGTATTACTTTTGTAAAAACCCGAGAGGGGTGGAACTGCATTGACACCTCCGGCGCCGTTGTCGCCGGGCCACTGAAATACGTCAACGAGGGTGGCTCCGCCGTGCGGCAGTGTAAACGCCTGCTTTTTTTCAGAAGAGACACCACTACAGGAAACGGTTACCTCTTCGGATTCTGGGATCCGGAAAGGGGAGTGCTGGTGGAGCCTCAGTTTCACAAATTAACTACCCTGCCACCCTATGAGGATGTGCTCCTGGCCATGGAATCAGGGCGATACGGCTACATTAGCGAGCAGGGGCGATACCTCTGGCGGGAGCCGCCCCGGGACGGCAACGCCAGCTTGCTGCCCTTTAACATCGACTATATGAACCTGGGGCTTTACCGCGCCTCTTTGCCCTCCCAAGAAGAACCGGCCGGCAGGGGCGGAGAGGGCAGTTACCGCAACGTTTTCCAGGAAGCTACTCGCCGTCAGGGCTTTCAGAGCGGAATAATAAGCCTGGTTGCCCGCCCGCAGGAGCGCGCCCCCTGGGATGAAACCTACGAGGGCTTCCGACTCTATCTGGCCAACACCACCCAGGACACCGTCTTCTTCGAAACTCCATACAGCTGCCTCTACCTCAAGATCCAGGCGCTGGATGAAGAGGGCGAATGGAGGGACATCGAATACCTGCCCGACAGTTGGTGTAGCTACACTTACAGCACAGCCTTCCTGCCGCCCGGCCATTTCTGGGCCTTTACCGCACCGGCATACAGCGGTGAATACGCTACCCGCCTGAGGGCGGAGTTGCAGTATTGGGATAGCTTCGATGAAGAAAAGCCCAAAATACTGCACAGCAACGAGTTCCGGGGCGGCGTCAACCCCGCGCAGTTCTGGCGGAAGCGGCCGTTGACGCCGACGTGGATAATGGATCCATATGATAACTAAACTTCACACCATGGCATCAGGAGACTGGAAAGCATTATTGAAAGCCATACAGGACGGAGACCTGGAATCGGCCCGGCATTTCATTCAATTGGGAGTAGACATTAACTACGAGCACCCGGAAATGCTGACTACGCCTCTGATCGAAGCCGTTCACAACGGGCAGGAGGAGATGGTGGCCCTGCTGCTGGAGCATGGCGCCGCCCCCAGGCAACGGGCAGGGTTTGGAGAGAAGACGGCATTGGAAATTGCCCGGGCCGGTAAACAGGAGAAGATCGTTCAGCTACTGGAAGCCTATGGTGGCTCTCACCATTCCAGGTTCCACTTCTGGCAAAAATGGCTGGCCAGATTCCGGTGGCATTGGCGCTAATTGGCTTACCTTTGCTGGCGACGAGAAATGAATTCAAATGACAAACCGATGAAGCTCGAATCCAAACGCCTGTCCTTCACCCGCTACACGCCGATGGACCTGCCCTTGTACCTGCAACTGGTAACCAACGCCCGGGTAATGGAACACATCTCCGGGCGGGCGCTCACCGAAGAGGAAGGCCGGGCCCGGTTCGAAAAGGCGCTGTCCTTCAACATCAAGGACGGAGAGACGGGCAATTTTATGGCCCACACCCGAGAGGGGAGCCGGTACATCGGCCTGGCCAAGCTCACCGTCACCGGGGAGAGCGAGGCCGAGGTCGGCTATGCCCTGCTGCCCGAATACTGGGGGCAGAAATACGCCACGGAGATCGTTGATTGTTTTGTCGGTTACGCCCGGCGGCTGAAGCGTTTCCGGCGGCTGTTCGCCATCGTCGACCCGGGTAACCCGCCGTCTATAAGGGTGCTGGAGAAGTTTGGGTTTAAGCCTTATAAGGAAGGGGAGATCGATGGCCTGCCGGCGGTTTATTATGAGCTGCCTTTGATATAGAGGCCTGGCAAATCTTTATTCTGATAAAAATCATTGCCTGCAAATTGCTTTCCTCTTAATTTAAACTGAAAGTCCATTTATCCCTCTTTCTTCGAAAAGCTGGCCTCCAATTCTAAACCGAAATACTATGTGGAGGCTGACTTTAACTGTATGCCAACTGCTCCTGTTCCTTTCCGTATCCGCTCAAACCGTAAATGAAGCCTGGGTACGCCGGTATGACATCTTCAATAACGGGAGCGACCAGGCAAGGGCGCTGGCTGTAGACAGCGTGGGCAACGTGTACGTTGCCGGATCGGTCATTGCCGCCGATGGGTCCAACGACATGTTCACCATAAAATACAGCCCGGCCGGGGATACGTTATGGGCCCGCCAATACCATACGGCCAACGACCTGGCAAGGGATATTGTCCTGGACCCTTTTGGGAACGCATGGGTAACCGGTAGCGCGGCGGGTGACTTCACGACCATAAAATATACCCCCGATGGAGATACCCTGTGGGCCCGGAAATACAATGGAAACCTGAGCGGCATCGACGAAGCCCGGGCTGTAGCTGTTGACGGCGCAGGTTACGGTTATGTTTGCGGAACAGTTAACGTTACGGCAAACCCCAACACCCCTGATATAGCAACCATTAAATATAAACCCGACGGAGATACGGCCTGGGTGCGTATTTTTGATGCAAATGACAGGTACGACGGCGGGGCGGCCATTACCGTAGATGATGAGGGTTATGTATATGTTACCGGCCAGAGCAACAGCATTGACGCTACAGGAATGATCACGATCAAATACAGCCCCGACGGCGATATACAGTGGAACCGGCGATATGTTGCTCCCGGCGCCGTGGAGGGAAAGGCCATTGCCGTCGATGCCGATAAAAATGTTTATGTTACCGATAGTTATACCCTCCGGTATGATCCTTCAGGGAATCTGGTGTGGCAGATGAGTTTCGGTGTCAACAGCACCGGCGCCATGGTTATCGACGACAACTTCGTTTACGTCTCCGGGCGCAGCGGCGGCAGTTACCGAACCGTCAAGTATTCCAAAGATAACGGGGAGGTGAAGTGGGACAGATCCTTCGACCCGCCGGGCGACCTGCTGCCGGTGCCCTCAGCCATGGCAGTGGATGATTTTGGGAACGTCTATATCACCGGGCTGGGCGCCGAGCGCAACTATCTGACCATCTGCTACGGCTATACGGGTATTCTCCGATGGAACATTTCCTACACCGGCCCGGGCGGCTTCACGCATGAGGCCAGGGATATCGGCCTTGATGGTTTGGGAAATGTATACGTTACAGGCACCAGTTCGGGGGCCGATGGTAAATGGGACATCGCCACCATAAAATACGGGCAGCCCGGCATTCCCGGCGAATGCTGGGAGGTCGACGATTTCGAAGGCCTGGCCGAGGGTTCGCTCGACAGGCAAAATGGATGGGAAACAGTACCCGGCCGGGCTGATGCCCATATCGTTGATAACCCTCACGGGCCAGGCCAGGTACTGAAGCTGGACGCCGGCCCTGATGAAACGGTAATCATGGGCAAAAATACCGATGATCAAACCTATGGCATCCATTCCATCAGGTTGAACGTCCTCGTCGATGGCCAACCCAATCCCGCAGAGCCTTCACTTGCCAAGATAGAGATCAGGACTACCGATAATTATCTCGGATGGGACAAGAAGTTCCAGCTGTATTTCGGTGCACATATGCGGCTCAACTACGGCCCCTCCCGGCAGGATGCGCTCATCTTCCTGCCAGAAGGTGAACTCGTATTTAGGAAATGGTACGAAGTGGAGGCCGTCCTCAACTTAGCCACCAACAAGGTGGATGTTTTTCTGGACGGGCAGCAAAAACTGAATAACATTTCCGTTGGCCCTGGCCGGATCGCCGATATTTCCATTTCCGCCTGGGACCGTCCGGGCCTGGTGTATTTTGACAACATGGCCTTTTGCCGCTTCGGCCAGCCCTCCCCCGGATCCTGCGGCGGCGCCAGTTATTTCACCTCCAGCGATGAAGGCTGGGAGGTAAACAACTTTGCGAATGGCCCGATTTGGTATTCTGCCGGCGGCAACCCCGGCGGTTATATTGCTGCTGAAAATACCGCAAACCCTTACCCGTGGTACTATCTGGCGCCCGATAAATTCGAAGGGGATATTTCCGCTGCTTACGGAAGCACTCTTAGTTTCGACCTCTGGCAGTCCGATACGATCTACCCGGTCACCACCTGGGTAGATGTCCGGCTGATCCCCGGTGGCGGCGGGGCAGAACTGGTTTACAAGATCCCGGAAACAAACTACCCCAAACCCTGGTGGAAAACCTATTCCGTCTGGCTCCATGAGCAGGGAGGCTGGCATAAGACGTCGGCCACCGGAGACGTGCCGACACAGGAGGAGATGCTCCACGCCCTTTCCAACCTGCAGGGGTTACTGATCCGCGGGCAGTACAGCGCTGCTGACGATGCCGTCAGCGGCCTGGATAACGTCATCCTCTGCGGAGGCCCGCCCGGGGCAGCATTACCGCGGCCCGTCAACTATTTCATCGTGAACGATGAAGGCGACGGAGACGGGCGCCCGGAGGCCGGCGAAGTAATCGGCCTGGCTGTAGTTTTGCAGAACAGCGGCGTTGAAAAGGCTATCGATATCAGCGGCATTTTGTCCGCCACAGATACCAACATTACCCTGCTGGCCAACCAAAGCGCCTGGCCGGACATAGATGCCGGCGGAAACGCAAGCAGCAGAGACACCTTCGAATTTCAGGTTAGCCCCGCACTACCCGAAGGCCGGCTCGTCACATTTTTTCTGGACATTACGGGTATGCCGGGCGGCCCCTGGAGGGGCACTTTCGACCTGATGATCCATCCGGAAAACCTGGCTCCGGTGGTGGCCAGCCCCATCCCCGACACCAGCATGGTGGTTGGCGACACGTTGCTGATACGCAACCTCCATGCCACCCCCTCCGTCTTCGAGGATCCCGACCAGGACCTGGAGGCGCTGGGCTATTCCGTCAGTTCCGGCCATCCCGGCAAGGTGATTGCAACAATCGACACCGGATATTGGCTGCAGCTCATAGCCCTGGATACCGGGCAAGTTATCATCACCCTTACCGCTGATGACCACCGGGGCGGGATGGTACAGGATGATTTCAGTGTAACCGTCAGCCCGCTTTCTCCCGTCAGAACCGCAGATCATGGCGCTTACAGGCTTTTTCCAGTTTACCCCAATCCCTTTGCCGGCGCGACGGCCATCACTTTTGAAGTGCCGGTGCCCTCACAAGTAAAGGTTTCGGTTCTGGACCAGACAGGGCGGGAAGTCAAAACGTTGGCAAACGGCCATTTTGCTTCCGGGCGCCACATCCTCCACTGGGATGGCGGGAAGCACAGCAGCGGCATTTACTTCATCAGAATGCAGGCCGGCGATTTCGTGGCGGTAAGAAAAGCAGCCCTGGGGAGATAGGCCGCCGGCGCAAGTATTTCAATTGTCTTAACGTATATTTGAAGTCCAGACTATGTTTAA
>CAYQKY010000250.1:7441-9867 GCA_964418125.1 uncultured Phaeodactylibacter sp.
GCCCGCCCACTGAAGTCCTGGAGCGATTCAACATCCCGGTAAAAGAATAACCTTGAAATACTATGGAGCTATTCGAACTCGCAAAAGCCGAACTACTGCGCAGCAACGCCGACCACCGACACCCTTTCCGATACTTCAGCCTGGCCACTTTCGGCCTGTATCCCGAAGTACGGACCGTGGTGGCCCGCGAGGTAAGCCAGAGCCTGAGCGTGTTGTTCTTCACCGATTCGCGAACCCCTAAGGTGGCGCAGGTCAGGGAGAACCCCAGGGTTTCCGCCCTTTTCTACCACCCGAAGAAGAAACTGCAGGTGCGGATGAAGGGCCGGGCGGAACTCATCGACGAAGAAAACGATGAATACGGCCCGTTGCTGGAACGGGTAAAGAACTCCGATGCGCTGAAAGACTATACCGCCCTGCGCGCCCCGGGAAGCAGAGTGAAGGACACCCTGGATGTAATCTACGGAGAAAGCCTCCACTTCATGGCCGTACGGGTCAACCCTTCGCAGATGGACGTCCTGCAGTTGGGCAGAAACCAGCACCAACGGCGCGGGTATACGCTGGAAGATGGGGAGTGGGTGGAGGCTATACTGATCCCCTGAATGAATGTAAGTGTCCAGGCATATTTTTAGAGATTGTTTGGAGGGTGTATTTCACTATACTGAAATTAGAATGATCTTCCGCTCCTTCAGCCATCCGGGAACTAACCTTCTTTTCTATTGTTGTTTTTGAAACATTTTACCATTTTTACCCATTAACTATTTTTGACAACTGTTCGAACAGTATTGGTATTTCAAAAGCAACAACCCTAACCTATGAAAAAGTGGATATTTGGCATCCTGATCCTCCCATTCCTTGCCCTCTCTGCACCTCACCTGAAAGAACAGGGTAGCGCGGCAACAGCAAACCTAAAGCCGGTCTTCGAAGGGCCCCACCTCTCCCTTTACACCTCCGGGCGCCTGCTCCGGCAGGACCGCCACCCCAAGTCGGGCGTCTGGAATACTCCCGCCCGGAAAGTACTGGAGATGTGGGCGAAAAGGACGGGCGATAACGAGCTGATCCGGCTTGACCCCTCCGGTTTCCGCCGGCAACTGGTGGAGCTGCTGGGCGATTTTCCGGAAATACACGGCGCCATCCGGCAACGGTCGTTTACCTACAAAAACCTCTCAGAAGAAGTGCCCAACCTCAACCAACACATTGATAAAGTGATCCTTATCCGGAAAGAGCGGGTGAACTTCCGGGCGAAGTAGATTGGGAACAGATGGAAATACAGTGGAAATGTGATAGGAACGCGTAGAAATACATTGCCAGGCCGGGCATAGCGGCCGGCTCCAAAGTATGCCCACGCCACCCCTAAGGCTGTATAGTGTTGATAGCCAACAAGTTGACAAATGCCCGGAGCTACGCCGATTTCCGGCTTTTGTCCACCGCAAGATCGGCAGCCAGTCCACGGGTTTTTTACCGTATATCAAAAAGGGGCATTCCACCCAACGATTTTTTCTACTTACCATGTGTACAAGTGAGCGCGATAATATCTACATTCGCCCCGATTTAACCTTCCAAAAAGTGAAACCGAAAAAAGAAAGAAAACGCCGCTTCCTGTTCGTCTCCCGCTGGGGAGATATCCTGGACCTTGCCCACGCCACCCTTCAGGAGGGCAACGACGTGAAGCTCTACATCGAATACAAGCCCTGCCGCGAGGTGGGCGACGGCTTTGTGCCCAAAACCCGCAACTGGGAAAAGCAGATCGGCTGGGCCGACGTAATCCTCTTCGATTATACGGGCTACGGGAAAAGAGCCACCGAACTGAGGGCCGCCGGCAAGTACGTCATCGGCGGCACCGAATACACCGACAAGCTGGAACTGGACCGAAGCTTCGGACAGAGCGAACTGAAACGCCACAAGATCAAGATCCTGAACTATCAGGAGTTCAGCACTTTTCACGAGGGCATCGAATACGTACAGGCCAACCCCAACACCTACGTTATCAAGCCCAGCGGCGAAACGCAGGACTACAAACAGCTGCTCTTCGTTGGTAAGGAGGAAGACGGCAGCGACATCATCCGAGTGCTGAAGGCCTACGAGAAGACCTGGGGCGACAAGGGCTGGACCTTCCAGCTGCAGCGCAAGGTCAATGGCGTAGAGATCTCGGTGGCCGCCTTCTTCAACGGCCGCGAGTTCATCCGCCCAATCAACATTACCTTCGAGCACAAAAAACTCTTCCCCAAGGAGCTGGGCGTCTCCACCGGCGAGATGGGCACCAGCATGTTCTGGGCGGAAGACAACCCCATTTTCGACGCCACCCTCGGCAAGATGGCCCATACCCTGGCCAAAGAGCAGTTCACCGGCCACATTGACATCAACTGCATCGTCAACGGCAACGGCATCTACCCCCTGGAGTTCACCACCCGCTTCGGCTTCCCGCAGAT
>CAYQKY010000251.1:0-9861 GCA_964418125.1 uncultured Phaeodactylibacter sp.
TGCGCTGGGCGTCGCCGTCCACGCCGGCGTCCTTGCGCATGATGTTCTGGATGGTCTTTATGGAAGTGCTCAGGCTCATAGTTTAGGCAGTCGTTTTGTACAGTTCATTCTCCAGGTCCTGGATGGCCTCAAGATAGGCTTTTTTGCTTCCAAAGATCTGGATCAGTTGCTTGGGCGTGCCCATTTTCCGGAAGGGGTCCAATTGCAGTATCTTGATGGTCTCAATCTCTTCAATGCCCTGGTCCGCGTATTTGTCCAGGATACCCTCCAGCACTTTGCGGGCCTGCTCGCCGTATTTGGTGAAATAATTTCGCTTTTTAACGTTGTTGGCCCGCTCCCGGCGGGTTAGCGGCGGCTGGTCGAAGGCAATGTGGCAGATCAGGTCAAAGA
Source organism: uncultured Phaeodactylibacter sp. (assembly GCA_964418125.1). Classification (GTDB taxonomy): domain Bacteria; phylum Bacteroidota; class Bacteroidia; order Chitinophagales; family Saprospiraceae; genus JACJXW01. The sequence goes on from CAYQKY010000251.1 coordinate 391, forward strand.
GGTCCAGCTCCTGGTCCACTACCGATTGCAACTCGTGCAGCAAAAGGCCCTGCTCTTCCAACTCTTCGATGAGTTCCTTCTTGCGCTTTTTGGCGTTCCAGGTGTTGAGGAATTCATCCAGTGACTGGAATTCCTGCCGGAGGCCCTTTCGGGTATAATCCCGCAGCGATTCGGTGATGAGCTTGCCTTCAGCGTTCAGGTACTGTACCCGCTCCCTTAAAATGGACACCTCAATGCCATCCACCCGGGTTTTGCGGTAGTGCACTTTTTCCTCTTCCACAGTGGGCGGTTCCCACACTACCTCTTCCTCTGTCGGATAGGCCAGTTCTTCTTCCTGCTCCTCGGAGGGCGCCGCATCTTCATCCGCTTCCGGCTCGTACACCATGATCGGTTCTCCGTCGAATGCTGGGTCGGCGAACAGCTTAGTCACATTGCGGCAGTCCATAATAGTAAAATAGCTCTTGCCGAAGTCCTCATTGATCCGCGTGCCCCGCCCGATGATCTGCTTGAACTCGGTCATGGACTCGATCGGAGCGTCCAGCACGATCAGCTTGCAGGTTTGCGCGTCCACGCCGGTGGTCAGCAGCTTGGAAGTTGTGGCGATCACTGGATATTGTGACGCCGGGTCAATAAAATTGTCGAGCTGCCGCTTGCCCTCCGGGTTATCGCCGGTAATGCGCATCACGTATTTGGGGTTCTCGGCGCAGAGGTCCCTATTCTCATTCGCCAGAGCGATGCGCATGCGCTCCGCGTGGTCGATGTCCACGCAGAAGACGATGGCCTTGCTGAACCGGCCCGTCTTTTTTAGAAAGTCGGACACCCGTTTCGCCACCAGGCGGGTCCGGTTGTCGATGACCAGGTTGCGGTCGAAGTCTTTGGAGTTGTAAATGCGGTCCGGCACAATATTGCCTTCGATGTCCAACTGCCCCCCTTCCGGCCGCCAGCCGAGGACGTCCCGGTCAATGTCTATGCGGATGACCTTGTAGGGCGCAAGGAAGCCGTCCTGAATGCCCTGCTTCAGCGTGTAGGAATACACCGGCTCCCCGAAGTAGAAGATGTTGGACACCTTGCTGGTTTCCTTGGGCGTAGCCGTCAGGCCGATATGGGTAGCCCGGTCAAAATACTCCAGAATGCTTCGCCAGTTGGATTCGGCTGAAGCGCTGCCCCGGTGGCACTCGTCGATCACCACCAGGTCGAAGAAATCGCGGGAAAACTCCCGATAGATGTTGTCCACCTCGCTCTGCCCGGTCAGCCCCTGGTAGAGTGCCAGGTAGACCTCAAACTGCTTTTCCACCTTATGCTGCCGCACGATGGTCATCTTATCACCGAAGTAGCGGAAGTCGCCGGTCTTGACCTGGTCCAGCAGGATGTTACGGTCCGCCAGGAAGAGGATGCGTTTTTTAAGCCCCGATTTCCACAGCTTCCAGATGACCTGAAAAGCGGTGAGGGTTTTGCCCGTGCCGGTGGCCATCACCAACAGTATTCTATCCTGCCCTTTCGCCACCGCCTCCACCGTCCGGTTGATCGCCACGATCTGGTAGTAGCGCGGCTGCTTCCCATCCTGATACTCGTAAAACTCGTGGGTGACGGCCTTCTCTACTTCATCATCCTCGATGCCCTTGTGGCGTTTGTAGCGTTCCCACAACTCCTGGGGAGAGGGGAAACGATCCAGCGCCAGCTCGCGTTCCAGGCCTCCCTGGCTTAGGGTCTTGTCGTGCTCGTGAAAGGCATCCCCGTTGGAGCTGTAGGCAAAGAGCAGGTCCAGCATCTCGGCGTACTCCAGCGCCTGCTGCATGCCGGCGCTCACCGCAAGCGTATTCTTCTTCGCCTCGATCACTGCGATTGGGATATTGTTGACCACCAGGATGTAATCCGCCCGTTTCGGCTTCCCCCGCTGGTACATTTGCCCGCGGACGTGTATCCGCCCCTTGGTAAGCTGGTTGAGGGACGCCTCCCGAAACACCTGGGCATGAATATCCCAGCCGGCCTTCTGCAAAGCCGGTGTGATGTACTTCATGCAGATGTCAATTTCGGAAAGTTGGCGCTTCATTTTTTCCTGCTATTTTTTCTGCCCCCTTGTTTTACTCTTCAAAATAATCAGAGTCCAGCCGTTTCACCTGGAATATTTTGTGGGTAGAGACCCCTACGTTATGTTCGATCATATACTGCCCCAACTGCTCTCCATCGATCAGGATAATCTTCGGCTCAATGGATTGAATGTACTCGTAAGCAGACTTCGGAAAGTTGGAAGTAGTAATAAAGACCCCCTTCCTGGCTTTTTTACCCAGCAATGCTCCGGCAAAATCCCGCACTTCCCGCACCGGCACCGTATTCTCCCAACGCTTCGCCTGAACATAAATGATATCCAGCCCCAGCTTATCCTCCTTGATGATGCCATCCACCCCCCCGTCGCTGGACTGCCCGATAGCCCGCCCGGCATCAGCCCGGGAGCCTCCGTACCCCATAGCCAGTAACAGGTCCACAACCAATTGCTCGAAGAAGCGGGGAGAGGAGTCCTTGATCGCCTGAAGCAGTTCCTGAGACAGTTCCTCCTGAAGCTTTTGGTGGGCGTATTCGAGGAGTTCTTCCGGCGTTTGCCGCTTGGATTCTATGGAGTCTATTGCCGTTTCCTTAACCGTTTGTTTCTCCTTTTTACCTTTCGTCCGGAAATCCCGGAACGATTCGAATTGGTCAAGGAAGTCATTGTCGATCTTTTCAGGCTTGCTCTTCAGCACTTCCAACCCGCGCTCGGTGATTACCATTACCCCCCTTTTCTCATTTTTTAGGAGTCCGGCCTTCTTCAAGTATGTCCGCGCCCAGCCCACCCGGTTGGTGAAAATGGGCTGCTGTCCGCTTGGGAGTAACTCCTTGCGTTCTTCCTCTGTTAGCTGATAATGGTCAGCCAAGCCGTCAACGACGTCCCTCAGCCGGTAGGGCTTTCCATCGGAGACGTATTCAAGCAGTGGCTGCATTATGGATTGATAGTCCGGGATCATAGGTTTTAGATCGTCGTTTTTTTGAGTGTGTTGGGTAATGTTTTATGGCTTTAGCAATAATAGGAATTTTGGTAATGTTTTTACGTAAGGGGAGGGGATTTGTTGCTGAGTGTAGTATAACCAAGCTATTTACATGATGGGTTTTCTTGAACAAAGCCAGTAGGGAATAATACTTAAAAGCTGCTTCTGAAAATATTATTTTAGAAAGTCCCCAATTTTTAATTGTTTCGCCCTACATCCCACTCACCACCCTCACCAGCTCCTCCAGCCCGATCTTCTCATACAGCTCCTCATCCTTCTCTTTGACCTCCCGGGCCATATCCTTGAGTTTGAGGGCCAGCAGGCGGATGGCCAGTTCCTGGCCTTGGGAGCTGGCAACGCTGCCCCCATGGGGAGCTTTCCCGGAAAGGAGCAGCCCTTCGGAGGAGAGGTCTCGCTTTACCAGGTCATCCAGGCTCACCCCGAAAATGTCGCCGAGTTGGAGGGCAATATCCAGCGGGGGCACCGTCTTCCCCTTTTCGTAGTCGCTGATGGTGGTCGGCACTTTTTCGATCATCTCCGCCAGTTCTCCCTGGGTGATGCCTTTGGCTTTTCGTAAGTGCTTGATATTCTGGGCTATGTACATAAAAAATAGAAAAATAGCGTTTTGTCTGAAAAAATATCAGTTTAAAACTTGATTTTTGATTATGTAGTAACTATTTTTGTTTTCAGGTAATCCTGATTTGCTCTAGCAATTTACGAAACTGCTCGCAGTAAGGGAAGCTTAAGCAACAAAATTATCCTTATTTCCTTATATGTAAAGGGTTTTAGGCTGATTTTTTGGAAAAATTCAAGAGAAAAATCCAAATTCTTAACATGGTTTTTTGAAAAAATTCAAGAGAAAAATCCAAAATATTCATAAAGAAATCAGAAAAAACCGGATAAAAAAATCCAATAAATACGAATTAAAAAATAGGCAAAAGTGGATTTTTATTCACCAAAACTGAGTTTGAAAATGACAAAATCTCAGCTCGAAAAAGGACAAAATTTACTGGCAAATCTGGAAGCGCACGAGAAACTCTTGGAAATGATCAAGTGCTCCGGCGCCATCGTGATCGGCACAACGGGAACGGCGGCGGCGCAGTCGACCGAAATGTTCAACACCGGCCGGCCGGCAAACAGCTACCTAAATTCCGGCCTGCTACTCGGGTTGGAAGGGGACTTCCTGGGCAATCCCGAGATCCGGGAACTTTGCCGTCACTTTCAAGAAAAGCTCACTGGTATTATTGAGAAAGAGGTAGACGGGCTGCGGCTGAAATTTGAAAAACTGTAAAAGAAAAATGACCCTGAACGGGGTTGAAGACAGAGAGAAGCAGAAAATCTCTGCTTATTTAAATGGAGTTCCGGAGCCCTTTGCTGGGCTCCGGCTACTTCTAAAACCTGGCTAAGCATGACCTTAATTTCTACATCGACACAGCTGAAAAACAACATCACCCGATATCGCATAGACCTGCCGAAAAGCTATCGGCTGGTGGAAGCAGCTATGGAACGGTACAACAGCCAGTTTCCCAAGCCCAAACTGAAACTTCCACACAAATTTCTCGCCCGCGAACTGATTCGCCTCTACGCAATGGAGTTCCAGCGGTGGCAGGCCGCCTACGGCTTTCGGGTTCAGCTGGATTGGGAAGCTATGCCTTTGCTTGCCACCAACAATGTCTTTCTGGCGGATATCACCGGCCGCACCGGCCGATCTATCCGCAACTACCGAAAATCTCTTGAGCAAGCAGGATTTCTGGCGCCGGTGGGACGGGATGAAGAAGGTAACCCCCTGTATTCAGTTTTTCACGGCCGCACCAGCGACTTCGAACTGGCCATCTCACCGGAGTTCCTCTGGATCGAGGGCCGGCATTCCACCGCTCGCCTGACGCCCTTGAACGCCCCAACACAGTGTATGCGGAAAGAAAACCTCCTAACAACACATACTCGGAAAAATTTTCCGCCTACAAGTACATGTACTGTACCCGGTTACAAACTTGTACAAAAAGAACTTGTAGGCGGAAAATTTTGCAGCGATGCGGAAAAAAACGACTTCGGCAAAATGTGCCAGCCGGAAAATTCCGCATCGAACCAACCTGAACAACGTGAACAGCCGGAACCGCCGAGCGGCACAGGGCTGGAACAACAGGAACCGGTGAACAGGAACGAGAGAAGCAGACAGCAGGCCGGGACAGCAGGCCGGCCGGCCGCGGCCGAAGCCCGGTTGGATTGGGATACCTGGGCGCGAAAAGGTGCGACGGTATTGTGGAAACTCGCCCAAACATGGCTATACCCGGGCGAGTTTTTCCCCCAAGGCCGGCGCCAGGCTATCCTGGCCCGCCTGGCAGCCATGTACGGAGATCCACCGCACCCTAGTATCCCGTTGTACGAGAAGATCACATTTTTTTACCAGGAACGCCTGAAGCTCTCCCAGATGTACTGGCATCGCGAGCACGGCGCCCTACCTAAGCCCGAGGCTTTCTTCGATACCGATAACACGGAAAATGGATTCATCCTGACCAAGAAGTGGGTGGATGACGAGAAAAAATACCCGCCGCCCGCCAGGGTTACGTACCGTAAGCCCGGCCTACAAAGCCGTGGAGGAATTCAACGGGGAAAAACCAGGACAATAGCAGACATTCTGCGCAGCTAAAACAGGGACGATGAGCAATCAAAGAGGAGGAAAATACAAGCTGGTCTTCCGCCCAGCCGAATACACCGGGCCAATGGCTGAAAAAGTGAAGCACCTCCCGGAGCACGAACGGCCGCTGATCACTTTCAAGAACAATTCACTGAACCGCTGCTACGTGCTGGTGAAGAAGTACCGAATGGTCTGGGCCGGCATCTACCGGCAGGACGCCCCCCACAATACGCCTCCGGTAGCGGTCTACACTGCCGAGAACGAATGGAATAATCCAACAATCTGAACAGCCCAACATATTGCTTCATCAAAATTTCATCATCATGAATGCTACAACCGAAAGAAAACCTCTTGGGTACCACGTTTTTGCCCGCCTGGGCCGGTGGATCTACGGCTTCCGCCTGAAACTGGAGGAGTGGAATGATTGGGTGGATCTGAAGGCGGGGGAGTATTGGGGAGAAGATTAATAAAGGCGTTTTTCACCTGCCGGTGCGGAAGCGTGCTGGTTGCAGCTTGGCTGCTTTTGACAGGTTCGGGTTGATGCAGAGGTGCATCGGTTTTCAGCTTAAGTGCTTCGAGCAGCGTTGGCCACTTATGGCTTTTTACTTTTGGCTTGATCCAAAAGTAACAAAAGATCAAGGCTTTATGGCCTTTTTGGACAATTCTAAGGCTCGGTTTTCGCTGCGCACCCCAAGCCATTGCGCGCCTCGGGACAGTCAGTTTCCAAAAGCTGGAGGAAAGGTTAAGGCGCTCCATTCGTGGGATGCTTTGGTGGCTATCCGGGAAAATCTTCGCCAAGAATTGTTACCCAAAAATCCATAATGCCGGCCACCACCCGTATGGCTGCTATACCATGGCGGCAATCGCAGAGCAGTCATACCTGAGCTGCAATGCAGAGCAGCCCCACAAAGCAGCCCCACGTTGCCCTCCGCCCTTAGCAGGTTCGGCGTTAAAAAACTGCCTGAAATGGAGCGTCCGCACACGGCACTGTCTGAGCGAGGAAGGTCAATAAGCGAAGTGAAACAGCTATGGTAGCGAAGCATAAAGAGCAGTGAATAAACGATTAAAGCGAGTTTGGCGTGTGCAGCGGAATGGAAGGCAGTTTTAGCCGAAGCTGCGTAGGCGGCGGTTTTTTTGCTTCGTTTTTTTTCCGCAAAAAAAATGAAGGGACAAAAGAGCACGAAAGCCACAAGCTATCAAACAACCGAAGCAAAAGAAAAAGCCGAAGCACCAACCACCCGAAGCAGCAAAAGAGGCAGCTCCTAACCTTTGCACACAACGAGAAAACAAACGCTCCGCCCCAAAGGCGAGCCACATTGAAAAGCAGAAAGACTATTAAGATAATGAGCGGCAGCTGCCGTAGGAAGCACTTGCTGCCGCTCTAAAAAAAATGCGATGCAAAGTAAAAACAACCACCTACAAATGCAAGCAACCTTCACCCCACAAACCCTGGCGGAAAGCCTCGGCATCGGCCTGGAAACCCTCAAACGCGCCATGACCCGCATGGACTTTTACTACGGCAAAGACGCCCCCCTGCCTCCAGACGTCGTCCGGGAGATCGTCGCCACCTACGCCAGGCCGCACCCCCGGCGGCCGGAGGAAGTCGTGGAAAGTGCCCAGGAGATTGCCCAGCAGTTCAATATACAGATCAATATCAGCAACCCGGCGCCAAGCAGGAAGACGGAATGGGAACAGCCCCCGGAAAGCAGCCCATCGCGAATTGCCAATAGTAAGCCGTCCACCGCCGTCTTGCCCCCTGCGACAGACAACCATCAACAGACAACCAATGGCCGGCAACCAACTACAAACACTCCCAAAACAAACTCCTTTGTCACCGTCCTCATCTATATGGCTTTCGTTTTCATCCTCATCTTCCAGATGGAGCACGTGGCCAGCATTGGAATGGACGTCAGCGCCCTGAACAACGACACTGCCCGCAAAGTCAGCGGATGGCTTTTTGCCTTCACTTTTAACCTGACCGCTTTGCTGATGACCCTGCGGCGGGGCATATCGGCGGTGATCAAATTTGGCGAAAAGAAGATCTCTTACATTCTGCTCTTTGCTATCCTGGACGTGGTTTTCTTTGTGATGTCTGCCGCACCGGTGGACGGGTTGGGGTCGGGTGTGCTGATGTGGGCAAAGGCAGTCCTGGTCGGCAGCGCCACCGCTTTCGTGATCTACAGCTTCAACGAATTGCTCACGGAGAGACAATAGAGCCATGTGGGAAGCGATCAAAGAATGGTTTGAGGAACATATCCTGCTGAAGTACAAGCCGGACAGATATGCCCTTCCCCCCAGACAGACAAAGAAACGGACAAGCGGACAGACAGAGCCAGACATCAATCTGGCCGGACATAGCCTTGTCTGCGGACAACTCTGGAAGCCGGATATGGAAGACGACAGCGAGACAGCCCATGCCGCCTGGAGACAAGACAATGTCCGCAATGGATTCGGACAAAGACGAGAGACACTGACAGAGACGGACAAGCAACTATTGATTGAACGGAAACTCAAACTGGAGAAGGCCATGCTGATCAAACCTTACTGGGCCAGAGGCTTCACCATACCAGAAACCAGCTCATTGCTCAGCAAAGTGGGCCAGAAAAGAGTGAAAGGATACTCCACCCGGACAGTAGCGGAATACTTCTCCGCCTTCTCTTCCTCTACTGGTGGGGGAGAGGGTTCATAGATCTTAATGCAAAATCATGCAATTGCATGGATTTTTATTGATAATCAGCACTTTACAGTGCAGAAAACTGCATGATGGCTTATGCAAACCAATGCAAACCAATGCAAACCAATGCAAAAATGATCTCTTCGAGGAGATAGAATTCCAGGAAATCGGCGAAAAAACGTCAGAATTCGGGGAATTTCAGCAAAAAAACGCCTTTCCCGTCCGGGTCATCGAGTGGGAGATCCCCAGCCTGGGTGAAACGGTAAAAAAAGAGGCGAAAAAATTCCGGGTACGGCGGCTTGCCGTCTGGATCGGACAAGCAATAGCTTATGTCCTTGTCATAATCATCTCCCTTGTCTTGCAGCTTGTCTGGTTCTTTGTCTGCATTTTATGGATGGCCTTGTCTGTCCTGTTCATGTCTTTATTCGAAGGCTTGTCTGGCGGTTTCATGTCTGGACATGGATACAGGCATAGTTATCAGACAAGACAAAGACAAGACATCGACTGGCGGGACATACCGACAGGGTGGGACGCCAAAGGACAAGCCTATGTCCGAAAGAAGATGAAAGAGCGGGACAGACAAAGACAAGGGCATGTCAATAATGTAAATGTCAACGTAAACGTCAACATCGAAAACCATTAACCATGGCAAGCCAGATCAAAAAATCTATCATACTGGTATTTATGCTCGGTTTTTTCATAACTACAGCGAAATACGGCTTGTACATGGCAACCGCCTTTTCCGTTCCCGCACTGCTTCTCTGGGCTTTCCTCCACCAATACCTTGAAAAGTGGGAATACCGGGAATTACTGAAGCAATACGCTGTAATGATCGACAACATCTACGAGCATTCCCAATTCCCCGGCGACCGAGATGTCCGCTCCAGAGCCCGGCGCCACCGCGAGCTGCTCAGTGAAAGCGGCAACCCCGAGCAGATCACCGTCCACGAACTCTACTTCCAGGACGGCGAGCATTGCAACGAAAGCTGGGAGGAATTCGAGCGCCGCATCGAGGCCTTCCGCCTGGAAGACCGGCGTAAACACCACAAGAAGATCTCGGAGGAGAGTAGGGAGTGGTATATTGATCACGCCTTAGTTTGACTTTACTATTTTTCCGAGCGTCAAGCCACCGCTTGCGTAAGCAA
>CAYQKY010000252.1:0-9808 GCA_964418125.1 uncultured Phaeodactylibacter sp.
TCACCATATTCTGGTTGGGCAATTCCCAGGGGTCCAGCATGGCGGTCGGGTATTCTCCATGTTTGGCCATCCTTCCCCTTTCGAGGACCAGGGTTTTATGCCCTTTCCGGCATAATTCCATAGCGGCAAAACCGCCGCTGATGCCCGAACCGATGACGATGGCGTCGTAGGTGCGTTCGGCTTTCCCTTGCGAATTGAATTTCATAACGCCCAGGCTTTACCCCCTGCTTCTTCCACGGATATACAGGCTTTGTACGTTCCGGGGACAGGTAAATAAGTTAAATATCTGGTGGCTATCTCCCTGGTGGAAAGGTAATAGGCAATGGTTTGTTGTTTCAGGCCCAGAAAGGCGTCGCGGGCCTCCTCCCATTTTTCTTCCTTCGAACTTTCCAGTTCCTGCAGCAGCCTCAGCTGTTGGCCGGGCTCCAGGCCCGATAGCCTTCGGCCTTCAGTTTTTGCATTCAGATAAGCGGACAAAGCGTCAAATCCCTCTCTAAAGGTGGCTTTGTCTTCCTCCTTGTACACGCCGCCCACCATGCTGTCGATCGTATGATGGACCCCCACACCGGAAGCGGAGGGGCTGTCAGTTTGGGGCAGGATCAGGTCTACAATAGTGGTGAGCAGGATAAATTCTTCCGGGGTGAAGAACGCAGGGCTATCCGTTTCGGCATTTTCGGCAGGGCCCGCATTGCATCCGGAAAGGATCACACTCGCCAGAGGAGCGCTGACGGCAGCACCGGTAAGCAGCGCGGTGTATTTTAAAACCTCTCTTCGATCCATAGGCTTGAATTGAAGAAACAAGATAATTTTTTTTTCAGAAAGGAGGGCTTTCTCCGGGGCGGATAGGCTTAGAATACCGGCAATTTTGCGAAAATTCGCCGCTGGAGAAACTCAATAAAGAAAAACCGTGTTCTGATAGAAGCTGTTTAAATTTGGTTTTAGAATTTGTTATGAGATGTTCTTGTGCTGATTGAGGCGCCGAAACCGGAGTTTAGCCTTAGCTAAATGAGGATTTCGGCAACGAAAAGCAGCGCAAAAAGAGCCATAACAAAACTGAAGTGTCAAATTCAAACAGCTTCTTATAGTAAAAAAAGAATTCAACCCAACCCCCTCAATATGAAAAAGTCGGAAATAAAAGAGTGGTTTCGCCGCCGGTGGCCCTCCTGGAAAAAGAAGGGGGAGGAGGAAGGCGGAAAGGTGCGGGAGGAGTTTATCGGCCAACTCCGGAAAATGCTGGTGGGAGCGGTGATCGCGCTCATCCTGGTGGTGTTGGGCTTTCCCCGCCTGGCCGCCTGGTATGAGGATTACAAGGAACGGCAGATGAACCCGCCGAGGGAAGTGTACATTAATGTTAAAGTGGTGGAGGCCTATACGCTGGCCCCTCTGGAGGGCGTTTACGTTCAGGTGGGGGGAGATGAGAAGGCCACGGGATATACCGCTTCGGACGGTAAACTGACATTGGCCTACCAGGCAGAAGCGGGGGAGAATACGGCCATTCTGACGTTCACCCGGGAAAATTACCGGGAGGAAACGGAGTTTGAGGTCGCCCTGCCGGAGAAGGATGGCGACAGCACCATTTTCCGCACGTTCCAGTTGTTTCCCGATAAGGCTGACCAACATGCTACAGAGCCCGGCTTACTTAATTTTTTCTGATAAACCACCTCTTTTTTTTCTTTATGCCTTGAATAAGACCATGAATTTCAATATATTGCTACCTTCAATTTAGTACATCCGGACCCTTTTAACTGAACAATCCCAATAACACCATGAAAAAATCGAGGCTGCCGCTCCTGTTGTTATTGATATTGGTAATCTCTACCTGTGTTCTGCTGTTTTCCACCCACTCCAATACTAAGAACTATATTTTGGAAGGACAGGTCCATTGCCCGGACGGCTCTCCGGTCAGCCTCGATATATACGTAACCCAGGAAGCGGAATTTCCCCCGGCCTTTACCGGGCTGCACCGGGTTCGCACGGTGGAGCAGGGAAAGTTCACCACAGAATTTCATGCTGAGGTCAATTTGCCGATTCATTTTTACATTGTCAAAAACGGCCTGACGCCGGTAAAACATACTTTCTACCCTAAAGCGGAAAACGGGAGAAACCAGCGCCTGGGCAACCCCATTCTCTTTACCGCCATACATGAAAAACTGGGGAGTGAACACCACTACGGAGACAAGGGGGTGCCAAAACTGCCGACCTTCGGCCACAGGTGCGGGCAAAAACCCCTGAGCTTTATCCCGGTCGATGAGATCGTTTTCGTCGAGAACCTTTCTTTTATCAACTGCGGAGGAAATGCATCGCCCAACCTGGAGGGTAATATCAAAACCCGCAAACAGTTGTTCGCCAACACTTTCTTCCGCCAGCTTCCCATAGGAGGAGCCTACAATGCCGCTTCCACTTCTTCTCCCCTGTCCGAGAACCACCGGGACTGACGGTTACCGCCTGCCATCAATGAACGAAGCCCCGGGGATTACCCCAGGGCTCGCCAGCTTTCAGATGATCTCGTCTAAGGTTATCGGCAGGGTGGCTTATTGAAATGAATATATTTTCGGCAACGGCCCCGGCGCCCCAGTCCTGCTCTGTATCGATCGCCGCACTGCACCAGGGCGCCATCCATAGGAGAACACGCCCCTACCAGATGGGGTTTTGGATAAAATCGGAACTCAACTCCCGAAAGGCCTCCCGTTTAATAGAATTTAGTTTTCGCCGGGCCTCTTCCATGCCTTCCGTAAACAGGGAGACCTGGCTCAGGCCGCGGTCGGCGGTCGTGCTGTTGGAGTTCTGGCCATCCAGGGAGCGCAGGGCTTTCTGCAGGGAGGGCAGCGTTTCCTGCCGGAAAATGGCCAGCCGGCCGATCAGGGTTTCGATCTTTTCCTGAGTACCCTTGCCCGATAGCTGGGCCTTGCGCAGTATTTTATGAAAAAACCGGCTTTCCTCCTGATACAGAGCCAGTTCATCCCGCAAGCTGCTGAGTAGTTGCCGTTCGTTGATGGAATCGTACGTGGTGGTCAGGGACGTCATTTTGGTTGCTTTTTTTGTTGATTGTTTGTCTTATGTTGAAATACAATTTGAGCCGTTTAATAAGCCATAAAGGAGGGTATATCCTCTACGCCTGAAAAAGAAAAACTGCCCTGCTCAATGCAGTTGCTGTAGCTCTGATAAATGGGCTTGGTACAATGGCTTTCAGGCCGCTTGTAGCGTCATTGTAAGGGGTGGATAGAAAAATTAGGCCGTTGTGAGATTAGAGATTTACCAACTGTTACCCAAATTAAATATTTTTTTTCCCACTATCAATACCCTGACAATTTCTTAACAAAAGAAAATAACCCGCTCCACGGGTAATTGCAGCAATTCATTTGGTGTGTATAAATTTAATTGAGGCGGGTAAACCGAAACAATGACAATTGTCAACCCGGAGATGACTATTATCACCTCGCAAAAGCAGGTTGGGAATCCCCACATTCCGTAAACTGTATGGCCATTACGGCAACAAAAAGCCGTTACAAATATCCCCGGATACACTACTCCCTAATCACTCCAACACCACCGCCCACAGCTCCTTCACGGCCGGCCCCCAGCATTGCACACGTCGCAGGCCCGGTATTTTCGGGCGGCAACTTTCGATGAGGGTATTGCCGTAATATTCATAGCTGCAGCGGTAGTTGTCCATGTAGAGGATCTGGCCGCCGGTGAGGTCGGCCAGGCAGCCGTATTCGGCGAAGGCGTTGGTATTGTCTGAGCTTGTACCGAGGAAGGTGAGAATGTTGACGGTAATATTGCGGCGGGCCATTTCCTCTGCCCAGTCACAGACATCTTCGCCGCCCATCCGGCAGATGTTGGCCCCGTCGCTGATCAGGAAGATGGCCTTGCGGGTACTGTCGGCGTCGAGGAACAGTTCAGGGCAGTATTTGAGCCGCTCGAGCAGTGGGGTAGTGCCGTTGGGCACCAGGAAGCGGAGGCGGTACCGCATGTCGTAACGGCTGAGCCGCCCAACGGGTTCCCAGGCCACGGGTTCGGTACCGCAGTCGCCATCGATAGTGGCCAGGCCGAGTTTGGTGTGGAGGGGGAGGCTGTCGAGCACCAGCAGAGCCGTTTCCTGCATAACGTCGAAGCGCGTGGCGCCCATGCAGGGCACATTTTCCATGACCATAGAACCAGAGATATCGAGGAGCAGGAGCAGTTCATCGTACTCGGCGAACTGTAGCGCCCGGCCGCTGTTTTCGGGCAGCGCCCGCCCTTCGGCGATGATGGTGGTGTCCCGGTTTTCGAAAAAATCCTCGAGGGCTTCCATGCCCAGGGTGTCCCGGATGAGAAAGTAGTTGTAGAGGGCGGCGGAGTTTTTGGGGTCGTAGGTGAGGGCCCGGTCGAAGAAATCGAAGGCGCGCAACAGGTCGCGCTTATGTACGTGGTAGTGCATGCCGAGGGTGTCCTGGGCGTGGCTGCCGCCACCCTGGTTGAGGAGTATAGCGTAACCCAGCGCGTTGTTGTAAATACTCAGGAGCCTGGGCTCGCCGATGGCCCGTTGCAGTTCAATACTTTCCTTGAGGGGGGAGATGGCGTCGCCGTAACGCCCGTCGTACATCATGATCATCCCCCGGAAAAAGCGCTGATAGGCCAGCTTCTGTTGGTATTCCGGGCCCCGGGGATTGAGCTGCTGTCCGCACCGGTCCAGCAGGTTGAGGCCTTCGGTTGCCCGCCCGGACCGGCTGAGGGCCATGGCCAGGGACAGGCCGAAGTTGTAGTTGCCCGGAAGGATACTGTAAGCGCGCTCAAACTGGCCGGCCGCCCGCTGATAGTGGCCTTCTCCATAAAGCAGCATGCCTTTGTAGTGCGCTTTGAAGGCCGCCTTATACCCTCCAAATGGGGAAAGGGATAAAAAGGCCAGGGAAAACAACAATGCCCATGGGAAGAATGCTCTTATTCGAATGTTCATGTATCGGTTTTCAAACAGGCGCAAGATGGGAAGGGCTGAGGAGAAATGCAAATCCGGGAGTTCCTACGTCGCTATCGGCTTCAGAATAATATCTACCCGGCGGTTCTTAAGCTTTCCTTCCCAGGTCGAATTGTCGTAAACGGGGTTCAGCTCCCCGAAATCCTCCACGGAGATCTGCTCGGGCAGCACGCCGTTGTCCATCAGTTTGCGGATGGCCGCCTCACTGCGGTTGCGGGAGAGCCAGGCATTGTACTCCTTGCTGCCGATGTCATCCGTATGGCTGTGGACGCTGATCTCGTAGTCCTCGAGGTTCGGAAACTGCCGGAGCCACTGGCTGAGTTCTCCTGACTGCTGCCCGTCGATGTAGTAGCTGCCGCCACCGAAATAGATGCTGAAAATGTGATAGGGCGCCTCTTCTTCCTGAGCGGCGAGCGGCAGAAGTACGGCGAGGAGCAAAACGGTAAAAGTGGCCTTCATGATGGGTGATTTTTTCTTGTTCAAGATCGAAATTTCCACCGGACAAGTCAACCCGCACCGAATCCCCGAATCCCCGAATCCCCGAATCAACGAATCAACGAATCCCCGAATCAACGAATCAACGAATCCCCGAATCAACGAATCACCCTTCCCGTTCCCTCAGCCACTGCCGGAAAACCTCTCCCACTTCAGCATTGGCCCTCCAGTTTTCTTCGATGCCTTCAATGGCGAGGATGCGGTCGAAGAGTTCGTCCTGGGCCAGGCCTTCTGCCAGGGCCTGGCTGTAGGGAATGTGGCTGAAGGTCACCTGTGAATACAAGGGGAGGAAATCTTCGGGGTATTCCTCATGCAGGTAGGCTTCGATCTCTTTGCGCAGGAGGAAGCGGGGATCCGCCACCCGGTCGCGCATTTCCACGAAGTTGCGCAGGGCGAGGTCGGCGATGGCGTTGGCGTCTTTGGGGCGGTCCTGGTTGAATATTTCTATGATGGTGCTCCAGTTGTCCTGGTGGGTATCCATCAGGCCGTCCAGGAGGGAACAGTCTTCGAAGCCGGAGTTCATCCCCTGCCCGTAAAAGGGGACGATGGCGTGCGAGGCGTCGCCGATCAGCAGCACTTTATCCTGATGGCACCAGGGCAGGCAGCGGATGGTGGCCAGGGCCGAGGTGGGATTGGCGCGGAAGTCCTCCAGCAGGCCGGGAATGAGGGGGATGCTGTCGGGGAAGTGCCGGCGAAAGAAGGCCGTCACCTGCTCATCGGTTTGCAAGTGTTCGAAGCTGTTGCGGCTTCCCTCGAAGGGGAGGAAAAGTGTTCCGGTGAAACTCCCGTCAACGTTGGGCAGGGCGATCATCATAAACTGCCCCCGCGGCCAGATGTGCAGGGCATTTTTGTCGATGGCATGCCGGCCATCCGGGCCGGGGGGAATGTGCAGCTCTTTGTATCCGTATTCCAGGTATTGCTGAGAATAGCTGAAGCGGGGCTGTTTCATCAGGCTGCGGCGTACGGCGGAAAAGGCTCCGTCCGTTCCGAAAATAAGAGGCGCCTGTGCGGAAGAGCGTTCGCCGGTCCGGGTGTCTTCAAAATGAACCTTATTGTCTTCCAGTCCAACGCCGAGGCATTTTTGCGCAAAATGAAAACGCAGGTTGTCATATTGATCGGCGATCCGGATGAGCTCTATATTCAGGCCGCCACGGGATACCGAGTAGATGGCCTGCCCTTCTTTGCCATAGGGCTGGAAGGCAAGCTCCCCGGCCTCATCGTGCATCATCCGCCCTTTCATGGGAATGGCCACATCGCGGATCTTATTTTCTATCCCGGCCTTTTCCAGGGCCTTCCAGCCCCGGGTGCTCATTGCCAGGTTGATGGACCGCCCGCCAATGAAACCTGCCTTGCGGGGGTCATCCCGCATTTCATAAACATCTATTGAATAGCCACGCTTGGCCAGCAGGACGGCCCACAGAGAACCGACCAGCCCGGCGCCAACGATAATTGCTTGTTTTTCCATGAATCTTTGGTTAGGAAAATATGGAGCCAGGCTTTCTAAAGGTTTCGAAAACCCGGAAGCCTGAAATTAAAATAAAAAACGCAGGGCCATAAATTGTGAAGCGAACCCCACGAGATAACCGCCGTAGAGGTCCATAGGTTCATGGGACTGCAGAAACAGGCGGGCGGTGCCTACCAGGCCCGCTATCAGGATAGTGATCAGCAGTACCGTACTGATGCTTATTTCAATGGTACCCCGGGGCGACATGACGGTGAAGGTCTCGTAACTGAATAACAGCATGGTGATCACCACCATGCCCAGCAGGCCTCCCATGCCTACTGCATGTGCACTGATCTTGGAGAATATGTTGATGAAAAAGGCAAAGAAAAGGCCGATCGTGGCGCCCAGCAGAAAGCTGGTGAAAGCCGTAGGGATGGCAGGATTGTCCAGAAAATTGCGGAACATCCACAGGTAGAACACTCCGGTAATGATATACGGGCCGATACGTTCCTGCCTGCTTTCCATCTGGAAAGAGCGGATCATGCCGGTAAAGCGGAGCATGGCCACCGCCACAAAAGGAATAAAAAAGGTGGATAGAAAGATCTGCAGGATAAGCAGTTTACTGGCCTTGTCGGCAATGCTGCTGACCCCGAAAAGATAGGGGTTGATCAGCAGCAACAGGGCCAGCATGTAGGTAACTATCAACAGCGGGTGAAAAATAATGGATACGAGCAGTGCCAGCAATCTGAGCATTTATGGGGATTGAAATAATCAAAGTATTGATCACAATAAGGGCCAAAAAAGCGTTCCGGCCCCAAAGATAATTATTCTGCGTCAAGTTGGGAACGATACGTCAGGCAGTTGTCAGTTGATCGTTTTTGGTTGCCCGTTGCCTCGTTGCCCTGCAGAAGAACCGCCGCGCCCCAAAAGGAAGAACAAACAACCGTCAACCATCAACAAACAACGGCGTAAAGCGAAAAGCACTGCCGTCGAACAGCCCCTTGTCTCCCAGCTTGAGGCTGGGGATAACGAGCAAAGCCATGAAGGACAGGGCCATGAACGGGGCGCTGAGCCGGCTGCCCAGCCCCTCCTTCACGAAGGCATCCATCGTACTGTAGGCCCGGGCCACTGCATAACCTTCTGCGTTGGACATGATCCCCGCCACCGGAAGGGGGAGCGATTGCTCCTGCCCCTTGCCTACCGCCGAAATCCCTCCTTTTTGCGCGATGATCCGGTTGACGGCCCGGC
Source organism: uncultured Phaeodactylibacter sp. (assembly GCA_964418125.1). GTDB lineage: Bacteria > Bacteroidota > Bacteroidia > Chitinophagales > Saprospiraceae > JACJXW01. The sequence goes on from CAYQKY010000252.1 coordinate 8,142, forward strand.
AGATGGACTGCTCGTCCGTTCCCACGGCGATGATGTTGTGCGAGTCATGGCCCACACAGGAAGCTATGGCGCCTTCTTTCAACCCGAAGCCACTGATAAAACCCAGGGCGGGAGGGGCGTCCTCATAACGGTTGACGACGGCCATCTTCAGGATGTCCCGGGAAGGGTCGGCAACCGCCTGCCCGTTTTCGAGCCGGGCATCGGCCACAAAGCTTTCGGTGACGATCTCCCCATCCAGGGCGCGGATCACCTGGACCCGCCGCCCCCGGCCCGGTATCCGGAAGTCTTCCGGGCGCTTGGGGGAAGTGTGGAAGTTGTTCACCACCCTGGCTTTTACGCTTTCGATCCGGCTCTGTCCGTTCTCGGCGACGAGGGCGCCGTCGATATAGGTGGCCTTTACGCGGAAGTCTTCCAGGTTCTCCACCAGGATGAAATCCGCCGGGTCACCCGGGCGCAGCAGGCCGACGTCGAGGCCGTAGTGCTCGACGGGATTGAGGCAGGCGGCCCGCAGCACATCGAAAAGATCGCAGCCGGCGGCTCGCGCCCGCGCTGCCAGTTGGTTGATGTGGCCCAGGACGAGGCCGTCGGGGTGTTTGTCATCCGAGCAGAACATCATCTGGCCGGGAAACCGGGGGAGCAGCCCGATGAGGGCATCAAAGTTTCTGGCCGCACTGCCCTCCCGGATAATGACCCGGACGCCCATCTCCAGTTTTTCCAGCCCTTCTTCGTAGGTAAAGCATTCGTGGTCGGTGCTGATCCCGGCCTGAAAGTACCGCCGGGCATCTTCTCCCCGCAACCCCGGGGCATGGCCGTCGATGGGTTTGCCCAGTTTCCGGGCGGCGGCCAGCTTTGCCATCACCTCAGGGTTTTCGTGCAGGACGCCCGGATAGTTCATCATCTCCGCCAGGTACCTGACCTCCGGCATCTGCAGGAGCGCTTCCACGGCGCCGGCATCGATGGCGGCGCCGGCCGTTTCGAAAGCCGTAGCCGGAACACAGGACGGCGCTCCGAAATTGAATTTGAACGGCGCCCGCTTCCCGTTTTCGATCATATAGTGAACGCCCTCTGTGCCCAGCACATTGGCGATCTCGTGCGGGTCGGAAACGGTGGCTACCGTACCGTGAACAACGGCAAGGCGTGCAAATTCGGAGGGGACGAGCATGGAGCTTTCTATGTGTACATGGGCATCGACGAAACCGGGCAGGATGAAGGGGCCTTGGGCCTTTTCCAGCCTGCGTACGGCGGCGATGCGCCCATATTGCACGCGTATTTCCGCCGGATAAATTTCACGGGTATGCAGGTCTGCGAGTTGTCCCTGGAATATCTTCATGGCCGATAAATTATTTCTTTCCTGGGAAAATAACTTTTCCACTTCTATTTTTATTCGGAGAAGACAATTATTTTACGGCCTATGGGCGAGTTTTTCAATACGGAGTTGTTCACCATCTGGGGTACGACGATAGAGGCCTGGCAGGCCGGGCTGGGGATATTGCTGCTCGCCGTCCTGTTCCTGGCCTACTGGCTCATCGCTTACCGGTTGGCGCCCCGGCTTTTTGACAAGGCGGAGGTCGAAAAGGCCGCCCGCCGTAAAATGAGGGCGATCCTGGGTACTTTTTTTATCCTGGTCTCCCTCCTTGGCCTGCTTTTCATTTTTCAGTTTGACCGGC
>CAYQKY010000253.1:0-9762 GCA_964418125.1 uncultured Phaeodactylibacter sp.
GCCGCGGTAGCGGTCGTTCAGGCCGTAGATGGTGGTGTTGTACTGGTCGTGGCTGCGGATGGTCATCATGATGTACTCATCCGGCGCCAGGCCGTTTTCGGGGACGGCGTTGACGGTAAAGTGGGCCTTGCCGGAGGGCGTATGGAACTGCTGCTCGCGCGCGCCATTGGGCAGGTAGAAGCCGCCGGGCTCCCGCACGCGGCGGTTGTAGTCGTCGAAACCGGGCACCACCGCTTCGATGGCGTCCCGGATGTGGTCGTAATTGGCGATCATCCTGCCCCAGTCGACCTTACTGCGGCTGCCCAGGGTGGCCCTGGCCAGCCCGGCGACGATGGCCGGCTCGCTGAGCAGGTGTTTCGAAGGCGGCGGCAACACCCCCTGAGAGGAGTGGATGACGCCCATGGAGTTCTCCACACTGACAAACTGCTCCCCGCTCTCCTGTACGTCCACATTAGTGCGGCCCAGGCAGGGCAGGATGAGCGCCTGCCGGCCGTGGATGAGGTGGCTGCGGTTCAGCTTGGTGGACACGTGGACGGTCAGGCGGCACTTTCTTAATGCCTCGGCCGTGTACTCGGTGTCGGGAGTGGCGGAGAGGAAGTTGCCGCCCATAGCGAAGAACACCTTGGCCCTGCCCTCGTGCATGGCCCGGATGGCGTCGACAGTGGCGTAGCCGTGGCGGCGTGGCGGCTCGAAGCCGAAGGTGGCCTTCAGCTTGTCCAGGAATTCCGTTTTGGGAGCTTCCCAGATGCCGACGGTACGGTCGCCCTGTACATTGCTGTGGCCACGCACCGGGCAGGTGCCGGCCCCCGGCTTGCCGATGCTGCCCTTGAGCAGCAGGAGGTTGACGATCTCGTTGATGTTGTCGACGCCGTTCTCGTGCTGCGTCAACCCCATGGCCCAGCAGATGATGATCTTCTTCTTTTTGCGGATCATCTCGGCGGCCTTGAGGATCTTGTCCCGCTTCACCCCGCTGGCCTGCACCAGTTCTTCAAAGTCGTAGCTTTTCAGCTCGTTGATGAAGGCCTCGTAGCCTTCGGTTTTCTCGGTGATGAAGTCCCAGTCGAAGACCGTATCGTGGGCTTTCTTTTCCTGATACCACAGCTGCAGCATGATGGCCTTGAGCAGGGGCACATCCCCGTTGACCTTCACCTGCAGGAAGAGGTCGGTGAGCGGGGTGCCGCCGGTGAGCACCTTGCCCGGGCGCTGAGGGTTGACGAACTTCATCAGCCCCGCTTCGGGCAGGGGGTTGATGGTGATGATCTTGCCGCCGTTCTCTTTGCAGCGCTCCAGGGCCGACATCATCCGCGGATGGTTGGTGCCCGGGTTCTGGCCCATGATGATGACTACTTCGGCCTCGTAGAAATCGGGCAGGGTGACGGAGCCCTTGCCGATGCCCACCGTCCTGCTCAGGGCGTAGCCGCTGGATTCGTGGCACATGTTGGAGCAGTCCGGCAGGTTGTTGGTGCCGTATTCGCGGACGAAGAGCTGGTAGAGGAAGGCCGCCTCGTTGCTGGTACGGCCGGAGGTGTAGAAGACGGCCTCGTCCGGGCTGTCCAGGGCGTTGAGTTCTCTGGCGATGAGCCTGAAGGCCTCCTCCCAGGAGATGGGCTCATAGTGGCCGGCGCCTTCCCGCAGCAGCATGGGCTCGGCCAGGCGCCCTTTCTTGCCGATCTCGAAGTCGTTCCATTGCAGCATCTCCGATATGGAATGCTGTGCGAAAAATTCCCGCCCGATCGTCGTTTTCTGGGCCTCTTCGGCGATAGCCTTGACGCCGTTCTCGCAGTATTCTCCCAGTTTTGAGCGCTCGTCCTCCGGGTCGGGCCAGGCGCAGCCCGGGCAATCGATGCCGCCTTTCTGGTTGAGGCGGAACATGACCTTTACTGCATCCGTGGGCGCCATGTATTTCCCGGCGTGCCTCAGCGCGGTGAGCACGCTGGGAATGCCGGCGGCCCTGTCCCTGGCATCGGCAATGCGTATACCGGTAAAGCGCTCGGGGGGCTGGGCGCCGGTAGGTTTGTCTTGTGATTCTTCTTCGGCTGGGGAGTGGCTTTTTTCTTTCATGGCTCGGTTTTCTACTTAGTGGTATTGGGAAAGCTCCTCGGGTTCGGGAATTTTCTCTCCGAGTGGTTAATGCGTTGCGCGGCTAATAACTACTCAAAGTTTCCAGCACTGTTTTAACGGGCTTTCTATCCCGAAGTTGCAACGCCAGTAATATAATGCCGGGAGCGGTAAGAGGCAAGGGAGAGGAGAAAAATGTTCGGAAGGGGCAATTCAAATTGCAGGCTACTCCGAAACCTGAGCCATTCCCCAATGAGTTATTTAGCTCCAAAGCGGTAGCCCAGGCCCAGTTTTCCTACAAACATCAGTTCCGGCCAGTCGACTTCGCGCTCCTCTCCGTCGGATTTGAATTTGGTGTTGTCTACAAAAGCCCGGCCGGCGCCCAGGCCGATATCAAAAACGAAACCGGAGGCGGAAACAGCTTTATACCCAAGGCCAAACCCCAGCCCGAAGCGCGACTGCGTATATTCGGCGTAGTTTTTGTCATCCGAACCCTCTTTGGTAGTGTAATTCCGGTTGACAAATCGCAGGAATGCGTCGGCATAGAACCGGTCGCCGCCATGCTTGGGGCTGAAATAATACTTCCCGAATACCGTCACCGGAACGTTGATGTGCTTCAATCCGGTAAAATCATCCTCGCCGGCGCCCAGGCCAACGGTGGCCTCCAGGCTGAAGGGTTCGGTAACAATGAAGTCTGCCCCGATATTCAGGTCGCCGAATAACAACCCGACCGGGCTGATGGTCACGTCGGCCTGCGCATTCAGGTTGTTGGAAATACCGCCAATGATCAGGAAAGCCATGAGGGAGCAATAAAAAATTATCTTTTTCATGACATTCAGTTTTGGTTGGAATAGTAACTTACCATTTTATTACCGGAATGGAAAGGACTTTTATCACTGGTTTGCAAACATGCTTTCAGAATCAATCAACCGCAAAAATTATGAAAAGAACAGTGGGCTACCCTATGACATTAATCGTCTCCAGCCTGGTCCTCGGGAATTGCCACAAGGGAATGGACTTCAGCCGGTTTCCCAGCCAGGTGATCTCAAACGATCAGGTAGAGATGAAGGTGTACTTGCCTGACCCGGAAAAGGGGTTGTACCGCGCTACCCGGTTTGATTGGTCGGGGGTGATCGGAAGTGTTCAATATAAAGGCCATGAGTACTTTGGATACTGGAAATCCACCCATGACCCTACATTCCATGAAGACCTCACCGGGCCCGTGGAGGGGTATGTCGAGCCGGGGCTGGGTTACGCCGACGCCAAACCGGGGGAAGGGTTCATCCGGATCGGCGTAGGTATCCTGGAGAAACCCGATGAGCCGTCCTACGACTGGATGAAAACCTATAAGATACTGGATCATGGTACGTGGAAGATAAGCCACGGGGAGGACTGGATAACGTTCCGGCACGAAATCAGGAGCGATTTCGGATATAGCTACATGTATACGAAAACGATCAGGTTGAAAGAAAACGGATTTTCCATCGAACACAAACTGCAGAATACCGGGGAGAAGGCCATTGAAACCGACCAGTTCAACCACAACTTCCTGATGATCGACGGAGAAAAGAGCGGCCCTGCTTTCAAAATAAGTTTCCCTTACCCCATCTCAACCGAAGACAGCCTGAAAGGCTTAATGGCCATCGAGGATAATACCCTCTCTTTCCTTAAGGAGTTCAACAAGGACACCAGCATCTTTCTGAACCTGCAGGGGCATGGTGAAAAGGCGGCCGGCCACGAAGTCACGGTTTTGAATACCAAGTCCGGCGCCGGGCTTACCTTCAGGGTGGATAAACCGCTATACCGCATGGCTTTCTGGGCTTGTGAAACGACCCTGAGCCCCGAGAATTTCATCTGGCTTTCCGTGAAACCGGGTGAGGAAGAAACCTGGACATCTGATTACACATTGTTTGTCAGTAGAACGTGATCCACGGCGGCTACCCGTCTGATTTTGAACAGGTTGTTTGTTGCCAGTTGGCCTCAGGGCTGCCGGCACAAGTGGGCTCCCCAACTGACAACGAACAACCGGCAACAGCAACTTGTCCAGCGTTCGACTGAGCTCACGCCGAAGTCTTTATGCCTACACTCTCCTAGCGCCTGCTTTTCCGGCTTCCGATCCCGGCCTCCTTCGCTTTCGCTCTTCCGGGCAAGCTTCCGACTTCCGCCTTCCCACTTCCCACGGGATACGCCCTGTCAATACCTCCACCCCTCCAGATCCGCCCCTTTCGGCGCTCTTCCCTTCATCTCCTCCGCCCATTTCGGGATGAAAATGCGGTGGTAGCGCAGGCGGGAGATGTGGTTGGGCAGTTCGTGGCTGCCGTTCCAGCAGTGCTCGGCGCGGTCGCCATAGTCCACCTCGCCGTCGTAGTAGGGGTCGGTGCTCTCCAGAAATTCCTCGGTGGTGTAGACGGCATTGTTGAGGTAGTAGTTGTCCATGTCGCCGCAATAAATGTGGATCTTGCCTTTCAGTTTGGGCCCCAGCGTTTTCCAGTCGCGCTTCATGATGTAGGCCAGGTCGTAGTTCTCCTTCCAGTGTTCCGCCACCTCGCGGTCGATCTCGCCGGTGTACTTGTCCCAGATCGGTTTGGGGTAGCCGTCGTCGCCCACCGGCCCGTAGACGGCCTGCCAGATGTCGTACTGGTCGCCGGAGCGGGCATTCGTGCCCAGTGCCAGTTCCATATGGTTGTAGTCGATCATCAGGGTGGAAACGTGGCCGAGGTAATCGCGGCGCTCGGGCCGGGGCGTACGGCGGAAATCGCCCTCGATCCAGTAGGCGTTCTTATCCTCGTAGATGTTGACGGTCACGTAGTGGCGGAAGTCGATGGGGTCGGGACAGGCGGCGTAGCAGCCGTTGAATTCTTCGGGGTAGAACACCTGTACGGCAAGCGCCTCCCAGCCGCCGGTGGAGCCGCCGTAGGTGAAGCGCGCCCAGCCTTCGCCGATGCCGCGGAACTGTTCTTCGATGTAGGGGATGAGCTCTGTCATGATAGCGTCTCCGTAAGGGCCGAGGTTGGCGGAGTTGACGGCATAGGAGTCGTCGTAATAGGGATTGGCGTGCTGTATCTCGATGGCGATCACCCGGGGGAAATCCGGCCCGGTCCAGGTTTTGTAAAAGTCGTAGGCTTCCTGCTGAACGATGTGGTTGTAACAGTCTACCTGGAATCGATCGCTGTACTCACAGGGCACGGTGGTGTCGGGCGGTTCGGTGCGCCAGCCGCCGAAATCGTGGGGGAAGTGGCCGTGCATGATGGCGAGCGGGTATTTCACATCCGGGTGCTCCTCGAACCCTTCGGGCAGCAGCACGTGGGCGCCCAGGTGCATGTCTCTGCCCCAGAAATCGCTCAGCAGCTTGCTGCGTATTTTGATGTGTTTGACATATTTGCTGTCTTCCGGCGGCGCGATGGGCGGGATCTCCCGGTCCAGCTCGATGCCGATGTTGTCGAAGTTATTGGGGTCGAAAGCGATCTTCACCGGTTCGCTGAACAGGTTGCCGGGGGCGCGGTTCCAGTGCTGGCCCTCGCCGCGGTCCATCGGCAGCTTGACGGTGTGGCCGTCGGCGCGGTTGAAGGTCTCGTATTTGTGGAGGAGGGCCTGCACGTAGTACTCCCCGGGCGGCACATCGGCCAGGCTCTCGATGGGGTAGCCGAAGGCCGCGCTGTCGAAAACCGCCGCCTCGCCGGGCGCCCAGCCGTCGATGTCGATACCGAAAACCAGCTGGGTGGTGGGCCGGTCGCTGACCTGGAAACGGGGCTCGGCCTCGTCGCTGGTGGAAAGCAGGAGCAGAAGGCGGCCGTCGAGCAGGCTGTCGTTCCCGGTGAGGTAGGTGACGGAGAAATAGGCCGGGCCGGAGGAGGGTGGTTTGTCGCCGGGGGTGCAACTATATATGGTAAGTACAAAAAGCGCCGGGAGGTAAAGAAGATGGTTTTTCATTGATGTGAGGATTTGATAGGAAAGATAGAGAAATTTGGTAAGATTTAGACTTGACAAGTTTTCTCCAGGGAAAGCTGCCGGCAAACTTGTCAAGTCTAACAAACAATCATCCTTACTTCACTCTCTTTAACATAGCCTTAAAATACTTTTTCCCTTACAGATCGTTACCTTTGTGGGGAAATCGGGAACGGAGCGGCGGGAAGCCGGTTCGAGGGCTTTCGTAAACCAGTCTTCCGTGTTCTGCGTTATGGCAATGGTTGGATGGTTAAATTGTTATATTGCTGGCAGTGAGTGTGCCTGTCGGATTGTTGAATGGCTGGATTGTTGGCGCTCGCCATGTCCGCCAGTGAAAGCGGCACGAATTAACGGTTGAATTTAAGCTACTGTGAACCAGGGCTTTAAGAGACTGCGAAATCGCCCGTTAATTCGGTCTAGTAGCACTAGCCACACAGCAATTTAACAATCGAACAATTTAACCCTGAACCTGTCGAAAAGCAGCAATCCAGCAATATTAACAATCTAACAATCTAACAATCTAGCAATCTAGCAATCTAGCAATCAAACAATCAAACAATCAAACAATCAAACAATCAAACAATTCAGCTCAGATCAATATGAAAAACACAATTCTCGCAATAGCCGCCATCTTCAGCCTTGCCGCTCTGCAGCCCGCTCAGGCGCAGGACAAGATGTGGAAAACCCTCTCAAAGATCACCTTTAAGAAGGAGTACAACGAGATGATGGGCTTCAAGGTAGACGTCCCCGTTTTCAGCGAGGAGGTCAAGGCCCTGAAAGGGAAGGAGATAACCATCAAGGGCTACATCATCCCCGTGGAAGGCTACAAGGGCCATAAGGAGTTCATCTTTTCGGCCTATCCTTACAATATGTGTTTCTTCTGCGGCGGCGCCGGCCCGGAGACGGTCATGGAAGTCTACGCCGACGAGGCCATCGAATATACGGCCGAACCCATCACCATCCGCGGCAAGCTGGAGCTCAACGCCGACGACATCAACCGCCTGATCTACGCCCTGAATGGGGTGGAGAAAGTGAAGGACGTGGAGTAGAAAAGCGGCCCGGCCGTTTTTCGTTATTGGTTGGTTGTTCCGGCTCTTTTGAGCCGGGAGGGGTTGACGGGCTTGTTCGCCGCCCCGTCAGAACCGGAGTTTCAACAACAACCTCTGGCCCTTACCGGCCTGAATTGTGGCGGCAATCAACCAATTTTACCCGGTTCCGAAAGAGACGGGTAACGAATCAACGAGTTAACGAATCAACCAATCACCACCCGATCCCACCTCATGGCTCAGGCATCAAAAAATACATACGTACCTCTGCTTTTCCTCGCCCTGGCCCTCACCTTCTGCGCCAACCCCATCCCTCCGGAAGGGGGCGCCAAAGATGAGCAACCGCCGCAGCTGGTGCCGGAGGCGTCGACGCCCAACCAGCAGACGAACTTCGAAAAGCAAACGATCGAGCTCACCTTCGACGAGTGGTTCGAAGTAAATGATGTGTTCAACCAGGTGGTGGCCTCGCCTCCTCTGGAACACCAGTTTGAGGTCAGCATCAAGCGCAAAACGCTGGTTTTCGAATTTGACGAGGAGGAAGAACTGCGCCCGGAAGCCACCTACACCATCAACTTCGGCGAGGCCGTACGCGACATCACCGAGCGCAACCCCACCCAGAACCTGCGCTTCGTCTTTTCCACCGGCGACTTTATCGACTCCCTCTCCGTTTCCGGCTTTATCGCCGATGCCAAAACGGGAGAACCGGTGGAAGGCGTCCTCTTTATGCTGTATGACAACCTGGCCGATACCGTGGTGCGCACCGAGCGCCCCTTCTACTTCGCCCGGACGGACAAGCAGGGGCGGTTCCTCATCGAAAATGTGAAATCCGGCCTCTTCAAAGGTTTCGCCCTTCAGGACGCCAACCGCAATTACCTCTTCGACCAGGGGCAGGAACCTATCGGCTTTCCGGATACTTTCCTGGTGGTAAGCGACAGCCTGGAACCCACCGTGCGTGTCAAGCTCTTTACCGAAGAACAGCCCCTTCGCCTGATGGGGGACGACGATGATCGCTACGGCCTGGTCCGCCTCAACTTCAGCAAGCCGCCGGAAGGGCTCGACATTTCCTACCACGATGTAGGGCAACAGGTGGTCATCGAACGTAACCCCGATACTACCAAGATCTGGTACGACCTGCCGGAAGAAAAGGGCTGGAGCCTCTACCTTCAGAAAGACACTATTCTCAACGATACCGTCAAGGTGCGCAGCCGCAGCCGACAGGAGTTCCTGGAGAATGCCAAACTGCAGCTGGCCCGCCCCTCGCGGGGGCCCATTCAGCTGAACCCCACCAAGGAAGCCGTCCTCACCTTCAACCACCCCATAGTGGCCATGGACACCGGCCTCATCCGCCTGTACGCCGATACCCTCCGCATCGAAGTGCAGCCCGAATACCGCCTCGACACCAACGGGCAGCGCCGCCTGATCATCGCCCAGCCCTGGAAGGAAGGCCTGCCCTACGAGATGGAGCTCATGCCCGGCGCTCTCACCGATCTCTACGGCCTGCAGAACGATACCATCATCCAACCCCTGCAGGCGGCCCTGCTGAAAACCTTCGGCAACCTCACCCTGCAGTTCGACAGCCTCTCTGCCGACAGCAGCTACTACGTAGAACTGCTGGACAAAGGGAACGAAGTGACGGCCTCCTTCACCATTCAGAACGACTCGGCCTATCAACGCACCTTCCGCGCCCTGCCTCCCGGCAATTACACCGTCCGCTTCATCGAAGACTGGAACGGCAACGGCCGTTGGGATACCGGCAATTACGACAAAATGCTGCAACCCGAGCCCATCTACCTGCGCCCCCTCGAGCAGCTGCGCGCCAACTGGGACCTGGAGGCGGCCATCAGCCTGACGGAGCTGAGGGCAGCCGCCATGGCGCCCCCGCCGGCGGAGGAGGAGGAAGGGGAAGGAGCGATCGGGAGAGGAGGTGAAGGGGAGAGGGGGAGTAGGCCGCCGGGTAGGGGCAATTAGTAAACTGCAAAATGTAAAATGGAAATTTTCTGTCCAGCCGGCTTGTCCTGCGCCGGGCAGTTATTACTGGCGGCCAAATACTGCAAACAAACATTCCGCCTGGTACCGGTTTGGAAAGGGTGGGATGTTTTTCTTTTCCAGCCTGCTCCCCCCGCATGCCGCCCTGCGTCATCGAATACTCGCCGGCCGGCCCGCCTGGTACGCATTTGCGGAAGGGTGGGCCCCTGTTAGGCTTAACCCGGATTATTCATGAGTTAATCTACTTCAAAGCCAAACTGCCCGCCATTCCCGGGCGTCCTCGTCAGGCGATGCTCACCGTATCCGGGGATACGGCTGCGCGTCTCCTTCCTGCGGGAGTCCAGGCCTGACAAGCATTTTGGCTTCTCGTGACGAAGAACCCATGAATAATCCGGGTTAAGAACCTATTCTCCTGGGTAACTACAAAAGGGTCTCAAACCTGGCTCTTCCTCCATATTCATCATCCTGAGGCCAGCTTTGAGAAACTTCCGTTGTTTCCCGGTTGCCAGTTTCTTAAAGCTGCATTCATAACGTATTTTTTAGTTAATTATCGTCAAAATCATTGCGTAACTAAAAAATACGTTATATATTTGTAACCAGAAAGAATCACCCGACTGTCTAATGATTTGTTAACAGGGCGGGAGCACACGTGGGCGGAGCCGGGGTATTCGGTATTCGCGGTTCGCCGGATGGCAAGCCCTGTGTGTGCTACCCTGCCGCAAGCGTT
>CAYQKY010000254.1:0-9661 GCA_964418125.1 uncultured Phaeodactylibacter sp.
CACCGAAAAAGTGGCCTTTTTTAGTCCAAAGGGTGGCCTCCAAACATGCTCTTAGCATTTTCCTCCTTTCTTTAAACCTCTGCTGGGTAAACCTGTCTTCGCTCTGCTCAGCCGGGTAAATTTCCGCAATAAATTTTATCTTCGCGGGAACTTCCGAGCCTGTGCTCGCATTAGAGCTAAACAATCGCAAAACAACGATACGTTAGATGGAACAGAAGAAAAGGGTGCTCTCCGGCATACAGCCCACGGGGCACATGCACTTCGGCAACTACTTCGGCGCAGTGAAAAACTGGGTGGACCTGCAGAAAAAATACGACTGCGTGTACACGGTGGTGGACTACCACGCCATGACCATGCCGTACAACCCGAAGAAACTGCGCGAAAATACGTGGGACCTCATTTTCAACCTTCTTTCTACCGGCATCAAGGCCGAGAACCTCTGCATACAGTCCCTGATACCTGAGCATGCCGAGCTATGCTGGATACTGAACTGTTTCACCTCCTACGGCCTGCTTACCCGCATGACGCAGTTCAAGGACAAGAGTTCGCAGAGCGCCGAAGACAGCGGGGACGGCTTCATCTCCGCCGGCTTGTTCGACTACCCGGTGCTACAGGCCGCCGACATCCTCATCTACCGGGCCGACTACGTGCCCATCGGTAAGGACCAGGAGCAGCACCTGGAACTGACCCGCAACATCGCCCAGCGGTTCAACAACCAGGTGGGCAAAGAGTACTTCGTACTGCCCGAGCCCCTGTTCACCAAAGTGCTCAAGGTACGCTCCACCGCCGACCCGGAACGCAAGATGAGCAAGAGCCTGGGCGAAAAGCACTACATCAACGTCTTCGGCGAAGAGGCCCGCATCCGCAAGCAGGTACGCTCCGCCGTCACCGATACCGGCGATACGCCGGCGGGCGAAATGAGCCCCGGCGTCGAAAACCTCTTCCTCCTCCTCGAAGCCGCCGGTAAAATGGATACGCACGAGGAACTGATGGCCACCTACCAGGCCGGCGAACTGAAATATGTGGACCTCAAAGACGCCGTAGCCGACGCCCTCGTTGAGATCAGTACCGCCTTCCGCGAACGCAAAGCCGAACTGAATGCCAATAAAAAAGAGGTAAAAAACCAGATCAAAGCCTCTTCGGCGGAGATCCGGAAACGGGCGCAGGAGACAGTGAGGGAGGTGAAGGAGTTGACGGGGTTGCAGAATATTAGGTTTTGAGGGCTGAATGGTTGGATTGTTAAATTGCTGTTCCCAGGTGCGGCTGCTTCACGTAACCATTCAACCATCTGGCATTCAGCCATTCAACAATGGCCATGGCCCAAACCGGCAACAATCTAACAATCAAGCCATCCAGCAATGAAAATCATCTGCATCGGCCGCAACTACGCCGAACACGCCAAAGAGCTCAACAACCCCGTCCCTTCCCGGCCGGTGGTCTTCATGAAGCCCCCATCGGCCCTGCTCGTCAACAACAAGCCGTTGTATTACCCGGAGTTCACCCAGGACCTGCACTACGAGGTGGAAGTGGTGCTCAAGGTAGCCAAGAACGGCCGCCACGTGCAGCCGGAATTCGCCGCCGGCTACTATAAGGAGGTATCGCTGGGTATCGACTTCACGGCGCGCGACCTGCAGCAGGAGTGCAAAGACAAGGGCCAGCCCTGGGAGATCGCCAAGGGGTTCGACGGCTCGGCCGTACTGGGCAAATTCATCTCCCTCGAGAAGCTCAACCGCCAGGCCATCGAGTTTGAACTGCACAAGAACGGGAAAGCGGTACAACACGGCAATACCAAAGACATGCTCTTTTCCTTCGAGGACATCATCGTCTTCACCTCCCGCTTTTTCAAGCTGCAAATGGGCGACCTCATCTATACGGGCACGCCGGCGGGCGTAGGGCCGGTACAGATCGGCGACAAACTGGAGGGATTCATTCACACCAGGACAGAGATCCGCCAACTGTTCATCTGCGAGGTGAAATAGTTTGAAAACAATTCCTATTTTTGCAGCGTTTTTGCCGGGCACAGTATAGCCGGCCCTCTTGATTAACCTTAGCGACGTGAGATCAATAACTGTCAGATTTCCTAGAAGCGCTTTTGGCTTTACCCTTCGTTAAAGAACCACCTCCCTTAGCTACGGCTAAGGTCGGGAACCTTCGCCTCGGTTAAAGCCAAAATCACTAACCTATTAAACCCGACACTTATTAACCTCACGCCGCTTAACAACAGACTATTCCAATGCCATACCTCTTTACTTCTGAATCCGTTTCCGAAGGGCACCCCGACAAGATCGCCGATCAGATCAGCGATGCGCTGGTCGACCATTTCCTGGCCTTCGACCCTTCCTCCAAGGTAGCCTGTGAAACCCTGGTGACCACCGGACAGGTGGTATTGGCCGGCGAGGTCAAATCGAGCGTCTATCTGGATGTACAGCAGATCGCCCGCAATGTGATCAAACGCATCGGGTACACCCGGTCTGATTACATGTTCGAGGCCAATTCCTGCGGCATCCTTTCGGCCATCCACGAGCAGTCACCGGATATCAACCAGGGAGTAGAGCGCGCCAATCCCGAAGACCAGGGCGCCGGCGACCAGGGCATGATGTTCGGCTACGCGACCAACGAAACCGACGACTACATGCCCCTGGCCCTCGACATCGCCCATAAGATCCTCCAGGAACTGGCCGCCATCCGCAAGGCCGGCAAAGAAATGACGTACCTGCGCCCCGACTCCAAATCGCAGGTGACCATCGAATACTCCGACGACAACGTGCCCCAGCGTATCGACAGCATCGTCGTCTCTACCCAGCACGACGAATTTGCCGCCGATGAAGAGATGCTGGATACCATCCGCCGGGACATCATCGACATCGTCATCCCCCGCGTGCAGAAGCAGCTGCGGGCAGAATGGCAAAAGCTGTTCACCGACGACATCACCTACCACATCAACCCCACCGGCAAGTTCGTCATCGGCGGGCCCCACGGCGATACCGGCCTGACGGGCCGCAAGATCATCGTCGACACTTACGGTGGCAAAGGGGCCCACGGAGGAGGCGCCTTCTCCGGCAAGGACCCCTCCAAAGTGGACCGCTCGGCGGCCTACGCCACCCGCCACATCGCCAAGAACCTGGTCGCCGCCGGAGTCTGTGACGAAGTGCTGGTACAGGTCTCCTACGCCATCGGTGTGGCCGCCCCGACCAACATATACGTCAATACCCACGGCACCGCCAAAGTGAACCTCTCCGACGGCCAGATCGCCGCCAGAGTCCGGGAACTCTTCGATATGCGCCCCTACGCCATCGAACAGCGCCTGAAACTGCGTATGCCCATCTATTCCGACACGGCAGCCTATGGCCATATGGGACGCATCCCGCAGAAGAAAGAGGTGCGCTTCGTCGACGGCTCCGGCAACGTGAAAAATATGGAGGTGGAAACCTTCACCTGGGAAAAGCTGGATTATGTGGAGAAGGTGAAGAAGGCTTTTGGGTTGTAATATCCAGGCCGCAACCGGCAAATACTCAGAAATACGTTAGAAATACAATGAAAATGCGCCTGCCGGACCTGACCCGCGGCGCATTTTCTCATTTCGATGTATATCCGTTCAAACTCAAAGAAAAGGGCTTGCGGCCTTTTTTACCGGCGGCAAGCCCGTGAAGGTTATCGGGAAGGATGGATCCAGGCCACTTGAAAATGGCCCGTCCGAGTATGAAAAAAGCTACCAGCTCAGATCGCCTAACTTAATGGCGTAAAAATCAAAACCTGTCACATCTCCTTCCAGCACAAAAGTGGGGCTGCCGGCAGAAAAGCCCAGCCAGGGGTTGTTGTCGTCCTGAAATTGAATATCGGTGCGCAGAAAACCCCAGTCTTCCGGTAAGTCAGCGATGACCCTGAGGATAAGTTGCCGCAGCACGATCAGGTCAAAAGTGGTCAGGCTGTTCGAGCGGTTGACATCGCCGGCCAGCAGTTTCAACGGTGAATCCAGCTGTTGCAGGCCCAGGATGTGCTGCGCCCCAAGTACAATGTCGAAGGTGGAAACGCCGTCGAGCGGCCGACCCGGAATTTCCGGCGCCACCGTGTATTCCTGCCCGGTATTTATGCCGGAAAAGAGGTAATTCCCATTTCCATCTACAGCGGCCTCCGCCACAATCTGCCCCTGGGCATCCAGTAGTTTCACAATAGCTCCGGCCGCCGATGTGCCGTCCGGTTTCAGGATGTGGCCTGAAACGGAGGCCTGCTGGCCTGTGGCTATTACCGCAGCCAGAAAGAAGAAAATAAAGGTGGTAATATTTTTCATGAGTGTTTTTTTCGTGATTCAGGATAGAATAATACGCTGTCCTTAGGAATCCTAACGGATCTTAAAAAATCAGTGTACCATCCCGCAAAAGTTACCGAAGGACGGCGATCCGCCTCACGCTCAGCCCTTTCTCCGTCCACACACGGAGGAGGTACGGGCCCACGGGCAAACCGGCGACGGAAAGCTCCGTTGTATTCTCCAGGGTGATCAGCGGGCGGCCATCCATTCCCAACACTTCCACCCGCTGTACGGGAAGGCCGCTCTGAATGAACAGCCTGCCACTGGCCGGCACGGGGTATACCTTCAGCCCTTCGGAGCCGGAGCTCTCCTCTGCAGTACTCACCACCTCGCCGATGGCGATCATTGAAGGAACAGTGGTAATCTCCAGCCATTCCTCAGCGCTGTTGATGAGGCGTACGTTCTCGATATCCAGGATCATTTCATACTGCGTTCCCCGCATCATGAATATCACGTCCTGAATGGTAATGTGCAGCTGAGCGATGGCGCCCTGCCCGGAGGCACTCTGCCCATCGGTGCGGGTGAGGGCCACGTCGATGCGGCCGTCGGCATAGCGGTCGCGGCCCAGGGCGAGCAGGCCCTGGGGCTGCTGGCCCAGCCAGGAATTGCCGAAGGTCATAAAGGCGCTGCCGGGCTCCACCGCGGCGGTATCGTAGACGATGGTAAAGGCCAGGCCATAGACGTCCTCCGCCGGTGAGGAATCGTCGCCCAGAATTACGTCAAAAACAGCGGGGGCTCCCAGGGTGACGGTATCGGGGCGGATGTAGAGTACGGAATTCAGCTGCCGGCTGGCTGTAACTTCCTCCGCCGGCCGGCCCTCCCCCGGAGCCTGCAGGCCCCAGTTCTGAACGATGGCCATCGTATCGGCGGCGTCGACCAGGCCGTTGCCATCGGCGTCGATGTGTTTGTAATTCACCAGGGAGAGCGGGGTGGCTTGCGGCCAGTCCAGCGCCGGTTGCTGTTCCCAGTCGATGCTGGCATTGGGCCGGGCCGGGCCGGCGGCGCCGTAGGCCAGGCCGATGTTGAGCAGGTCGTAGTGGTTTACCTGCTCATCTCTATCCGTATCACCGGGCCAGACCTGAGGGCTTAGGGTGATCACTGTTCCGTTGGTGACGGCTACCGGCATGATCGCCATGCCGTCGGTCAACTCGATGGAAAGGGGCACCGAAGAGATCGAAACCGTACTGATGCCCGGCAGGGAAGACGTGGTAAAACACAGGGTGAACAGGCTGGCCCCGTCGGGAAGGGTAACCGGCTCCAGAGAGGCGTTGTACCAGGAAAAACGCAGGAGGCCGCCTGTCGTTTCCAAAAGGTTGAAGTTGTTCGAAACCGTCAGGCCGGGCATATCGCCGAAGAGCAAGGAATCAAAATGCAGGCTCGCCGTATCCCAACGCACGGTGAACTGAGCGCTCACTAAACCGGTAAAATTGGCGGTGGTAATATCCAGGCAGACGGGGGTGTTCGGGTCCACCGTGGCGCTTTCCGCAATGAGTTGCACGGCATCGCCCGGGTTGTCCGATTCCACCAGGACAGCCCCACTCCGCCGTTCGAAGGCGAGGTGCTGGCCGTTGCTGTCATAGGCTCTCGTGGCTCCGAAATTGACGGGAGCACCCCGCCCGGCGGGCGCCAGCAGGCGATAACACAGCTCGAACAGAAGCGCTTCCCCGGAAATATTCAGGGGTGAACCACCGCTGCCCCAATCCAGGGCAAAAAGGCCGCTGTTGGCCTCCGATAGGTCAAAACCCGTAGTGATCAGGCCGGGCTGCACAGATTCCAGCTCCAAATCCTCCTCGTACCACGAAATGTGCAGGAGCAGGGAATCCAGGTCCTGCATTTCCGCAGCAGTAACTTCAACACAGACCAACTCTCCGGAGAGGCCCGAGGTTTCTTCGATCGCCAGGCGGCTGGCCACCGGGCCACAGTTGGGCACATAGACCGGTTCGACGTGGGTATAGCCGGCCGCATCGGTGATGGTGACCCTATAGTCGCCGATGGCCGAAACCGTGATCGTCGACTGCTGGCCGTCGGTTTGCACCTCGCCGGTGCTCCAGCTGAAGGTATACGGCGGTTGGGGGCCGTTCCAGACCACGGCTGAAATGTCGATGCTTACCGAGTCTTCTGATGGAAAATAGGTACACTCATACGAAGAGCCGACGTTAAAATCAGGCGCTTCGCAATTGACCACGGCCGGCTCCGGCCGATGCACCCGGCCCGTGGCATCGGTGATGGTGACGGAATAGATGCCGTTCACCAACCCTTCGTTAATGCTTAGAAGGGAATCGACATCCACCTCGCCATTGCTCCACTCAAAGGTATAAGGCGGCGTGCCGCCGCTCCACACCACCAGGCTGACATCGGCCAGAGAGGAATCGCCGGGGAAGAAGGTGCACCCGTAAGCGTAGCCTGTCAGGAAGCCTCCGCCCTGGCTGCAATCCAGCTGGAGGGTATCCATTACCAGCACACATCCCGCTGCATCTGTAATGGTGACAGCATAATCGCCCATACCCGGCACATTGATCGTACTTAAAAAGGAAGATATTTCCTCCTCCCCTGTGTTCCAGCTAAAGGTGTAGGGGGGCAGGCCGCCGGAGGTTACCCGGCAGGTCAGGGCCGCACTGTTGCCGGTACACTGGTAGGTGTAATCAGCATCAATAGTAGTTTGCCGAAAGACAAAGGAACCGCTGGCCGCCACACCCTGCCCGTCGGTAACCTGCAGGTTATACCGTCCGTCGGCGGCGCCGGAGAGGTTCTGGGCGGTAGATACAGTATTGCCGTCCTTTGTCCAGTCGAAAGAATAATTCGGCTGCCCGCCGCTGACGGTGATATCCACCAAGCCGCCGGTTCCCGCCAGGCAATCGGGCGGCAGGGCGCAGGCGGAGGCGATGGCCGGCGCCGAACCTCCGCCGGTGTAGGCCCCGCCGTTGATCAGCGAATAACTGGAGATCATTTCAGTATCCGAATTGATAAACTCGATGAGGGTGGGAACGCTGTCGAAGTAAACGGTATGGAGGCCCGCCGGTGGGGCAAGAACCTCAAAACAGATGGAATACACCACCTGCCCGCCGGAAACATCCACTCCGCTGAGAGTGGATTCGAACCAGGAGACGGACAGATAGCCATTGTCGACGGCCGAGGACTGGGCCCCGAAGGAGGAAGCCCCCAGGCCGGGGAGGTTGAGGTTGTCCAGGTGGCTGTACCGGAGGGACGCCGTGTCCCACCTTACTGTATACTGCAACCCCATCAGGTTGACCGCCCCCTCCGCCTTTACATCCAGACAGACGATCTCGCCGGGTACGGCCGGTTCGGTGGAAATATACATGGAAAAACAGGAAGGCTGGGCCTGAAGCTGGAAAGCCAGCAGGAGAGCGAATAAACTGAGTTGATAATGTTTCATGTAAGCTGCAATTTTCGATCTGTTGATGGAATTATAATTCGGACAGTCGCTATCCGGCGGTTCGCGGTTCGCAGTTCGCACCCCCCGGCTCGCCATTTTGAATAGCTTCTTCGGACAATACAAAAGTAGAATTACTGTTGCTTTGGAAAAAGTACATTATTTCCAAGTTATAGATTTTTTCCTCCGGCATTTAGCCTAAAACTCTTCTTAAATAGAATATCTGCACGACATTTTATAGATTTTTTTAGCGTCAAACTTCGCTAATACATCAAAAAAACGGTTATTTATTCCTCAAAAACCAGCGCCCATGATCAATTCCAAGCTTGTCGATGCCCTTCGCCGGCTCGATACCCGGGAACGAACCCGGTTCCGGGAACTGGTTTACTCTCCGTTTTTCAACAAGAACAGAAAGATACGCCGTCTGACGGACTACCTGCTGCGACAAGCCCCCGGTTTTCAGGGCCCGGCTCTGGAAAAGGCCTTTGTTTACCCGGTGGTTTTCGGCCCCGGGGCCATTTACGATGAGCTGAAGCTCAACAACGTGATCTCCGACACGCTGCAACTGCTTTACGAGCTCCTCACCCAACAGGCCCTGGAGCAGGAGCCGCCCCTGAAGCGGGCATTCCTGATGAAAGCCTTCCTTCAGCGCCGTATGGAGCGGCACATTCCACAAAATGCCCGCCGTTACCGGCAACTGCTGGCCAGGAGCGAAGGGCGCAGCCACCAATACTACTACCACCGGCAACTGCTGGCCGGCCAGATGGACCGCCACGCCCTCCTGCACCAGGAAAGGGGCTACAACGAACACCTGCAGGAAATGAGCGATGCCCTCGACCGCTATTATTTCTGTCATAAACTGCGCACCGCCTGCGATATGGCCAGCCGCAACAAGGCCATCAACGCCGGTTATGAGTGCCACTTTATCGACACCCTGCTCCGGGCCTTTGAAAACGGCCCTGCCTGGCTGCGGCAGGAACCGGCCCTTCAGGCCTATCATCAGACGCTGCTGATGCTCCGGGAAGAAGAGGAAGATTATTACCGGGAAGTGCGGCGGCTACTGTTCCATAACCCAAATGTCTTTCCTAAGGAAGAGCTGAACGACCTGTACGATTACGTACAAAATTTCTGTGTCAAGAAGGTCAACTCCGGCCAGACCCAATATTACGAACAGATCCTCGACCTCTACAAGGAAATGCTGAACCGCAGGCTGCTGCTCCGCAACGGCTATCTCACCCAATGGACCTACATCAACATCGTAACCACCGGCATCCGGCTGCAAGACCTCGAATGGACCGAACAGTTCATTCACACCTACCGGGAACACCTGGCCCCCGAAGTGCGAGATAACGTCTACACCTACAGCCTGGCCACCCTGGAATTCGAAAGGAAAAATTACAAGCAGGCCCTGCAATCCCTCCAGGATGTGGAATTCTCAGACGCCTTTTATCATATGGCCGCCAAGATCATCCAGCTGAAGAGCTACTACGAATTGGAGGAAACCGAACCGTTCTTTTCCCTGCTGGAAGCCTCCCGCAAATACATCCGCCGCAACCGCCAGCTGTCCGACTACCAGAAACAGTCCAACGCCAGCTTCCTCAAGATCGCCGGAAAGCTGAACAACCTGCGCCTGCAGCTGGGCATAAGCAGCCAGCAGCGGCTCCGGCCCCAGTTCCGGCAACTGGAGCAGGAACTGGCTCAGGCAAAAGCCGTAGCCAATAAGGGATGGCTGAGGGAGAAGGTGAGGGAATTGGGGGGGTGATGGTGTAAAGGGGTGAATGTGCGAAAGTGTAAATGAATAGCCAGCCTCCTTTACACTATTATACATATACACTTTTACACTTTTACACTTTCAACCCCCTCCACCACCTCTTCCACATCCTCCTCCGAGGAGTAGGCGGACAGCCCCAGGCGGGTGACGCCGCCCTGTTCCAGCAGGCCCAGCACTTCGGCGGCACGGATGG
>CAYQKY010000255.1:0-9432 GCA_964418125.1 uncultured Phaeodactylibacter sp.
GCTCTCCGGGCAATCCCATGGTTTTAGCCCTGGATTCGCATATTGTTATATTGTTATAGGGATAGTTCAATTTTCTGTGTCTCCTGAACACGTCTCTTGATTTTCAGGGACTTGCGAACAGCGAACACCGAATTGCGAACACTCCCTTGTTATATGGCCAGCCCTCAGCAACATCCGCTCTTGCCCTCCCGCTGCACCGGGGGGCACGGCGCCGAACCGTAGGAACAGAATACACAACAATCCCCCTTTTTGGGGCGGAGCACAGTGTGACAGCTTTCACACTCGTAGAAAAAACGACAGGCATTCTCCGGCATTGGCTCCTTCTTCTGATGCCCGCACTGTGGACAGGTAAGGATAGAATTGAGTTCAATAGTGCTTTCCATAATGGATGCAAGATAAAAATTTTCGAAAATCCCCATCCTGCATTTACAAAATCGTTGTTTAAACATCAAAAATTTCTTATTATTGCATCAGTAACTATTCAAAAAGCATCTGAAAATTCACTGGCTATGGACCGTAAGAACTTTCTTAAGAGAGCAGCCCTGAGCGCAGCTGCCGCTTTAACCGGAAGCTCCCTCCTGAAGGCCAACAGCCGGCCGGAAAGGAGCACCTACGACAAACTCATGGAGCAGGTGGGCTTCAACCATTTACCCAATAAAGAGATCAAAGGCATGAAAACGGTATTGCACTAGTCTTCCAGCAGAGGCCATGCCGACCACGGCTGGCTGAACACGCACCATTCTTTCAGCTTCGCTAACTACTACAACCCTGAACGCATGAACTTCGGCGTGCTGCGCGTGCTCAACGACGACATCGTAGCCCCCGGGCGGGGCTTCGGCAGGCATCCTCATGACAATATGGAGATCATCTCCATCCCTCTGGATGGCGATCTTGAGCACAAGGACAGCATGGGCAATACCGCCGTTATCAAACAGGGCGACGTGCAGGTGATGAGCGCCGGGACGGGCATCTATCACAGCGAGTACAACAAGAACAAGGATCAGAATGTGAAATTCCTGCAGATCTGGCTCTTTCCCAATAAACGGAACGTAACTCCCCGCTACGATCAGATCACGCTCAGGGCGCAAAACCTGAAGAACCGGTTCTATCAGATCCTCTCCCCCACCCCCGATGACGAGGGCGTCTGGATCCACCAGAACGCCTGGTTCCACATGGGCAACCTAGAAAAGGGCGTCGAGTTGCCCTATGCCATCAAGGCTTCGGGCAATGGCCTGTATGCCTTTGTCATCAAGGGAGACGTCACCATTGCCGGGCAAAGCCTCAATGCGCGGGATGGCTTCGGCATCTGGGAAACGGAGGAGGTGAAGATCAAAGCCGACAGCGATGCGCAGGTGTTGCTGATGGATGTGCCGATGGAGATGGGGTGATTCGTGATTCGGGATTCGTTATTCGGGGTTCGGGGTTCGTCATTTGCGAACACCGAATTCCGAACAGCGCTTCAGGTAAATTCCCTGGGCTCCCGCTCCTCTATGACTTCCTTGCGCCTTTCGTATTCTTCCCGGGAGATCTCTCCTTTAGCGTAGCGGTTCTTGAGGGCCTCCAGAGGCCTTTCAATTTGCTGATCGGGATATAAGGGATTATTTTTTCTCTTTTGCGTGAAATACCACGCTCCGGCGATAACGGCAATAATTACTATAACCCATAAGAACATCATGGTTGAATTGGTTTAAGTTAAAAAAAGAGTGCGGAGGAGTGGGTCAGCCGCCGCTGCCTTCCATACCCATGTCTTCGGCGTCCATGCCCTGTTCCTGCATCATCTGCATGGTGGACTGCAGGCAGTCATCACTCATCATGCCATTCTGGTTCATCATCTGCATCATGCGGCCCATCATCTGGCCGTCCTGCATCATCTTGCCCATGGCGTTCGGATCCTCTCTCATCATGTTCATCATGTGGCCGCCTTCCATCATCCAGTTCCGCATACCCGGGTGGTTCTGCATCATCATGGACCCATGCTGGCTGGCCATCATCTGGTCCATAAATTCCGACATCATCTGATCGTCTTCAATGATAGCGGAGTAGACCTCGTTCCGGGTTTCCGGATTTTCCAGCATGGCTTCCACGTTGCCAGTCTGATAACAACTACTAAGCAGCATGGCCAGGATGGCCGCGGAAAAGATCATCAACTTTTTCATAATGTATTTTTGTTTGTTTTCAAATATTACTGCTCCGTTTATAGAAGGTTTCCCCGTGGGACGATGTTCACCCAAAGCATACCGGAGGCATTTTCACTCCAAATCACTTACGAAGCCCTGGCATTTTATTATCATGTAAAAACTAACCCATCTTTTTCATGGCCCGCCGCCACCGGAGACAATGAAAGAGGTTCATTGTGCCGGCCTCATCGAGCGGGCCGGCCGAGTATTCATCGTTGGCGTAGGTTTGGGCCGCCAGGTGGAGGGCGCCGTCGGCATCGCGGCCGGCCATCCAGAGGGAACCGGTGAACAGAGCGGAGGTTTGGCCGCCCTTGGGTGCGATGTATCGGCCGGCTTGGCCCTGCCGCCAGAGGTTACCTCCCTGCGTTATGTAGGCGTTGACGTTGTTAATGTCCAGGTTGGTTCCAATGGAAGTCGCCTGGCAGGGTTGGGAAAAGCTGGCGTAGGACAGCAGGTGCAGCAATTCCCGTCATCTGTAAACTCCACCTAAAACCACCTTTTCACCTTCTCACAGTATAATTCGTAAGCTTCTCCATGCTGCTCCCGCAGGAAGGCCTCCTCCAGCCGCACCTGAATCTGCACCGAGGCGTAGGACAGGCCAGCCAGCAGCAGCGTCAGCGCATTGGGCGCCACCAGGAAAAAACCCAGGATGGATACCAGGATGCCCGCGAAAATGGGGTTGCGGGAATAGCCGAACAGGCCGTGCGTAGCCAGAGCGGTTTTTTCCTGCTCATCGACGCCGATACGCCAGGAATCACCCATCTGCAACTGAGCGATGAAAATGAAAGGCAGGGACAGCAGCAGCAGCGCCCAGCCGGCCAGCCGAACAGCGGGGTTTTCCAGGTAGGGAATCGGAACGAGCCAGGCATACCAGCTCCCCCCAAAGGCGTAAAGCGCCGCCGTCAGAGTAACCAGCAGCGTGATGAAGGTAAAGAGCCTCCCATTCCAGTCGTGGGCGTCGTCCTTGTTGCGAAAGGTAACGGGGTTGACGCCCGTCCGCCGCCAGAGCAGCCAGGAGCGAAGGCCGAAAAGCAGGAAATGGAAAATCAGCATGTAAACGAATAGCCAGATCTGAGGAATTGCCATGGTGTTTTTTTAGGGCAAAGGTCGGAGGGAGGGAGATGCAATGCAATTGCAAAAGAGGGAGTGGGGTTTGAGATTCGTGTATTCGGGATTCGTGTATTCGGGATTTTTACCCGGCTGATCCCGACAAATGCCGGCAGAAGACGAGCGGAATTCGGGGCCGTCTCTTTTAGCCGGATATAAGCCCCGGAAAGAACCCGTTCAGATGACCTTCATCATTGCAGGATTGCCGGCAAGGAGCTAGCCTAAACTTCTGTTTATTCTGAAAAACTTTCCTCTCCGGGGCATTTTTCTGTATGGATATCCTCACATCGGCAAGCCCCTTTTTCCTCACCCCAAAAAACAAAGCTTATGAAAAGGGCGATCCTCCTTATTGTGTCTGTCAACACCCGTTTCATTGAGTTCAATAACATCAGCCCGGCCCACGGTCAGGCGCAATCCGGGCATACCCCCCGTACGGTCATTTCCACCTCGGACAGCCGATAGCCGGCAGGCAGGGACGGCGCCGAGAGGTGCACCCCTTCCAGACAAACCGTCTGGCCGCAGACCGTACAGTGGAAGTGCGGGTGGAAATCGCGGTGCTCTCCCTCGGTACAGGCATCGTGGCAAAGCGCATAGCGGGTGGCGCCGGCCCCGTCTTCCACCTGATGCAGAATGCCTTTGTCCACAAAAGCCTTCAGGGTGCGGTAGAGAGTGATGCGGTCGGCGCGGGGCATGGCCAATTCCAGTTCGGCCAGGCTCTGTGCGCTGCGCTGCTGCAGGAAATGCTCAAGCACCAGCATGCGCATGGGAGTGGGGCGGATGGAGCGTTGTTCGAGGGTATGGAGGATGCGGCGGTTGTTCATAATAGCAGCGATGGCTTTGCATACACAAGATGCAAAATTATGGGGAAAGCCGCCTGGAGACTTGACAAGTTTACCCACCTGCTTTCCGCCAGATAAACTTGTCAAGACTATCCTTCTACTCCCTCACCATCATCAAACTATCATCACGCGCCTCCAGCATGGAGCTGCCCATCAGGTACTCGTCCACGCGGCGGGCGGCCTCGCGCCCTTCGGCAATGGCCCAGACGACGAGCGACTGGCCGCGCCGCATATCGCCGGCGGCAAATACCTTTTCAATATTCGTCTGGTAATTATCATCGCGGACATTCCCCCTATCGTCCACCTCCACGCCGAGCTGCTGGAGCATACCCTCAAACTGCGGGTGCAGGAAACCGATAGCCAGCAGGGCCAGCTGGCAGGGGATCTCGCGTTCGGCGCCTTCCACTTCCCGGAAGGCGTAACGCCCTGTTTTGGGGTCTTTGGCCCATTCGATATCTACCAGTTGTACGGCCTTGAGACGGCCCTTTTTATCGCCGATAAATTGCTTGGTCAGGATGGCCCACTGGCGGTCAGCCCCTTCTTCGTGGCTGGAGGAGGTGCGCAGGATCATCGGCCAGTTGGGCCAGGTGTAGGGGTCGCGCTCGGCGGGCGGCTTGGCGAGCAGTTCGATCTGGGTGACCGACTTTGCCCGGTGGCGGTTGGAAGTGCCCACGCAATCGGCCCCGGTATCGCCGCCGCCGATAACGAGGACGTCTTTGCCGGTGGCCATTATGGCCTCTTCCTCAGGGATGGCCTCTCCGGCCACCCGGCGGTTGTTCTGCTCGAGGAATTTCATGGCGAAGTGTACCCCGTCCAGATCCCGGCCCGGAATATTGAGGTCGCGGGGGATGGTGGAGCCGCCACAGAGCAACAGGGCGTCAAAGTCTTTAAGCAGTTCCTGGGGATCGACATTTTCCCCCACATTGGCATTCGTCCGGAAGCGCACTCCTTCGGCCTCCATGACGGCTACGCGCCGTTCAACCACCCACTTTTCCAGTTTAAAATCCGGAATGCCGTAGCGCAGCAGGCCGCCGATGCGGTCGTTACGCTCAAAGACGGTCACCAGGTGGCCGGCCTTGTTGAGCTGGGCCGCCGCGGCCAGGCCCGCCGGCCCGGAACCAACGACGGCTACTTTCTTGCCGGTGCGCATGGCCGGGGGCTTCGGGCGCACATACCCCTTCTCGTAGGCCACTTCGGCGATCGACTTCTCAATGTGCTCGATGGCTACCGGGGGCTGGTTGATGCCCAGCACGCAGGCAGCCTCGCAGGGCGCCGGGCAGATCCGGCCGGTGAATTCCGGGAAGTTGTTGGTGCTGCTCAGGATCTCATAGGCCAGGCGCCAGTCTTCTTCGTATACCGCATCGTTAAATTCGGGAATGATGTTGCCCAGGGGGCAACCGCTGTGGCAGAAGGGGATGCCGCAATCCATACAGCGGGCCGCCTGCTTCACCGTTTTATCGACGCTGAATTCCTTATAGATCTCTTTATAATCCTTAACCCGCTCATTGGGCTTGCGCGCCCTGGGTAGCTCTCTGGTGTATTTTAAGAATCCTTTCGGGTCTGCCATGGTTTGGTTGATTGTGTTGACTGGTTGATTAAGTTGATTGGGGTACTGCCCGCCTTCGCCCTTCCGACTTCCGCCCCGTCTTTGCTGCGCTCAGCCGGGTAAACTTCCGACTTCCGATTTCCGCCTTGGTCAGGCTGTCTTCGCCGCCCGTTCCGCTTCTTCGGCCTGCAGGGCCTGTACCTTGCGTTTTTCCAGCACCGCCTTATAATCCCGGGGCATCACCTTGACGAAGAATGCTTTCTGGTTGTCCCAGTCCTGCAGGATATCGGCGGCCACCTGGCTGGAAGTGTAGCGGAAGTGGTTGCGGATGAGGGCGCGCAGGCGTTTGAAGTCTTCCTCTTCCATGGGGTCGAGATCAACCATGCCGCGGTTGACGCGGCGTTCAAAAGCACCCTCAGGGTTGAAGATGTAGGCCATGCCGCCGCTCATGCCCGCTGCGAAGTTCTTGCCGGTTTCGCCGAGGACAACGACGATACCTCCGGTCATATACTCACAGCCGTGGTCGCCGATACCCTCCACCACTGCTTTGACGCCGGAGTTACGCACGGCGAAGCGCTCGCCGCCCATGCCCCGGATGTAGGCCTCCCCTGAGGTAGCCCCGTAGAAGGCTACGTTTCCGATGATGATATTGTCGCTGGGTTTGAATTTGGCCTCCCGGTCGGGCACCACGATGAGGCGGGCCCCGGACAGCCCCTTACCGAAGTAATCGTTGGCCTCTCCTTCCAGGGTAAACTCCAGGCCGGGAGCGCTGAAGGCGCCGAAACTCTGCCCCGCCGAGCCGCGGAAGCGATAGCGGATGGCGCCGTCGGGCAGGCCTTCGCCCTTGTAGCGTTTGGAGATCTCGTTGGACAGCATAGCGCCCACCGCCCGGTCGGTGTTGCGGATATTGAAGGTGCTGCTGATGGGCGCCTTCTCTTCCAGGGCCAGGCGGGCGTGTTCGATGAGCCTGCGGTCGAGGACGTTGTCGATGCCGTGGCCCTGTTCCACCTTTTTGTGCTGCCCGATGGATTCATCGGCCGGCTCCTTGTACAGGATGGGGCGCAGGTCCAGCTCCTTGTATTTCCAGTGCTGGATCTTTTGTTTCACCTTGAGCATTTCCACCTTGCCCACCATCTCGTTGACTGTCCGGAAGCCCAGTTCGGCCATGATCTCCCGGAGGTCTTCGGCGAGGAAGCGGAAGAAATTGATCACGTGTTCCGGGTCGCCGGTGAACCGTTTGCGCAGCTCGGGGTCCTGGGTGGCGATACCCACGGGGCAGGTATTGAGGTGGCATTTGCGCATCATGATGCACCCTTCGACCACCAGGGCGGCGGTGGCTACGCCCCACTCTTCGGCGCCCAGGAGGGCAGCGATAGCCAGGTCGCGGCCGGTGCGTATCTGCCCGTCCGTCTGCAGCACGACCCGGTCGCGCAGCTTGTTTTTGACCAGCGTCTGGTGCGACTCGGCCAGGCCCAATTCCCAGGGCAGGCCGGCGTGGCGGATAGACGTCAGAGGGGAAGCGCCGGTCCCCCCGTCATGGCCGGAGATCAGGATGGCGTCGGCATGGGCCTTGGCCACGCCGGAAGCGATGATCCCCACCCCGGCCTTGGAGACCAGTTTGACGTTGATGCGGGCTGCCGGGTTGGCGTTCTTAAGGTCGAATATGAGCTGGGCCAGGTCTTCGATGGAATAGATATCGTGGTGCGGCGGCGGAGAGATCAGCCCCACGCCCGGCGTGGAATGCCGCACCCGGCCGATCCATTCGTCCACCTTATGGCCGGGCAGCTGGCCGCCCTCACCGGGCTTGGCGCCCTGGGCCATCTTGATCTGCAGCTCTTCGGCATTGGCCAGGTAGTAGCTCGTCACGCCGAAGCGGCCGGAAGCCACCTGCTTGATGGCGGAGCGCTCCCAATCGCCATTGGCCTTGCGTTCAAACCGTGCTTCATCTTCCCCTCCTTCGCCGCTGTTGCTCTTTGCGCCGATGCGGTTCATGGCGATGGCCAGGGTAGAATGTGCCTCGTGAGAGATGGAGCCGAAAGACATGGCGCCGGTGGCGAACCGCTTCATGATGTTCTCCGCCGGCTCCACTTCCCGGATGTCGATCCGCTCCCCTTTGCGGAAGGTCAGCAGGCCGCGCAGGGTCAGCGCCTGTTCCGTCTGTTCGTTGATCAGCCTGGTGTATTTTTTGAATGCTTTGTAATCGTTCTTCCGGGTAGAATACTGCAGCAGGTGGATCGTCTGGGGGTTAAAGAGGTGTGCCTCTCCCCGGCGCTTCCACTGGTAGACGCCGCCGACATCCAAATGCCCGCCGGCGACGGCTTTCTCGGGAAAGGCCAGGCGGTGCCGTGCCAGCACTTCCCGGGCGATGCCATCGAAGCCTATGCCCTGGATGCGGGAAACGCTGCCCCTGAAACATTTGTCAACCACCTCTTCATTCAGGCCCAGGGCCTCAAAGATCTGGGCGCCCTGATAGGACTGCAGGGTGGAGATGCCGATCTTCGACATGATCTTCAGCAGGCCCTTGCCTACCGCTTTGTTGTACACCTCGAAAAGCTTTTCCAACTTGGTATTCTTCTCGAAAACGTTGTGTTTTTTCAGCCCCGCGATGGTGGCGTAGGCCATATAGGGGTTGATGGCGCTGGCGCCGTAGCCGATCAGGGTGGCGAAGTGGTGGGTCTCCCGAACGTCTCCCGATTCCACCACGATGGAGGTCAGGCTGCGCAAGCCATTGCGGATGAGGTGGTGATGAACGGCCCCCACCGCCAGCAGAGACGGAATAGGCGCCCGGAAAGGGTCGGCGTTGCGGTCGGAGAGGACGAGGATATTGACGCCGTTACGGGCCAGGTCTTCCGCCACTGCACAGACGTGGTCTATGGCCGCATGCAGGCGCCCTTTCTGGCCGTCGGCCTTGAACACCGTATCGATGACGCCCGCCTTGAAATGCGGGTGCACCATCTGTTTGATCTTAGTCAATTCGGCATTGGACAGCACCGGGCTGGGCAAGTGGATAAACTGGGCCCGCTCGGGCTTTGTCTCCAGAATATTCCCTGAGCCGCCCAGCATGGCGTACAGTGACATCACGGACCGCTCGCGGATGGGGTCGATCGGCGGGTTGGTCACCTGGGCGAAGAGCTGCTTGAAGTAATTGGCCAGGTGCTGCGACTGGTGAGAGAGCACCGCCAGAGGCGTGTCGGCGCCCATGGACCCGATCGGGTCTTTGCCCTCCTTGATCATGGGAGCGATGATCACCTTGAGGTCTTCCTTGGAAAAGCCATGGAGCTGCTGGTTCCGGAAGAGTGTTTGCTCATCCAGTTCCACCACCGGCTGCCGGTGGAGAGGCAGGCGCTCCAGGGTAATGCGGTGTTCGTCCAGCCACTCGCGGTAGGGCAGGCGCCGGCAGATCCTGGATTTCAGCTCTTCATCGCCGATAACGCGGTGCTCATCCAGGTCGGCAATGAGGATGCGCCCTGGCTGCAGGCGGCCCTTGAGCACGACTCTGGACTGGTCGACCGGCAGGGCGCCTGCTTCCGAGGCGACGATCAGCACGTTGTCTTCGGTAAGGCAGTAGCGGGAAGGCCGCAGGCCGTTCCGGTCGAGGGTGGCGCCCACCAGGATGCCGTCCGTAAAGCAGATGGAGGCCGGCCCGTCCCAGGGCTCCATGATGGCCTTGTGGTATTCGTAAAATGCCTTTTTGTAATCTTCCATCTGCTCATCGTGCTGCCAGGCCTCCGGTATCATCATCATGAGGGCATGGGGCAGGGAG
>CAYQKY010000256.1:0-9337 GCA_964418125.1 uncultured Phaeodactylibacter sp.
TCAATCTTCTTCTGCACCTCCTCCGCTTCGGCCACCTTGGCGGAATAGGCCTTGATGTCTCCGCTGCGCTGAATGCGCATGGCTTCTTCCATCAGTTTGAGGTATTGCTTTTCCAGTTTTTTGACGGGGTCTTTCCTGAATAATCCAAACATAAGCGCTGGTTGTTTTTGATTCGGATGAGTAACAAAGGGGAGGGGGGAAGGTTCAGGCAGAATCGGAAGAAGGCTCGCGAAGGAACAGAAAAAAAGGAAAGGGAAGTGGCGAGGCTCTCAGAATAGTGGGTGAAGGGAGTATTGCCTGCCGGCTAATCTTTCCGGGGCCGGCAGGCAGTATTCATTTTACTCTCCCAGCGCCTCTTTCACCAGTTTCGCGGCATCCTTCAGCAGGATGGCCGACTTCACCGCCAGGCCGGAATTGTCGATGATCTCCTTGGCCAGGTCGGCGTTGGTGCCCTGCAGGCGGACTATGATGGGCACCTGTATGTTGCCGATGTTCTTATAAGCGTCGACCACGCCCTGGGCTACCCGGTCGCAGCGGACGATGCCGCCGAAGATGTTGATCAGGATGGCCTTGACCTTGGGGTCTTTCAGGATGATGTGGAAGGCCTGTTCCACGCGCTTGGCGTCGGCGGTGCCGCCCACGTCCAGGAAGTTGGCCGGCTCGCCGCCGGACAGCTTGATCATGTCCATGGTGGCCATGGCCAGGCCGGCGCCGTTGACCATGCAGCCGACGTTGCCGTCGAGGTTGATGAAGTTGAGGCCCAGTTCGGTGGCTTCCACCTCAGTGGGGTCCTCTTCGCTTTTATCGCGCATTTCCGCCAGGTTGGGGTGGCGGTAAAGGGCATTGTCGTCCAGGGTTACCTTGCAGTCCACGGCAATGATCCGGTCTTCGCCGTTCTTCATGCAGGGGTTGATCTCGAAGAGAGAGGCGTCGGAACCGACGAAGGCTTTGTACAGAGCGGTTACAAAGCGGACCATTTCTTTGAAGGCCTTGCCGCTCAGCCCCAGGTTGAAGGCGATCTTGCGGGCCTGGAATGGCTGCAGGCCGAGGGTGGGGTCCACGTATTCCTTGTGCACCAGGTGAGGCGTTTCTTCCGCTACCGTCTCGATATCCATACCCCCTTCGGTAGAGTAAATGATGACGTTGCACTTTTTCTCCCGGTCCATCAGGACGGACATGTAGTACTCTTCACAGGCATCCGGGTTAGGGATGTAGGCATCTTCGGCGATCAGGATCTTGTTGACCTTTTTCCCGGGCCCTTCCATGCCGCCGGGAGTTTGGGGGGTCTTGAGCATCATGCCCAGGATGTTGCCTGCTTTTTCTTTCAGATCGTCCATGCTTTTGACCAGCTTGACGCCGCCGCCTTTGCCGCGCCCGCCGGCGTGGATCTGCGCTTTGACTACCGCAAATTTGGAGCCCGACTGTTCCGTGATTTTTTTGTAAGCCGCTTCGGCTTCCTCAAGGGTGTTGGCGACAATGCCTTCCTGAATGGTTACACCATAGCTTTTCAGCAGTTCTTTACCCTGGTATTCGTGAAGATTCATCGTTTTGCATAAGGTTGGTGAAGAAACGCCCCAAAAGTAATGGATTTTTGGTTGCCCTCTAAATTTTTATTACTGTAAATGGATAGGTTCGGAGGCGGTACAGGGAGCTAACCGCCGATCGCCAACTGCTAAAAGCTATCCACATTCGCGAATTTTCGCTAAATTAATTATTTTGTGCCTGTTTAAACGAGACTTATGGGAGACATCATACATTATGCCATCCCCGGCTTTATCTTCCTCCTTCTGGTGGAAGTGGGAATTGCGGTAAAAGAGAAAAAAGACTGGTTTGAGGCAAGGGACACGTTCAGCAGCCTGGCCATGGGCATTGGGAATGTGCTGATCGGGCTGTTTTCCAAAGGCATCGTCCTGGCCGCTTTTTCGTTTGCTTATCAATTCCGGCTGTTTGACCCGGGCATGCACTGGTGGGTATGGGTGCTGCTTTTCTTTGCGGAGGATTTCACCTATTACTGGTATCACCGCATCAGCCACAGCAGCCGGTATTTCTGGGCCTCCCACGTGGTGCACCACTCTTCCCAGCATTACAACCTGGGCACCGCCCTGCGGCAGACCTGGACCGGAGAGATCGCCGGCGGGTTTCTCTTCTGGATCTGGCTTCCCTTTGTGGGTTTTCACCCCCTGATGGTATTTACCATGCAGGCCATCAGCCTGCTGTATCAATTCTGGATACATACGGAAGCCATCGGTAAAATGCCTTTTGCTTTCGAATTGGTTTTCAATACTCCCTCCCACCACCGGGTCCACCATTCGTCTGATATCAAATACCTGGACCGGAACCATGGGGGCATTCTCATCATCTGGGACCGCTTTTTCGGAACCTTTCAGGAAGAAGAGGAGCATCCTACCTACGGATTGACCAAAAATATCAACACGTATAACCCTGTTCGAATTGCCTTCCACGAATGGGTGGATATGTTCCGGGACCTTGCTCGTGCGCCTTCCCTGCGGGCAGCGCTGGGCTATCTCTTCGGCCCGCCCGGCTGGAGCCATGACGGCTCCCGGATGACCACGGCCCAGTTGCGTGAAAAATACCGGCAGGAAACGAAAGAAGAGCAGCCTGCCATTCTCAGACAAACAAAACAAACCGCCTGATGGCTTCACAAGAAACAGCCATTCCTCCTTTTGACGCTCAGGCGCCGGGGCTGCTTTCCTTCATCCGCAATCTGGAAACACCCTGGAAACTTCGCCTGTATTTCCTTCAGAAGCTCCCTTCCTGCTGGTTCTGGGGCGTCCGCATCCGGGAAGCGGCGCCTGCCCGCTGCCAGGTGGCCATTCCGTACAACTGGAGGACGCAGAACCCTTTCCGTTCCATCTATTTTGCCGCCCTTGCCGGCGCTGCCGAGCTGTCTACCGGCACTCTGGCCCTGATCGCGTTGCACGGCCGCGGGCGGATCTCCATGCTGATCACCGGCCTGGAGGGCCAGTTCACAAAAAAAGCGAATACCCGCATTACTTTCACCTGTGAACAGGGAGAGGCCATTCAGAAGACAGTGCAAAAAGCGATCGACACCGGCGAGGGGCAAACCACCCGCGTTCTCACCGTTGGCAGAAATGAGGGAGGGGAGGAGGTGTGCCGGTTCTGGCTTACCTGGTCCTTTAAAGTGAAGGAATGAAGCCTTTTCAGCCCAAAGCTTGCCAGGCTGTTCAGACGGGGGGGCCTCCAAACAGGCTCTGAATTATACCTATCGGCAAAATCAACCAAAAAACCTATCTTCATGACCCGGAAAAAAACCGATTGGCCATGAAGAAATATGTATCTGCAACTTTCCTTTCATTATTCTTTCTGCCTCTTTTTTCTCAGCCGCTCGATATGAGCCTGCTGCAGGGCATGAAGGCCCGCAGCATCGGCCCGGCAGGCATGAGCGGGCGGGTCACCGCTATCGATGTCAACCTCCGGGATCCGGATGAGATCTATGTGGGCACTGCCTCCGGAGGGCTCTGGAAAAGCGAGGGGGGAGGCATTGGGTGGACGCCCATATTCGATACCGTAGGAATTGCTTCCATAGGCGCCATTGCTATTGACCAGAATAACCCGGACGTCATCTGGGCGGGCACCGGCGAGGGCAACCCCCGAAACAGCCAGACAGCCGGGGGCGGCATCTATAAAAGCATCGACCGGGGGCGTACCTGGAAGTATATGGGCCTGAGGGAAACCCGAAATATCCACCGCATCATCATTCACCGGGATAACCCCGATATCGTTTATGCCGGCGCGTTAGGCAATGCCTGGGCCGACTCGGAGTTCCGGGGTGTTTACCGGACCACCAACGGCGGGAAAACCTGGGAGAAAATTTTATACCTGAACGAAAGGACGGGCGCCGCCGATTTTGACGCCGACCCTTCCAACCCCAATAAGCTGTTCGTCAACATGTGGCACTACCGCCGCTGGCCCTGGACATTCCAGTCGGGGGGCGAAGGAAGCGGCCTGTACATGACCGTCGACGGAGGCGATAGCTGGAAAAGGCTCGGCCATGAGAACGGACTGCCAAAGGGAACCATCGGCAAAGTGGGCATCGCCATCGCCCACAGCGGCCCGGATGTGGTTTATGCCCTGGTGGAATCCGAAAAGAACGCTCTTTACCGCTCGGATGACGGCGGCTACACCTGGAAGAAAACGGCCGACAGGAACATTGGCGACCGCCCTTTCTACTATGCCGACATCGCCGTCGACCCGGAGAACGAAAACCGGGTATACAACGTTTTCTCCAACGTTTCCGTCAGTGAGGACGGCGGAAAAACCTTCACCACGCTGCTGGGGTGGGATAACATCCACGGCGACCACCACTTCTGGTGGATACACCCTGCCGACGGGAGCTATATGATCGACGGGAACGACGGCGGCATGGCCATAACCCGCGACCGGGGTAAAACCTGGCGCTTTGTCGAAAACCTCCCGCTGGCGCAGTTTTACCACATCACTGTCGATGACAATATCCCCTACAACGTATTGGGCGGCATGCAGGACAACGGCACCTGGCGGGGCCCTGCCTATACCTGGAGTAACGGGGGCATCCGCAATGCCCAGTGGGCGGAGGTCGGTTTCGGCGACGGTTTCGACGTCGTGGTGGAAAAGGACAACAATCGCTACGCCTACGTGATGTGGCAGGGAGGCAACCTGCAGCGCATCGACCTGCAAACGGGCGCCCAGCAGTGGGTAAAGCCCTTTCATCCCGATGGTATCCCCCTGCGCTTCAACTGGAACGCCGGCATTGCCCAGGACCCCTTCGACCCCTCCGTGATCTACTACGGCAGCCAGTTCCTCCACCGTTCTGCAGACCGCGGCCGCAGTTGGGAAGTCATTTCCCCCGACCTGACCACCAATGACCCGAACAAGCAACAGCAGGCAAAGAGCGGCGGCCTGACCTACGATGTGACCGGGGCGGAAAACCACTGCACCATCCTCTCTATCGCCCCCTCCCCCGTGGAGCAGGGCCTCATCTGGGTGGGCACCGACGACGGGCGCCTGCAACTGACCCGCGATGGTGGAAAAACCTGGACTGACGTTTACCCCAATATCCAGGGAGTGCCGGATAGTTGCTGGATCCCTCAGGTACATGCTTCCTCCTTTCAGCCCGGTGAAGCCCATGTTGTGATCAACAACTACCGAAGGGGCGACTGGAGGCCCTACCTGTTCCGCACCAGTAATTACGGGCAAACCTGGAAGCAACTCGCTTTCGAGGGCGATGTGGACGGCTACTGTCTCTCCTGGGTACAGGACCCCATCGAGCCGAAACTGCAGTTCCTGGGTACGGAGTTCGGCCTCTACGCCAGTATAGATGAAGGCCGGAACTGGACGAAGTGGACGCCCGGCTATCCTGCGGTATCTACCATGGACATGAAGATCCATCCCCGGGAGCACGACCTGGTGATCGGCACTTTCGGCCGGGCGGCCTATGTGCTGGACGACATCCGCCCCCTGCGCCTCCTGGCACAGGAGGGGCTTGCCGTGCTGGAACAGAATGTGAAAATTTACCCGGTTCCCGATGCCTGGCTGGCGCATTACAGGGAGGCAGACGGCACCCGATTTACCGGCGACGCCTATTATAAAGGAGAGAACCGACCGTACGGAGCTATGATCTCCTTTTCGGTAGGGGAGATCTTGAAAAAGGAAGAAGATGGGACTATTGCTAAAATTGATACTGCCCGGGTGCATATCTACGATCGGCGGGGCCAACGGGTACGCCAGATGAAAACTTCCGTCCGTAAAGGAATGAACCGTTTCAGCTGGAACCTGAGCCGGGACGGGGTGCGCCGCCCCTCCACGCCTAAGCCGAAAGACAAAGAGGCTTTACCTCCCGAGGGGCGCCCGGTAGCGCCCGGGGACTACACCGTGGTGGTGGAATACGGCGAAAGCAGGGACTCCGCTTCCATTAAGGTATTCCCGGACCCCAGGATGGATGTGGAACTTAAGGAGATCATCGCCTTTTATGCCGCCTGGGATGAATGGGATCAGTACATTGCCCTGGCCACGGCGGCTATGGACAACCTTCGGGATGCCGAGAATCGCCTTTCTTCAATCACTTCCATGGTGGAGGAACAGGCGCCGGATACCGCTGCCGTTGCTGCTTTCAAGGAAACTGTGAAAGTGCTCAGAGTGCAGGTCGATTCCCTGCAATTCATCGTCATGCCGGGAAAGGACATTCAGGGAATCTACAATGACCCGGCGCAATTGCATACCAAAATCTCCCATGCCAATTTTTATTTCTCCCCTTCCTATGAAGCGCCCAACCCGGCTTTTCACCCTCCAACGCCGGTAGCGATGGCGGCAGTTGCAAATGTCAAAAGAAACATCGAAGATTTCGTCCGGCAGGTGAATGCCTTTTTCCAAACGGAATGGAAATCTTTTGAAGGCGTGGTGGATGGAATGGAGCTGGACATCACCCGTCCGATACCGGCAGTGGAGTTGAAGTAGGGCAGGGGGCTGGCGAACAGTAATAAGTTGGAAATTTACAGGAAATAGAATGATTCAGGCATGGCCTTAAAATTGCTCTACAGATACTTTTGGTTTGCTCTTTTTTTTTCAGGGTGTTTCGCTCTCTCCGCTCAGGAGTTTCCCGCGCCCTCCCTTACGGCTTTGGCGCAGGAAATTAAATCCCATGGGTATGGGAGTAAACTATCTCCCAACCTTTTTCATAGTATGCTTACGGAAGAAGATGGTGGGGAACAAAAAGAAAAGTTCTTGATCGCTGGCAAGGAGGCAAACGCTCTCTGGGAACAACTTTATGCTTTGGGCTTCAGAGGCCGGATACAGCGGGAACATCCGGAGGCCGATGCGTTTCTGGTATGGCTCTCTCGGGAAGAATTGGTACGTTTTATCCTCCCCTTGGAGGAGGTGGTTTTCGTTGACTGCCGGAACAAAATGCCACGTGAGGAACGCGCCGTCCGCGGGTACGACCTGAGCGTCAATAAGGTCAACGCCTTGCATGCCCGCTTTCCGGAATTGAGTGGTACAGGGCAGTCCGTTTCTGTAAAGGAAGACCGTTTTGACAGCACGGATATCGACTTCAGAGGAAGGGTTGTACCTTCCCCGCTCGCCTCCGATATTCAGTCCTCTCACGCTACCACGATGGCCTCCATGATCGCCGGGGGAGGCAATACTTTTTACACCGGCAAAGGAGTGGCCTGGGGCGCCCGGTTGTCTTCCTCTTCTTTCCAGAACGTATTTCCAGATGAGCCGGCCTATTTCCAATCCTCGGGCATTGAAGTCCAAAACCATTCCTACGGGCTGGACATCGAGAATTACTACGGCGCCGAAGCAGTGGCCTATGACCGCCAGGTTTACGAAAACCCTGCGTTGGTTCACGTTTTTTCTGCCGGCAACCGTGGCGACAGCACCAGCCAGGCGGGGCCCTATGCCGGAGTGCCCGGCTTTGCCAACCTGACCGGCAACTTCAAGATGGCCAAGAACGTACTCACAGTAGGGCCGGTAGATTCGCTGGCGCAAGTAGCTTCCCGCGGTTCCCGGGGGCCGGCTTACGACGGCAGGGTCAAGCCGGAACTGGTGGCATTTGGAATAGACGGCAGCTCCGGGGCGGCGGCGGTGGTTTCCGGCCTGACGACACTGTTGCAGGAAGCTTATAAGCAGTTGAACGATGGGGAGCCGCTCCCCGCCGCCTTGTTGAGAGCCATTCTGCTAAATAGCGCCGATGACATCGGCGATCCCGGGCCAGATTATGCTTCCGGGTATGGGAATGTAAATGCCCTGAGCGCCATGGAAACCATGCAGGAAGGGCGGTTTTTACGGAGGAACCTCGCCCAGGGCAGCACGGAAACTTTTACCATTCAGGCCCCGGAAAATGCGCTTAACCTGAAAGTCACGCTGGCCTGGACGGACCCTCCCGCTGCGGTGAACGCCTCTGCCGCATTGGTGAACGACCTGGATCTTATTCTCCGGCACGAGAATGAACAATGGCAGCCCTGGGGACTGAGCTCTTTTCCGGCTTCCGACTCTCTGCGCCTGCCCGGCCGCCGCAGGGTTGACAACCTCAATAACCAGGAGCAAATAACGCTGGCCAACCCCAATGGCGGGGTTTATGAGATCGAAGTGAGAGCTACCAGGCTTCCTCAGGGCCCGCAGGAATTTTTTGTCGCCTGGCAATGGGATACTACCGGCCATTTTCGGTGGACCTTTCCCACCCGTGAGGATAACGCCACTTCCGGCCAGCGCGTGCCGGTGCGCTGGGAGTGTACAATGAACGGGTCGGCGGTACTGGAATACCGGCTGATCGGCGGCGAAGAATGGAAAACGATAAGCAGCGAGGTGGCTCCGGGAGAAACCTGTTTTTTCTGGGAAGCGCCCGACACCCTCGCCCTCGCCCAGCTGAGGATGGCCGTGGATGGCCAAACAATGCTTTCAGACACCTTTACCATTTCCAATCCACCGGAAATGGAACTGGGCCTGGAATGTGCGGATTCCCTGCTGTTGTATTGGAACGGGCAACCCCCGGCAGACTCCTTTCTGGTTTATGCCCTCGACGCCTCCTACCTGGAACCGGCCAAGGTTGTACAGGGCCCTTTTGTTGTGATCGACAAGAAGCAAAACACCTCCCGGTTTTTCGCTGTAGCCCCGTTCATCGGCAGCCCGCCCACGCTCGGGGAGCGGAGTTCCGCCTTGAACCTCGACTTTCAGTTTGCCGGTTGTTACATCCGGAATTTCCTGGCCAACCTGATGGGGGAGGAGGTGGAGCTGATACTGACGCTGGGCGCTTCTTACCAGGTGGACAGCCTGATCTTTGAGAAAGAAAAGAATGGCGAATTCACAGAATTAGCCGCCTTCGGTTCGGATGGGCAACTGGATGAAGCTTTTGTCGACCGGGAGTTGGAAGAAGGGCTCAATATTTACCGGGCGGTTGTCGCGCTCAGCAATGGGGCCCGCCTCTACAGTGAGCCGGCCAGCGTATTTTTTACCCGGGCAGAATATTTGATATATCCCAATCCCATACCGGTAGGGCAGGATGGAAATATACTTTCCAAAGATATGCAAGATGCTTATTTCTTCCTGTATGATGCTCTCGGGCGTTTATTGTTAAAGTATCCCCTGGCAAGTGGTTTCGAAGCCATTCCTACCCAGGGGCTGGCCGCTGGCGTTTACCATTATCAAGTCGTCACCAGGGGAGAAAAGCGGGCAGAAGGTAAACTCTTGGTTCGGTGATCAAAAGAAAAAGCCTGCCCGGACGAACCGTAAACCAGACAGGCTTTTTCCCTCTTATTGAATTTCTGTATTAACGTCAGTTCGGGATGCATTCGAGAATATATAGTCTCAAAACCCTGATTTT
>CAYQKY010000257.1:0-9336 GCA_964418125.1 uncultured Phaeodactylibacter sp.
GCCGGCTCTGCGTTGGCGCTAAGGGCTTTGTAGCTCCGGCTACGATCCCTCAGCGTCGCCTTGATCCGACGAAAAATAGCGGCGTTTCTTATCACCCTTTACTTAATGCCGAAGGCACTAGGAGCTGTCGCCGCGACGCGGCTTTTTAAAGTTCATGTTATGGATAATAAAGTTTTTCAATTTACAGTCTCATCCCGGGTACGGAGATCAATCCAATTACCCGTTTCCACTTCCGTACAGGATATACGCACACAGGAAGCGCCGCCTCCATCCGCCTGAAACATCGCCAGCCCCTGGCCGGTATCGTGGAAAAAGAAATACAGGCCCATGGTGCCGGAAACAAGAAAGGGCCCGTGAGAGAATTGATACGCCTCCAGGCGGACATCTTCCGTATACCGGAATTTGAAACCCTTTGTTTTGAGGGCCGCTTTCAGGGCGGCCTCCAGGATGGCTTTGATCTTCGGGTCCGGGCCGGAGAGCCTGCCCTCCTCCAGAAAAGCGGGGAGGGAGGCGATATTGTCCATGAAGAAGTACATGGTTTCGGAGAAGTTGGGAGAATCGGCCAGTTTCCGGCGCAGGGCGTCGAGGAGTTGTTTTATCATGATCTTTAGGTGTTGAATTGTGGCCATTCAGCATGAGGCCTGAAGTGCGCCTGTCGCAAAATTTTGCAGGCTCTTTCTGCTGGAACCCCTTCTCATTCCCCTTGGAAGGGGAAGGGCCGCTTACAAAATTTTGCTTTAGGTGCTAAGAGGCTGAATAGTCACAGTTGAATTAAAATCATCAGGATGGAGAGCGCGCTTTTCTCCAACCACATTAGATAAAACAAATTTATGCAAACTTTTTGGTTTTTTCAAGGGCGGTTTGTTTTATTTTCAGCTTCTAACATTTTGCGTAGCTATTGTGACGTGTGCCTCGGTGCGCCAAATTTATTTGGCGTCGGAGACGTAAATCCGACTTTCAGGCGCTACTTTAAACAATATTTGCCATCCCACGTCTCCGAACCCAAATAAATTTAGGTAACCGAACAGCGTCTCCGAACGGCTTCGAAGAACAGCTACGCAATCCGTTACAATCAGCAATTTTTAACCCAGGCCCGGACTTGCCTATCTCTTTCAACCGAAAAGAGCCGTTTCCGGCATGCTGCGGCTACACCGTCTGGCGGTAGTATTACGGGTTAAAAAGCCGCACTAGAGACTGTCTTGTTTTTCCGCATCGGGACAAACCTGTCGCAAACGGTAAGCCCGCCAAGAAAAGCCTACCGGCTCAAGTCCGAGCGCAATGGAAAATTGCGCCCCGACAGCCCGGTCTCGGGCGCCAATTTCCCATTGGCGCGCGAGTTAATCCAAGTGCAAATTTAATATGTCCGACTACTTATATCCACCTCCATTGGCGTTTTCCAGCGCCAGAATAGTCAAATTGTCAAATAGACTAGTCCTGCACGCAACGACAGGAGAAGCCGACAGCCTTATTGCTGCGGTAGCGGAGCAGCTTGCCGCTGCCGCCGTTGAAGTTGTAGTTCCACGCGTCGTCCGAACCGTTCTCCGTAGCGCTCCAGTATAGGCCGCTGAGGTAGCCAAGGAGGTAGAAGCTGCCATCGGTGCCCCGGCTGCCGCCAAGGAGCGCGGAAAAACCACTATTGCCCCCTACCACCAGTGCTTGAAAAGCGGCTTTTCCCCCATCCCTGGCATCATCATCAGCCCCACCGAAATGCTTGGCCATATCCCGCCATTCCTGGTCAGTCGGCAGCCGCCAGCCCACCGCAGCGCAGGCTTGCTTCGCCGCCGCCCAGGTATACAAGCGTCCGTATTTCCGACAATTCGCCGGGTCGTTATCATAACACCAAGAATCCGGAACCTCATAGTCCAGATTCTCCGCCATCCACGTCAGGCCATTGATGCGCACGGTCTGATAGGTTTTGCCGCCAAGGGTAGCGCTGCCTTTGCTAATGGATACCGGAGGCCGTTTTGCCTTTTCCGGTTCCCTGTCCCTGTTCCGGGTATCGGCAGCCTGGTTTTCTTCATACACTTCAGCGGTGTTCTTTCTTTTGGGGGACGGACTGGCCCGGCCCTCTCTGGGTTCCTCTTCAGACGGCGGCGGGCTTTCCAGCGCATCGAGTTGCGCCTGGGCTTCGAAGGCCTTTATCCTTTTCTCCGCTTCAGCATAATACAGCCCTTTCGGAAAGTCCTGCTGATAGCGCCCATAGGCGTCCACATCATCGATGCGTTCCGCCTCAGCCCAGGCAGCCTTGTCCTTTTCCTCCGGGCAACCGGCCACGCAGGCGCCGGTTGTGTCGATGGTGAAGGACTGCCCATCCAGCGTAACCTTGGCCCGCCCGCCCCTCCGGGCTGGAGGTCGATGCCTTTGTAGTGGGATGACATCTTTTGCACTGGTTTAGGGAACGGCCTGGGAATCAGGAGTTCTGAAGGAGATATACGTAAATGCGCGCTGCGGGTTTCCGGAGGGAGGAGAGAAATTACGCTCAAGTGACAAAATGTGCAGTGCTGCTGTTTACAATTGAAACTAGCCTTTTCGCAATACTTTCCCCCTTATTGATTTCATCTTTAATGCCCATTGTATAAAACCTGCCCGGATTATAATTCGGGACATCTTTATGTTCTTTGAGAAAACCTGCCAATCTTTCAGCGCTTTTCTTTGTCCACCCCAATACCAGGGCAGGTTTTGTGTTGCAGGAGTCGTACAATAATGCCTGCAACTCCTGAGGATAAATTTTATCGGGCGGAAAGCCCATTTGCCTTCTATACGAGCTCGCCCTGAGCGGGCTTAGAGAAGCTCCCTGATAATCAAGAATGTCCTCCATATCCGAATCAGGCAATACAACGACTATGTCCGAATCCATCATAGCGCCACAAGCATAGTCCTCAATAAAATCAGCTAGTTCTATGGGATCAGATTCCGTATAAGACAAATCTATAAACTCATGCTCCGTATCCCTTTTTAAGCGGTTCCATATATCAGTTCTCAAACCTGACATGCTCCATTGATGGATCATAAATACTTTGATAGTTTGCTTTTTCATTTCCATTTAGTTTTGAATATACTATTGTCACTCCCATCTGACCTAGCCTCCTGAAACGCATTTTTCAGAAAGAGCCTTTGCCTCACTGCCTCTGAGAGATGCTTCCAATTAGCGCTCCATAAAAAACAACCCGTCTACTTCCTCTTCACCACCATGACTACTGACTGCTCCTGACAGGATCTTATATTAATATCAAATTACGAAAAAAGAATCACCGCCACACCTGGCTGGCTGGAAAAACACCTGAAGGTTGCCCAGGAGAATGGCGTCAAGCTCTCCAAAGCCCAAGTCATCAAACCAAGCATCATGCTGGGCCCTCTTGTTCAAAGCCAGCGCGGGGCTTTCATCGACCTGTTCTTCTGCAACCGGAATAAAGGGCCGGATGTGGGGTCCTATCTTTTTTCTTCACAAAGCTTCGTCCGGTTTTTCAATCCAAGAACGGATCGGTGGGCCGATCATTTCTAATTGGAGAATGGCTTGATCTTGCCGAAAACGGAAATTGGCGAAGCGACCGTTAAAATTTTGGATTTCAACCATGTTGAAGCGGTTATCGACCGGCGATTATTAATTCTGGCGGGAAGATATCCGGCTGCTCTTTAGTACTGCGTCTAATGTTGGACAAGGCCACGGTTCCGAGTGGACGCCGTCACGCCCTGATTGTGTTCCTCAAGGCGCTTTTCAAGGTTTACCGTTTGGCCAATGTTTAACCTGCCTGAGGATGCAGAATGTAGAGGAAACAAGGAGCTGTTTCCATATCGATCGGGAGTTACTAAAACAAAAATGGCAGGCTGCCTACGCAACCTGCCATTGAGCCACCCAGGAGACTCGAACTCCCGACCCACGCATTACGAATGCGTTGCTCTACCAGCTGAGCTAGGGTGGCAAAAACATGTGCCCGCTTTCGTTGAAACTTTGGCGGGCGGGGTCGGGGTGAGAGGATTCGAACCTCCGGCCTCGTCGTCCCGAACGACGCGCGCTAACCGGGCTGCGCTACACCCCGAAAGAAAAAATCATCGCCTTCTTTT
Source organism: uncultured Phaeodactylibacter sp. (assembly GCA_964418125.1). GTDB lineage: Bacteria > Bacteroidota > Bacteroidia > Chitinophagales > Saprospiraceae > JACJXW01. The sequence goes on from CAYQKY010000257.1 coordinate 4,063, forward strand.
AAAGCGAATGCAAAGTTAGCTAAACCCATTAGGAAAATCAAAATCTCGGGTGATGATTTTTTGGTAAAAAACCATCATGGCTCTCTTTAAGTTCCAATGTTCAGGACTTATGCAGCATGCAACAAAGTAGAATGGATAAATATTTCCGTAAACCCCTTATCCTTAGCGGACAACTGCCTGCTCTCCCGGGTAACTTCCAGGGCCAGCTCTTCCCCGTAGTACCGAACCATCATGAAGAGCCCCTTTTGTATATTGTAAATAACGATCCAAAAAATTGCAGCTCCAGCCAAAATTTCCGATTTTTAACCTACTGCGCAGAGAATTTTGCCCTCCCCGGCCGCCAGGGCCAAAAGCCGGGCGCTCACCGGAAATAATCAATCAAACAACCGGCCCGAAAAGGCCGGCCAATCCTTTACGCCATGCCCACCAACCCCGTCCGCGAAGCATTCATCAAAAATGCCCTGGAGTTTGCCGAGCAGCTCAGCCGGAAGGAGGGCGTCCTGCGCGTCGCCATCGTCCGCGAGATCACTCAGCCTGTTAAGAAACCGCATATCCTCTGCCTGCTGGTGACGGTCAGCGAGGAGGCGCCCATCAAGCCCATCGCCGATGTTGGCCGGAAACTGGCCGGCAGGATGCTTTCCATGCCAGGATCAGTAGGCTCCGATGTTTTCCTGGCCAACGAACAGCACGAATACCTGGGACGCACCTGCAACTACCGGGAGTGCCATCCCCGCGCACGCTGCGAGGGCAACCAATGCAATGGCACTTACATCTGCAATGACTTCCACATATTTACCCTGGAGAAAGAAGTGATCCTGTCCCCGCCGGTGGAGGTATTCCCCCGCGTCGTCATCCGCGACCGCATCCCCGACGACCTGCGCCAGGCGCTGGAAGAATACCAAAAACGGGTGATGCCGGCCCGGCCTTTGGAAAAGGAATACCCCGGCCGCCAAAATAAAAACGCCATCATCACCGACACCTGGTCGAACCCCAGCGCCAAGGACTTGTACGACGCCGCGTGGCCGGAGGAACCGGAAACCCGGGCGCAGTACGAGGAAGGGCGGCAGTGCGGCGGCTGCGCGTTCTACGCTCCTTTCAATGCCGACTGGGGCTTGTGCTGCAATAGTGCGTCGCGCCACCACCTGGAGACGATTTTCGAGCATTTTACCTGCCCGAAGCAGAAGGAGGAGGGCTGGGGAGCGCACAGTTTTTCGGATATCTCACTGTAGGCTATCCATCTATGATCGGACAGAGATTCCCGGGAGGCTATGTACGATGTACGAAACTGTCCAAACTTAGAATGGCAGCCAAGTTGTCCTTTAAAGCTACCTCTAACAACACTTTATAACACTGCGATCCATGAAAGCCTACATTTCACAGCTCCTCCAGGGTATTGAAACCACCATTGTCAACCGTTGGCGCCGGCACCCTCCCCATTTCTGGCGGCAAGGCCTGTTCGATCCCTGGCTCATCTTGCCCGAAGCGATCAGTGAAGAAGAAGCCGAGCGGCTCCGACGGGGTGCAATGGAAACGGAGGATATCCTCAATCCGGAGGCTTCGGCTTCCATTGATGAAATGGAAAAATGGCTCGACGGAGAACCCGGCGAACCGACTATGTTCAGCCACTTTGGCTTCGAACCGGAGGCCTTCCCACCGGCAGATCAGCTGTCCGAGAAAGAACTCGAAGCCCTCGTACCGGCGATATGCAGGCTGTGGGCGGCTTTCAATTTCTCATTCACCATCCCGGAGAAGGCGCCTGCCAGGGTGGTATATCCCCTGCTGCTGAAACGAATGGGCGAACCCGCCATGGTGATGAAGTTTGGCTGCACCGGCATAGCGTTCTGCGATTATGAGCCGGAGCGCTGCCCTTTCGGGTGGGAGTACTGCAGTTGCCGACATTATTGAAAGGAAATTGAGGAGTTATTTTGGTGAATCCTGTTAATTTTAAGCCGCAGATATAAATTCACCGAACCCCTACTCTATGCCCATACCCGCCGCCACCATCTCCGAAGTCATCGACGCCCTGGAGCACATCATCCGCACCTGCGAGGAGGAAGGCTCCCGCCAGGCCTACTTCGCCCTGCTCTACAAAAGCATGACCGAAGCGGTGCGGGACGCCATCCTGGCCGGGCAGTTCGAAGACGGCGCCCGCATGGAAAAACTGGATGTAATTTTTGCCAACCGGTATCTGGAGGCCTGGGAACAGTACCGCCGGGGCCAGGCGCCCACCCAGAGCTGGAAGATCGCCTTTGAGGCCGCCGACGACCACTCCCTGATCGTTCTCCAACACCTCGTCCTCGGCATCAATACCCACATCAACCTCGACCTGGGCATCGCTGCGGCGCTTACCGCTCCGGGTGATCAGATCACCGGCCTGGAAAAGGACTTCGACAAGATCAACGATATCATCGCCTCGCTTACCGACACCATGCAGTTGAAACTGGAACGCATCTGGTGGCCCATGCGGTTCCTCCGCCGGGTGATGCGGAACAGAGACAGGGCGGTCATAGAGTTCAGCATCACCAAGGCCCGGCAGGGCGCCTGGGCCAATGCCTGCGCCCTGGCGCAGCTGGAAGGGCAGGCCTCCGAAGCCTTCATCCATACCATGGATGAGGCGGTAGCCGTCATCGCCCATCGTATCGCCCGGCCCCGCAGGCGGATCACCACGCTGCTGTTGTCCTTTATCCGCTGGTGGGAACCGGAGGAAGTCCGCCGAATAATCAGCCGGCTGAAGTGAAAAAATAATGCTAACTTGAAGGTTGACTGTCCTAAAATCACCCGCTATGTTCCGCAATTACCTGAAAGTCGCCCTGCGCAACGCAGCCAGCCAGAAGCTGTTATCCTTCATCAACATCTTCAGCCTGGCCTTCGGCATCGCCGCCTGCCTCGTTATCTACCTGTTCGTACAGGACGAACGCAGCTTCGACGCCTTCCACACCAGGAAAGGCCAGCTCTACCGCCTCAATGAGATCCAGAGCTTCCCCGGCACCAACACCCAGCACGTCGCCCTTTCCATGCCCGGCATGGGGCCCAACCTGCAGAAGGACTACCCGGAAATACAAAACTTCACCCGCTACTGGAACCGCGGCAAACAGCTCTTCGAGCAAGGCGATACCCGCCTGATCGTCGAGGATGTTGTAACGGTAGACAGCACCTTTCTGGAACTGTTCGACTTTCCGATGCTGGCCGGCGACCCCGCCACCGCCCTGGATCAACCCAATACAATGGCCATCAGTGAAGAAACGGCAAAGAAATTTTTCGGGAGCGCCTCCGCACTCAATGAAAGCCTGGTGATCGCCAGTTTCCCATACAAGATCACCGGCATCCTGAAAGATGTACCGGAAAACTCCCACCTGCAGTTCGACGCTCTGCTTTCCATGCCCACCGTCACCCGTGAGAATCCGGAATTCAATGGAGAATTCGGGTCCAATTACCTGGTCACCTACCTGCTGCTGGGCCCGGCTGCCGAGATACCTGAACTCGAAGAAAAAATGCCCGAATTCCTGAGCCGGTACATGCCGCCGGAAGAAAGTAACGGGCAGGACGTCAATGATTTTTACCAACTCTACTTCCAGCCCCTGCCCAGGGTGCACCTCGCCTCCATGAATGTAGAGCACGACTACCAGAACTACCGGAAGTTCAACGGCGCTTATCTCGACATTTTCGCCCTCGTCGGCTTTTTCATCCTGCTCATTGCCGCCGTCAACTTTATGAACCTGATTACGGCGCGGGCTTCCCACCGCTGGAAAGAGGTTGGCATTCGCAAGACGGTAGGCGCCCGCAAAGGGCAACTGTTCTCCCAGTTTGTAGTGGAATCGGTGATGATGGGCGCCTTTTCCTTCCTCCTTGCCCTGGCAATAAGCGCAGCGGCCACGCCCCTGCTCAATCAGCTCGTCGGCAGAACGTTGTCCATGGGATATTTCCTCGAACACCCGCTGAGCCTGTGCCTGGGCCTGTTGCTTGCCCTGGCCCTGGGTTTCCTGGCCGGCATCTACCCATCCTATTACCTGGCTTCTTACCGGACGGTGAACATTCTCAGGGGAGGCGACGTCAAAAGCCGGAAGAGTGTGTTCCGTAGCGGGCTGGTCATCCTTCAGTTCGGCCTGGCCATCGCCATGATCGTGAGCACACTTACTGTCATCCAGCAGCTGATATACATGAAGAACAAGGACATCGGCCTGAATAAGGACCATATCCTGCTCGTGGATATGAACCAGGAGGCCAACCAGACATTCGAAACGATAAAAGAAGAGTTACTGAAGAGCAGCAACATCCGGGGGGTGACGGCCTCCGGCCAGCGGCTCGGCAACAACTTCCACCAGTGGGGCTTCAAACTGAAGACGGACTCCATCTTCGGCATGACGCCCAGCAACGTCAATGTGGATTATGACTTTCTCGACGTCTACGAAATCGAACTCAAACAGGGCAGGGCCTTTTCCAAAGAATATACCACCGACAAAGACTACGCCTTCATCATCAACGAATCCCTGGCGGAAGAACTGGGGCTGGACGACCCGGTCGGCGTCTCTGCCGGCCACTCCTGGTACCCGAATGACTCCCTGGGCACGATCATAGGTGTAGCGGAAGATTTCAACTTCAACTCCCTGCACTACGACATCAACACCCTGGCTATGGTGGTCCATCCCGACTGGGGCTACGACGAACTGTCGGTAAAACTCCGGGGAGACAGGATCGAAGCCGGCATAGCCGATGTAGAACGCGTATGGAACGAGCAGGTTCCGGGCTGGCCCTTCGGGTACACCTTCCTGGATGAACACTTCGAGGAACTCTACCGCTCCGACCGGCAGATGGAGGCCGTGGTGGCCATCATGGCGATCCTGGCCATCCTCATCGCCTGCATGGGCCTTTTCGGCCTGGCTTCTATCTCTATGGAGAAGAAAATCAAGGAGGTGGGCATACGCAAAGTATTGGGCGCCACCGCCGGGCAGATCGTAGTGCATTTGTCCAGGAATTTCGCTCTGCTGGTATTGTTGGCTTTCCTCACCTTCAGCCCTCTAACCTTCTGGACAGTGAACCGATGGCTGAACAATTTCGCCTATCGGATAGACATTAGCCCCCTTGCCTTTCTGCTGGGAGGTTTACTGGCCCTGATCATCGCCCTGCTGACGATCAGTTTTCATACGCTGCGCTACGCCCGGGCCAATCCGGCGGAGGCGTTGCGGACGGAGTAACCCCCTCCGCCTTCGGCGCCTCCCCCCCAAGGCAGAGGTGATTGGTTCTATTGAACACAGCTCCGGAGGAGCCTAATGTTGT
>CAYQKY010000258.1:0-9243 GCA_964418125.1 uncultured Phaeodactylibacter sp.
TAACCGCCGTTTCCAGCGTCGTATGGTCCGGGCTGTTGACGATGATGTCCACCACAGTGGAATCAGGCAGAGGGACGAGATCTACATCATCCCAATAGTAGGTTTTTTCGCCGGCAGTAGCTCCGTCCGTTCCAAAATTGAAAAAGATAGAAGCCTTGTCGTAACTGTTGGACAGGTTGAGTGGAGCAGTGCCAGGCACCTCATTGGCGAAGTCAAACACCAACGTTTCCCACTCCATGGCAACGGTGGTGTTGGCTTCGGTTTCCACGCTGATTCCCGGGTCAGCGGAGTCTTCCACTTTAAGCCGCACCGGAATACCAGCGTCCGGCGACCAGACTCTAACCGTCATCCTGGTTTGGGTGCTGGTAAAAGGGATAGGGTTGTCAAACCCATCATCCGTACCCATCGTGGTGCCGGCCCACAATTCCGCAGTATTGGTTTTTGTGGATTGCGCAACGTTATTGGTTACGTCAGTAGGGTCTGCTACCACTAAAGAGGCGTTGCCTCCAAAATCGGTCAGGACATAGGTGATGGTACTCGATTCGAAATCAACCGGGAGGCCGAATTGCGAATACCCCATTACACCGACTAACAAAAATGGGAGTAGATAGAGATGTTTCATATTTAGATGATTTAATGTATGGAAGAGTATGTATTCAAAAATTTAGTAACATTCTGCAATAGGCATACCATGGGATAGCTCCAGGGGAGGACCTGAAAGCAAAACCAAGACGGCTAGCCTATGCAATGAATCATTTTGGTGAATGAGAGCAATTGGGTTACGAACACAATAAATGCAATTATGTTCTTAGTAATTTGATTTTTTCGAAATGTAGCTCTTAAGATGTCTGGCAGTTGTCATTCTGGCTGGTTACACGGGCCTGTACTGGAATGCTTCTTCCCTGCCGATGGACAGGCTTTTGATGCGGCACCACCTGCAGAGCTTGAAACAACCTCAACTTCAATCCCGTCCTCCCCATTTTTTCCGTAACTTCCCACTCACAAAATCGCTCTGCAAATGAAACCAACGACCATTTTCTTCAGCCTGATCCTGGGTTTTATTCCATTATATACCTCTAGCCAGCCTACTCCCCCCGCGCCCTTCGGCCCTATCCCCTCCGGGCGGCAGCTCGCCTGGCACCAGCTTGATTACTATGCTTTTGTCCACTTCAACATCAACACCTTCTCCGATCTGGAGTGGGGGCACGGCACCGAAAGCCCCGAGATCTTCAACCCCACTGAGCTCGACTGCCGCCAGTGGGCACGCGTCGCCAAAGAAGCCGGCATGAAGGGCATCATCATCACCGCCAAACACCACGACGGCTTCTGCCTGTGGCCCTCGAAATACACCGGGCACAGTATAAAGAACAGCCCCTGGCGTAATGGCCAGGGCGACCTGCTGAAAGAACTATCCGACGCCTGCCGCGAGTACGGCCTAAAGATGGGCGTCTACCTCTCGCCCTGGGACCGCAACAACCCACTGTACGGCACCCCGGAGTATAACGAATACTTCAAAAAGCAGTTGGAAGAGGTGCTCACCGGCTACGGAGATATCTTTGAAGTATGGTTCGACGGGGCGGTGAGCGAAGAGTATAAAGGCCAGCAGATCTACGACTGGCCCGGCTTCATCGCCACCGTGCGCCAGCACCAGCCCGACGCCCTCATCTTCAGCGACGCCGGGCCCGACATCCGCTGGGTGGGCACCGAGCGCGGCTTCGCCAACCCCACCAACTGGTGCACCCTCAACCGCGATGAGTTCTACCCCGGCACCCCCCGCTACCTGGAGCTGCGCTCCGGCCACAGGAACGGCACCCACTGGCTGCCCGCCGAGGTGGACGTCTCCATCCGGCCGGGCTGGTACTACCACGCCGATGAGGACGACAGGGTCAAGTCCGGCGAGCACCTGGAGCTGATCTACTACAACTCCGTGGGCCGAAACGCCAACCTGCTGCTCAACCTGCCGGTAGACCGCCGCGGGCTGGTCCACGAAAATGACGTGAAAGCCCTGATGGACCTGCGGCGCCGGCTCGACGCCACCTTCGCCGACAACCTGGCCGCCGGCGCTCATATCCACGCCTCCAACACGCGGGGCGAGGGCTTCCATGCCCACAACCTCACCGATAACGACAACCAAACCTACTGGGCCGCCGAAGATGGCGGCACGGATGCTACCCTGGAACTCACCCTCGATCAGCCCCAAACCTTCAACGTCGTCGAACTGCAGGAGTACCTCCCCCTCGGCCAACGCATCGAATCCGTAACCGTCGAGGCCTGGCTGAAGGGAAAGTGGAAACAGGTGGGCGAAGTAACTACGGTTGGCAACCACCGCTTTATCCGCATCCCACGCATCACCACCGACAAGGTGCGGATAAAACTCTCCGCTATGGCCTGCCCGGCCCTTTCCACCCTTGCCCTCTACCACCGCCCCCACGACAACTACCTGCTGGAATCGGAAAGGGAGTTTGACGAGCGCATGGCCTGGTGGCGGGACGCCGGCTTCGGCATGTTCATCCACTGGGGCGCCTACGCTGTGCCGGCGGGCGTCTATAAAGGGAAGGAAATCAGTGGGATCGGCGAATGGATCATGTCCTCCGCCCACATCCCTGTAAAGGATTATGAGCCCTTCGCCCGGCAGTTCGACCCAGTGAAGTTCGACGCCGAAGAATGGGTGCGCATCGCCAAAGATGCCGGCATGAAATACATTGTCATCACCTCCAAACACCACGACGGCTTCTGCTTGTGGGACAGCGAGGTGACGGATTACGATATGACAGATACTTCCCCCTTCGGACGGGACATCCTGATGGAGCTGCGCCGGGCCTGCGACAAGGCCGGCATCAAGCTGTGCTTCTACCACTCCATCATGGACTGGCGCCATCCCGACGCCCAGGGCAAGGACTACGGCAACGGCAACCCCGACGGGCCGGATTTTGCCGCTTACCGCGAGAACTACCTCAAACCTCAGCTGAAGGAATTGATCGAAAACTACAATCCCCATGTCCTCTGGTTCGACGGCGAATGGATCAGGGAGTGGACCGAAGAGCAGGGTAAAGATCTATACCAGTACGTCCGCAGCCTGAAGCCGGACATTATCATCAACAACCGCGTCGGGAAGGGGCGGCAGGGCATGCAGGGCATGAACCGCGAGCCTGACGATGTGGGCGACTTCGGAACCCCCGAGCAGGAGATCCTCGACTACGGCTCGGTGGAGCTCGACTGGGAATCCTGCATGACCATGAATGACACCTGGGGTTTCAAGAAGAACGACCACAACTGGAAATCCTCGAAAACGCTCATCCACAACCTGGTGGACATCGCCGCCAAGGGGGGCAATTACCTGCTCAACGTAGGCCCCACCGCCGAAGGGCTCATCCCGGAGGCCAGTGTAGAGCGGCTCAAAGAGATGGGAGACTGGATGGCCGTCAACGCCCCGGTGGTATACAACAGCCGCATGTGGCATCAGTACAGAGAGGGAGAGCACATCCGTTATACTGTCGGTGCCAAAGGCCGCGTTTACGCTACCTGCCTGGAGTGGCCGGGAGAAGAAATACAGTTGAAATACGTGCGGCCACGGGAGGGCTCTGCGGTTGTGATGCTGGGTTATGAAAAGCCACTGGAATGGGCGTTCGACCCCCGGGAAGGCCTCACTATCCGCCTGCCGGAAGACTTACAGGACGAGCGGAACCGCCCCTGCTGCTACGCCTGGGTGTTCCGCATGGAAGGCGCCTATCCGGAGGTGGCTGCCGTTCCCTCCATACGCCACCGGGGGGAAGAAGTAGAATCGCTGGCCATATTTTCGGATGCTACCGAAGTGGAAGTGCATTCCGCGACGCCCGGCGCCCGCATTTTCTATACTCTGGATGGCAGCGAGCCTACCGAAAAGGCCACGCTCTATACCGGGCCCATCCGCCTTACCAATACAGCAGTTGTAAAAGCCATCGCCGTCAAGGAAGGCCTGGTGAACAGCCCGGCCGGCCAGGCCAGCTTCCAACGCTCGCGGTACAACAACATTCAGCTGCAGCACCCCTATTCGGAAAAGTACAATGGCGGCGGCCCCCTCGGCCTGGCCGACGGGCGGATGGGAAGCGCCACTTTCACCGACGGGCGCTGGCAGGGCTTTGAAGGCAAGGACTTCCAGGCCGTCATAGACCTGGGCAGTGTGCAGGAGGTCCACCTGATCAAAACGACATTCCTTCGGGACCTCGGGGTGTGGATCTTCCCACCCGACTGGGTACAATTCGCCATCTCGGAAGACGGGGAGCAATTCCAACCGCTGCCCCGCATGAATGTTCCCGCCGCCAGACAAGGCGACCCTACGGAGATCCTGAAATATTCACTGGAGGCGGAGATGAAGGCCCGCTATGTGCGGGTCACCGCCAAAAATATCGGGATATGCCCGGAATGGCACGCCGGGGCGGGGGGAAAGGCCTGGTTGTTCGTGGATGAGGTGGTGGTGGAGTGAGTTCACTTTATCGCCGCCCGGATCTCCTTCTCCTTGCTGTAGAACCGCAGATAATCATGCCACCAGTCCCAATGGAAGCGGGCTTTGGCCAGGCGGTCCACCTTGCCGTTGGGGGAGACGACGAGCAGGCCCACGCCGTGGTGGCGGCAGATGCTTTCCAGCTGGCGCTGCTTGTCGATGTCGAAGGAATAGTAGGCGTCCTTGGAGAAGGCCAGCCAGCGCTCGTCGGCAGGATACTGCTGGATCTGTTCGATGACGCGCAGGGTGCGGTGGCCGAAGTGGTTGCGGGTCAGCCAGGCGTAGGCGCCCCCGCCGAGCAAAAACACGGCGCCGGGGATGATAAACTGCCAGAAGCCGTCGTCCCACTTGTAGAGAAAAAAGAAGGTGCCGCTGAGGATGGAGATAAGCAGGCCGGCACGGACGGCGTTGAAGGCAAACAACTGCTTGTCGATTTTCGGGTTGATAGCCGGCAGGGTCTTGTGCGACTTGGCCTCCAGCGATACGACGTATACACCCCACAGCCAGTGGCGGAAGGCAAGCAGGCCGTCGGCCCGCCTGCTGCCGTGCTCTTTTTTGGTACGGGCCTCCGGCTCGGCGAAGATGCGGCCCCGTCGGGCGCGTTTCTTATACTGCTTTTCCAGGTACTTGATGGCTATTGCCTGTACGGTGCTCTCGGCTAATCTGGACATGGTATAAGTTTTAAACAATTGAGGTTTTGGAAACCTCAAAGGTTTAAAATTACTGAACCGAACTGAAATTATCCGCCGTTTTCAGCAATTCCAGTATCTGGGGGTAGGTCTCATCGGAAATGAGGTAAAAAATGTAGCGCCCTTCGCGCCTGGCCTGCACAATACCGCTGAAACGAAGGATCTTCAGGTGGTGGGAAGCAGCGGCCTGCTCGATCTGCAGCTGCTCGTGGATGTCGGTTACTGACATCGGATCGCCCCCTTTCAACAGGATGATAATGGCCAGCCGTATGGGGTGGGCAATCGCCCGCAGCACTTCCGAATATTGTTCCAAACGCTCAAGTTCCGTGTTCGCCACCATGGGAAAATAGTTTTTGCTAATGTAATATATTGTTTATCCGGGCGCCTGACTACCTTTTTCGGGGATCAGCAGGCATGGACTTTCAAGAAAATAAAACCACAAGATTTTGATAATCAAAACATTAATAAAAATACAGGTTGGTTTGACCCGAATTGCTTTTTCCGAGGGGGGAGGGTAACCTTTTTTCCAGCCGGCAAATAACAGAAAGAACTCATCACCCAATATATAGCATAGTCATAATTCTTCCATTTCACGGGCCATCCTGTTTCAGAGGCGGCCCGTGCTCTTCCGGCTTTTCTCATCGCTGGAAAGCGACATTTTCCACAATATTCTCCCCCTTTCTCCCCGGTCAAAACCGTATCTTCGGGCCACCAACAAAAACCTGACCAATGATAAGGACCACCACTTTATGCCTGGCAGCGGCTTTTGCTTTACTGCTCACTGCCTGCCAGCCTTCCTCCCCAGATACCGAAAACCAGGAAACCACCCCCGGCCTCGACCTTTCCCTGATGGACACAACGGCCGACCCCGCCACGGATTTTTACCGCTTCGCCAACGGCAACTGGCTCGGCCAGGTGGAGATCCCCGCCGATGAGGACAGCTGGGGCGCTTTCGACGAACTAGGTAAGAAAACCAGCGAAAAAGTGCGCACCATCCTGGAATCCACAATTGAAGCGGGCAATTACGACCCGGCAACTGACCAGGGCAAGGCCGTCCTGTTCTACCAAACCGCTATGGACACCGCTCATATAGATGAATTGGGCCTCAAGCCGATGGAGGTGGAACTTCGCAAAGTCGAGGCCATTTCCAGCCTCAAAGAACTGGAAACATACCTCATCAAATCCGCCCCGTTGCAGTCCAATGCCTTTTTCTCCTTCTCCGCCGCCCCCGACCGAAATAACAGCGCCGTCAACGCGGGCTTCCTCAATGAAGGCGCCCTGGGCCTGCCCGGAAGGGAGTACTACGTCAAAGATGACGAGGAAACCCTCCGTCTTCAGAATGAATACAAAGCCTTTGTGAGCCGGGTGCTGCAGCTGGCGGGAGCGGAGAAGGAAGCCGCTCAACAGGAAGCCGAGGACATCTTCCTGGTAGAAAAGCGCCTGGCCAAAGCCCAGCTGACCAAGATCCAGAAGCGCAACCCGCTGCTGATGAATAATCCCCGGGCGAAGGCGGATATTGCCGCCATGACACCCTCCTTCGACTGGAAGGCCTACTTCCAGGCCATCGGCCTGGGCGCCGTCGATACCTTTATCGTCATGCAGCCCGCATACATTGAATCTTTGGAAAGCACCCTGTCCGAAGAGCCGCTGGACAAACTTAAAGCCTATACGAGGTGGACGCTGCTCAACAGCGCCCTGGCCTACCTGAGCAGCGATTTCGAGCAGGCCAACTTCGACTTCTACAAAGGCGTACTCGGCGGTGTCGAGGAGATGTCTCCGCGCTGGGAGCGCGTGCTGAATACCACCAACTTCAGCATCGGCGAAGCGCTGGGCAAGCTGTACGTCGACGCGTACTTCCCTCCGGAGGCCAAAGCGGTAGCCGAAGAACTGGTAGGCAACCTCAAGGCAGCCTACGGCGAGCGCATCAAAAAGCTGGATTGGATGTCGGACAGCACCAAGGAAAAAGCTCTGGAAAAGTTGTCCAACCTGCGGGTCAAGATCGGTTATCCGGACGAGTGGAAGGACTATTCCAAGCTGGAGGTCAAAGGCAAAGAAGACGGCGGTTCCTACGCCGCCAACATGATGAACGTCTCCCGCTGGGCCTGGCAGCGCAAAATAGAAAAGGTAGGCCAGCCGGTGGACAAGGGCGAGTGGTTCCTCCCGCCCCAGGTGGTCAATGCGTATTACCACCCGCTGTACAACGAGATCGTCTTCCCGGCGGCCATTCTCCAACCGCCCTATTACAACTATCAGGCAGATCCGGCGGTCAACTACGGCGGCATCGGCGCCGTGATCGGCCATGAGATCTCTCACGGCTTCGACGACCAGGGCAGCCGCTACGACGCCCGGGGCAACCTCCGGAACTGGTGGACGGAAGAAGACCGCTCCCGCTTCGAGTCCCGCACCAAATTGCTGGTGGAGCAGTTCAATGCCTATGAGCCCCTGCCCGGCCTGTTCGTCAACGGGGAGTTCACCCTGGGTGAGAACATCGGCGACCTGGGCGGCCTCAACGTGGCCTTCGACGGCCTGCAGAAACACCTCGAAGAGCACGGCAACCCCGGCCCGGCCGACGGCTTCACCCAGAACCAGCGCTTCTTCCTCAGCTGGGCCACCGTTTGGCGCAGCAAGTACCGAGATGAGGCCATGAAAAAACAGGTAAAGACCAACGTGCACGCACCGGGAATGTACCGGGCGATCGGCCCCATCGTCAATATGCCGGCCTTCTACGAAGCATTTAATGTCGGAGAAGATAGCCCGCTGTACCGGGCGGATAGTGTGCGGGTGATGATCTGGTAGGGAGAATGTGGAGCGGAGTAATATTATTCCATTGATTTCGGAAGTGGAAGGGCGGAAGCCTTATTCCCAGGCTGATGGTTGAATTGCTGAATGGTTATATTGTTAGGCTGGGCGGGGCTGCCGCCTGAGGCCAAACTTACTTCTCTCATCATGCTCGAACCCTATATTGAAGACATATTGGCTACCCCCATAAGCTTGCCTTCACCTCATTATGAAGGCCGGAGCCGGGAAGGGCGCCCCTTGCCTGCCTACCGCTACGGCAGCGGGCCGTTCCGGATCAGCCTGACTGCCGGCTGCCATGCCGATGAGCCGGCGGGGCCGCGGCTGTTGCGCCACCTGGTGTCTTTCTTGAGCCGGCAGGAAGCAAGCCACCCCCTGCTGCAGGGTTACAGCTGGTGGGCCGTCCCCCACGCCAACCCGGACGGGGAGGCCGCCAACCGGCGCTGGTACAGTGAAAGTGATTCCGACTACAGCCTGCCCCGCTACCTGCAGCACGCCATCCGCGAACTGCCGGGGGATGATATGGAATACGGCTTCCCCATCGAGGGGCAGGCTGGCCCGCTGCGCCCCGAGAATGCCTTCATCTATGACTTCTGGAAAAAAGCCGGCCCGCCCTTCCACCTCCACGCCTCCCTCCACAGCATGGCATTTTCCTTCGGCCCCTGGTTCCTCCTCGACCCGGCCTGGGCGGAGCGTTCCGATATCATTCAGGAGCAATGCCGAAAGCGAGCCCATGACCTGGGGTATTCCCTCAATGACATCAACCGCGGCGGCGAAAAGGGCTTTTACCGCATCAGCGAGGGTTTCTGTACCCGCCCCAATGCTCAGGCCATGAAGGCCTACTTCCTGGAACGCGATGACCCGAAGACGGCTGCCCTGTTCCACCCCAGCTCCATGGAGAGCATCCGTAGTTTTGGCGGCGACTGCCTGACGCTGGCCTCCGAAATGCCTTTCTTCCTCATCCCGAACGAATCGCACAGCATGGACTGGCCCAATCCGGACTACCAGAAGTGGCAGCGCCTGGCGGAAAAGTGGAAGATGGCGCTCCTGACCGGGAAAAAGACGGAGGAAACGGTACTGCAGGAAGCCCAACACCTGGGCCTGCGTGCCATGCCGGTGGCTGATCAGATGCGGCTGCAGTGGGAATTGGTGGCGGCGGGAGTGCAGCAGGTTGGGGGATGATGTTATTCGTTATTGGGGGCTTGGGCTAGTGGGCAGGCGACATAAATTATCCAGGCCACAAACCCCCCCGCGCCACAAATCCCCAAAAAAACAACT
>CAYQKY010000259.1:0-9067 GCA_964418125.1 uncultured Phaeodactylibacter sp.
AGGACCTGCTGGCCTTTATGCGGCAGCAGCGCTGCGGCTACAACCCCTACTTCGATGTGGTGTGCCATCAGGGGGACGGGCGGGTCTTTTACGCTCCGGTTCCGGACTCCACTTTCTACGACTTCACCGGCGGCTGGCACGATGCCGGTGACCAGCTCAAATACCTCATCACCAGTTCCAACGCTACCGCCCGCATGCTGCTGGCCTACGAGCTGGCCCCGGATCGCTTCATCGACCAGGTGGATGGATACGGCCATCCCCACCCCAACGGCATAGCGGATGTACTGGATGAGGCCAGGTGGGGCCTGGAATGGATACTGAAACTGCACCCGAAAGAAGGCTGGCTGATCCATCAGATTGCCGACGACCGCGACCACCGGGGCTTCAAATTCCCCCACCGGGATAATGCGGACTACGGCTGGGGCCCAAACTCCTACCGGGCGGCCTATTTCGCTACGGGCGGACCCCAGGGGCTGGGCCAGTGGAAAAGCCAGGCCACGGGGATCGCCAACCTCGCCGGCCGCTCTGCCGCCGCCCTGGCCATGGGCGCCCGGGCATGGGCGGCCATCGACGAGCCCTTCGCCCGCCGGTGCCGCCAGGCGGCTGAAGAACTGTATAGAATGGGGCAGAAACAGGAAGGATTTCAGCAGGGCAATTCCTACGGCGCCCCTTACCGCTACAATGAAGATACCTGGGCCGACGATATGGAATGGGGCGCCGCCGAATTGTTTAAGCTCACCGGAAATGAGCAGTATCTTCAGGATGCCATCCGCTATGCCGAGATGATACAGGACGAAGGCTGGATGGCCCGCGACACGATGGAACATTACCAGAAATACCCCTTTATGAACGCCGGCCATTTCGCCCTGTATCCGGCAGCGCCGGAAGACGTGCAGGCGAAACTTGCCGGCTGGTACCGCGCCAACATCGAGAAGGTGCTGAAGCGGGCCGAAACCAACGCCTTCCGGATAGGGGTTCCCTTTCTGTGGTGCTCCAATAACCTGCTGGCCAATTTCATTACCCAGGTGGAGCTTTACGAAAGAATGACTGGCGACACCCGCTACCGCGCCGCCATGGCCCTGCACCGCGACTGGTTGTTTGGCCGCAACCCCTGGGGCACCAGCATGTTCACCGGCATTCCCGCCCGGGGCGAAACACCGGTAGACGTGCACATTCCACCCCGCGCCCTGTTACAGGAAACACCGGCCGGCGGGCTGGTGGACGGCCCGATCTTCCGGACGATACACGACTACCTGAAGGGCCTGACGCTGAGTGAGCCCGATGAATTTGCCGAATTTCAGAATGATTTTGTTGTTTACCACGACGACATCGGCGATTATTCCACCAACGAACCCACCATGGACGGCACTGCCGACGCCATTCTCATCATGGCCCTCTGGAGCAAAGGATATGAATGAAACAACCGTTAAGATTGCCCCTGTGGGTACCCAGCGCATTCTGTCTGTGGATATCTTCCGCGGGCTGACCATCTTTATGATGGTCTTCGTGAATGAACTTGCCGGGGTTGCCGATATCCCGGCGTGGATGAAACACGTTCCCGCCGGGGCGGACGGCATGACCTTCGTCGATGTGGTCTTTCCGGCTTTCCTGTTTATCGTCGGAATGGCCATTCCCTTTGCCGTGGAAAGCCGGGAGGCCAGGGGGCAGGGGCGCGCCGCCTTCTGGCAGCACGTGCTGACCCGTACGCTGGGCTTGCTCGTCCTGGGCGTATATATGGTAAACTCGGCGGAGATGAACCGGGAAGCCAGCCTCATCCCTCACGGCTGGTGGGCCGCCTCCCTGTATGTTGCCGCAATCCTGATCTGGAACCGATATCCCAAAACCGGCGAAGTGCGAAAAAAACGGCTGTTCACCGGCATCCGAATAGCGGGAGCCATCATCCTGGCTGCCCTGTATTTCCTCTACCGCAAAGGGGAGGAGGGCCAGCTCACCGGCATGACGCCCAGTTGGTGGGGTATTCTCGGTTTGATAGGATGGGCTTACCTGCTTTCCATGATCTTTTATATGGCTTCCCGGAAAAGCCTTCCGGCACTACTCGGCATCTTTGCGGCCCTGCTGGCCCTCATCCTGGGGCTGCGGGGCGGCATTCCCGCACTTCCTGCTTTCGGGCAATGGCTGCAGGGCCAGTCCGGGCACCTGGTGCATACCCTGATCACCCTTTCCGGCATCATTTGTTCACTGATGCTGGTTAAGAGCGGCCAGCCAAATGCCCGTATCCGGAACATCCTTCTTTTCGGAGTACTGCTTGGAGTAGCGGGCTACCTGGCCCGGCCCTTTGGCGGCATTTCCAAGATCGCAGCTACGCCGGCCTGGGCGCTGTATTCCGCCGCCGCCTGTTGCCTGATCTTTCCGGCCATCTACTGGCTGGCCGACCTGAAGGGGGTGAAAAGCTGGGCCAGCTTCCTGAAACCTGCCGGGGAGAACCCCTTGCTGGCGTACATCCTTCCGCCCCTGTTCTATGCCATTGCCGGCTTTTCTTTCTTCCCCGCCGCACTGAGCCGGGGAGTGCCCGGTATGCTGAGGGCCCTGGCCTTCACGCTGATCATTTTGTGGATTACGCGCTGGCTGACGAAAAAGAGCATACGATTACATCTTTAAACTCCAGCCACCCTTCTCTTATACTCCGCCAGGGCCTTGTCCAGCCGCTCGTGGGCGGTGGTATCTCCCGGGACATTATGGGAAGGATGGATATACAGGTGGACGCCCCTGTCGGCGAGGATCTCGGCAACGGTGGTAATTGTCATCCAGACGGCGGTGACGAAAGCGTGGGTGGATAGAGGCCCCACCCTGTCCTGATGGTTTTTCAGTTCAACGCTGGCGTCAACCAGCGGCACGCAGGAATCCACCACCACGTCGGCCAGTTGGAAGAGCGTTTTGCCGCAGGAATGCCGGGATTTCTTATCTTTTGATTCGGCGGCAGACCCGAAAACGATAACCTTCATGCCGATCTCTCTGGCCTTGAGCGCCACATCGATGTTCACGTTATTGATCCCGGTATGGGAGAACAGCCACATGGTGTCTTTCGGGTCAAAATTGTACCCCTTCATGATCTGTTCGCCGTAACCTTCCACCCGTTCCAGAAAGATGAACTGGTGGACGCCCATATCCCCGACAATATGGGTGAAGAACGACAGGGGCAATTCGATGATAGGATGAAACCCTACAAAGCCGCCGATGCGGGGGTACATCTCCTCGACCGGCAGGGTGGAATGGCCGCAGCCGAAGGTATGCACCCACCTTCCGGCTCCAATGGAATCCGCCATTATCGCTGCGGCATTTTTGATGTTGTCCAGTTGGGTCGCTTCGATCCTGTCCATTACCGCGCGGGCGTTCTCTAACCATTTCTTTGCTCGCATGCGTTTAGTTTTTACGTTTTTTTCTATAAGCTTATGAATCCGTTGTCTTCACACTTTCTCTGGCTATCCTGGAAACGGAGGTGGCGGCGATCAGCAACAGGCAGCCGGCACACAAGAGCAGTATCCAGGGGAATTTGCCCATCCCGTACTGGTGGGCGATGATGCCCGTAATGTAGTTGATAATAACATTTCCCATCAGGGCGATGAAAAATACAAAGCTGAACGCCGTTCCCCTGAGGCCCGTGTAAAGGCCGCTCACATAGCCCAATATCACGGGGAACCCGGCGGCGGCGCCCATGCCGAGGAGTATCAGTGCACTGATGTAAAAACCAGTGGAAACGCCGGCCATAAGCAACCCTGCTCCCCCCAGAAGGAGGCCGATGGAAGCCAGTAAAACGTAGAACGGGGAAATGCTCCGCAGCACTACGGCGAGCAGGCCCCGGGTGAGGGTGAGACTCGCTACGAAAATGCTCAGGGCAACCAGCGCTTCGGTAGCCCCGATGTTCTTTTCGTTCTGAAGAAAGGTGGCCGTCCAGTTGTTGACGACTCCTTCCAGGGCGCTCTGGAAAAAAAGGAAAAGGCCCAGCATGACGAGCGGCACATCGCGGATCATCGCGTAACTTTCCTTCAGCGGTATTGCCTGGGCATGTTTGGGGGCCGGATAACGGATAAGCAGAAAATAAGCAAGGGGAATAAAAACGGCCGCGCCTAAAAAGGCCAGGATACGCTCATAGGGCCAAACGGCGGCCAGCCCTGCCATCAGGGAAGGCATGCCCAGGGCGCCGATCCCGAAGAACACGCCCAGAAGGCTCAGGTTGGCGCTCCGTTTGCCGGCCTGCCCCTCGCTGATGTCCGCCACCAGGGCATTGGCGCCCCCATTGATCGCTCCTCCCCCGAACCCGATGAGAAAAAAACCGGCCTGAAGCGCCGGCAGGCCCGGAGCAAAAGCGATGCTTTCCATGCCCAGAATGATGAGTAGCACACAAAGCACCATCAGGTTCCGGTAGCTGTAACGGTCGACAACCGGGCCGAAAACCAGGGACCCCAGCAGGATGCCGCCCGGCAGGATGGAGGCCAGCGAACCGGCCTGAAGAGCATCCAGCCCATATTTCCCGATGATGGAAGGCATCACCGAACCCAGGCTGATCATCACGATGCCGAACAACAACATGCCCAGGCAGGCGGCGGCGAACACCTTTCGAAAATCATAATTCTGCTCCATAACCTGATGGTTTTTAACTTCCTTCTCCCAATGCCAGGTATCCGGCGCCGTAAAGGCCGGCTTCACTGCCGAATTTCGAAGGTTCGAAGGAAACGAGGCCGATACTGATGGGTTGAGCCCATTTTTTGGCTTCCCGGTAAATGTCATCGAGGAATTGCACGGCAGGCCCGAAAACGCCCCCGCCGAAGATCACCTTTTCCGGGTTGAACAAACTCACCAGGTTGGCGCTTGCCTTGCCCCAGAACTCTATGGACCGCTGTATGGCCGTAACGGCTGCAGGGTCTCCCTGCCGGTAGGCTTCAAAAACATGACGGGCCGTCAGCTTTTCCGGCGGCGCCTGCTCTGCTCCTTTCAGCGGCCTTCCCTCGCGGGCGAGGATCTCCCGGGCCATTCTCGCCATGCCCAGGCCGGAGGCGTGGTACTCAAAGCACCCGTAGGTTTCGTATCCGGGCAGGTAAGGGTGGGTTACGGCGAGCCAGCCGATCGCCCCGGCGATGTCATTGGCGCCGCGCAGGATACGCCCGTCGACCAGAATGCCGGCGCCGATGCCGGTGCCGACGGCCAGGAAGATGGCGTCCCGGCAGCCCCGGGCGGCCCCTTTCCAGGCCTCTCCCAGAATGTAGCAGGCCCGGTCGCTGTCGATGGCCAGGGCTATACCCTTTGGGGCCAGCGCCGCCATCAGCTCACTGCGCAGAGGGTAATCCTCCCATCCCGGAATATTGGGCGCCCAGGCCCTCCCTGTTTTGGCGTAATAAATGCCCGGCACCGAGACGCCAACCCGTTCTACGGCCAGGTTCCTTTCCGCGGCATGGGCCAGGAAAAAGTAGATCAGTTCCAATATCTGTTCCCCCACCTGCAGGCCGGTTCTCTGCTCCAGGTAGAGCACCTTTTTGGGTGAGGCCATGCCGTCGGCATTGAACAAGGCGCCGGCGACCTTGGTCCCTCCCAGGTCAATGCCGAGCCCGATTTTATTTTGCTGGCTGAGATCAGATGTTTTAGGCATGGTGCAAACTGCTTTCTGGACTTTCGGATAAAAAGGGAATGGCTCCTCCACCAGTAAATATATAGATCAATTCCTGCTTATCGGGGCTTAACCGGGAAAATATTTTCCCCTGGCAACCTGCTGCCCCCGAAGCATCTAAACTTGATTTTTTGTATCTTTATACATCAGCGCAGATCTAAAAAGCCTCCGAATCAAAATTTTTCACGATGACATCAGACATCGAAACCAGGAAGTACTCCATCGAGGAATACTTTGCCATCGAAGCCGGGGCAAAGGAGAAGCTCGAGTATTTCAACGGAAAAATCAGGCCTATGCCCGGAGGAACACCCGTTCACAACGAGATCGCGCTCAAAACCGGATCCACCCTGCTTTCCCTTGTCAGGGAACTGGAACGAAAATACAAGGTTTACAACAGCGACATGAAGATCTGGGTAGAGGGCTTTCGGCATTTCGTCTATCCTGATGCCGTTGTCGTTTGCGAAAAGCCCATCCTCTACCCCGGCCGCAAAGACATTATTACCAACCCGCTGCTGATCGTGGAAGTGCTCTCGCCCGGCACTGAGGCGTACGACAGGAATGACAAATTCCTGGAATACCGCACCATTCCCTCCTTTAGAGAATATGTCTGCCTGAGGCAGGATGCAGTGGAAGGGGTGGCCTTTTACAGGGAAGAAGAAAGCCTGTGGCGGGAATCCAATGCTTCTGGTTTCGAGGGAGTTCTTCCACTCCGCTCCCTGGGCGCAGCGCTCCGGCTGCACGATGTTTACGAAGGCGTGGAATTCGAGTGAAGCGGCATCAATTGCGCTGCCTGCCTACCAGGTAAAAACCCAGCACTAGCTTCGGCGCCCGGGGCGCCAGATCACTGAGCCGCCTGAATGGCGCCTGGCTGGTGTGTTTGGTGTAAACGTTGTTTCCACGGCGGGATTTCCCGGACCGGAAAGTAATGCCCACATTCCCCTTGCCCTCGTCACCCTTGATCCATTCCAGAGATAGCAATACATCCCTGGAGGTAACCAGATTGAATTTTGAAAGATCGACATTGATTGTCCCCCTTTTCTGTACGGCGGAGATGATCACATTTTGCGGCAATAAATTCTCTCCCGCCACACCATCTTCAAATTCATACAGGTTTACCCTGAAGAGTAAGCTGTCGCCCGCAGCATGGTTGACAGTGAAGTGGGCGCTTTTGATGAAGGTAGCCTTACCTCCTATTTCGATGTGGGCCCCGATCTCCGTTCCCAGTTCGCTGCTGCCGAACCCAATGCTGTGGCCCTGCTCTTCGAGTTTGGCGCCCAGAATGACATCCGATGCCAGCTTAGCGGACACTTCGACCGCCGGCATATCGTAGGGCCGCTGCCGCAAAGCAATATCCCCGTCGCCCGACAGCTTTCCCGCCTTTACATTTTCCGTGTGATACCCTATGGATGAAAAGGTAACAATATCTTCAGGTGAGTCGACTCGAAGGCGGTACATCCCATTCTCATCGCTGACCGTACCCCGGCTCAATTTTTGAATACCAATATTGACGAAAGGAACCGGCTCCCCGGTGTCGGCGTCGGACACTCTGCCTCCCAAATATTCCTGGGCGTAAGCGAGGTTGAAAAAACAGGAAAGCAACAAAGGGAAAAGCAACGCATTAGTTTTCATAAGCTCTTAGAGTCAAGCCTTATCCAGCAATTCCCCCAGCCAGGCTATCTTCGCCGCCAGCAGGCGGTCTTCCTTGGCCAGTTCTTTCTGCGCCAGGCGGTGGAGTTCTTCCAGCGGAAATTCGGATTTAAGGGCCTGGCCGACCAGCTCGTCCTCTTTTATGGCGAGCACTTCGGCTTCGGAGGGGGCGGCGGGCAGGCCGGCAAGCATGCCGAGGTTATTGCCGGTCAGCACCTTGCTGTTGCGGACGGAGGGGGGCAGGGCGTCGAAGCCGATGCCCACCGGCCGGAAGGGTTGATAGATCTTATAAATGGCCTCCCCGCTGGCGCGCACGTAGAAGGCGCGCCCCATGCGCCCCATGAGGTCCATTTTATGAGGGTTGATCCGGCCGTCTTCATCCAGCACATCCTCGCTGAGGTGCAGGCGCAGCAGCTCGCAGATGATCAGGTGGCCGGCGCCGCCGCCTTCGCCCATGGGCAGGACCTCCCGGACCCGGCATTCCATCTGCGCCGGCGACTCCTTGACCCGGAAGGGCCGCACCAGGTCGGAGGGGATGGGGGTGAGGCCGGCTTTATCAAATTCGCTGACGCCCTGCGGATAGTCCATGCTGGCCACCGCCATCTGACGGACGATGCTGAAGTTGACCGCATTGATCACAACCTCTCTTGTCTTTTCAATGTTATGTAGCGTGTCTTTGGTGGTATTGTTGGCCACGCGCCGGTTGGAGGAAAAGACCAGGATAGGCGGGTTGGAGCTGAAGCAGTTGAAAAAGCTGTAGGGTGCCAGGTTAGGCCGGCCCTCCTCGTCAACCGTACTGGCAAAGGCGATGGGCCGGGGAGCTACCGTGCCCACCAGATATTGGTGGAGGTCTTTGGTTGGTACTGTCTTCGGGTCGATGATCCGCATAATCAGCCCTTTTTTGTCCCGGGCGCCGGCAAGATAACAATTGCCACTGAAATTTACAGGCCCAAAAGTGTTTGGAGAGTAGAAGCAAGCTTTTAAAAAACGAACGGATAACATGAAAATTACTTTCAACACGGTGCTCAATATTTTGCTCGTTGCCATGATCGGGCTTTTCATCGGCAGGTATTTCTACAAACAACCCCGTTTTGTAAATGGAGAAACAGCGCCCGACTTTACCTCCTCCACCATCAGTGGTGAGCGGCTACAGTTGTCCGGCCTGCGCGGCAACTATGTGCTCCTCGACTTCTGGGGCAGCTGGTGCGGGCCCTGCCGGAAAGAAAACCCGGAGCTGGTTCAGCTTTACGACAAGTATAAAAACGCCCGGTTCAAACAGGCGGAAGGGTTCAAGCTGGTCAGCATCGGAATAGAAGAGAACGAGGCCCGCTGGCGCAACGCCATAGCGCGCGACGGGCTGCACTGGCCTTATCACATCCTGGACAAGGCTACCAGCCTGCGCTTTTTCGACTCGGAGCTGGCGCAGCAATTCGGCGTCAAGCAGGTGCCCACCAAATATCTGCTGAATGAAAAGGGGCAGATCATTGCAGTCAACCCATCGGTGGAAGAGGTGGACCGGCTGTTAAAGGAACGGGCTTTGTGAACCGAACGCCAACCTGACAATTTGGCGCTGTGAAAGAGCTGGCAAAATAATTGTAGGAAAACAACAACGGTTGTTTCTTTGTACACAAAAAGGAAAAACAACGGAAAAAAATGAGTGACGAGAACAAGAAGAATCAAAAACAGGAAGAAACTCAAGATACCGAACAGGTAGCGCTGGAACAGGAAGAAAATAAGCAGGTACAGCAGGAAAACCCATCTCCGGAAGAAGAGATCCGGAAGCTCCAGTCGGATAATGAG
>CAYQKY010000260.1:0-9050 GCA_964418125.1 uncultured Phaeodactylibacter sp.
GGGCGCCGGTCGCCCTGATCAGCAGTTCCGTTTCTCAGGTCTTTATAAAAGAAGCATCCACCGCCCTGCAAAAGGATAACAAGCAGCAGCTGCTGAGGCTGATGAAAGGCATATCCGGCATAATGGCCGTGGCCCTCCTCCTGTTTTCTGTTGTGATCGCTTGTCTCGCCGGCTTACTCTTTTCCAAGATATTTGGAGAGGATTGGGAGCGTTCCGCCCTAATTGCCATCTGGCTGATCCCTTATTTTTTTGGAAAAGGCATCCTTCATCCCGTCAGCTTTATGGCGGAAATTTTAAATAAGGCCGTTTTGGAAATGCGGTTTAGTGTTGTATCATTACTGAACCTGATTGCGGCAATTGCCGCAGGTTATTATTTCGAAAGCCTGAAAGTTTTCATCCTGATCTTTTCCATCAGCACAGGTACGGCTTATCTGGTTTTATGGCTGGTTTTTTACCGTATAGTATCAAGCGGAAAGTATGAAAGGAAAGTTTAAGACAACTGCATATAAGATAGACGCCATCTTGTTCGGTTGGCTGGTAAACTTCCTGTATCCCGAATACTACCGGCCGAAATATTATTACTTTCCGAACGCCTTACTTCTGATCCGATATGCCATTGCTCAGAAATTACTGAGGATCAATGGAAGGACGCCCTGGCCTGTCCATTTCACCTCAAAAGTCATTCACCCGGGAAATATCAAAAAAGGGATCATGACTGACCCAGGTGATACGCCGGGCTGTTATATCAATGCCAAAAACGGGATCGAAATGGGTTCAAACATAGAGATCGGGCCAGGAGTCAAGATCCTCTCCGCCAACCACGACCCCAATGATTACTCTAAATACACTATAAACCCTCCCATCTCCATTGGCGACCATGTCTGGATCGGAGCCAACGCAGTCATCCTCCCGGGTGTACAGCTCGGCAATAATGTCATCATTGGGGCAGGATCCGTGGTAACAAAAAATATACCCTCGAATGTAATTGCGGCGGGCGTCCCCTGTTCTACCATAAAAGAAAAGCCTCCTTATCCGGTGGATATCTGGAGCATCCGGCTCAACCGGACGTACAGAAATCCTACCTCAGGATCACGATCTTCCCGATATCCTGCCTGAAATACCGGCTGATGGCCTCGTTCTCGTATTCCTCAAATTCCTCCCCGTTGGCGTCTCTGGTGATGACCTGATAGAGGTAAACGCCATTGGCCAGGCGATCCCCGAAATTATCGGTTCCGTCCCATACGAAATCGGACAGGTGGGTGCCAATTTTCATGGGCCCGAACTCCTCCCTGGTGATCTCTCTGACCACCCTGCCGGAGGTAGTCATGATGCGGATCAGCAGTTGGTCCGGCTCCTGGCTTCCGGTGAGCGTATACAGGAAGCGCGTGGAGGTGGAAAAGGGGTTGGGGTAAGGGAGCATCTGAGAAATGCTCTTCTTATTGATCACTTCGAAGCGAATGCTGTAGTCAAATTCGCCGGTGCTGTTCCCACTGGCGTCACGCCCCTGCACCATCAGCTTGTATTCCCCATCTTCTTCGAACCGGGGTTGCCATTCAATGGTGGCGCGGTTGCGCCGGCCGGGTTGCGCCGGAAAAAAGGCCACCCCCGCTTCTGAAAAATTAATGGGGCGCTCTATGCCTGAGGGATATTGAAGCCTCAGCCGGAAGAGGCTGGTATCTCCCAGGGTGAGGAACTGGTTTTCATCCTGCAGGCTGATCGTTATCAAGGGAGCGGAGGAAACGAGGTCGCCGTCAATGATGTGCTGTCCGTCAAAGGTGACATCGAGGACAGGGCCAAGCTTATCCTTCCTGACGTAGAATAAAGTGGACCCCACATTGTTCTGATAATTTCTTTCCATAGGCGACCTGTCCGGGTTGATCTCGATGAAAAGGCGGTTGAGGCCGGCAAGAGAGATGGTGTTTTTGGCCAGAGATACAGATACGGCGCCCTGTCCGGGGACCGGGCCAAGGTATTCTTCCCAGGATATCTGCTGGTTGGCAGCAGTAAGAATAGTATACCGGGCCTTGACGCTATCTACCTGGCTGCCAGAGAGGTTGGCAACCGAAAATTGCATTCCGAATTCTGCCCCTTCCTGCAAAGTATCCACGGGGATCGGCACGGGGTCGAGGGCGAGGTCCGGAGCAGGCTTGAAATGGATTCCCCACCGCTCCAGTTGAGGAGCCACCCGGTTCAGGGAATCCCGGGATCTGAGCTGTAACTTCAGGTAAGGATATTGGCGGGCATCGATATTCCCCATTTCAAAGGTGTACCCCAAAAGCGGATCGAAGGCAGGATCAATCCTGAAGTCAATACGCTCAGGTTCTGCCTGCTCATCCCTCATTCCCCAAAAATTTACCTTGATGGAATCCCGCGGTATGGCAGGATAATTAAAATGCCCTTCTTTCCACTCCAATGCCGGCCCTATCACTCCGGACCACATACTTCCATCATCTGCCAATACGGGGAAATTAAAGAAAATATTGGCGTTCTCCTCTCCCGGAGGGGCCAGGTCTTCTGCGATAGGCCCTATGCCTTTGCGAAAAGCAAAAATGTAAGGGCTGGGGCCCTGATCGTACAGGTTATCCACCAATACCGCACCCTCCTTACGCAACGCGGTGGCTATATTGTCCCCAAGATCTATGGAGTCCTGCGCCCACTCATCCAACCCAAAACTTTGGCCCGGGGAATGAAAGGTCAGAGCCACAACCCAGTATCCTTCCGGGATACCCTCCCGTATAAAAGCGACGGCTTCCGCCCGCTTTTGATTCGCTCCGCTCAGCCGGAAGGACCTGCTATCCCAGACACTTCCCGTCAAGGGGTGAAAGGCAATGACATTCAGAGAAGGTTGATTTGTAGCATTGACCACCCGGTCGGAATTAAGAAAAACCCTGGACCGGGTATTGTTTGTTGAAGAAATGATGACTGCCCTGCCTATGACATTGAACAACAGCTCTGAATAGGAGAATTGCCGGTTGTCTCCAAGCTCAATACGGTCAAAATCATTATCCAGAAATTGAAAATAATGCCCCTGGCTCCACCCTTCCCCATAGCCGGGCAGATAGACGAATGAGCTGGATTCCCAAATGCGGGACGTATCACTGGCATTGGCATCCTCCTGGCTTACCCGCCAGTAATATGCCGTTCCAGCAGTAAGGGGAATATCAGGCGCCCACCGGATCAAACCGCCGTCGGCAGTGAGCTGCACCTGTTGTTTCCGGGAGCTGTTGAAAAGTTGGGTGGTGTCGATCTCCATTTGATAGGCCTTCTCCTCCGCGAACACATCCGAGCTGGCGGCAACGAGTTCCAGGCCGGTTTCCGTTCCGGCTATTCCAAATTCCGGAGGGAATACAGGCCTGGCCGTATTATCGTATACAAAAAAAGAGAGCTTATCTTCCCCTCCCGGGCCGGACAGCTTATTGTTCTCCTCAGCTTCCGGGCCAGGAAGCTCGGTAATGCGGTTATCCGGATCGATGGTGATGCGGAGAAAATTAATGCCCGC
Source organism: uncultured Phaeodactylibacter sp. (assembly GCA_964418125.1). Lineage (GTDB taxonomy): Bacteria > Bacteroidota > Bacteroidia > Chitinophagales > Saprospiraceae > JACJXW01. The sequence goes on from CAYQKY010000260.1 coordinate 3,500, forward strand.
CGCTTTTTCTCCGGAGAATGGCAGGGTGGAAACGGCCTGGGTAAAGGAACCGGTAGTGACTATGGAATCGAGATAATATCTGATTTCCCCATTCGGAAGCTCGTGTTCATAACGGATGAAAAGCAGGGTATCCGAAGGATGCGCTCCGATATTGACAAGGGTATAGCTGACGGCCAACTCTCCCGTCAAAGTGTTGACGACTCCCGGCTCGATCCGGGCCGACTTGAAGTCGATGGTATAATCGGGGGCGTCGACATCGTTGACCCGGATGGCCGGGTCTCCGTGCAGGTGCAATTGGTCTACCAACGCTCTGATCCCCGGCGTTGGATTGTTTTCATAGGAGGCGCGCACTGCCTTCATGATCTCTCCAATCCCTCTCCCATACATATCTCCACCGGCCAGGGCATAGAACCTCCTGGACAGGGTTTCCAAAGAAAACGGCTCGCCGTATCCGGAAGAAGCGATATAGGCTACCCCGCCCCGCCCCGGGGCTAAGGTGAACGCTTCGCTAACGCTATTCTCAGGAGTAAAAACATTCCCGGTCAGGCAGCCGAGTGAAAAAATAAGCGGGTATCGGGGGGCGTTATCGAAGACTTCCGGGTCGTCAATGGCAAAATCGGTATTGACGATCCCTCCGTGCCCCATAAAGGTTTTGATCAGCACTCCATCCTCGACCGCCTTAATGACCGCACTGTTAATGGAACCCGCAACCGGGTCGGTGGATTCCTTGAAGTAGGTGGCGACAGTTGCGCCGATCTTGTTTTCTTCAGCTTCCTTTTCCATGTACCCCAGCAGGTTGCCAATTGTAGTCTGCAAACTGCCATTCGCGCCGGCCAGGTGAAGGATGCGTTTTTTCCAGGCGTAATTATCTACTGTCCGGGGCAGGCGCCACCCGGCTTCATAGGTTTCAACTTTGTTCAGATAGTCCCGGATCTCTGCTTTGGATTTCGCAGCCAGCCTTCCAACTGCAAACCTCGGCTCACTGCCGCCGGGAGGAGCGAAAAGCAGGTTATCAGACCCCGGTTCACCAAATGCAGGCACCAAATTCACTGCTCTGAGCGGGCTGCCCGGGGCTCGCAACCTCCGGTATTCGTACCCTTTGCCAATCAGGAAGACATAGCGGATATCCCGCCATTCCCGCTCTATCCTGGCGCCGAAATTGCGTATTGCCAGCGGATGCTGATCCAAACCGTAAGCATATTGCTCATATAGTTTATCCGCTGGCACAACGGCCACCTCAAACCCTCCTCCCGCCTCAGACGCCCGAAAGTCGGCATAATCCCGGATCGGGCCGCCGCCTGGAGAATTATTATCCATTAAACTGGAATGGGTAAGGATCAAATACGAAGCGTCGAGGCCGGAATAATCCTCGAAAACCGTTTTTTCCAGATCACTGGCCAGAACCACTCCACTGGCCGCCCCTCCAATCAGCCACAAATTGCTCCGCCGCGCCCGGGGAGGAAGGAGGAGTTTACCTTTCCCTCCTTCAACAATGACTTCCATCCTCTGTTCATTTTCCACATCGTAGGCAAAAACTGCACCGCCGCCGGCCAAAGCCGGGTTGTCAATCTCTAAATACCTTCGGTTGGGGCCAGGCGGGAGGCTGATCCTGGTTACAGCTGAAGAGAAAACATACCTTCTGGGGTACACCAACTCCAAACCGGCTATGGCATGCCCATCCCTGGAGTCTCCGGCAACCCCCTCTACCTGAATATTCAGGCTGTCATGCAAAATGGTATTTTCAATAGGGAATTCAAATGAACGGAGCCGATATGGCGGGTAGGAGTTATCTTCATATAAGATGTTGCCATTAACTGTGATTTTGAGGTGGCTGGCCCCTGCGCTGGACACAAGCCTGATCCTCAATATCCCATTGGAATTGTTGGCCGCCGGCTCATCAGCCAGGATCCGAAAAGAATGGTTTTTTCTTACCCTGGATGCAAAACCTTCCCCTTCATCAAAATAAGAGTATCCTATATAGTCCTGAAAATCGTATTTCTTAAAGAACAAAGCATCCGAAAATACCTCCCTCACCGTATCCATAAACCACTCCTCCTTCTCCGGCAGATCCACCAGCTCGTTCTCCACCTCCTCGTACCGCAATGTCGGCTCCCCCGGTTCCACCCAGGTCAGGAAGTAGGCGGCCGTGTCGGTGAAGAGGCTGTACCAGGGGTTGAGCATTTCGTTGTCCGGGTCCTGGAAGAGGTAGCGGTCCAGTTCGGAGCGGTTCTTCTGGCCGTAGAACTCGATGAAGTCGCCGGGGGCGAGGGGGCCGCCGGCAGTGATGTAGAGGGGTTGTTCTTCGCCCAGGCGCCACAGCTGGTACTGGCTGCCGTTGATGGTGTTTACCGGCAGGCCGTTGTTCTGCAGGGTTTCGTAGGAGATGCGGTAGATGCCGTCTTCGGCCACCATGATCTTGAAGTACTGCTGGCCGTAGTCGATCCACTCGTTGCCGTAGAGGGTGTCCGTCCCGTTCCACATCTGGGCGCGGGCGGGGGTGGTGAAGAGCAGGAAAAGCAGAAAGGTAAATGTGAACGGTATAACAGGTGTACGGTGCAGGGGCTTGGAGGCGCCGTAAGGAGTGTACGATGTGCGGCCCCAACCTGCGCCGGGCTGCAAACCCGGTTTGCTATCCAACCCTATTATTGAAGACAGAGTAAACCTCATAGTATATGTTTAGGGATTACAGTCGACAAATATACAAACATTGGGCGCTAATGTAAATAGCCCATCAAGTGCTTCTTTGCCGGGCCCTTAGAACGCATTTGGAGCTCCGAAAACCCTTTCCATCAACCCCTCCAGATACTCCTTATCCACCTCGTCGAACGAGCCCTCCAGGGTGCTGTCCACGTCGAAGACGGCGATGAGCCGGCCCTCCCCGTTGAAGACCGGCACGACGATCTCGGAGCGGGAGTTGGGGTCGCAGGCGATGTGCTCGGCGCCCTGTACGAGGGCGTGGGTGTCGGGCACGACCTGTGTCCGCCGTTCCCGCGCCGCCCGGCCGCAGACGCCTCTGGAGAAGTCGATGTGGAGGCAGCCCAGGGTGCCCTGGTAGGGGCCTACCGAGAGGCGCTCCGGCCCGCTCACCAGGTAGAAACCCACCCAGTAGTAGTAGGGCAGGCAGGTTTTCAGCAGGCAGTTGATGGTGGCCATCTTCAGGATGGTATCCTCCTCCCCTTCCAGGTTGGCGTAGATGGCGGCCAGGGCCTGCTCGTAGGCGGCCCGCTTGTCTGCCCGGCCCAGGTTGAGGGAGGGCTTGATGAAGTACGGCATTTCAGCGCTTGCGCTCATAGGGAGTAAATGATTTAGTTTTTTTGATCGGCTTAGGGGCCGGAGAAAAATAAGTTCCTCATTTTAGGCGAGCTATTTTTTCGCCAGGCAAGGCGCGGGGAGGGCGCATAGCCGCGCTACGCAACCGATCCCGCAACGCAGGCTGGTGGAAAAAGAGCCGGATCAAATGGGGAAGTTATTCTTCGCCGGGCCCTTAAAGAAATTCTCCGGCAGCCGCCTTTGGGAACCGGGGGTATTGTCAATCTAATGATTTCGCTCATTGACAATATCAAAAATAGGCATTAACTCTGATTGGATTTTAAACGATCAAACCATGAGAAGGGTTCTATTCTGGCCGGCAACCGCCATAATATTGGCCGTGCTGGCAATAACCTGCACCAAAGACGAAGCGCCCGGCGCCGTCTGCTACCCTGAAGATCAAATGACAGCCACCGTACCGCTAAACCCTGTTGATCTCCGCGATGCCCCCGATGAGGAAACGAGCGCCCTGATGGCCCTCTACAACGCTACCGACGGCGAAAACTGGACGAATAACGAGAATTGGGGTACTGGCAGCCCCTGCACGAATTCCTGGTATGGCGTATACTGTTCTGAAGGCAGAGTGGAATTTCTGTTACTGAATGAAAATGGGCTTTCGGGTACAATCCCTCCTAGCTTGGGCAATCTCGAGAAATTACAGAAGCTGGAACTGTGGAACAATCAACTGGCGGGGCCCATTCCGGGCGAGCTTGGGAATTTGGTTCACCTCACCCACCTCAGCCTGAATGACAATCAACTCGAAGGAGCCATCCCTGCTTCGCTGGGAAATTTAACCAACCTCCAGGTTTTGTATTTGCGGAATAACCGGCTCTCCGGAAATATCCCGACACAACTGGGAGGGCTGTCCAATCTGGTTGACCTCCACCTCGGCCTCAACGAACTGACGGGGAACATTCCGCCGGAGCTGGGCAACATCTCCAGCCTCCGCAGCCTTACCCTCGATGATAATCAGTTGTCAGGGACAATCCCTGCAACTTTGGGCGCCCTGCGGCAGCTAAACCACCTGAACCTGTCCTTCAACCAGTTGACAGGCGCCATACCGGCAGCGCTATGCAACCTGTCTGGCTTGAATGCGCTTTTCCTGAGCGATAACCAACTTTCCGGAAGTATCCCCCCCGAGATCGGCAGACTGGCCAACCTGCAGACGCTCCGTCTGCACGGTAATCAATTGACGGGAAGCATCCCTCCGGAAATCGGCAGATTGGCCAACCTGCAGGACCTGTGGCTACAGGTAAACCAGTTGAACGGGCCTATCCCGCCGGAATTCTGCCAACTGACGAACCTGGTTTATGCAGAACTGGAACAGAACCAGCTGAGCGGCGCCATACCCGCCGGCATTAGTAATTTGACCAACCTGGAGTGGTTTAAACTGGAAAACAACCAGCTGAGCGGCGCCATACCCGCCGGCTTCGGTTTCCTGCCAAAGCTGTATCTGCTCTACCTCCACAACAACGAACTCAACGGCTGCTACCCCGCCGATATGAAGAACCTCTGTGGAAAAGAAGTGCTTACCTACGGCAACAACTTGCCCGAATGGAGCGAATTCTGCAGCAACTATACCGGAATGTGCGCTCCCCTGAATACAATGCAGGAAATTGTCAGCTATCTGATCAGTTCCGGCGCCTTGAACAGCCCCACTGGAAATGGCCTCTTGGCCCAGATCGACAACATTGAGAATAAAATACAGCAAGGCCGGGCAACCCTGGCCATCAACCTGCTCAACGGATTGATACAGCACATTAAAGGCCTGATGACCGCCGGAAAACTGACGCAGCCCGAAGGACAGATGCTCATACGCTATGCACAGATGGTGGCAGAACAACTATAAGAGCATATTTGGAGGCTGCTCCCGAGAGCGCCCAAAGCACAATCCCCCAACCACTTTTCCATCAGGCAGGGGCGGCCTCCCCACACTGGCTTACCGGGCTTTGGACGGTCCGGAGTTGAAGGCGGACACGAGCGAAGCGGCCGACGCCTGCCTACCCGCCAGGCAAGCCTTGGCGGCCGGGCAGGCAGGGAGTAAATCGGTAGTCGGACACGAGCGAAGCGACTGACGGAGTAAAAGCTGGCGTTTTGCGCCCCAAGGCGCCTCCGATAATAGAAAGATATTTAATTAACAGCTTACTTAGTGTAATTTTTACATTAATCCCTACGGCCTAACACAAAATAACGCTACTTTTGCATCCTGACCAAATCTGTCGTTTTATGATCGGACAAATGA
>CAYQKY010000261.1:0-9008 GCA_964418125.1 uncultured Phaeodactylibacter sp.
CTCGCCGCCGCCTTTCTTGGGTACGGTGAATACTTTGTAGGGGGGCTGCCGGGCCAGCAGCATCAGGCGGCGCTGGTCTGTCTTCAGCAGGGTGCACAGGGAACGAATGCTGCGGATGCTGCAGAATACGGCTTTGTTGTGCTGGTGCCGTTGGCGCGTCTTTTTGTCCATAATGAGTGGTGTTTGGCTGGAAGAAATCTTGTTTCTCTATAATGACGAAGCAGAGGGGGCAATCTTTTCACGGGAGTATGAAATGTCATGATGTTATTTGCGCTCCCGATAAAAAAAACGTATTTTCAAAGATTGTTAACCGGCTTTCTATGAGTGCGAAGGATAAGTACCATGATATTGTCAGGGCGGCGCTTGAGCGTGATGGCTGGCTCATTACGGATGACCCGCTGAGGATAGAAATCGGAGACAGGGCTATAAAGATCGACCTGGGTGCTGAACGGTTGATAGCGGCTGAGAAGGGGCAAGAGAAGATCGCTGTGGAGATCAAAAGCTTTATAGGCGTATCGCAGCTTCAGGATTTTTACCTGGCTTTAGGGCAATTCAGCTATTACCAGGTGGCGTTAGAGAAAACGGAACCGGGCAGGAAGTTGTTTCTGGCAGTACCGGATGTGGCTTATAGCACTTTTTTTAAGGAACCCATGACCGCTGAGGTTATTCGCAGGTACGAAGTCCGGCTGCTTGTTTATGAAATCCTGGGACAAAAGATCATCTTATGGGAAAAGTAGAAAAATATAAAAAGATAGCAAGAAAGCTTGTAGAAGAAATCGCACATCTCGGGGCAAAGCCCGATTCGCCGGTCCAGACTCAGGTGATCAAAGATGAGGAAAACGGGCATTACCTTTTGTTTTCTAATGGGTGGAGGGGCTCGGAGAGAGTATATGGCTGTTATCTTCATATTGATGTCACTAGCGAGGGAAAAGTGTGGGTGCAGCACGATGGCACCGATGTGGCCATCGCGGAAAAACTCATTGAAAAGGGTATTCCTAAAGTTGATATCGTTTTGGGCTTCCATGCGCCTTTTGTCAGAGAAGATACCGGCTTTGCGGTAGCTTAAATTGCCGGCTGCCGGCTGCCAGTAAAAAAAAAGCTGCCCGGAAGCAGCTTTATAGAAAACAGAGCGTGATGTAGGTGTTTTTAGCTTCTTATCCTTTGATCTCTTTATCGAGGAAAGCAGCAAAGCGCTGTTTGCTGTTTTCCAGTATCAGCTGGGCCTTGGCCAGCCCGTGTTCTTGGATCAGGGCTTTCAGGCCGCACAGTGCGGTGTAGAGCTCGGGGGGCAATTGCTTCTCTAGTCCGGAATCTTTCAGCTTCTTCTGTTCAAACAGGTAGTGGTAGACATGGTCCAGTAGTGAGGTGGTTTCTTCGTTCTGGTTGAGCAGCCCGGGCATAAGGGCCCGGATCAGCCCCGCCACTTCAGGTACGAGTAGCACCTTGTGTTGGAGCTCTTCCTGTGGGGTGTCCCTGAACAGGGTGAGCGGTGCAGGACGTGTTTCCATCTTGAAATTGTTGTTTCGGTTACTGTATTTGTTCTTTTGTGGTGCAGCCAAACCTCTGGAAAAGCGCTCCGTTTACCGGCTGAAAAAAGCAAACCCTAAACCAGGTAGGGCTCTGCTTAGCCTGGTTTTCTGAGCTTTTCCCAAACTGGGGTCACCCTTCTGGAAGGTGGGGCGCCAGCCTGATCTTCGCCCGGTGGATGCGAACGCCTACGGTGGAGGGGTTCATCTCCATCATTTCGCCGACTTCCTTCATGGAGTAGCCTTCCAGGTAGTACCGGAGGATCTCCAGGTCTTGCTCCGAGACTAGCTTCTCGATGTCCTGAAGGAAGTTGTTGACGGCTTCCTCGGCGCTGTAGTAGCCGGGCTTGGCTTCTTTTAAGGCCGACCTGCCAAGTACTTTGTTGATGCGCTGGAGGCTCTTGCTTTTGCGGCCTATGCTGAGCACCTCCCTTTGTACCATGCTGAACAAGTAGGCCGGCCCGTGCGCTTCCAGCTTTTCCGCTATGGGCGGGTACCTGGTAAGCATTTTCCAGTAAAACTCTTGTAATACGTCGTCAGCGTAAGTGGGGTCGAACCCAAACTGCCTGCACAAGCGAAAGGCGAACGCGTACAGTGGCTTGTGGTAGGAATCCAGGACGCTTTCTACGAAAGCATTCCGTTCCTCATTTTGGTTTGACTGCTGTTTTTGCATCTTGAAAATATTATAGAGTTCTAGAATTCGGTGTCCGGTAGTTTTTCGTTTTTGTAATACCTGATGCAGCCGAACTGCCTTTTTTTTCAAGATGTACCAATTTTCGCCTTCAATGCGCTTGCCTCTATCGCCATTCTTTTTGGCGGCTTTGGCTTTCGCCACTATTATCAAAACGCCTTGCCGGTACAGCCTGGTTGGGCCCGGCCGCCTTTTTTGAATAAAGTGCGGCTGAACATTTCTTTATGGGCCTGCAGGTGGCTGTCCAACTCCTCCGGCGATTGTAGTTTGTGGTACGCTATGACCGCCTTCATTCCTTCCAGTATGGTTAGGAGGATGTCGAGGTATTGCTGTTCTTCGGGTGGTAATGCCTGCCGCAGGCGCTGCCTTGTTTCCTGCTGGCTGGGCTGGGGTTGTAAGGGTACTGGGAAAACATATGCTCTCAGGATGGCCAGTAAGCGCCGGTTCCGCGCCGCCTTCGGGGCTAGGCTCTCCATTATTTCCACTAAGGTTTGAGGATGGGTGGTGCTGTTCTCGCCGGGGCGCCGTATGGCTGGCCCGTGAAGGGGGCCTGCCCCGTTTGGATTACATTTTCTTTCTTTCATGGCAGCTGTTTATTTTTCTGTATTGGAATCGAGCCAGCCGTCTATAAAGCCCTGCAGTTGCTGCCGCAGGGCTTCAAACGATGGCAGCTCGCTGTTTAAGCGCCGGCAGGGCGCTGTATCGGACAGGTTCAGCAGAAGGGCTTGCACCAGTTGCTGAACCTTGATGGGAGCTATGCTGCTGTTGTAGTGCCCAATAGCCCACAGGGAAAGTGCTGTGTAATGCTTTTGTATGGCCGGCTCAATTTCCGGGTTGGCCGCCGATATGCAGCTTTCGCCTGGAATACAGGTGCAGGGCAACGGGCAGGGCCCGGCTTCCAGTTTCTCCTGCTGGAGGGCTCTGAGCAGTTCGAGTATTTTGGCAAGTTCTTTCATTAGCAGGTTTGTTGAACGTTCTGGGGAATTTCCTTTTTCCTCTGGTTCTCTCCCGCCTTTTATAGATATGATGTAACTGAGGGCAAGATTTTTTCATGGGGGCGAAAAAATTTTTTTTGGGCGGAAAATTGCACCCCCATGAAAAAAACAGGGCTTGAGCAGCGTCTCCTCTTCAAAAGCTGTACAAAACGTTTTTAGCCACCACTACAAAAGACATACTGGTAGTTTTTTCTTTTCCCTTTTCTGCAGCCGTGGCGGGGCTTGCCTTCGGGCGCCCCGCCGGCTGCCGCCAGCAATGGTTCACAGGAAAGCCTTCGCCCAAGGCCGCTGCTTGTTGATTGTTGCCCTATCAGAGCTACCCTGAACGAACGACAAACAACCAGCAACAAACAATGAACTACCGCGAGAATGGCCGGCTCAAGAACAAACTTTAAAACCGCTGATAGTATGGAAAGTATTCCTTTTTTCCTGATCGCCCGCCTCCTGGTGGGCCTGGCGGCCGGCATCTGGCTGGCGCGAAAAATGCGGGGCTTCCTGCGCTGGCTGGTGCTGCGCCTTATGCCGTTGCGCTACCGCCTCTCGGAACAGTCTTTTAATATGCAGGCCCGCTTCAGCGCTGCCCTGGCTTACCTGCTGGCCCTGAGCGTGGCGCTTTTCATCTTCTTCGGGTCGGAGAAAGCCTGGGATAAATACGGCTCTTCCTGGGTTACCAAGGAGGAAACAACACAGGCCAGCACGTCTTCTTTGGAGCCAACATTGCCCTCATCGTACTCCGCTCCTCTCCCCAGCATTCCGGAAGAGGCCGCGCCCCCGGAAGAAGCCCCTCTTTCGGTATCCGCCACCGGGCCACCTCCTGAACCGGAGCCTGCGCCTGCGCCGAAGCCGGCCACTTCGTACCCTACTGCTTATGAAGAAAGCGGCAGGTACTTTGCCCAGCTCTACGCTTTTCGGGAAGAAGCCCGGGCCTGGGCACAGAAGCAGTACTGGGAGGGCCGCCTCTCCCGCCGGGTATGGGTGGGCGTAGCCGCCGGCGAGCCGGTTCCGTATAAGGTGCTGGTGGGCCCGTTCGGCCAGCGGCAGGAAGTGCGAAGCTTTTTGCGGTCAAAGGGGCTGAACGGCTTCCCCCGCGAGCAAAGTGATATCCGCTTATACAAAGATTAGAAAGATCGAGCAGCCGGTTTCCATTTTCCAAGCAGCCTGCCAGAGGGCAATAGGCCTCTTTGGCGGCTGTTTTTTTCTGGCCGTGAAGGCCTTGCCACGAAGACACCAAGGCACAAAGAGGGCACAAAATAGCATCGCGCCTATTTGCGACGTTTGATATGCGATTTTTGATTTGCGATGTGTCCGGAAAGAGCCGCCACCGCAGTGCAGCTCATGTCGGGCAAATCAAAAATCAAAAATCGCACATCGAATATCACAAATCATGCCCAACCCCAAATGTCATAGAACAATTTAACCATTCATTCACTCATTCCTTCACCATGCCCCACCTCATCTGCTACGATATCTCCTCCGACTCCCTGCGCACCAAAATGGGCCGCAAAATACTGGAGTACGGTTTGGACCGCATCAATAAATCCGTATATTTAGGAAGTATTACCGACAGTTCTTTGACACAGTTGGAGGCGCTATTGTCGGGCTTGCTGCAGCAAAAGGGCGAGCCGCACGACAGCCTCATCATCATTTCGGTTACGGCGCAACAGGTACAGGATATGCGCGTGTACGGCGAAAATGGCTTGGACAAGGACGAGCTTACGGGGGATAAGAGTACGCTGATTGTTTAGGTTGTAGGGCTTAGGTTGTAGGTTTTAGGGTGTACCCCCAAAGGCCTGGCCCCCACCCCCAAAACCTAATCCCTAGGGCCTAAAACCTAACTCCTAAAACCTCCCTCCTACCCCCAAAAGGCGCCCTTTTTCGGCAAAACAAATTATCGTTTTAACAATTCCACGCATACCCTAAATAGGGTAGAAATCGTTATTATGTTAAATAGAAACTGCCCGGAAATTGCGTAAAAGCCTGGTTTTCTTTTTCAAACATATTATGCCAGGAGGCACTTTCAAAAAAACGCGTAAATCGTTAATTTTTTAATTTGTTTTTCGGCGGCATCTTCTATTTAAATAATTGATTATCAATTACTAGTGTGTTTTTCACCTCTGCTTTTTTACCACAAAAAGGTTGTTTGTGACAGGGCAGAAAAGCGAAAAAACGCATTAAAATTCCAATAATATGGGTTTTCAGGGGGACAACGGTGTTAAAGTGGTTATGCGTTGTGTGTTGTTGCACAACGCGTTCCGAACATATTAAAAGTTTTAAGGGTAGGAGCGGTATCCGCCTTCGGGTAGGATTGCGACACGAAAACGCCTAATGGTCTAAAATCCATAATTGTAGGAGCGGTATCCGCCTTCGGGTAGGATTGCGACGATAAGAACATCGGCCTACCGTTACACTCGCCCGTAGGAGCGGTATCCGCCTTCGGGTAGGATTGCGACCCATAGCTGCTAAATTTAAAGCCTTTCAAAAGCTGTAGGAGCGGTATCCGCCTTCGGGTAGGATTGCGACGATAATCCCGGACGTGAGAAGATTTTTCATGATTTGTAGGAGCGGTATCCGCCTTCGGGTAGGATTGCGACCATGAATTTTCTCATGATTTTTTGTTTAAAAAAAGGTAGGAGCGGTATCCGCCTTCGGGTAGGATTGCGACGTCATGTCTTGAGCATTTTGATATTTGTGAATGTAGGAGCGGTATCCGCCTTCGGGTAGGATTGCGACGGCTACTTCACCTTGTAAAGCCTTGGTTACTTGCAAGTAGGAGCGGTATCCGCCTTCGGGTAGGATTGCGACCTTTTTCATTTGTGTGTGGTTTTGAATTTCCCTCTGTAGGAGCGGTATCCGCCTTCGGGTAGGATTGCGACTGTATTCTTCCCTTCTGATCCTTGCCTCGTGGGCAAGTAGGAGCGGTATCCGCCTTCGGGTAGGATTGCGACAGGATTCGGATTGACAGTCGGCGCTGCGGGTTCGGTAGGAGCGGTATCCGCCTTCGGGTAGGATTGCGACGCGATCGCCATATTTTGAATTGCTTGTCCAGAAAGTAGGAGCGGTATCCGCCTTCGGGTAGGATTGCGACGATCGAATTGGTGTAAACAGTCTCGATGATAGATGGTAGGAGCGGTATCCGCCTTCGGGTAGGATTGCGACAACTCAGGGGGATATTAAATAGCATGATGAATATAGTAGGAGCGGTATCCGCCTTCGGGTAGGATTGCGACGGTGATGATTGTGTCACCGTGAACGGTGGTCGGAGAGTAGGAGCGGTATCCGCCTTCGGGTAGGATTGCGACCACGAAGGGCAGGATGAATTTTGTCATGATCTGTTGTAGGAGCGGTATCCGCCTTCGGGTAGGATTGCGACTGATGAACTTTTTCATGTTCGCGATTTTATAGTGGGTAGGAGCGGTATCCGCCTTCGGGTAGGATTGCGACAAGCATGTCAATCCGGTTAATGATATCTTCCAAAGTAGGAGCGGTATCCGCCTTCGGGTAGGATTGCGACAAAAAAGATTTGTTGTCGCATATCAAGTTTGATTTGTAGGAGCGGTATCCGCCTTCGGGTAGGATTGCGACATCATCCCCACCATCGGGTTGACGCTGGTGGTAATGGTAGGAGCGGTATCCGCCTTCGGGTAGGATTGCGACGGTAGCCGTGAGTAAAATCACCCACAAGCTGAAGATGTAGGAGCGGTATCCGCCTTCGGGTAGGATTGCGACGGCTTACTGGGGTCCTCTACCGACCAAAACGAGTCGGTAGGAGCGGTATCCGCCTTCGGGTAGGATTGCGACAACGCCTTCACTCCTTTACCAACCTGATGTGTGTAGGAGCGGTATCCGCCTTCGGGTAGGATTGCGACGTTTAGATTGTGTCAGTCGCAGTACGGGCCGGGCGTGTAGGAGCGGTATCCGCCTTCGGGTAGGATTGCGACAAATTACTTCCTGACCTTGGGTATTGTAAACTCTGGTAGGAGCGGTATCCGCCTTCGGGTAGGATTGCGACTGAATCCTATGTCAGTGGGACAATTGTCTTCAAGAGTAGGAGCGGTATCCGCCTTCGGGTAGGATTGCGACGTTGTCGATGGTTTCGCTGCAGGACTGGAAGAGTCGTAGGAGCGGTATCCGCCTTCGGGTAGGATTGCGACACTGTCTGATCTTTGTTATATCATCCAGCACCTGTAGGAGCGGTATCCGCCTTCGGGTAGGATTGCGACTTTGTATCATTAAAGATAAGGTGATTTTCAATGAGTAGGAGCGGTATCCGCCTTCGGGTAGGATTGCGACCATCCCAATACGTAATAGTGTAGGATAAGATTTGTAGGAGCGGTATCCGCCTTCGGGTAGGATTGCGACAACAGAAGGTTCAGTCTTGCGGACTACGGCAACTTGTAGGAGCGGTATCCGCCTTCGGGTAGGATTGCGACGGTTCTTCATAATTGATACAATAAAGTTTACGTATAGTAGGAGCGGTATCCGCCTTCGGGTAGGATTGCGACCGTTATCATCCGTACTCGGTAAATTGTCCGCCGTGTAGGAGCGGTATCCGCCTTCGGGTAGGATTGCGACCACTGACTTGGGGTTTGCCGTAGATAGCATTAATTAGTAGGAGCGGTATCCGCCTTCGGGTAGGATTGCGACGCAACGGGTAGACTGTAATTCCAGGGAAGGGATCCCGTAGGAGCGGTATCCGCCTTCGGGTAGGATTGCGACCGTTCCAGTTCTTGTACGTCACCAAGTACATTTTCAAGTAGGAGCGGTATCCGCCTTCGGGTAGGATTGCGACCACTGACTGTATGGTACCACCCACTGATTTAACCGTAGGAGCGGTATCCGCCTTCGGGTAGGATTGCGACGATTGTTTCAGGAGCATTATTCAGACAAACCGTGATGTAGGAGCGGTATCCGCCTTCGGGTAGGATTGCGACCGATTCACCGAAAGGACAAGATCATTGCCGTCAGTAGGAGCGGTATCCGCCTTCGGGTAGGATTGCGACGGTGTCTACTCCCAACAAGTACAAGGGCTTCAATTGTAGGAGCGGTATCCGCCTTCGGGTAGGATTGCGACAGCCACCCATAATGTAAGCTTAGGTGAAGCCTAGTAGGAGCGGTATCCGCCTTCGGGTAGGATTGCGACAGTTCTATTGCTGTGTTATGCCACCCATAATGTAAGTAGGAGCGGTATCCGCCTTCGGGTAGGATTGCGACAAAATACGTTTGGTTATGGTATTCTTGTTCATGATGTAGGAGCGGTATCCGCCTTCGGGTAGGATTGCGACAATGGACCCATTGTCGTAGCCGTAACAGCTTGGCTCGTAGGAGCGGTATCCGCCTTCGGGTAGGATTGCGACCCTCATCTTTCGGATAATAAAATCCAGACTTTAAGAGTAGGAGCGGTATCCGCCTTCGGGTAGGATTGCGACCATTGCTTTGAGCTTTTGATGGCTTCCCAGACTTGTAGGAGCGGTATCCGCCTTCGGGTAGGATTGCGACCAATAGCAATTAATACTTCATTTTTATCCATAACCGTAGGAGCGGTATCCGCCTTCGGGTAGGATTGCGACCCGTTGCTCCAAAGTACACTGTACGGAGGTGTTGTAGGAGCGGTATCCGCCTTCGGGTAGGATTGCGACCCGTTGCTCCAAAGTACACTGTACGGAGGTGTTGTAGGAGCGGTATCCGCCTTCGGGTAGGATTGCGACCCTACTACCAAGCTTCAGGTGGTTGCTCGCCATGGGTGTAAGCGTCCGAGCAACTACAGGTGTGCCGCTTCCGGCGTGTAGCCCGGGAGCA
>CAYQKY010000262.1:0-8992 GCA_964418125.1 uncultured Phaeodactylibacter sp.
CCTTTTCGGTAATGCTGTACTCTACCTTCGGCGGAACCACCGCATATACTTCGCGGTGGATGAAACCGTCCTCCTCCAGTTCCCGCAGCTGGGTGGTCAGCATTTTGTCGGAAATGTGGGCGATGGACCGCTTCAGCTCTCCGTAGCGGTATATCTTATCTTTCAGGCGCCACAGGATCGGCATTTTCCAGGTGCCGCCCAGCCGGCCCATGGCGAATTCCACCGGATTATAGTAGACTTTTCCTTTGTAAATGAAATCAGGCATAGCGTAAGTTTTTGATCGTCAGTATACTTTCAAAAAGGTTAGTATAGAACTTTTGAGTGAGTATATGTACAAAGGTAGGTTTTGGGTATACCTTTGTCAACGAATTTCTAATCAAATACTATTTTCCATGAAGAGCATTCAAATATTTTTGACGATCGGGCTTGTGTTTTCAGCCCTTTTCAGCCAGGCGCAGCGTAACGGCCATTCTGCTGAAGGTGGAATACAGGAAGAGGTACGCTATGTCCATGCCCATGGAATGCCCTACAAAGGCAAGATCCTGATGGTGGCCAGCAGCCCCGCCGTTTCGAAACAGACCGGATGGCCCATTGGTTTCTGGGCGGCTGAACTGACCCACCCGCTGCACGTCTTTCAGGAGGCTGGCTATGAGGTGGAGCTGGCGTCTACCGAAGGAGGCGAGATCAAAATGGATGCCTATTCCGACCCCACTCACGAAAGCGGGTACGCGGCCCACGATGTCATTACCCTGGGGTACATGCAGCAGGGCTGGTTCAACGAGATGCTGGCCAATACCAGAAAGCTGGCCGAGGTTAACCCGGATGATTACGACGCCATCTTCCTGGTGGGCGGCCAGGCCCCGATGTACACCTTCCGGGGCAATCACGGCCTGGCAAAACTCTTTGCCGGTTTCTACGAATCCGGAAAGCCCAGCGCGGCGGTCTGCCATTCCACCACGCTTTTGCTGGAAGCCGAAGGGGCGGACGGCGAGCTGATCGTTAAGGGTAAAACGTGGACGGGTTTCGCCAACTCGGAAGAGGACTACGCCGACCAGGCCGTGGGGCAGAAGATACAGCCCTACCGCATCGAGGATGAAGCCCGGAAAATTTCCGGCACTACCTTCAAGGTGGCGGATGCATTTTCTTCCTATGCGATCGCCGACGGCAACCTGATCACCGGGCAGCAGCAGAACTCCGGCGCGGCGGCGGCGCGGATGGTCGTTCAGCAACTGAGCCGTCAATAAAATCTCAATGGGAGCTGTCTCTTAGTCAGCGCGCTGTTCTTTTCGGCGCTACTTAGGCAGCTCCCCTTCTTTTCAGATGAAGATAGATGAACTACATCACTTGCACCCTGCTGGCCTTTCTGCTGTCAGTCATGGCCTTGCCCGCGCACGGCCAAAGCCTGGAGCTGATGGCCGGCCACAAACGGATCTTCGCCGATGCGCAATGGCTGAATTTCATGGATGCCGGAAACCGGTATTCTATCTTCAGCCGGACGCGGGCCACGGTAGATTACGACAATAACACGGACCTGTTTACCGGCGCCTACCTGAACTACACCAGCCGCATCGGCATCGGCGCCAGCATCGTTGGAAAAATAGCGAGTGGCGGCGCCGGCGCCGACGCCGGGATCCATATCTTCAAGGCCAGCCCCACCTGGATGTTGTTCGGCCTGGCGTCCGCCGGGCTGAAAAGCGAACTGGAATGCAGCTGGTTTTCCATCTTCCGGTATACGCCGCCCCTGGGCGGGCAGTGGAAGCTCTACTCCAGCCTGGAGCTGTTTTCGCTATTTCGCAAAGGCGGCCACCTGGCCAGCGTCCAGCGGATCCGGCTGGGGCTGGATCATCGCGGTTTTCAGTTCGGCGCCGCTGTAAATTTAGCGGAAACCGGGCGGGAGTGGGCGGGCGCTTCGAATATCGGGGGCTTTCTGAGGAGAGCTTTTTAGCGGCTTTCCACCCTCTTTAGTAGTACGAGCAGTTCAAACCCCAGGGCGTCTACCTTGCTCTTGCCTGCGTCATTCTTCATCTTGGGGTGGCTTTGGGAGAAATTCGTCAGGATGAAGACGCCGTTCGGCGCCGCTTTGTCGAAGCCCAGGAAGGAATGGAAGCCGCCGGTGCCGCCGTTGTGCCAGAGGAAGCGGGTATCGTCGTCCACGATCTTGTGCACCCAGCCGATGCCCATAGCGTGGCCCTCCAGAGGCGGGATGTCGATGTCCAGGTTTCGGTGGGTAGCGGTGAAATATTCCAATTCGGCGGGTGGGCCGAGGTGGGCTTTCAGCCACTTCATCATATCGCCGGGCGTGGATTTGATGACGCCGGCGGGGTTGATGAAGTCCATTTCCCACAGGGCGTTTTTTTTGCCTTTTCCGTTGTAACCCTGCACCATGCGGCTT
The DNA here is from genome assembly GCA_964418125.1 of uncultured Phaeodactylibacter sp. Classification (GTDB taxonomy): domain Bacteria; phylum Bacteroidota; class Bacteroidia; order Chitinophagales; family Saprospiraceae; genus JACJXW01. The sequence goes on from CAYQKY010000262.1 coordinate 2,393, forward strand.
TCCTGCGCTTCGCCGATCCGGAAGTAGCTGTCGTTCATGCCCAGCGGTTCGAAGAGTTTTTCCCGCACCAGTTCTTCCCAGGTGCTCTGCTGGTGGCGGGCAACCAGATCGCCCAGCAGGGCCACGGCGGCGTTGTTGTAGGCCCATTCCTGGCCGGGGATGTAATCGAGCTTAAAGCCTTTGAGATACCGGTAATAATGCTTGGCCTTCATGTACTTGTAGGGATTCCGGGGAGCGAAGAGCTTCGACTTCAGGTAGGGCCACAGGAAACTGCCCGGCGCTGGGTTCAGCCCGGAGGTATGGGTGGCCAGGTGCTTCAGGGTGATGGAATGGCCCTCGTAGTCGGGCTGTTTCATGGAGACGGGCAGGTACGTTTGTATCGGGTCGTCCAGCTCCATCTCTCCCTTTTCCACCTGTTCCATCAGCAGGGTGGCGGTAAAGGTTTTGGTGATGGAACCGATCTCGAAGATGGCGTTTTCATGATCCGTTTCCCTCACCTGGCCGTTCTCCCTGGTATAGCCGTACCGGTATTCCTCGCCGTTGTGGATGATGCCGACGGCCACCTCGGCCTTGTCCGGCAGGCCGGCGAGGAACTGCCCGAAGGTGGCCTCGATTACAGGAGATAGCGCAGTCATGGAAAGGGAAAAAAGGGAAAAGAGCGGGAGAGCGATAATGTTCTTCATTTTTTTCAGTTTGCTGGTTTCTAGTTTTTTTTAATAACAGGAACAACCATCTATTTGTGAAACATGAATCATGCGAATCAGGGGCTAAATTGAAGCCTCAGGCTGGTTAGAAGCTCCAGAGGAGCGTTCATGTTGGTAGCAATAATCAGGATCAACGGGTTTGGAGCTCCGGAGGAGCGAAATATTGCGCTCCGCTGGAGCTGGCCCAACCAGATGTCTCCCTTGCTACCAACATTGTCGCCCCGCTGGGGCTCCAATCCCGGAATAACCAATAACTTTTAGCCCCTGATTCGCATGACTCATGTTTTACTTTGTTACTTTAACTTTAACCCGCGTTGCGGCGAAAGGTCTTTTCCAGGGGCTGACGCTCCGGACTATCGCCGCTACGCGGCTTTTTAAAAGTAACAAAGTAGTATTAAGGGTTGTGCAAAGAAAAGTACGCCCGTACTTCACTTATGAAGAAAGTCCATAATCTCAAACCTATACCCCCTCTCCCGCAACTCCCCGATCAACTCCTCCAGCCGGTCATAGAACTTGTCCGTCCGATCCGGATGGGTGCCGATATGCAGCAATAGGATAAATCCGTTCAGCCCCGATGCGCTTTCTTCTTCATAGCGCAATATGCTTTCCATGATCTCCTGGCTGCTGCGGTAGCGCTCGCCCATGTCCGGCGTGGTGTAGTCGGCATTGGAGCGGGTGCCCGGGCTGAAGTTGATGAGCTGCAGGCCCAGCTCCTTTGTCCACCGGCTGATGGTAGCGTTGTACCACTCGTAAGGCGGCAGGAAGAAATGGGCGTCCTCCTTCCGGATGCCGAAGCGGGCCATCTCCTGGTAGTTGGACAGCAGGTCTTCGGTGAACTGCTCTTTGGTAACCAGCAGAGAGTCGCGGTTGTCCCAGGGGGCGTAGAGCAGGTGTTTGTCGGAATGGGCGCCGAGGTAGTGGCCGCCGGCCTTCAGCCCCCAGATCAGGGCTTCATTTTCGGGCAGGCGGTAGAAATCGCCGGTGAAGAAGAAGTGGGCGGGAACCTGCTGTTCTTTCAGCACCCGGCGGATGTGTTCGCCTCCGTCGTTGTAGTCTCCGCCGGTGAAGGTGAGGTAGATGACGGGAGCGGCGGTGTCTCCGCGGATAATGGCGCCTTGGTGGAAGATGCAGGCGGAGCAGGGGCCGCTGCCGGCCTTATCCGCAATGGCCTTTTTGGAGCGTAGGCAACTACACATAGAGAAGATGAGGGTGAAAGAAAGAAGGAATTTTGTCATTATGGCTCGTTGGTTATTTCTCCTCCAAAACCGCCGACTGCCCGCTCAACAACTTCCATCCATCCTTCCTCCGGATCAGCGTCCCGCTTTCGATGATGGAAGTAGAGGCGCTCACCCCCGCCGTATCCACCATTTGGCCGCTTACGATGCCGGTGAAATTGACGATCTCCGGACTGAGCGGGAACAACCGCAGGGTATCCCAGCGGAACTCCACAGAGGAGAACGCCCCGGCGTTCGCTTCCAGGATCGCCCTTACCGAATCGTAGGACAAGGCGGAGGTATAGCCGGGCGGAACCCAGAAGAAATCGGCCGAGGTATCCAGGTAGGGAAATTCGCCGGCCAGCCCCTCCCGCTGGATGGCGGCGTGGTAATCGTACAGCATCCGGCGGGCGCTTTCGGCGGCGGAGGCTTTGTCGAAATCCGGCGGGCGCTTTTCCGGTTGGCAGGAAAGGAGCAGGAGCAGGAGGGCGAAGAGGGCTGCTATTTTCTTTATAATAAGGATCATCCTGTCAGGTATTTTTCCCTGATGATGTTCAGGTGGTGCATTTCGTGGCCGGCGAGGTGGTAGCCCAGGGCGCGTACGGTAACCGGCTTGCCGTCGGCAATTCCCCCTCTTTGCAGGGATTCCTCGGGCAGCCCGGCGAACAAGGTGATCGTCGCTTTCCGGACCGACTCGTATTCGTCCATGATGCTGGAAATATCCCGGTCATTGGCGCCGGAAAAAGGGGTGTAATCATCCTGTTCGAATCCCGGCAACGGCGTTTTATCGTTCCTGGCGAAGCGCAGCGCACGGTAGGCATAGATGCGCTCATCGTCGATGATGTGGAGCAGCACTTCCTTTATCGTCCACTTTCCTTCGGCGTAGCGGTGGAGGAGGAGGCTTTCCGGCAGGGAAAGGATGAAGCTCTTTACCGTTTCGAAGTTCGATTGCAGATGGCCGAGGAGGTTGCCGTCGTCGGGTATCCACTTCAGGTACATTTCGGCGTATGCTGGATATTCGCCGGGCTTGGGTTTTGGAATGGTTTTCATATCGGATCGGGAATGGATGTGTTATACAGAAAGCTAATTTACGGATATTTCGCCGGCAGTTGTTAAAACCTGCGGCTCAACTTTGAGTTTGTTCAAAATTCAATCAATGGGCTCCAAGCGGCAAATTTTATCCTGCACTGCGTTAAAAAGCCTCGTCATACCTTCCAGGTATGCCTACGTTTTTTGCCTTGTTCAGAACAAAATTTCCTCGCTTTCGCCTCATCATCGAATTTTGAACAAACTCTTATTTTTCCCTTACCGCTACGGCAGCCGGCGTATGGATGATGGCGACGCGAGGGTCAGTGCCCGGAAAAGTTGTCCGGGGATATCGGTTCCGCATTTACCTCCTTACACCACGCCAGCATGGCCGGATAGAATTCCTCGATCTTTTTATCTGGCGCCTGCTTGTAAAGCTCCAGCAACTTTGCATTGAATTCCGGGAAGCGGAGAAAGCCGCGCCCTTTGGCGATAAGGCGCTCCGTCCAGTAGTTGATCTCCTCGAAATCTTTGGGTTCGTAGTTGTCGTAGCAGTAGAGGGTGAAGACCCCCCAGGTCATGTACTCGTTGAAGACGGCGTAGGGGGAGTCGTAGCCGCTGGTGTGCGGCCCGTCGGCCCAGAGGGAGCGGTTGGACATGGCCTTGTCGATGCCGTCGATGTACTTATCGGAAACGGGGTTGACGTAGTTGTGGTCGATCTCGGTGAAGACGATGCGGGTGTTCAGCCCTTCGTTGACGAGTTCGCGGAAGCGCGGCAGGTGGAATGCCGGGCAGATGAACATGACCGTCTCGGCAAAGCCGTTGTCGGAAAAGCGGTTGGTGGAATGGCTGCCGTTGACCAGAGGAGAGAAGGTGATGCGGTAGCTGTCGTAGCGGTTGTCGAAGCGCTCTTCGCACCACTGCCACTGCTTGTCGATAGGCATGTAGCGCACCGTTCTTTCGATGAGGGAATCGTACAAGGGCTGGTGGGCGGCGTAGAAGGCGCGGAAGCCACTCTTGCGGGCAAAGGCCTCCAGTTCCGGCAGGAAGGGTGTGATGCTGTTCTCGTCGAACCAGCCGAGGCGGTCATAAATACCGCCGTTGACGATCCTGTCTCCTTCAAAAGTGAAGGCGCAGCTGTTCATCTTCAGGTCGGCGTACAGCCCTTTCTGCAGGAGCTCGTCGATCTTACCCACCACCGGTTCACCCCGGTAAGGAGCGAAGTGGGCCATCACTTCCTGATAGTAGGGCCGCTCGTGCTCGACGAGGTTGGAATCTGCCACTCCGGTGGCCGTCAGGGCGAAGACGATGTGTACGAGTTCCTGTACTTCGGGGACTTCCACCGTCCATTTGTCCTTGTGGGTTTCGATGTATTCGGGGGTATAGTTGGCCGCCTTGATGTAAGGAACGCCCCTGACCTCCGTCAGGGCGTAGGCGGTGTCGTTGAGCAGGATATAGAACTGATGGCTATCGCCGGGATTGACTGCGTACTGAATGGTGTCGGTATCGGTATAGAAGGCTACCGGCATGTCGGCGATGCGGCAGGGCGCGGTGAGTACGTCAGGGCTGGCTTCCGGCACGATGCGCCAGGCCTGGCGCATTAATTCGTCCCCTATTCTGATGTCGACGAACCGACTGCCGGAACGGATGACGGGCAGGCTGTCCTGGGGCTGGGCGGTGAGTAAGAACGGGAACAGGGCCAGGGTGAAAGTAAGGATACGGTGCATGTTTCCAGGTTTTTTGATCGATTCCCCCAAAAATATCCGGTTCGGGCCAAAAATGCACACCCTTTTGAGCAACCGGTGGAAGTAAAATAGCCGATGGTAATGATCAGAAAACCGGCCAAGTTTGAGCCCGGTCCGTTTTTTCTCAATATATTTAGCCCATCTACAGTGACAAAACGTTTACCATCCATGAAGCTCCATCCCCAAGCCGGCGAAACCGCCGCTCCCGGTCAACTGACCAACATTCCACGCCTCATCACCGCCTATTTTACCGATCAGCCGGATCCGTCCGAGCCCGGCCAGCGCGTCTCTTTCGGCACCTCCGGCCACCGGGGTTCTTCCCTGAACCGGGCTTTCAACGAGCGCCACATCCTGGCCATCACGCAGGCCATCTGCCTGTACCGGGAAAAAGAGGGCATCGACGGGCCGGTATTTATGGGCATCGACTCCCACGCCCTGTCGGAGCCGGCGCAGGCCACCGCCCTGGAAGTGCTGGCCGCCAACGGGGTGGAAACCATGATCGCCGCCGGTGATGAATATACGCCGACGCCGGCCGTCAGCCAGGCCATCCTGGCCTACAACCTTGGCCGGACGAAAGGGCTGGCCGATGGCATCGTCATCACCCCTTCCCACAACCCGCCCGAGGACGGCGGCTTCAAATACAATATGACGAACGGCGGGCCTGCGGAGAGCGAGGTTACCGCCTGGATAGAGGCCAGGGCCAATGAATTGCTGGAAGCCAAGTTGCAGGGTGTGAAGCGCATTCCCCTGCAGCGCGCCCTTAAAGCTGCGACAACGCACCGCTACGACTACCTCGGCGCCTATGTGGATAAGCTGGGAACCGTTATCGATATGGAGGCCATCCGTTCCTCCGGCATCGAACTGGGGGCCGACCCGCTGGGCGGCGCCGGCGTCCACTACTGGGGGCGCATTGCCGAACAGTACGGCCTCAACCTCACCGTCGTGGATACCGAGGTGGACCCCACCTTCCGCTTCATGTCGCTCGACTGGGACGGCAAGATCCGCATGGACCCTTCCTCGCGCTATGCCATGCAGCGGCTGCTTAAACTGAAGGATCGCTTTCCCGTCGCTTTCGCCTGCGATACCGACCACGACCGCCACGGCATCGTCACCCGCAGCGCCGGCCTGATGCAGCCCAACCACTACCTGGCGGTGGCCATCGATTACCTGTTCCGGAACCGCCCGCAGTGGAATCCCGATGCCGGCATCGGCAAGACGCTCGTCAGCAGCCAGATGATCGACAAGGTGGCCGCCCGGCTGGGCCGCAAGCTCGTCGAAGTGCCCGTCGGTTTCAAATGGTTCGTCGACGGCCTGTACGACGGGACGCTGGGCTTCGGGGGCGAGGAGAGCGCCGGGGCTTCCTTCCTGGACCGGGAGGGCCAGGCCTGGTCGACCGACAAGGACGGCATCATCGCCGCTTTGCTGGCCGGTGAGATCACCGCCCGCACCGGCAAGGACCCCGGAGAGATCTACGAGGGCTTTACCCGGGAATTCGGCGCCCCGGCCTACGGCCGCATCGACGCGCCGGCGACGTCGGCACAAAAGGAAAAGCTCAAGAAACTATCGCCGGATCAGGTCACGTCTTCCGAGTTGGCCGGCGAAAAGATCGAGGCCATCCTCACCAAAGCGCCCGGCAACGGGGCGGCCATCGGCGGCCTGAAGGCCATCACGGCCAGCGGCTGGTTCGCCGCCCGCCCGTCGGGGACGGAGGACATCTACAAGATCTATGCGGAGAGCTTCAAGGGGGAGGAGCACCTGAGGAAGCTGCAGGAGGAAGCGCAGGCGCTGGTGGATCGGGTGATCGGGTAGGGAAGGCTGGATTGTTCTATTGCTGAATAGTCATATTGCTATATTGCTATGCGAATCCAGGGCTAAAACCATGGGATTGCCCGGAGAGCCGGAGGCTGAAAT
>CAYQKY010000263.1:0-8990 GCA_964418125.1 uncultured Phaeodactylibacter sp.
GGCTTTAGGCTTTGCGCAACCCTTTGGCTATCAATAGTGTCCAACCTTAGACGGGCTACCCATCTAAGGTTGGACAGGTTGTATGTTGTTTGTTGCCAGTTTGACCTCGGGGCCGCCAGTGCAATTGGGCTCCTCAACCGACAACTAACAACCGGCAACAGCAACTTGTCCAGTCTTAGGCCGATACCCCTTAGACGGGTAGCCGAAACCAAATAAGAGCAAATGTCCGTGAAGCCTTTAGAAGAATACAAAAAGAAGCGCAATTTTCAGCAAACCTCCGAGCCTACCGGCGATGAAAAGATCGACGGCCGGAAGAAAAATCAGTTCGTCATCCAGAAGCATGACGCCAGCAGCCTGCACTACGACTTCCGCCTGCAGGTGGGGGATGTGCTCGCCTCCTGGGCGGTGCCCAAAGGCCCTTCTACCGACCCCTCCGAAAAGCGCCTGGCCATGCGCACCGAGGATCATCCGCTGAGTTACGGCAACTTCGAAGGGGCCATCCCGGAAGGAGAATACGGCGCCGGAACCGTCCTGATCTGGGACCGCGGTGAATTTCGCAACCTGCGGGAAGAAAAGGAGGGAAAGGATATGGATGCTTCCCTGGAAGATGGCAAGGTGGAAGTGTGGCTGGAAGGGGAAAAACTGCAGGGCGGCTTTGTCCTGATCAGAACGGGCAAAGATGATGATCAGGAAAAATGGCTGCTCAAGAAAATGAAGGACGACAAGGCCGATGCCCGCCGCAATCCCACCAGCACGGAACCGGAATCGGTGCAGTCCGGAAAAACCATCGAGGAAATCGAAAAAGAATTATGAAATTCGGGAAATATTCATTTGAACCTTCCAATCTGGACAAGGTGCTTTTCCCCGGAGCGGGGATCACCAAAGAGGGCCTGATCGATTATTATTCCAGGGTATCGGAATATATGCTTCCCCACCTGAAGGGGCGCCCGCTGGCCATGCACCGCTTCCCGGACGGAATAGATGGTAAGGCTTTTTTTCAGAAAGAGATTCCGGACTACTTCCCGGATTGGGTGGACAGGGTAGAGGTAGAGCGCAAGGAAGCAGGCCCTATCGACATGGTGGTGGCGGAAAACGAGGCCACCCTCGCTTACCTGGGTAATCAGGCCTGCATCGCCATCCACGCCTGGCTGGGGCGCCGGAACAAGCTCAACCGGCCCGATAAAATGATCTTCGACCTGGACCCCCCAAAAGGCAGGTTCGATCTGGTAATAAAGGCGGCGCGCACCCTGCGGCGGCAGCTGGAAGAGGAACGAGGCCTTTCGGCCTTCGCGATGACGACCGGGTCGAAGGGCCTGCATGTCGTCGTGCCCCTGCGCCCCGACGCCCCCTTCGACGAGGTGCGGGAATATGCTCGGGCCGTAAGTGAGTCGATGTCCGAAGCCCACCCCGATGAGTTTACCACCGAAACCCGTAAGGACAAGCGCAAAGGCCGGCTCTTTCTGGACTATCTCCGCAACGCCTACGGCCAGCACAGCATCGCGCCCTATTCCGTCCGGGCTATCGAAGGCGCCCCCGTGGCCACCCCTCTGGAATGGGATGAATTATCCGGCCTGGATCGCGATGCCCAGACTTATAACATCAAAAATATCTTCCGCCGCCTGGGCCAGAAGGGAGACCCCTGGAAAGGCATGTGGCGGAAGGCCCCGGCGCTGAAGTAGCCCTGCCTGCTGCCGTCAGAAAGCCCCCATATTGACAAAAATCAACGCTCTCCGCCGATTTTCCCGCCTATCCATTGACAAATGGCAACTCCAGGTACACAAAAATTTCAGATACTGTGCTGTGGTTTGCTGCTTGTAAGGGTGCAAACGATTTCGTACCTTTCCAAAGAGCAGGACTGCAAATTTTCGAAGTTCTTCTAAATATTTATAAACCAACCACAGCAATACAACTATGCAATATTCAAAAAACCAGCTATTCTTCCTGGCGGCGCTCAGGATACTCATTGGCTGGCACTTCCTGTACGAAGGGTTGATCAAGGTGTTCAACCCGGGCTGGACCTCCAAGGCTTATTTGCTCAGCGCAGAGGGGCCGTTGTCATTCTTCTTCAAATGGCTGGGGGGCAGCGCGCTGGCCACGGCGGCTGATATCATCACCATTGCCGCCCTCATCGGCATCGGGCTGGCCCTGGTGATGGGTATCTTCGAGAAGGCGGCTTCCTTTGCCGGCATTGCCCTGCTGGCGATGTTCTACCTGTCTCATCCGCCCCTCCCCTGGCTGGATAACGCCGGCCCTTCGGAAGGCAATTATTTCCTGGTCAACAAAAACCTCATTGAAATGGCAGCGCTGGGCGTATTGGCCTACTTCCCGACCAGCCACCTTGTCGGCCTGAAGTATTATCTGAGCAGTAAAAGCTCCCCGGAAGTGGGCCAGCGCGTCGCCGGATGAATTCACTCCGGAGCTGAGGTATTAATTCAAAGAATGAAAAAAGTCTGAAAATGAGCAACGAAAAACAATCTCCGGATAGCGGCAGAAGGAAAGCCCTCAAGGGCCTGATCGGCCTTCCCTTTGTGGGAGGAATACTGATCGGCGCCTATGCCGAAAGCCGAAAGAGAAGGCTTGCAAAGCGCAATATACTGGAAGAACTCAAGATCGAGGCCATGCGCCCGGAATCGACTGCCGATATGTCCGGCGAACCGATCCGCGTAGGGATCATCGGTTTTGGCGGCAGGGGCCAGCACCTGGTGCGCCTGCTGGGCTTCGCCCTTCCATCCTGGGTGCAGCGCATGAAGGAGGAGGATAACGAAGGGGCTATCAAGGCCTTCCAGGAACAGGAGAACCTGAATGTTAAACTTACGGGTGTCTGTGACGTGTTCGATGTCTATGCCGAAGAAGCCGCGGCTGCTTTCCCCGGCTGCAAGCGCTACCGCACCTACGAAGAGATGCTGAGCAGCCCGGACATCGACGCGGTGGTCATCGCCACGCCCGACCACTGGCACGCGCCCATGTCCATCGCCGCCCTGCAGGCCGGAAAGCATGTGTATGTGGAAAAGCCCATGACCCACAACATCCGCGAAACCTACGAGCTGCGGGAAGCCGCCCGCAATTCGAAGGCGGTCTTCCAGGTGGGCCACCAGCACCGGCAGACCCAGAGCTTCATCACCGCCCGCGATGTCATCAAAAAGAAAGTGCTGGGCCACATCTCTCTGGTGCAGACCAATACCAACCGCAACGATGACAACGGCGCCTGGCAGTACGACATCCACGAAAAGGCCAGCCCCCAGACCATCGACTGGAAACAGTTCCTGGGCAACGCTCCGCAGATCCCCTTCAATAAGGAGCACTTTTTCCGCTGGCGCAAGTGGTGGGCATACGGCTCCGGCTTGTCCGGCGACCTGATGACCCACGACTACGACCGCATCAACTGCGTGCTGGAAATGGGCATGCCTAAGTACGTCACCGCTTCCGGCGGTATTTATACCCACAATGACGGCCGCGAGGTGCCCGACGTATTCCAGGTGACTATGGAATATCCGGACTTTTCCACCGGCTCCAGCCGCCCGAAGGGCATCGAAAAAGGGATGACCTTCATGTACAGCGCCACCCTCGGCAACCAGTACAACCGCAGCACCATCCTGATGGGCCACGACGGCACTATGGAGCTGGGCAATACGCTGGCGATTTACGCCGATCCCCGCTCCACCCGCTTTAAGGACATGATCGAGTCGAACCTCGTCCAGCCGGATGTGCCTATTTATTCCTACAACCCGATGGCTGAAGAGGTGGACGCCATTACTTCCGCCACCGCCAAGTACTTTGCCGACAAGGGCTTGCTGTGGACTTACCGAGACGGCAAGCGCGTTGATTCCGGCCTGCTGCACATCAAAGAGTGGCTGGGGGCTATCCGCAACGGCACGCCCGTCAGCTGCGGCATCGATGAAGGGTTCGAGGAAGCGATGACCGCCCACATGGGCGGCCTGGCCTGGAAACTCGGCCGGCGGATAGAATGGGATCCCGTCAATGAACAGATCATTGCCCTGCCGGGTGAGGACCTGGATGAGATCTTGTTGTCGACAAATGTAGGGGAATATACTGCGCTGGAGACGTAGAAGGGTGGATTCGGGATTCGTGGATTCGTGAATCGTGGCTCGGTATCCGTTTGTTCTTACGGATCCAATTGGTTAATCCACGAATCCCGAATTCACGAATCCCCCTTAATCTCCTCGATCTTATCCACGATCTTCAGCGCCCACACCATCTGTTTGGCGGAGGGGTGGCTGTTGTAGAGCGCCTTTTTGCGCGCTGCCATGAGGCAACCGCGCTCGTCATAGGAAAATTTCTTTTTGTTCTCCGGCAGCAAGGACCAGTCGATGAACTCCTGCCACTCATCGGCGGAGTAAAATTCGAAGTCAGACTTCAGCACTTCCAGGTCGGTCGGGTCGGAGAGGTCGTATTCACGGGCCATATTAATCCTTTTGGGCGGCAATTTAAGACATTTGCCGCAAGCTTGCCAATAGCTTTGTAGGTTTGTAGGAAATCTTAAACTACATTACTTATGAATGCCCATCCGCTCAACCTCGCCGTTCGTTTCTTGCTTGAGATTGCAATACTTCTCGCCCTGGGCGCCTGGGGCTGGCAGCGGGCCGACAGCTGGCAGCGCTGGCTGCTGGGCATTGGGCTGCCACTTGTTGCCGCCGCTGCCTGGGGCATCTTCCGGGTTCCCAACGACCCGGGGCCGGCGCCGGTGGCCGTGCCCGGCATTGTGCGGCTGCTCTTCGAGCTGGCCCTGTTCGGTTTTGCCATCTGGGCGCTGTTCGATATGAAATACAACAAGATGGCCTGGATCATGGCCATTGTCAGCCTGGCCCATTACCTCGTTTCTTATGACCGGGTGGTGTGGTTGTTGAGGGAGTAGGTAATGTAAGGAACGGGAATTCAGAAATCCAACTGCACGGCCATTCCTCCCGGCCCGCCATACACCTGAAGGTTGCGTTTCTTCTTGTGCAGGTGCGGGATGAAATATCCTGCCAGGGCTCCCACCGCATAACCGCAGATCACATCGCTGGGATAGTGCTTGCCGGCCCGGACGCGCAGGTAGCCGGTAATGGCGGGCGCGGCGGCGGCGATGCTCCACACCACCGGCTTCCATTTGCTGTCCGGATAGTAATCGGAGAACACCTTGGCGGCAAAGAAGGTATTGGCGGCTACGTTGGAGGTGTGGCCGGAGAAAAAGGAAGACCGGGCATGAAGGCTCTGCTTGCTCTCCAGTTCTGCTTCGAGGTTGAACACAAAGGGACGGGGCCTCTGGAAGGAGGATTTCGCCAGCAAAGTAAGGCCGGAATTGAACAGCATGGTTTCGCTGTAGAGCAGGGCGATCGTCGGGAAGTCGTTCCGAGCTTGTTTTTCGGCAAGAAAAAACAATGGCAATGCAAAAGAAGCATTGAGAAAATAATTGCTGGCCCGGTAAGCATTGGGAGAATTCTGCTCAACGGCAATGCGGTCAATGCCGGCCAGGCTTTTGGTTTGGAGCGAAAGGACTTCCTGTTCCGTCAGCGGGGCAATATTGGAGCGGAGGTGGTGGCCGATGCCCATGGGAATGGCCCCGGCGCCCAGAATGGCGGCTTCCTTCTTCCAATTCAGTTGATAGGGAGAGCCCTGGGCAATACCTGAACCCGGAATGGAAAACTGGCACAGCAGTACTGTGGCGAGGATGATGTATATATGGCGCATGTGCAAGGTATGTTTCTTTGGGCCGGCAGCAGCGGGGGATTTCGTCCGGCACTTAATTTTATAGCCCTACAACATGCAAAATAGCGAATTTATTTTGGAGCTCGGCATTAAATACAGCAATAAAAATTCCAAAGGCAAAAATGAAACGGTCTCTGTATGTGCCCCTCAATTTGTCATTCCACGGAAGCTCTCGCTACCGGATTGCTGATCGGCGGGATGGAACGGAGGTAGGCGAAGATGGCCTTCGCTTCACTATCCGTCATAGCTGTATGGGGGCGCATCGGGTACTGAACAGGTATGCCGTCCGGGCGTTGGCCATATTTGAGTGCCTTGATAAAATCCTGTTCGGAATACCGGCCGATACCGGATTCCTGGTCCGGTGTCAGGTTAGAGGAATAGATTGGGTTGCCGTCAAGGCCGACCAGCTTATTTCCGCCACCATAAAACCCTTTCGAATTTTCCGGTACGAGCCGGTTGTTGGTAGTAAAACTTGCCGAGTGGCAATCGTAACAGGAGTACATATCATTGGCCAGATAACGGCCCCAGGCCACCTGGCTGAGCGTGTCGGGCATGGGAATGGGAGCTTCCGGGCAGGCAGAAGGCTTCAGTATGAATTTCATCAGCATATTGCCGAGAAAGGCAGGCTCTGATGGTCGAGTGGCCTGATCCGAAGGCTGTACTTTTTTTTCATCGGATCGCAGGAAAGCAATGATGGAAAATAATTCTTCATCGGACATTTTTGGAAACTGTGGCATGATGGCAGCGAAGGCGCCGTCTTTGCGCAGGCCGGTGCGCAGGAAGTAATACAACTCCGCATCCGTCCAATTGCCAATCCCATATTCCGGGTGCTGCGTGATATTGGCAGAATAAAACCTGCCGAAGGCAGCAGGGACATCATTCATGAACTTGCCGCTGAGGCGGCCGTCATCTCCCGTATGGCAGTCGTTACATAGCATGGAGGCAATGCGCAGCCCCTCAGATACCCTTGCCGGCGTCACCTCAACGCTGATGTCGGGTATCTGTTGCTCTCCGTAGTTGGGAGCGGGAATAAACTGAATGTAGGCGGCGGCAGCGGCCAGTAAAAGGGCGGCGGCGCCAAAGACGTAAGCAGAAATTCTGAAGACTTTTTTCATGGCTGGGCTTTTCTGTAGTTAGAAAAGCCAACCACGGCGCCGGCCGCAGGAACGGGTGAAAAAATTTACCGTAGTTCCTGATTTTAACATTTGCCGGAAGCGCCAGCTACTGTTATTTCCCCAGAACGGCCATCACCGCATAGGCCAGCCCTGCCAGCGCGGCGGCTCCCATAACTCCCATGAGGAAGAAGAAGGAAATTTTATCCATGTTGACTTTCATGACGGTATGTTTTATTGGTTAAAATAAATGGCCAGTGCAGTGCCTGCCAGCAGCAGGAAGTAAAGTGCCCGGATGATCAGTTTCGTGGGAACATTCATCGGTAAAATGCTTTTTGTATCGAAAAAGGGCAGTAAGGACTCCCCGGAGGGAGCCCTGTTGCTGCCAAATTGAAATTGAAAATGAAACAAGGTTTATTTTAACGGTTATTCCCGCTTTCTGTATCCTGAGCAGGCTGCAATACCTCCCCTTTAATGCGCAGGACGTGCTGCCCCCCGGCATCATTGGTAGTCAGGGTTACGGTCTTGCTGAACTTGCCGATGCGGTTGGTGGCATAGCGAACCTTGATGACGTTGCTCTCGCCCGGAGGGATAGGCTCTTTGGGCCATTCCGGGACGGTGCAGCCGCAGCTGCCCCTGGCGTTGCTGATGATCAGAGGTTCGTCGCCGGTGTTGGTGAAGCGGAACTCCCGGTAAGGCTCGGCATTTTGTTGTATGATGCCGTAGTCGACTTCGGTGGCCTCGAAAGTCATTGCCGGCCCGCCTGCAGCCGGCGCTTCTGTTTGCATGTCTGCCTGCGCCCGGGCGGCGCTCAGGCCGGCCAGCACCAGGGCCGCCAGTCCGATTAATCTCTTCATGAGTTACGATATTTTGAATGGTAGAATGAATTGGCTTTCGTGAAGAAAGAGAGGCGAGGTGCAATGAGCACGCTCGGCAAGGAGGAACCAACCGGCAGGCACGCCTTCAGGCAATACAAATAGCTCGCCCTGGGCTATACCAGTGCAGTCGTCCCGATAGGTTTAAACGTGGTCGTAAAAAAGGAAAGCATGGAAGAGCAGAAAGAGGGGTTGTTTTAAAGCCGGAAGCTTTACTGCTTCCGAAACCGGCGTGATGGCCGATGCCGGTATCCGCTCTTTTGAATAGAAGAAGGGCGTAACGCCTGCAGAAGAAAATCCTTTCTCGTCTAAGCCGGGAAACAGGCTGTCGCTACCGTCAGAAAGGGTAACCGCGCATTCTTCGGCCGCCTGTATGGGGGCGGGCTTGCCGGTAGCCAGTTCGGCAAAAACCGAGCTGAGCAGGGCGCCGGCAACCAGCAAGGCGGTCAATATGGCGAGCTTTCTGAACACGCAATTTGGGTTTGTCTGCCGGCAAGGTAAGGAGATATGGGCGGCAATGAAAACTTTTAACGGAAATTAACCGTTGGTTCGTTATTCGTTGTTCGTTATTCGTTATTCGGGATTCGGGATTCGTACCCTGCAGCACGGATGAACGAATCAACGATTACACGAATCCCGAATCAATGACTAAACCTTCCCCCGAAAGAAGGGCAGGCTCCAATTCCAGTCGACCAGCGGCTTGTCTTTGAGGGCGGCCTTCTTGCGCTCGTAGTACTCCTCGGCCAGTTCTTTTTCCACCTCGATCTCCTTGCGCGTTCGGTGGATGCCGGTTTCGGTATCGAACTGTACCTTGTTCTCGGTGGCGTTGCGCAGCAGGGTGACCTCTTCCAGGTTGGCCATTTCGAATTTGTGCTCCGCCTGGTGCAGCAGGTAGTCGTAAGGGCTGCGGGAAGATATGAGTTTGACGAAGATAGGAGCCGTTTCTATGGCGATGAACAGCAGCATGATGAAGATGTTGGCCAGGAAGATGGCCTCGCTCTGCTGGCCCAGGCGGTGCAGGGCGTCCATGCGGGCGGCCATGCCGCCGTAGGGCTTGCGCTCCAGGGTGAAGATGTCGGCCTTCATGAGGCTGTCCAGCTCGGCTATAGCCGCGTGCTTTTCGGCAATGAGGGGTTCGATGCGGGCCTTGGCGGCGTCGAGCTCTGCCTGTGCTTCATCGGCCTTGGCCTTTTTGGCGCGGTAGATGGGGCCCAGGTTCTTTTTGCCGGACCCGCCGGTGCCGTCGGCTTCCTGCAGGGCCATCAGGGCGAGAGTGTCGCGGGCGGCGGCCAGCTTG
>CAYQKY010000264.1:0-8973 GCA_964418125.1 uncultured Phaeodactylibacter sp.
TAGCGTCTCGAAATCGAAGCAGCTTAGGTGAAACTAAAATTGTCCAAGCACTTACACCCATACACATTAACACACTCCACTACTCCGGCTCTATCCCCAGAACGATATTAAACGCTCCGTATTTCGTCCAGTGCAGCCCTTCCAGTTCCGGTTTGTGGAAGCCGATGCCGTAGTCGAAGCCGATGGCGCCGAACATGGGCAGTTGCAGGCGGATGCCCAGGCCGGCGGCCGGCTTCAGGTTAAAGGGCGAGAACTGATATGCCTGCTTCCATACATTGCCCGCTTCGGCGAAGCCGAGGAGGTAGCCCCGGGCGCCGGGCGTATTCAGGAAGGGATAGCGCAGCTCCATCGTCAGTTTGCTGAAGGCGGCCCCTCCGCCGTTACGGCTGCCCTCCAGGTAGCCCTCCTCGTAGCCCCGCAGGGCGATCAGGCTGTTGCCTACGAAGCCGGCCTGGCTGGAACTGATGCCGTTGCCTCCCAGTTCGAAGCGTTCGAAGGGAGGCGTGCCGATGGCGCTGTCGTAGTGGCCCAGCCAGCCCATTTTGGCCGATGCCTTCAATACCAGTTTTCCTGCCACCGGCGTATACCATTCGGCGTTGAAGCGCCATTTGTGGTACTCCAGCCAGCGGTAGGGGGCGCCGTCCTCCGCCGACGCCAGGCCCAGGGCGGAGTAGGGAGGTGTGAACTGGGCGGAAAGCGTGAGGCGCGTACCCCGGGTAGGGAAGAAGGGGTCGATGATGGTATTGTACGCCAGGGCCGGTTTGAGGTAGAGGTTGTTGAAGCGCCCGCTGTTGATACTGCTGCCGTCGTCCAGCCGGATGTCCTGGAAGCCGTTGAGGTAGATGTGCTGGTAACTGCCCTCCAGGGTGAAGGCCAGGCTGCGGTTGAGCGCCCGGAAGCGCGTGCCGAGCTGTAGGCTGCCGCCGGCGACGCTAAGGCTGGCAAAGCCGTCGGCGCCGGCGCCCTGCCCGTTGGTGAAGCGCTGGTAGAAGCCGGCGATGGTGAACAGGTTGGGGCGCTTGCCGCCCAGCCAGGGCTCCGAGAAGCTGAAGTTGGCCGCCTGGTATTGGCTGCCGGTGGACTGCAGGCGGAAGGAAAGCCGCTGCCCGTCGCCGGAGGGCAGGGGGCTCCAATCCTTTCCGCGCAGCAGGTTGCGCATAGAGAAATTGTCGAGGGTGAGGCCCAGAGTGCCCACCACTTGTTTGCTCGACGGGTTCCAGCCGCCGGAGAGCTCCACTTTTTCGTTTCTCGTCTCTTCTACCTGATACTCCAGCGCTACGGTTCCGGTTGCAGGGTCCACATCGGTCTTTATCCCCAGCTTTTCCGGATTGAAGTAGCCCATGGCCATGAGTTCCCGCTGGGAGCGGATCACATCGGCGCGGCTGAAGGCCTGCCCGGGCTGGGTCGTCAGCTCCCGCCGGATGACGTGCTCATGGGTGCGTTCGTTGCCCGTGATGTGCACGTCGCTGATGGTGGCCGCCGGCCCTTCCGCAATGCGGATCTCCAGTCTGATGGTATCGCCCCGGATACCCTTCTCGATGGGCTCGATGCGGACGAAGAGGTAGCCGTTGTCCATGTACAATGATTGCACATCCCGCCCGTCCGGGCTGAAGAAGAGGCGCTCCTCCAGCAGTTCTTGGTTGTAAACATCACCGGGTTGGATGCCGAGCCGCTTTTGCAGGAAGGCGGTGGGGTAGATGGCATTGCCCTCCCAGCTGATGTCGCCGAAATAGTAACGCCGCCCCTCTTCGATGCGCCAGGCCAGCCCGATGCGGCCCTTGTCGTCCCGCCATTGGCTGTCCTGTTCGATAACGGCGTCGCGGTAGCCCAGGGAATAGTAATGGGCAAGAAGTTTTTCCCGGTCAGTTTCAAGTTGTTCCGGCAGATAGCGGGCGTTGCCGAACAGGCGGCGCGCCTCTTTGGTGCCCATCAGGCGGCGGAGCTTTTGGGAGGGAACAGCCTGATTGCCGCTGAACTGTATCTCCGCCACTTTTAATTTCGGCCCCTTATCAATCGATGCCTGCATATGGATGGCGCTGCTGTCGGCATTGAGCTGTTGCTTGAGGCTGACCCGGACGCCGGCAAAGCCTTTTTCTTCAAAATATTGCCGCACATCTTCGCGAAAGGTGTTCCGATGATGATCGCTGAGGATGGCGCCCTTGTGCAGGTGCTTTTCGGCGATCTCTTCCACGGCCTGCTGCTCCTGCTTTTTCAACCCGGAAATGGACCAACCGCTCAGGCGGGGCAGCTCTTCCACCCTGATCTCCAGGAAGGCGATCTCACCAACGGTTTTCGATTTAGCGATCTCCACCTTTCTGAATAACTGCTGCTGCCATAGGGTGCGGATGGCCCTGCTGATCGCCGGGCCGGGGATCTCTACCTTGTCGCCCACCCGCAGGCCGGAAAGGGCGGTGATAGCCCGGGCGTCACTGTGCCGGTTACCGACGGCCTCGATGCCGCCGATCTCGTAAAGGGCGCCTTCCTGTGCGGGCAATACTGTGCAGAGGGTACTGGCGAGCAGTACCAGAAAGTAGATTTTCCAGTGCATGATCGGAGGATTGGTGGCGTTGGGGTGGTTTGTTGTTTGTTGTCCGGAGTGAAATGCCCCGGGCGCAGGGATCTGGAACTGCTGTTCCGGTTTAGCTCCTCTGGTTTGGCATAATGTTCAGGTTAAAGAGGCCGTGTGAAGGAGAGGGGTTGGTTGAGAGGGCTGCTTTTTTGAGGCCGTTGTAAGAATACCTGAAGTGGTTCTATGAGAGACGGCAGCACCCATTGATCACTTCAGAAAAAAACGCTCCTCACTCTCCCCCGACAACCGCCACCCCATCACTTCCTTCTTTACCTTCACCGCACCGCCGGCCGGGCGCCAGGAAACGGGATAACCGGCCGGGTGGTTATTCGTGATGATCGTATCGGGAATGCGGAACCTGATCTCCGTATCCGTATGCAGGATGATGGAATTTTGGGGTACGGGGCAGTATATGCTGCGGCCCTCCCTTTCACACCATACCATTACCTCTGCGCCGTCTCCCAACAGGTTATGGCCCTGAATGGAAAGGGTATCCGACCAGTATCTGACGGTGTCTGGAGACAACCCCGTGATCTGCGGCTCCCGGAAAGCGCTGGCGGGAAGTGTAATGCCGCCCTGCGCCCGGACAAACCGGTAATGCACCTCTTTATTGCGCTCAAAATCAAAGCGGTAATGGCCGTATTCCGTTTCGGGAGTTACGAAACCGATATTCATGTTTCCATCCCTGTTCCTGATGGGCAGGCTGATCCTGATCAGCGGCAGGCCATTCATGGTGGTAAAAACATTCTGAAAAGGGGTAACCTGGAAAAAACCGGAGTCTCCTCCAGGGCGCCGGAACTCGATCTGGAAAGTGGAATCGGAGCGGTCCTTCAGGCTGAACTGGAAGCTGGCCGGCGGCAGTTGTTTGCCAAAGGAATGATTTTCTGTGTAGAAAGCGCTTTGCTGCATGGGCTGGAAATCCAGCCGGCCTTTGGAGACAATGCTGTCGCCAAACACGGCGGGGTTGTAGCGGAGCACCAACCGGCTGCTGCTCAGGTAGGAATGGGAGGCCGGGGAATTGATGCCGATGTAGAAGGAGATAGAGTCCTGGAGTTTTACCGGGTTGTAGGGAATGATCACGTATTCGAGGCCCAGCTCCCGGGTAGGTACGGAAAGCTTGTGGTCCATTGCCCAGTTCACAAACTCCTCTTTTACTACCGCCGGAAGGATGCGATTTTGCCGCTTTTGCCCGGCTACTGCTTCGATGGCCTGATAGGTGTTGCGTTCGATGTCGAGGGTGAAGCTTGTTGCCTGGCTGCTGCCAGGGTATAATCTCAGGGGTTCATAGCCGTAAACATAGTAAACGGGGTAGGGCGACAGGCTATCGATTCCACTCCCATTCCAGGGGTCATCAGATGATTTGGGGGTCTGGAGGAAGAATATAGCCGTTTCTCCCTTCCCCGGCAGGCCGATCTGGCCGTGGGAGAGAGACTGGAAGCGGTTGCCCATTTGCCCGCCCAGAGCGATGACTTCCACCACCCCGGCTGCTACCTCTCCTTTAAATACCTTGTTCACTTCCACCCGGCGCCCGGACCAGATGTTGCCCTTATGGTAATAGCCGCCCTCTTCCTCCAGCGGCGTGCCTTCGATGACGATGGGGCTTTTTCCCACCTTTTCCTGGAGCGGGGAGCATCCCCACCAGTTGTAATAATCGGAGTAGCTCACCGCTCCGGTGTACATATCGATCAGCATTTTCTGCGCTTTGCAATCGTCGTTCAGCAGCTTTTCCACTTCCCACACCCACTGGTTGTGCCCGCGGCGGGGTGCATTGCTCCGGATGCCGTCGAGAAAGCCGGCCTCTTCGGCGATCTGAAGCGCCTGCTTTTCACTTACTACCTGAAAGTTACACAGGGCAGGGTTGTTCCGGCAATCGGGCACATTGGGAAAATGGGATTCGAGCACGGCCCCCGTCTTTCTATCCGGCTCGAAATTGAAGCTGTATTGTTGGTAAGATTTTTCGTTGTCCTTATCCAAATCATCGAAGAAAAAACGGTATTGAATGGTATAGCTTGTCCGGTAGAATTTGAAGGCGGTCCATAAGTCCATATCCACTCTCCGGCAGAAGATGTCTTCGCCCAGTTTTTCGATCATGAAGCTGCGGGTAGCGCGAAAAAGGGAATCGAGCCTGGGGTTGGCGGCGGCCTGTTTGCCCTGCTCGTACTTTTTCCGGTAGTTGTCCTTATGCCTTGCCTCTCCATTTTCCAGGTACTGTTCCCAGAGGAAGTTGAGGGTGGAGTCCAGGGAGGCATCGAGCGGAAGGCGACATTGCGCAGACAAACAGATAGTAAAGGCGCCGGCGGTGAGCAGGGCCGATAATCTTTTTTTCATAGCTTTATTTTAATGCTGAAAATAGCGCTTATTTAGCAAATTTGCCAATGCAAAAAACGATGCCTATGCGACACGCTCTTACTTTAATTGCTCTCTATATGCCCGTGCTCCTCTTCAGCCAGGTTCATTATGTAAAATTGAAATCCTTCCCACCGAAATGGGAAAGGCTGGAGATTGGCTTCGTTATCTATGAGGTTATCGACCGGCGGGTGGATACCACCAATATCGGTTATGCGCTGACGGGGATGGGCAATAAGCGGAAGGCTGCCAAATTCAAAAAGCGCCTGCCCGTTGAGCTTAAAAGGGTTGCCGATGAACTGGTGGTGTACAAAGACGGGGACAAAGACTCCGTTCTCCTCCTCGTGCGGGAATTCCACGTTTCCGAACTGGACAACATCGGCAGGTTGAATGCCCTGGTGGATTGCTACCAAAAACAGGGCGGCGTTCTTTATAAAATGAAATCCCTCGATCTTTACAAGGAATACAAGGGGATCGATGTGACCCGTTACCACTCCGAGGCAGTCATCCGGACAATGAAAGATCTGCTGGGGGAAATAGCACCTCTGCTGGAAAGCTATGAAGGGCGGGAGGAGGATCGGATCAGCTGGGTTCAATTGCTTCAGCAGCCCCGCTCCTCCTTCGTGATCGATACCTCTACCCAGCTGAAAAAAGGCATTTACCGTTCTTATGTCGAATTCATTGCCAACGATCCGGGAATAGCAGATGTGGACATTCGAATAACTGAAGAAGAGGTTCCCGTCCTTAAGCTCAAGCAGGTGGAAATAACCGGCCCGGAGGGAAAGGAGGTTCGCTTAAAAGAAAACCCCGGCTTCTGGGGTTTTTCCGACGGCGCCCATGTTTATCTCAACCTCGCTCCTTTGCTGAACTATGAGTTCTATTCGCGGCTCGAAAAGATTGCCGAATACAGCCCCTTCAAAGCGCCGCCGTCGAAAACCAACGGCCAGGGGGCGGTCATCGGCGGCATCCTGGGAGGGGCCATCGGCGGCGCCATCGCCGGTGCGGCCAACGAGTTGGGCAGCAACGCCTATGTATACAAGCCCCGCGAACAAAAGGCCCTGAACCTGTCCCTGCGGCTGCTGTGGGATATCATCAGGGAGGACGAGGAACTGGTACAAGAACTCCGCGAGGAAAAAAGAAGGGATCATCCCGATACAAAGCTGGAATACCTGAAGCGGTTCTACGAAAGGCGGGGCGGAGAGTGATTCTTCCGTTTTTCCCCGGGCCCACCTCCCGGCCCGGGGAAAAACGGAAGAAAAACTTACTCCGGCTCGAAGCCGAGGACGATGTTGAAGTCGCCCAGCGTTTGCAGCGAGCGGTCGGCTACGTTCTTATCGAAGCCGATACCATAGTCGAAGCCAAGCACGCCGAACATGGGCAGGAAGACCCGCAGGCCCATACCCACGGAGCGTTTCACGTCGAATGGGTTGAAGTCGCGGAATTCCCTCCAGGAGTTACCGCCCTGGGCGAATGCCAGCACGTATATGGTCGAGCTGGGGTTGAGCGACAGCGGGTAGCGCAGCTCGACGGTAAACTTGTCGAACAGGGGTGTTGCCGAGGTGCCGCCCGATGGGTCGCGGTTGGCCTCCAGCTCATTGATCTCGTAGCCGCGCAGGGAGATGATGTCTACCCCGGCGAAGCCGAACTGCTGGTTGTTGATGCCGTCGCCGCCGAGCTGGAAGCGCTCGAAGGGCGAGGAGCCGATCTCGCGGTTGTAGAAGCCCAGCAGGCCGATCTTGGCCTGCGCCTTCAGGATGAGGTTGCCGACAATGGGCTGGTACCATTCGGCGTCAAAGCGCCACTTGTGGTACTCCAGGTAGCGGAAACGCTCCCTCGCCGGCTGTTCACTGTAATTGTCTTCGTCATCGAAGAGGGAGTAGGGCGGCGTAAGCTGCAGCGACAGCGATATCCGTGACCCCTCCTTGGGGAAAATGGGGTCGTTTATCGTCGAGCGGGCAATGGTCTGCCTGATGCTGAAGTTATTGTAGTTGCCTTCCTGTACGATCTCGCCTTCATCGGAGCGGAACAGCCCGCGAACCCAATTGTCGAGCGTCAGCGTCTGTATATTGATAGCGGTGCTGGAGACGAAGTTGTCATCCGGCCATTTCAGGCGGGTTCCCAGGCTGATGGAGGCCTGCCGGATGTTGAAGCTCTGGTAGCTGTCGGTCCCCCTCCGGCCGAAAGCGAAGCGGTTGAAGAAACCGGCCACGGTCAGGGAGTTGGGCTTCTTGCCGCCGAGCCAGGGCTCGGTGAAGGAAAGGTTGTACGACTGGTAGAAGTCGCCGTTGGTCTGGGCGCGCAGCGACAGGCGCTGGCCGTCGCCCTGGGGCAGCGGTTTCCAGGCTTCTTTATTGAAGACGTTGCGCAGGGAGAAGTTGTTGAAGGATACGCCCAGTGTACCGATAACCCGTTGAGCGCCGCCCCATCCGGCGGAGAGTTCCAACTGGTCGGAGGGTTTTTCCTCGACAGTGTATTCGATATCTACCGTCCCCCGCTGCGGGTTCACCGGCGTGTTGATACCCAGGCTTTCCGGGTTGAAGTAGCCCAGGTTGATGATCTCCCGCTGGGAACGGATGATATCGGAGCGGCTGAACTTCTGCCCCGGGCGGGTGCGCAATTCCCGGCGGATGACGTGCTCGTGGGTGCGGTCGTTGCCCTTGATCACCACCTTGTCAATGGTGGCCTGCGGCCCTTCGAAGATGCGGATCTCCAGGTCAATGGAGTCCCCTTCCACGGCAACCTCTATGGGGTCTACCTGGAAGAAGAGGTACCCGTTGTCCATATAAAGGGTACTGACGTCGCGCCCGTCCTGGCTGAAGCGGAGGCGGGTTTCCAGCAGTTCTTTATTGTAGACCTCGCCTTTTTCGATGCCCAGCACGTTGGCCAGGGTCTCGGTATCATATACAGAATTGCCTTTCCAGCTGATGTCCCGGAAATAGTACTGGTTGCCTTCCTCCAGGTTGATCTTGACGATCAGGTCGCCGTCCTCCTCGCGCCAGAGGCTGTCGCCGAGGATGCGGGCGTCCCGGTAGCCCTGGGTGTTGTAATAGGCGACCACCTTTTCCTTGTCCTCCTCGTAATCTTTCTTGATGAACTTGGAGGAGGCGAACAGGCGGCGCTTGGGCTTGGTGCCCTTCATCTGTTTGGCCAGTTTGCGGTCTTTGATACTTTCATTGCCTTCGAAGACGATGTCCTGGATCTTTACGCGTTCTCCCCGGCTTACGTCGAAGATGAGCTGAACGGCATTGGCCCGGCTGGAATCGGGGGATTCCACCACCCGGCAACGGGCGTCGAGGTACCCTTTACCGATAAAGAAGCCTTCGATGGCCTGGCAGGCATTGACCTTTACGTTCTCCGTAACGATGCCCCCCTTGAGCAGGTATTTGTCGACCTCGTCGTTGAGGTCGTCGTGGTAGGATTTTTTTACGCCCCGATAGGAATGGCGGGACAGGCGCGGCCGCTCCTGCACCTTGATCTCCAGGAAAATAACATCGCCGATGGTTTTTTCCTTGATGATCTGTACATCGGTGAACAGGCGGAGCTTCCACAGGGCCTTGATCCCTTTCTGGACCTCCGGCCCGGGGATGCGGATCTTGTCGCCCACCTGCAGGCCGGCGATGCTGATAATGGCGTTGTCATCGCTGAAATCGGCCCCGATGACCTTGATTCCACCGATCTCATAGTCGCGCGGCTCGCTGTACCGAAGCACCGGTATCGTATCCGTATCTGATTGCGCAAACGTATAGAAAGGGATTAATAAGCTGCAAAAGGTGATCAAGGCAATTACTCTCATTCCAATCGTCAGGTTTATAGTAAGGCAGCGGATTGCTGTGATTTTTGATCCGCAAAAATAACGTTTGCCGCCAGGATAACCACATATTCAGTTGCCTGATTATCAAAAAAATCGCCGAAAGTTGATAGGCACAGGACATTTTGATGGAAAAAGCCCTGGCATGATGGCCAACTGTCTGGTTTTAATGGCTCTTTACAAAGAGCAGGGCAGAGCGGGAATGGTTGTATAACGATGTTTTTAAGAGCATGTTTGGAGGCCACCCTTT
>CAYQKY010000265.1:0-8676 GCA_964418125.1 uncultured Phaeodactylibacter sp.
TAACAACATTACGCCTCTCCGAGGCTTTTCTATCCAGAACCAATCACCTCTGCCCGGCCCCGGGGCCTTAGAGCTTGTTTGGAAGCCAAACTTTGAGCTGCAAAGGCCCCTTTTTAATGACACTGCGTTGCTTTTCTTGTCCGTACCTTCCAGGTATGCACTTCAAAAAGCGCCTTCCCGATACTTCGTGTGCGGGACAAGTTGTTTCATCAAAAAATGGACTCTTTTCGCTTTCAAACCCGGCCTCCAAACAAGCTGAAGATTTCTGTTGAAAATGCCGGAGGATGGACTAATTTTGTACCCGGGGCCAGGAGAACGGCTTCTCCGTTGAATTGCGAAGAGGAACGAACCGTATGGAAGTATCCGTATTAAAGCTCATCCTGCTGGCGGGCGCCCTGCAGGGGTTTATTCTGGGGCTTTTGTTGTTTTCCCGCCGGGCCAACCAGGCAGCCAACCGCGTTCTGGCGGCCCTGCTCTGGCTCCTGTCCTTCCACCTGGTGCTGGTGGGGTTCGACAACCGCGATTTTATGATGCGATTCCCCCATTTCAGCCACCTGACCTGGGTGCTGCCCGCCCTCTACGGCCCGCTGGTGCTGATCTTCTTGCGCCGGATGACGCAACTGGCGCCCCGCCCTTCCCGGCGGGAGGGGCTGTATTTCCTTCCTTTTCTGGCCGTCCTGGCCCTGCAATTGCCCTATCTGTTGCAATCGGCGGCGGCCAAACGGGTCTACCTCGACGACTACGCCCGCTCGGTGCAAGACGATTTCGGCCTGTCGAACCAAGCGGTCAATTTCATCCACCTTTTGTTTTTCGGCCTGTGCCTGCTCACCTACCGGGCCCATGAGAAACGCATCCGGGAATATTATTCGGACATCAGTAAGGTTCGCCTCGAATGGCTGGGGCAGTTCCTGTATCTCGCTTTCGCCATCGTCGTCTTTTCCGTCTTCGTCTTCTATGCCCGCAAGTTCGATTGGCCAATCCTTTCCGCTTTTTATCCCTGGCATTTCCTGGGAGTAGTGGCCCTGATCTACTGGATGGCCTACCGGGCGCTGGCGCAACCTATGCTGTTTGCCGGCGAGGTCGAAGTGGTTGGCCAGGGAGGGCCTGCTGTCGGGCCCGAGCCGGCCACCCCCTCAGCCCCGGCGGAAACCGGGCCCGTCGACTCCCAACGCAAGGCGCTGGCGGACAACCTGGTGCGCCTGATGGAAGGACAGCGCCTCTATCTCAACAGCGAACTCACCGTGCAAGACCTCGTTGATGTCCTCCAGGCCAACCGGCAGTACATCTCCGAAGCCCTCAATATCCATCTGGGCAAGAGCTTTTACGATTTTGTGAACGACTACCGGGTGGAGGCCTTTAAGCGCTTGTGTAATGACCCTGCCCACCGGCATTACACCATCCTCGGCCTGGCGATGGAAGCCGGATTCAACTCGAAGGCCACCTTCAATGCCGTCTTCAAGAAAAAGGTGGGAATGACGCCTTCCGAGTATGCCCGGCAAGTGAAAAGGAGTCTGAATTGATCAATTCGGACGCGGCGCTCCGGGTTTGCCTGCACTTTTGTCCTCGTCCGGCTGGTAGTTGGCCGCCGGGGATAAAAAGTGTTTCAACAAACCCGACGTTATGGATATCTTCCAAAAAATTCTTCTGGCCCTGCTCCTCGGGGCGCCGGGATGGCTCTTTGCCCAACAGGGCCGCCCTCCTTTGCAGTATGACCTGGCCGTTGGCCTGCACGCCTTCTACATGCCGGCCCTGGGCGCCCGCTGGAACGGCCCCGAGCCGGTGGCCTTCGCCGGTGTCCACCAACCGTTCAACCAAAAACAGAACCTCGGCCTCACCCTGCGCCTGGGGTACAGCCGCGGGCAATACCAGGGAGACGCCCTGCAGGCGCAGCTCCTGTTCGGGCTTACCCCGGTTCTGGCGCAGCATCTGGAGCTGGGCTTCAAGCTGGGGGTAGGGTATCGGTTCTCTTTTTACCCCTCTCCGCCCTCCCGCTGGGATGAAGGGCAGTGGGTGGCGGGAAAAACGGGCAAAGGCGTATTTCAGTCCCCTGTGCAGTTCAGCCTGGGGTACCGTTCGATCCATACCGGCAGGCTGGAGTTGCAGCCCTACCTGGCCTATCAGCTGAACGTGCTGTTCGGCTACAGCCCGGACCTCAGCCCCCTGCCGGTATCTAATGCCCTCTTAGGATTCAGAATTTCATCACTTCAATAAACGATCATGAAAACCAATCTCATTTTCTTTTTCGCGCTGGCGCTTCTTCTGGCTGCCGGCTGCACCAAGGACGTGTATGATTTGCCTGTGGGAACGCCTTCACAAGAGGCGCCTGCGGCCAATCCGGCCCATCCGATGAAGGACTCCATCGACTCCATCGTCGGCCGCTATATCGCCAAGGGCATCCCGGGCATACAGGTGGCGGTAAAGAACGCTGATGGCTGGTACTTTGCCAACGGCGGCTATGCCCGGATCGAGGATCAGAGCGCCCTGTCCTCCGAAATGGTGAACGCGTACTTCAGCCTCACCAAGATGTACACGGCGGCCCTCATCATGAAGGAGTGGGAGTCCGAGGATATTGGCCTGGACACTCCCATCAATCAATACCTGCCGCAGGAAATAGCCGACGGCATAGCGGGCAGCGACAGGATAACCGTCAAGATGTTACTTAGCCACACCTCGGGCATCGTCAACCTGACGGAACTGCCGGAGTTCCAGCTCTGGCAGCTCAACCGCCCCCTGGAGCAACCTTCTGTCGAAGAGCGCCTGGCAATGGTATACGGCAAGCCGTTGCTGTTTGAACCCGGTACTGACTTCTCCTACTCCAATACCAACTTTCTGCTCCTGGAGAAGATCCTGGAACAGGTGGCCCGCCACCCCTATGAAAGCCTGCTGCGGTCGGAGATTCTGGCGCCTCTTCGCCTGAAAAATACCTATTACAACCTGCCTGAGGCTCAGTCCCGGCAGCTCTCCTTTCCCAATTACTACCTGGACCGATACGCCAATGAACAGCTGGAGAATGTCAGCACCTGGAACCTGGCCCTGGCCAAGGCAAGCAACGGCTACGGCGGGGTCGCCGGCACCCCGGCGGACGCCATCCGCTTCCTGGAAGCTCTGGTGAAAGGGCAGGTGGCAGGCCCGGCCTCCCTGGATTTGATGCGCCAATGGGTGCAGGGGCGGGAGTCCACCCAGCCGGATTACGGCCTGGGGCTGGAGTACTACCAGTTTGCTCCGGGGCAGAGCCAGGGCCAGTACGGCCACGAGGGCGACGGCATCGGCTGCACCACTCAGGTGATGTACGTTCCGGAAAATGATACCTATCTCTATATTAACTGCACCGTCGGCCGGCAGATATTCGGCCCTTATTTGTTCAAGACGACGGACTTTAAGAAGGAACTGTGCGGGTATGTGGCCAGGTGGAGGTAGAAAGAGGGTACACTGATCGGTTAAGATTTGTTAGGGTTTAACGTGAGATTTGAACCCAGGTGGTTGGCTTTTAGCCAGATAGCTGATTCTCCGGCCGGAAAAGTGTACGGTGTATGTGGTGTACGGTGTACGACGCCAGCCCAATTGTACATCGTATTCTTTCGGGTTCCTATCTGGCCCCGTACATCGTACATAACCCTGCCAAAAATCCAGATAGCGAGCTATAAACCAATCAAACCTCACGTTAGGATTTATTTAAGGCCCGCCGATCCTGAAAGATCTTAATAAATACTAACCGATCAGTGTACCATACCATTCCCTCACTTCAGCACCTGTACCTCCATGAACGACGGATGCCCCGCCTCATGGTAGATACGGTGAGTGGCCTTCTGGAAATCCTCCGCATCGCATTCGTAGATGTTGACGAATTTCTGCGGGTTGCGGTCCACCAGCGGGAACCAGGAGTTCTGCACCTGTATCATGATGCGGTGGCCGGCCTGGAAGGTGTGGGCGATGTCCGGGATCTCGAAGCGCACCAGGGTTTTTTCACCTGGTTCGAATGGTTCGGGTTTCTCAAAGCTGTTGCGGAAGCGGCCGCGCATGACCTCGCCGCGCACCAGCATCTGGTAGCCGCCCATAGGCGGCTGCTCTTCGTTGGCAGGGTAATTTTCCATCTTGTCGGGGAACACGTCTATCAGTTTGACCACGTAGTCGGCGTCGGTTCCGGTGGTGCTCACCCAGAGGTTGGCCACCAGCGGGCCGGTGAAGGTGATGTCCTCTTCCAGGATGGGCGTTTCGTATACCATCACATCCGGGCGTCGGGCGGCGAAGCGTTGGTCGTCGGTCATGTATTCGCGGGTGCGGCGAAGGTGGACGTCCTCGGTGTAGGGCGCCGGCTTCATGGGGTCGCTGACGAATTCGTCGTAGCTATTCTTTCCTTTCGGGGTTTCAAACGACAGGCCGCCGGCCGGCTGGAAATAGAGCTTCTGCGTTTCGGTATTTTCCGGCGGCCAGGTGTCGAAACTGCGCCACTCGTTGGCGCCGGTGACGAAGATGGTGGCCTCGGGGAGATCCATATCGCCCTCGCCGTGGAGGTAGTAGTTGAAGAACTGGTCCTCCGTTTCTTTATACAGCTCGGTGGTATTGAAGCCGTAGTGGATATTGCCCAGGTTCTCCCCGTCGCCGGCAGCCCACTGGCCGTGGTACCAGGGCCCCATTACCAGGCGGTTCTCGGTGGAGGGCGGGTTTTGCTTTTCGATGGCCTTGTACACGGCCAGGGGGCCGAAGGAGTCTTCGGCGTCAAACCAGCCGCCGACGGTCATTACGGCGGGGGTTATTCCTTTGAGATGTGGCCGTGGGTTGCGGGCCTGCCACCAGTCGTCGTAATTGGGGTGGGCCATGAGGTCGTTCCAGAAGGCGATTGAGTCGTGCAGATACAGTTTGTTGAGGTTCTTGATGGGCCCGGCATCGAGGAAGAACTGGTAGTTGTCTTCCACCGGCCAGTCGAAGCGGGGCGCGCTTTCGGTGGTCGGTTCGGGGCGGGGCTTGCCGAAGCTGGAGAAGAAACTGAAGGCGTCCATGACGAAAAAAGCGCCATTGTGGTGGAAGTCGTCGCCGATAAACCAGTCGGTCACCGGCGCCTGAGGAGAGGCTGCCTTGAGGGCGGGGTGGGCTTCCGGCAGCGCCATGGTGGAGTAGAAGCCCGGGTAGGAGATGCCCAGGATGCCCACCTTGCCGTTGTTGTTGGGCAGGTTGGCCACCAGCCAGTCGATGCTGTCGTAGGTATCGCTGTTGTCGTCCACCTGCCTGGGGCTGCGCTTGTTGGGGATGAAGGGGCGCACGTTGACGTATTCGCCTTCGCTCATGTATTTGCCCCGCACGTCCTGCAGGACGAAGATGTAACCATCATCCATAAGGTGTTTGTAGAATTTCAGGCGGAAACTGTATTCATCTTCCCCGTACGGGCTGCAGCTGTAGGGCGTACGCCACATCAGGATAGGGTAGGAGCGGGTGGTGTCTTTGGGGTAGTAGATGGAGGTGAAGAGCCTGGCGCCGTCCCGCATGGTGATGTACAGTTCTTTTTTGGCGTAGTTATCCTGTATCCAGGCCATATCCTCATCGGCTACTTCCAGTTTTTCCCGGCCCAGGGTAAGGGGGATGTTCATGCCGCCCTGGGTGAAGGTGCCTTTTACTTCCGTGAAGCTGCGGTTCACCTGTCCTTCGTACACCACCCTAAGGTCGGGGGCGGCGAAGCGCATATCCGGCGCCTCGAAGGAGAACTCCGGCACGGGCAGCCCGTAGGCTTGCTGGTCGGGGCTGTCCAGCGTCGCCGTGTAGGCATCTCCGTCTTCCTCCACGTGCAGCACCAGGCGCAGCTTGACGCCCTGGATGTCGAGCACGCCCTGCCACTCGCCGGTGATGTTTTGGGCGGTGAGGAGGAGGGGGAAGAAGAATAGAAATGTGATGAGGCGGGTAAGTTTGTAAGCCATTATCATTGCTGTTTTGGTGAGGGAAATGTGGCCCTTCTTATGGGGCGGTGTGATAAAGGTAGGGCAAATTTGTAAAATTACTCTTGCGCGCCTTGTTGCCGGCTGACAACTTTCCCTTGCCTGATGGCTTGTTCCTGAAAAATTTATTTAAAAACTTGCGTAACCAATCAGTTTCATTTATATTTGTAACCGAATGGTTACGTAATGAATTTATGAGAAGAGACGTATTCCAGGCCATCGCCGACCCCACCCGCCGGGCCATCATCGAGCTGGTCGCCCGCGAGCCGCTGAACATCAACGCAGTGGCAGAGCACTTCGACATCAGCCGCCCCGCCATTTCCAAACAAATCCGGATACTGGAGGAGTGCGGGCTGGTGATGATCAGGAAGGATGGCAGAGAACGCTACTGCCACGCCCGGTTGCAGCCCCTGAGCGAAGTATCCGACTGGGCGGAGCAGTACCGCCGGCTCTGGGAAGAAAGGCTGGACTCCCTGGAAGATTATCTGAAACAATTAAAATCCAACGACCATGGCAAAAATGACTGAACCCGCTATCCGGCGGGAAATGGAGATCACCCGACTGTTTAATGCGCCCCGCTCCCTCGTATTCCGTGCCTGGACGGAGGCCAAACACCTTCGCCGCTGGTGGGCGCCGAAAGATTTTACTACTCCTTACTGCGAGGCCGACTTCCGGGTGGGCGGCGCCTTCCGCTACTGCATGCGCTCGCCCGAGGGCCAGGATTTCTGGGGGAAAGGCGTTTATAAGGAGATCATCGAACCCGAAAAGATCGTCCTCGCCGATACCTTCACGGATGAGCAGGGCAATCCGGTGCCGCCTTCCTACTACGGCATGGCCTCCGACAGCCCTGCCGAATCCCTCATCACCGTTACTTTTGAGGAACAGGAAGGCAAAACGAAACTGGTCCTGAATTTCACCAGCACGACGACGTCAGAGAAAGAAATGGAAGGCGCCGATCAGGGCTGGAACGATATGTTCGACCGGCTGGAGAAGGTCCTGCAGCAGGCCTGATGCCTGGCAAGGCCTGATCGGGCCGCTGAAAGGGTCGTTACAAATATAATCGTTACATTTGTGATCATAACTTTTATAACGATTATATTTGTAATGATTATATTCATAATGATTACAAAAGTAATGATTATGAATATAACGATTATGTTCTACCCGCCCATCTCGGGCTTTCAAAGCCTTTCCATTGCATTTCTCCCATTTCCTCGCCTTTCGGCCCTGCAACAACGGATGGGAGTGTTCAGAAATGTGTATCTGCCTGCAATTTTTAAAACACAAAGCTCACAGAGAAACACAGAGTATTCGCTTGACTGCGAATACTTTATGCCGTCTCTGCCCAACTCTGTGCAACCTGTAGCCAGAAACAAAAACACAACGTTTTGAACAGTTCCGTTCACCCCCTCTCCCAGTCCCCCTCTCTCCTAACCCCCCATCCACATCACCCACGGCGTACATACCATATAGATCACAAAATTGGCTACGGTAATAATTGCCCCATTCCGGTACATCTCCTGCTGGGTGAGGTAGCCGCTGCCGGCGAACAGCACATTGGCGCTGGAGGCCTGCGGGGTCAGGGCGGCGAAGAAATTGGTGGCGAAAGCGAGCATAAAGGCCATCAGGCCTACCGGCACCTGGGCGTTGACCCCTACCTCCAGGAATACCCCGAAGAGGGCCAGCAGTTGCGCCGTCTGGCTGACAAAGAGGTAGTGGATCAGCACGTAGATCAGGATGAGCAGGACGTAGGCCTGCGGCCAGCTCAGCCCCTCCATCTGCCCGGCGATCTGTTTACCCAGAGTAGACATAAAGCCCAGTTCGTTCAGTGCGGTGCTCATCACGTACATGATGGCGAACCAGATGAAGGTCTCCAGGGCGTCGCCGCCCTCGCTGCGCAGGTCTTTGATGCTGAAGATATTGAACAGCAGCATCACCGCCAGGCCCAGGAAGGCCACGATGGCCATGCTGATGCCCAGCATGTCAGCCAGCCCCCACAGCACGACCATGCCGACAAAGGTGGCGCCCATGATCTTTTCCTTGCTGCTCAGCGGGCCCATCTCTTTCAGCGCCCGGTGGGCGGCAAGGGGCGCTTCGGGGGTGGCTTTGGCATGGGGCGGGAACAGCCGGTAAAGGATATACGGCAGGGCGATCATGCTCAGGAGGGAAGGGAGAGAGCTCACCAGCAGCCAGCTGACGAAATCCATTTTCACCCCATATTGCTCTCCCAGTCCGGCGGCGATGGGGTTGGCGGCCATGGCGGTCAGCCAGAGGGCGGAGGAAACTGTAAGGCTGGCCACGCTCACCATCATCAGGTAGCTGCCGGAGCGGCGGCGCGTCTCTTCATCGGGTTGGGAGCCGGTATCCATGCAAAGGGGCAGCACGATGGGGTACAGGACGCCCGACCGGGCAGTGTTACTGGGAATTGCGGGCCCCAACAGGGCGTCGGTGGCTACGATGCAGTATCCCAGGTTGAGGGTGGAATGGCCGAAGCGGCGGATCAGCAGGAAAGCGATGCGGTTGCCCAGCCCGGATTTGACCACTCCCTTGGAAACGAGGAAGGCCGAAAGGATCAGCAGCATGAAGTCCTCCGAAAAACCGGAAAAGGCCTTTTCCGTCGGCAGCACCCGCAACAGGACGGCAATGACCATGGCCAGCACCGCCGCCGTAAAGATGGACAGGGCGTCGAGCAGCACCGCCAGGATGGCCGTTATGAAAATGGTGAACAACTGCCAGGCTTCCGGCTGCAACC
>CAYQKY010000266.1:0-8020 GCA_964418125.1 uncultured Phaeodactylibacter sp.
CCGGGAATGGCGGGCAGTTTGGCTTTGCAGTAGATTAACTCATGAATAATCCGGGTTACGGGTGAATAGATGATGCGGGGGCTTTTTTGTCAGAGGTAACGCACGGAATAGCCGGTTCATTGTGGCCCGGGGGGAATGGGCAAGTTTTTGTGTTGCTACTCCTGTGCCCCGGTGCGCCAAATTTATTTGGCGTCGGAGACGTAAACCTCCCTTCAGGCCCTACTCTGATCAATATATGGCGCCACACGCCCCTTTACTACTCCATTTTCACAACCGGCTTAACAACCTCCCCCTCCCCGGAGCGGATATGCAGCAGGTACACGCCCTCAGGAAAGCCCTTCAGGCTGACGGCATTCGTTGCTCCCTGAAAGCGCTGCTCTTCCATCAATGCTTGCCCGTACAGGTTGAACAAGCTGGCCGAATAAGGCCGGCCCGGGCCCGTACACCTTACCCCCCCGCGGAGCTTGCTGTCCAGCCTTAGACAGATGCCCTTCAACGTCACTCCTCCACATACACCCGCCTCACCCTCGGCGAAACGCTCGTAAACACCTCATAAGGAATAGTGCCCATCGCCTCCGCCAGCTCCTCAGCCGCAGGCTCTTCGCCGAACACCACCACCTCATCTCCTTCCATCGCCTGCGGGATGTGCGTCACGTCGATCATGCACATATCCATGCAGACATTGCCGACGATGGGGGCGCGCTGCCCGCGCACCAGGAGGCGGAAGCGGCCGTTGCCCGCCGCCCGCGGCAGTCCGTCGGCGTAGCCGATGCTGACGGTGGCGATGCGGGAGGGTTTTTCGATAAGGCCGCTGCGCCCATAGCTCACCGTTTCGCCGGGCAGCAGGTGCTTGACCTGAGAAATACGGGCCCGGAGCGTCAGCACCGTGCGGAGCTGCACCTGCACCAGGCCCGTGCCGTCAATACCGTAGGCGCCGATGCCCAGGCGCACCATTTCCATCTGGTACTGCGGGAAGCGAATGATGCCGCTGGAGTTCAGCAGGTGCCGCATGGGGCGGTATCCCAGAGCATCGGCCAGGCGCTCGTACAGGTCCACGAAGCGGGCGGCCTGATCGAGGGTGAAGTTGTCGTGCGCGAGCGCTTCGCTGGCGGCCAGGTGAGAGAAAATGCTGCGCACTTCCAGCTGTGGGTTTTCGTTCAACAGGGCGATAGCCTCATCCAGGTTGTCGGCGTCGAAGCCGAGGCGGTGCATGCCGGTGTCCAGCTTCAGGTGCACCGCTGCCCTGGCGCCGGCCTCGCGGGTGAAGCGGCCGAAGCGGCGCAGCAGGGCCGGGCTGTAGAGCTCCGGCTCCAGGCGATAGCGCAGGATGCCGTCGAAGACCGCCTCCTCCGGGTTGAGGACCATGATGGGCAGCTCCACGCCGCCCTCCCGCAGCTCGATGCCCTCGTCGGCATAGGCTACGGCCAGGTAATCCGCCTTGTGGAACTCCAGGGCGCGGGCCACTTCCAGGCTGCCGCTGCCGTAGGCGGCCGCCTTGACCATTACCATCGTCTTCGTGCCGGGGCGCAGCCACTGCTGAAAGACGCGGACGTTGTGGATCAGCGCATTGATATCGACCTCCAGCTCCGTCTGATGAACCTTGCGGGAGAGGCGGCGGGCGATACGCTCAAAGGAAAAGGAGCGGGCGCCCTTGACCAGGATGGCCTCGTCGTGGAAATCGCGGTGCTGCTGGGTATCCAGGAAAGCGTCGGTATCAGGGAAAAAACGGGCCTCCACCTCCGGCGGAAGGTGGCGGGTGATGGCGGGAATGTCTTTGCCGATGCCGATCAGGCGGTGGACGCCGGCCTCCCGAACCAGGCGGGCGACCTTCTCATACAACTGCTCGGGCGGCTCCCCGCTCTGCAGGATGTCGGAAAGGATGAGGGTGCGGCGGGCGTGGTGGCGCTGCCGGTGGAGGTAGGCCAGGGCGGCCGCCAGAGCGGTCAGGTCGAGGTTGTAACTGTCGTTGATGACGCTGCAGCCGTTGACGCCGATGCGCACTTCCAGGCGCATGGCCACCGGCTCCAGGAGGGGCATACGCTCCTGAATGTCGCTTACAGGCAAATTCAGATAGAGCAGCACGGCGCAGCAGTGGATGGCGTTCTCGATGGAGGCCTCGTCGGTGAAAGGGATATTGAAAGAGAAACGCGTTCCTTTGTACTCCGCGTCGATGCGGATGCCTTCTTCCCGGGCCTCCACCGCTCTGATCCGCAAAGTAGCCTCGCCCTTCCACGACCAGCTGAAGGCAGGCTTGCCCAGCGCCGCAATGGCCCGCGCCACCCGTTCGTCATCGCGGCAGTACAGGATGACGTCGGCGTATTCGAAGAGCTGCAGCTTCTGATCGATCTTGGCTTCAATGGAGGGGAACCCTTCTTTGTGGGCCTGTCCGATGTTGGTAAACAAACCGATATTGCAGTGAACGACGGGCGCAAGCTTCTCCATCTCCCCCATACGCGAGATGCCCGCCTCGAAGATGCCCAGCTGGTGCTCCGGCTGCAACTGCCAGACGGAAAGGGGGACGCCCACCTGCGAGTTGAAGCTCTTGGGGCTTCGCACAATATGAAAATCCGGATGCAGCAGCTGAAAGAGCCACTCCTTGACGATCGTCTTGCCGTTGCTGCCGGTAATGCCGATCACCGGAAGGCCGAAAAGTTGCCGGTGGTGGGCAGCCAGCCGCTGCAGGCAACCGATGGCGCTGTCGCAAAGCCATACGTTGGCCTCCGGCATGGAGGAAAGATCAACGGAGCGGGAAACAACGAAATGACGGACGCCTTTCTCATACAACTCTTTGACGTAGTCGTGCCCGTCGTGGTGCGGCCCTTCGATGGCAAAAAAAACGGAGTTTTCTGGCGCCTGCAGCTGGCGGGAATCGATCAGCAGGCGGGAGACGGCCCCTGCCCTGCCCCGTTGCAGGCGGCGGGCGCCGAGGGCGAGTTGGAGTTGTTCGGTGGTGTAGGTTTGGTGCATGGGAGTGCTGGCGCTATATTGCTGGATTGTTGGATTGCTGGATTGTTGGATTGTTGGATTGCTGGATTGCTGGATTGTTGGATTGCTGGATTGTTGGATTGCTGGATTGTTGTTGCCCTTCGACAAGCTCAGGGTGACATTGTTGGATTGTTTTGCATTCCTGTGGCTGTTGGCGCTCCGGGGACAAGCAGTATAACACTTTAACAATATTGCTCCCACTACAGGTCAAACCCAATATCCCTGCGGTAATACTTCCCTTCAAACTGTACCTTTTCCGCATTTTCCAGAGAGGCTGCCAGGGCTGATTTGACATCCACTCCGTAGGAAGCCAGGGCGAGGACGCGCCCGCCGCTGGTCTTCACCTTGCCGTCTTCCGTTTTGGCGCCGGCATGGAAGATGATGCTTCCCTCCACCTCGTCCAGTCCGGTGATGGTTTTTCCCTTTTCGTATTCCTCCGGGTAGCCGCCGGAAGCGAGGATGATGGCGGCTGCCGCGCGGGGGTCTTCGATGAGTTGCTCTTCATCGAGGGTAGATTTATCGGCGGCGAGCATGTGCTCCACCAGGTCGGACTGGATGCGGGGCAGAACCACCTGGGCCTCCGGGTCGCCCATCCGGCAGTTGTATTCGATGACAAAGGGGTTGGCTCCCACCTTGATCAGGCCGAAGAAGATGAAGCCTACGTAGGGCGCCCCGATCTCCTGCAGCCCGGTGAGCGTTGGGCTGATGATCCAGTTCTCCACTTTCCGCATCAGGTTCTCATCGGCGAAGGAGACGGGAGAAACGGAGCCCATCCCCCCGGTATTCAGCCCGGTATCGCCCTCGCCGATGCGTTTGTAATCTTTAGCCACCGGCAGGATCTTGTACTGTTTGCCGTTGGTGATGACGAAGACGGAGAACTCGATGCCGTCCAGAAACTCCTCCACCACTACTTTTTCGCTGGCCTGGCCGAACTTGCCGTTCAACATGGCGCGAAGTTCGTCCTTAGCTTCCTCCACCGTCTGGCAGATGAGCACCCCCTTGCCTGCCGCCAGCCCGTCTGCTTTCAGCACAATGGGGGTGGCGTGTTGTTCGAGATAGGCCAGGCCCTGCTCCAGGCTGTCTTTGGTGAATTCTGCGTATGCTGCGGTAGGGATGTCCCGCTTCATCATAAATTCCTTGGCGAAGGCCTTGCTGCCCTCCAGCTGCGCCCCTTTCCGGGATGGCCCGATGACGTGAATGTCCTTGAGCTTATCGTTCTTCTTGAAGTAGTCGTAAATGCCCCGAACCAGCGGTTCTTCCGGGCCGACGACGAGCATTTCGACGCCGTTTTTCAGGGCGAAGTTGCCTACTTCTTCAAAATCATTGGGGTTGAGGGGGGCGTTCGTGCCGAGGGCTGCCGTACCGGCATTGCCCGGAGCAATGAACAGCTTTTCGCAAAGCGGGCTTTGCTTCATCTTCCAGGCAAAGGCGTGTTCGCGGCCACCGCCGCCGAGCAGGAGGATATTCATCATTACCGAGGTTTTGTGCTGATGCAAATATGGGAAAAATTGTAGAGAGGCGGGGAAGTACTAATACTCCAAAATAAATTTTGACAGGTTCTGCCCTCTATCCAGGCCCAGTTTTTTGCGCAAGCGGTAACGCGCCACTTCCACACCCCGGACGGAGATGCCCAACAGATTGGAAACTTCCTTGGTATTCAGGTTGAGCCGTAAAAAGGCGCAGAGTTTTTGTTCGCTGGGCGAAAGGTCCGGGTAATCGCTTCTCAGGCGGGCCAGGAAATCGCCATGGACGGCATCAAAATGGTATTCGAACTGCTCCCAGTCTTCCTGCAATTTCAGGGTCGTATCTATTTCTCTCACGATCTTTTCCAGGGCCCGTTTGGTTTCGCGGTTCTTATCCATTTGCTTTACTTCCTTCAATTCTTCCTTTATACCTTCGATGAATTCATTCTTTACCACCAGGTTCATGGTTGAGGCCGCCAGCAGGTTGTTGACATGCTGTAATTCACTTTGCATTTTTTCTTCTTTCAGCCGCAGCAGTTCCTGCTCTTTTTGCTGTTCTATCTCAGCTCGCCTCTGCTGTTCTTTTGCCAGCTGGAGTTTACTGGCCTCCTCCATTTCCTCCGCTTGTCTTCTATACCGGCGCTTTTGGAGTTTAAATATCATAAATAGCCCTACCCCCCCCAACAGTATATACACAGACCAGGCCAGCGGGCCTCTGTAAAAAGGGGGGTGCACGATCAAATGCAGTGTCGGGCCGCTTGTAATCTCGCCCAGATAATTTCGGGTTTG
The DNA here is from genome assembly GCA_964418125.1 of uncultured Phaeodactylibacter sp. Lineage (GTDB taxonomy): Bacteria > Bacteroidota > Bacteroidia > Chitinophagales > Saprospiraceae > JACJXW01. The sequence continues at coordinate 5,238 of CAYQKY010000266.1, forward strand.
CACCCTGAATTCATAGTTCCCCTCCCTCAGGTTGGTATATTCTTTGGTTGCGGCCGTTGTCCATTCCCCAAAATCTTCGTCAAAGCCCTTCAAAAAATACCGGAACTGCTGATTTCCCAGGCCGTTGAACTGAAAAGACTCCACATCGATCTTCAGCACCTTTGCCCCCACCCCTGCCTCCAGGGGCGTTATCGTTTCAGGCTTCACTTCAAATGGTTTTCGGGCGTACAGGGCCCGGCCCTGGGCGACGCTGAACACCTGGCTCACCACAAGCGGCTTTTCAACGCTGGAAGGCACTTCCAAAGCAGGATCGTAGTGAATAAATCCCTCATTGGCGGAAAAGAAAACTCCATGGCTGGTATTCACCGAGGCATGCAGCAGGTCGTTGTTGAGGTGATAGCGCAATTGGTACAAGGAGGAAGGCGTATAAAGATAATTACTGGCACTGACCTGCCGGAACAGGGCCACGACGTTCTCCGCTATGACGTGAATGTTATTTTTCTGGTCTTGCGCCAGCAGGTAGATGGGTTGTTCGCCGATATGGCCGGAAAAAATGCCGGCCCTCGCAACGGTGCCATCGGCAGGGTTCAGTTGATACAGGCCCGAGTTGGTAGCCAGATAGAGGCCGTCGCCCATCCGGCTCAACACGATCTGCTCTTGCACGGGCAAGCCCGGCCCCCCGGAAACGTTCTGCACTGTTACCCGGCCCAGGCCCTCTGACGGCGTCAACCGGTACAGGCCCCGGTAGTACTGCCCGACCCATATCTTGCCGAACCGGTCTTCTTCAAAGAACCGGCTGGACGCGCTAAACCCACTGATCTTTTGTACGGGCTGTAACTGCTGCTTGTCATCTATCCTGAAAAGATACAGGCCGGAATAAGTGCCGCCGATCACAAATTCGGGGTGCAGCCGCAATTGTTTTACCTGCCACAGGCCATCGGTTTGCGCTATGCGCCTGGCCCGGCCATCTTCCAGAAGGAACAATCCCGTGTGGTGCCCTGCATACAGCTTGCCGGCAATTTCCTGCATGCCGTAAGCCGGCCCTTCGGTTCCCGGCAGAAAATCACTTCGCGCAGCGTTCTTTCCCAGGAAGTAAATCCCGTTGGAGGTCGTGAAATACATTCCGGCTTCTGTTTCAAAAACTTCATAGCCGCTGCCCTGTATGCCAATTTCCCGGTTCAGAAAGCGCATCGGGGAATTGATGTGAATGAGAGCGATCCCGTTTTGCATCCCGACCCACAAGTTGCCGAAGTAATCCTGGAAGGAACGCAGGCATGCATTAGTTGCCAGGCCATCCTCCTTGGTTATCTTTTCTAAAACCCCTTCCTGCAGATCGTAAAGGAACAATCCCGCCGTTTGGGTGGCAATAACCAGGCGCGTGTCCGATAATTGCAACACATGGTTGACATACGTTCCCCGCAGGGCTCCAATGAGGCCATCGTATTTCCGGCTAACACCGAAAGGGGTAGTCCATTCAATATACCCGGAATTGTATATCAGTAAGTACCCTCCTTCATGAGGCACAACGCCGGCAATAGCCGTTCCGGTTTGGCCCTGCGGATAGGCGGGAACCAGCTTCGTGCCTTCTATTTCAAGCAATTCCCCCTGCTGGCTCTGCGTGAAAATTTTTCCATTAGCCAGGAACGACCGCTCAAGGCCCCCTTCCTGTCCGATCACGGTAATGGATTGCCCATCATAAATATAAATGCCCTGAAAAGTACAGAAATAAACGTTGGAACGGGCCAGGAAAACATCCCATACCTCATCGAATTCCCGGAAGCCGGGAGGGATCTTATCAATAAGAGACACATACTCCCAATCGCCCTCATAGAAACCAAACTCCCCCTGAGAACCTACGTACAGCCGGTCCGTATTTTCATCGAAGGCCAGCGACCGTTTCTTTTTACCGGTATTGAGGTCATACCTTTTCCACTCATTGCCGTTGAAGGAAAGCACCCCTAAATTGTTGGCCACAAAAACGGCCATATCCCGGTTTTGAGCGAAATCAATATTCTGAATGCCTGCCTTATATTCTGCGGGTGTAAAATTCCGAATGGGGTACTTGCCGTAAAAAGCCCGGGCCTGGCATCCCGCCAGCAAGAGGGCCAGGGACAAAATGTACCTCATGTTGTATTCAAAATTTCCCATGTGCAAATTATTTGACAGAAAATATAGCTAAATATCAGCTATTTGCGGCTCTCCGGCCCTACTTTTGACGTAATTAAGAAAACAATTGATGAAAGAAATGATGAGGTGTTTATTTATCCGGTTAGGACAAAATAGTACTACATTTGGTTAAAATGATACTATAAAATTGGTAGCATGTGCGCTTTCATCCAGGCCTCGCCGCCCGCAGGCTCAAAAACAGACTTTAAGTCAACAAACTATGGATAAAATGAAAAATATTCTCCTGCTCCTTTTGCTCTTCCCGTTCACCTCATCGGTATTTTCCCAAGCTGATAAGGTATCCGTCGTCAGCAGTAGCGATGGACACAGGTTGATAGTCAATGGCAAAGAGTTCATGGTCAATGGCATGAACTGGGATTATATTCCTATTGGAACAAATACCGTAAACGCCGGTTTCTGGGAAAAATCAGACGACATTATCAAGGCCGGACTGGACGCGGAAATGTCTCTTCTGAGGAACATGAATGTGAACGTCATAAGACAATACACCGGTGTTCCGGCCAGATGGATCCAATACATCTATGAGAATTACGGCATCTACACCATGCTGAACCATTCTTTTGGCAGATATGGGCTCACCCTGGATGGCGTTTGGA
>CAYQKY010000266.1:8030-8667 GCA_964418125.1 uncultured Phaeodactylibacter sp.
GTTTGGACTCCTGTTACGATCTATGATGAACCGAGAACCCAGGAGTTCCTGATGGATGAAGTAACGAAGCTGGTGGCAGAATACAAAAATACTCCCGGCCTTTTATTGTATCTCCTGGGTAATGAAAACAACTACGGCCTTTTCTGGCAGGGAGCGGAAACGGAGGATTTCCCCGATGATGAAGGCAGAATAAATTTCATTGGAGAATCCCGGGGACGGCCCATGTATAAGTTGATGAATGAGGCCGCCAAGGCCATGAAGGCCATTGACCCTTCCCACCCGGTAGCCATTTGTAATGGCGATGTTTTATTTATCGATATCATAGCGGAGGAATGCAAAGATGTAGACATATATGGAACGAATACCTATCGGGGCGTTTCATTCGGGGATATGTTTCAGGTGGTCAAAGACAAGCTTAACAAACCGCTCCTGTTTACGGAGTTTGGGGCAGATGCTTATAATGCTATAGAAAATGCCGAAGACCAGAAGGCGCAAGCTTATTACATGGTGGGGAACTGGAAAGAGATCTACGAAAACGCTGCCGGCGTTGGGAAAGTAGGCAATTCTATTGGTGGTTTCACCTTCCAGTTTAGCGATGGCTGGTGGAAGTTCGGATTTGATGACAGAAAAAATGCAG
>CAYQKY010000267.1:0-8662 GCA_964418125.1 uncultured Phaeodactylibacter sp.
CGGGCGTCGAGGGCGGCGGTGGGCTCGTCGAGGATGAGCAGCTGGGCGTCGCGCATGTAGGCGCGCGCCAGGGCGATCTTCTGCCACTGCCCGCCGGAGAGGTCTACGCCCTTGGCGAAGCGTTTCCCCAGTACCTGCTCGTAGCGTTCGGGCAGTTCTTCCACCACCGTATCCGCCAGGCTCTTGTGGGCGGCGCTTTCGATCAGGGGCATGTTGATCACCTCTTCGATGTTGCCGATGGCGATGTTCTCTCCGGCCTTCATCTGGAAGCGGATGTAATCCTGAAAGATAATGCCGATATTGTCGCGCAGGCTCTGCAGGCTATAGTCCCGAATGTCTATGCCGTCGATGAGGATGCGCCCTTCTGAGGGTTCGTAAAGGCGGGCCAGCAGTTTGACCAGTGTGGTCTTGCCGGCGCCGTTCTCTCCGACCAGGGCCAGCTTTTCTCCGGATTGCAGGTGGAAGGAAAGGTTGCGGATGGCCCAGCGCTCGCTGTTCGGATATTTAAAGCTGACGTTTTCAAAGGTGAAGCCTTCCTTTACCTTTTCGGGAAAGGGCAGGCTGTCATTCCTGGAAACGATGGAGGGCTTGATCTCGAAAAAGTCGAACAGGTCCTGCAAATATAAAGCCCCCTCCGTAATGCGGGAGAAGCGGTTCATGATGCCCTGCAGCATGCCCCGCATGCGCTCGAAGGAGCCGGCCAGGAAGGTGAGCGTACCCACCGTGATGATCCCGCTGATGGCCTGGTAAATGATGAAGACATAGGCGCCGTAGTATGACAGGGTGCCCAGGGCTGAAAGCAGGCTGCCCCAGGCAGCCCGTTTGACGGCGATGCTGCGGTTGGCCTTGTAATACTCGTCTGATAAGAAAGCAAAGCGCCTGGCGATGAAGTCCGCCAGGTTGAAGATCTTGACCTCCTTGGCGGTTTGGTCGCTGGCGCCGATGTAGCGCAGGTAGTCGAGTTCGCGGCGCTCCGGCGTCCAGTTGCGGGTCAGCGAGTAGGTGCGCTGGTTGAAGTGGGTCTCGCCCAGGAAGGAAGGGATGACCGCCACGATGAGGATGAGGATCAGCCAGGGGTTGAAGGCGATCAGGCCGGCGCCCAGGAAGAGCACGGTGATGATGTCCTGCACCTGAGAGAGCACCTGCGACATGAGGATGGTCCGGCCGGTGGTCTGCCGGCGGGCGCGCTCCAGCTTGTCGTAGAAGTTGGCGTCCTCGAACTGGTAGAGGTCGAGGCGGGCGGCGTGCTGGATGAGCTCCACCGAGGTGCTGTTGGCGAACAGGTCGCCCAGCAGGCTATCGAGCAGGGTGATGCCGCGGTTGAGCAGGTCGGAAACGATGGCCAGGGCGAATTCCAGGCCGACCAGCAGCCAGAGGTAGCCGGTGCTGGTTACGTCTCCGTTGATCAGGCCGATCACCTCATCGATGATCTCTTTGCCTATGTAGAGGGTGATCAGGGGCACTGCCGATTTGAGCAGGCGCAGCAGGGCGTTGCCAACGGTCATGTACTTATTGGCCCGCCAGATGAGGCGGAAAAAACGCGGCAGGTTGCGGAGGGCGGCAAACTGCTCCCTCAGGTCCGTCTTCTCTTCCGCCGGGCTGGATAGTGGTGGTCTTTGACGCATAGTAAGTAAATATACACCCGAGCCGTGAAGATGGTTGTAAGTATGCAAATAGCCAACAGGCATTATTGCCTCCGGATTGAACTGATCCTTAGGATAGGGGGTTTATGGAATTCAGTGAGGCAACAGTAAAATTGGAAAACAACTTTTGCCGTTGAGCTTTGCTGTCAGCTGACAACTTTCCTTTGTCTGCTGACTTTTTTAGGCCAGGAGAATTGAGCAGACAACTTGAAGTTGTCAGCTCAAAAGGCTTAGTGAAATTAAACCATCTAAATGTCAGAAGCACTGAAGGAACTGGCGGAGCTTTCCGAGCTCCTGCAACTGGAAAAGAAGGAGGCCCTGGAGCAATTCAAACAGATCGTGCAGCGCCTGCCGCTGGAGGAGCGCAAGGAAAAAGGCTACACCTGGTATCCCTTGCAGGTAACCAAGAGCGGCTACACCTACGGGGAGCGCGCCTATGTGATCGTAGAGCGCAATGCCGCTGAAGACGACCCCCACCACCTCCGTCCGGGCAAGGTCGTCAACCTGTACACCCGCCAGCCGGCAGTGCAGCACCCCGAACGCAGCGGCGTCATACAGTTTGTCGACAAGAACCGGATGAAGGTCGTGCTCAACGCCAAAGACCTGCCCGACTGGCTGGGCCTGGGCCTGATCGGCGCCGACCTCCTCTTCGATGAAACCACCTACCAGGAGATGGAAAAGGCGCTGAAGAAAGTGCAGGAGGCCAAAAAGGGCCGGCTGGCGGAGCTGCGCGCCATCCTGCTGGGGCAACAGCCCCCGCGCTTTGCTCCGGTGAACAACCCGGTGGAAATTCCCGGGCTCAACCCTTCCCAAAATGAAGCCGTCAACCACATCCTCGCCGCCCAGGATGTCGCCGTGGTGCACGGCCCGCCCGGCACCGGCAAGACGACAACGCTGGTGCATGCCGTCCGGCTCCTGGCCCAAACCGAAAATACCATCCTCGTCACCGCCCCCAGCAATACCGCCGCCGACCTGCTCACGGAGCGCCTGTCGGAAGCCGGCCTGGAAGTGACCCGCATCGGCAACATCTCCCGGGTGGACGAGAGCATCATTAGCCACACCCTGGAGATGAAACTGTCGCAACACCCGGAAGCGAAGAACATCAAGAAAGTGAAAGTGCAGGCGGCGGAGGCGCGGCGCAAAGCCCTTCGCTACAAACGCAGCTTCGGCCCCGAGGAGCGGGCCGAGCGGCGGCAGCTCCACCAGGAGGCCAACGAGCTGTCCGCCTGGGCCCGTCAACTGGAGGACCGCCTGATCGATCAGATCCTGGCCGGCTCCCACGTCATTACCGCCACCCTGGTGGGCGCCGGCCACGACCTGTTGGAGCGCCTTAAGTTTCGCACCGTCGTCATCGACGAGGCCGCTCAGGCGCTGGAGCCCGCCGCCTGGATCCCCATCACCCGCGCCTCGCGCGTCATCCTGGCGGGCGACCCCTTCCAGTTGCCGCCCACGGTCCAATCCCGCGAAGCGCAAAAGCGGGGGCTGGACGTGACGCTGATCGAAAAGCTGCTGCTGCGCCTTCCGGAGGTGAAATTACTCAACGTGCAGTACCGCATGAACGAGCAGATCATGAACTTTTCAAACAGCCGGTTCTACAATAATGCCCTCAGAGCGGCCGACAGCGTTCGCCATCATAAACTCGACATAGCTGAAAACACGCCGGTGTCTTTTATCGACACGGCCGGCTGCGGTTTCGAGGAAAAGGTGCAGGAGAAGTACCAGAGCCGTTACAACCCCGAGGAGTTCTTTATACTGCGGGAGCACCTGTACCTGCTGAAGGAAGCGTTTAACGGCGGCCCCCTGCCTTCCATCGCCATCATCTCTCCCTACCGGGAGCAGGTGCTGCACATGCAAAAGGCTATTGAGGAAGATGCCGTCCTGGCAGGGCTGCCGCTGGCCATCAACACCATCGACGGCTTCCAGGGGCAGGAGCGCGACGTGGTCTACATCTCCCTGGTGCGCTCCAACGGCAAGGGCGAGATCGGCTTCCTCAAAGATTATCGCCGTATGAATGTGGCCATGACGCGGGCCCGGAAAAAACTGGTCGTGGTGGGCGACAGCGCCACCGTCGGCAACGACAGTTTTTACGGGGCATTTCTGGACTATTGCGAAAAGGAAGGGGTGTATCAGACGGCCTGGGAGTATATGCGGTAGAGGGGGAGGGGGGAGCCATAGAGGGAGAACATCAAAAATCAAAAAGCCGGTTGCCACTTTCGCAGCAACCGGCGCCGATGTAGATCGTTCAATTCAGTATCTGGGAGAACGATGCCCCCACGGAGGGGGCGGCGATTGGTTTAGAGTTTGTTCAAAATTCAATCAATGGGCTCCAAGCGGCAAATTTTATCCTGCACTGCGTTAAAAAGCCTCGTCATACCTTCCAGGTATGCCTACGTTTTTTGCCTTGTTCAGAACAAAATTTCCTCGCTTTCGCCTCATCATCGAATTTTGAACAAACTCTTATTCTTCTACTACTTCGAAGTGGAGGGTGATGGGCACCTCGGGGTGGAGGTCCAGGTCGATGTTGTATTCACCCAGCACTTTGATCTCTTCGGGCAGTTTGATCTTGCGGCGGTCCACATCGATACCGAACTGGTCTTTGAGGGCCGCCGATATCTGTACGTTGGTTACGCTACCAAAGATCTTGCCGCTGGTTCCGGCCTTGGCGCCGATCTTGAGCACCTGGCCTTCCAGTTTCTGCGCGATCTCTTCGAATTCGGCCTTGCGGGCGGCCAGTTCTTCCGCTTCCTTCTGCTTGATCTCATCGAGCTTGGCCCGGTTGGTATCGTTGGCCACCAGGGCAAGGCCCTGGGGAATGAGGTAGTTGCGTGCATAGCCGGGCTTGACGCTCACGATCTCATGCTTGTCGCCTACCTTCTCTATATCGTCGAGCAAAATGATATCCATCGTTCTGATTTTTAGAAGGTTGGTTAAGGAAAATTACTTCAGCAGGTCTGTCACGTAAGGCAGCATGGCCAGGTGGCGGGCACGCTTTACAGCAGTGGCCACCTTGCGCTGATACTTCAGCGAGTTGCCGGTAATGCGGCGCGGCAGGATCTTGCCCTGCTCATTGACGAACTGCATCAGGAAATCGGGGTCCTTGTAATCGATATACTTGATGCCGAATTTACGGAAGCGGCAATATTTCTTGCGCTTTTGCCCGATCTTGGGGTTGCTGAGAAACTTTATATCGTCTCTTGAAGCCATTTTCTTGTGGATTTAATAGTTCAACAAAACGAGGGGCTTATTCCTCTTCTTCTTTTGCGGCAGCGGGAGCGGCAGCTTTGGCCGGCGCTTTGGAAGGCTGCTTTTGGGCAGAAGGCTTCCGGTCGCGGTCCCTTCTGTCATCCCGGCGGTTGTCCCGGCGGTCGTCCTTCTTGCTGTCGTCAGCCTTTTTCTTCTTGCTGACCTTGCCGATACGGCCGGCGCGCTTGTCCTCATTGTACTTCACGCCGTACTTGTCCAGCTTGACCGTCAGGAAGCGCATGATGCGCTCATCGCGGCGCAGGGCCAGCTCCATCTTGTCAATGAATTCGCCATTCGGAGCTTCGAATTCAACGCAGTAATAGACCCCTGAGGTCCGTTTGTTGATCGGGTAGGCCATCTGGCGCAGCCCCATCTCATCCACATGTACGATCTTGCACCCCTCCGATTTGAGGTGATCGACATATGTCTGAGCTGTCGCTTTGATCTCTTCCCCCGACAGCACAGGGTCTACGATGAAGGTTACTTCGTAATTCTTCATATGGATCAGACATATTTAAGGTTAATAATCAAAGAGCTTTTTAAAGCGGCTGCAAAGGTAAGGAAGTTTCGGGGAATTGCCAAGGGGTTTTTAAATTCGTGTATTTTCACCCGGCTGAGGTACGAAGTCGGGCGGTAATCGTGAATTCGTGAATCGTGAATTCGTGTCGGCAGCGGCCGGTCCCGGTTATTCCCGAATCACGAATCACGAATCAACGAATCACGAATCACGAATCAACGAATCAACGAATCAACGAATCACGAATCCCCAAACACCTCCTCTTCCGTCAGTTCCCTAACCGGGCCGATGCTTTCCAGAAATGCCCGGTCCAGGGACTTCCGGTTGCCCAGAACGAGGTATTTGAATGCGCGTCCGCGGACGTACTGCTGCTGGAACTCACTGAGATGCCGGGCGGTACTCTCCTGCAGGCGCCGGTAGAGGTCCTGGCGCAGGTCATGGCTGAAGCCGATGCGTTCTGCCGCTCTGGCTTCCCAGTAAACCCGGGAGGGGATAATGCGTTCGCTCTCCAGGCGCAGTAGCAGCGACTGGCGGGCCTGCTCCGCCTTATCGGGTATCATCGGCATCTGTTCAATGATGGAAGACAGCGCCGGAATGGCATCCTGCAGTTTATCGGGCTGGGTGCCGACGTAGGCCTCCAGGTAATGAGCCTTTTTCTTCTGGCTGGGCGAGCCGTAATAGGCATAGGTAGAATAGGCCAGTGCCTTGGCCTCGCGGATCTCCTGAAAGACGATGGACGACATGCCGTAGCCGAAATATTCGTTGTAGAATTCCCGCATGAGGTGTTCCTCCAGGTTGAACTCGGGCGTACCCCGTGAAACCATCATCACATCCGCCTGGACGATGGGGAAGTCCAGAAATAGGACCTCGTTCTCCCCGGTGGGAAGCTGGTGGAAATCGCGGGGCGCGGGAGGAGCGGACAATTCTTCCGGGACGGCATGGTGGCGGCGGACAAGCTTTTCCACCTCGGCGGCGGAGCGGGGCCCGTAGTAATGGAGGCGGTGCTCAAAACTGTTCAGCCGCCGCACCCAGGAAGCCAGTTGTTCGGGCTCCTGGGCAATCAACTCTGCTTCCGGCAGCCGGTAGGTAAATGGGGAATCCTGGCCGTAGCGGGCGTAATTGCCCATGGCGTTGCGCAGCACGTGGCGCCGGTCCTTTCGGGAATTGGCCCGTTTGGAAAGAATGTCGGCGATGACGTTGCGGAGGGCATCGGCATCTTCCTGTACTTCCGACAGCAAATGTTCCACCAGTTGTAAACCTTCCTCCATGGATTCGTCCAGCCCGCTGATGGTGAGGTAAGAATATTCGACGCCTCCACTTATGTCAAAGGAAAGGCCGAGGCGAAAAAACTCCCGCTGCAGAGCGGCGGCAGGGTAACGCCTGGTACCCAGGTAGGGAAGGTAAGCCAAAGCTATGGGCAGGATACGGCTGTGTATTTTGCCCATCTCAAAGATATAGTCCAGCCGAAACAGTTCATTGTCCGTATTGCGGACGTAGTCGAGCCAGAGGCCGGGCTGCAATTCCCGCCGGTGGACAAGCTCTGAAAAATCGACGAACTGGGGCTCCATGCGGGCAGGGGGCTGGCTGAGGAAGCTCCTGGCAAAATCGGACAGGGCATCGCGCCGGAGGCTGATGGGGGTGATGGACGGCTTTTCCACCTTGATGACATCGGGGTCGTCCCCCTGCTGTTTGTAGACCACCACGAAATTCTCTCTGAGGTGCTCGCGGGCAAAGGCAACTATGTCTTCCTTGCTGAGATTTTCCCAAAAGCCGTATCGTCCCACCATGCGATCCCAGCCGATCCCCAGTATAAAGGCCTGTCCCATCATGTCCACCCGGGAATGGTTGGATTCGCTGCCTCTGATGTCATTCAGGCGCAGGTTCCTGATCACCGCATCCAGGAGCCAGCCTTCAAATTCTCCCTGCCTGAATTTCTCCACTTCTGCCAGCAGCAAGGCCTCCGCTTCTTCCAGGGTTTGCCCGTTGCGGGGCTTGGCGTACAGGCCGAAGGCCGAGTAATCCTCATAGGCCCAGAACCAGGCGTGGGAATTCAGTACCCGCTGCTGCTGGTTGAGGTTGATGTCGAGCAGCCCCGCCTGGTAATTATAGAACAGTTCCTTGATGATGGCCAGCATCAGCGGATGATCGGTACGGGCGCCATCGAACCTCCATGCGATGTCGACATAAGCCGCTTGCTGCCCGAATACTTCCCGGCGGATGGGCTTCCCGATCGGAGGCTGCTCTCTGAAACTGAATGGTGGGAGAGGAGCGGGCCGGTAGGCGCCAAAGTGCTCCTCGGCCATACGGGCCGCTGCTTCCGGGTCGAAATCGCCGGAAAGGATGAGCGCCATATTGTTCGGTACATAATATGTGCGGAAGAATTCCTGGATCTTCTTCTGTGAAGGGTTTTTCAGGTGCTCCGCCGAGCCAATGGTGGTCTGGGTACCGTAGGGGTGGCGGGGAAAGAGCGCCGCCCGTATGGCATTATTGGCCTTTCGTACATCCTGGTCCTGGCCTATGTTGAACTCCTCGTAGACGGTCTCCAGCTCGGTATGGAACAAGCGCAGGGCCATCATGCGGAAGCGTTCTGCCTCCAGCTTCATCCAGCGCCTCAGCTCATTGGAGGGGATGTCATTGACATATACCGTCTGCTCCACCCAGGTGTAGGCATTGGTATCGCGGGCGCCGATGGCGCCGGCCAACTGGTCGTACTCATTGGGGGCTACCAGTTGGGCCGCCTCATAAGACAGGCGGTCAATTTCCCGGTAGATCCGGGCCCGCTCTTCCGGCGAGCGGGTTTGGCGGTGGCGCTCGAAAAGTTCGGAGATCTGCTCCAGGTACCGGGATTCCTGCTCCCAATCCAGCGCGCCAATACGGCTGGTGCCTTTAAACAGCATGTGTTCCATGTAGTGGGCCAGTCCCGTCGTATCCGGCGGGTCCTGTTTGGAACCGGCACGTACGGCAATATTGGTATAAATGCGCGGCTCATTGGGGTTGACGCTCATGTAGAGCTTCATGCCGTTACCCAGCGTGTGGATCATCACCTGGAGCGGGTCGCCGGGAACGCGCTCGAATTGCTGCTCTGTATCTGTTGCTTCTGCTGCCATATTTTTATCCACTGATTTAGTTCGTTCTAAAGGAAACGGATTTGGGGGGGCGGGGGTTGTGGGGGATTCGTGTATTCGTGCATTCGTGTATTCGTGCATTCGTGTAAGTACGTGGACAAAAATATAGAAACATTGCTATCTTGTTCCAAAAA
>CAYQKY010000268.1:0-2639 GCA_964418125.1 uncultured Phaeodactylibacter sp.
CTACCAAATTTCATTCGGTAGCGCCCTCCGCGCGTAATTTTCAGGGTAGACCCTAAAAATGAATAGTTGACGCTTATTGAGGATAAAAGAGCGGTCCGGACGGGACTCGAACCCGCGACCTCCTGCGTGACAGGCAGGCATTCTAACCAACTGAACTACCGGACCTTTTTCGCCTTCAACTTTTGAAAGCGAACCACTGATTTCTCATCAGCGAGTGCAAATGTATAATCATTTTCAAAATGATGCAACCCCTAACTGCAAAAAAATAAAAAAAGTTTTGTTGCTCTTAGGGAACACCATGCTTATTGCTAATTTTGTAGTCCTGTTTCGAGAAGCCTACGGCTGTATCAGGCAGTACAAACCCCAGGAACCGAGATGTGGCAGGTATTTAATCGGGGCGTTATTGGTTGTTAATTAAGGCCATTTGTTAATAACGAATAACCAGCTCCTACTTAGCCGGCTGCAAACCTTACTAGTGAAAATCCCGTTCCTTCTAAGGCGTAAAGCTTTAGAAAGTAGGGCTAAAACCTCAAAGGTTATGGTTTTCCTGGATTTTGAGCAACCCCTTGAAAGTTTATACGAACAGTTGGAGAAGATCCAGCAGGTCGGTGAGGAGGGTGATGTAGACGTTTCTGAGATGATCCGCGAACTTGAAGTCAAGATCAGAAATAAGCGTAAGGAGATATACAGCAACCTCACCGGCTGGCAGAAAGTGCAATTATCCCGCCACCCCGAACGCCCCTATACGCTTTATTACATCAACCAGATGTGCCGCAAATTCACCGAGCTGCATGGCGATCGCTATTACAGTGATGACAAAGCCATCGTCGGTGGCCTTGGCTCGCTCGACGGGCAAACCGTCGTGATCATGGGGCATCAGAAGGGCGTCAATACCAAGATGCGGCAGTACCGCAATTTCGGCATGGCCAACCCGGAGGGCTACCGCAAGGCCCTGCGCCTGATGCGGCTGGCCGAGCGTTTCGGTTACCCGGTGGTTACGCTGATCGACACGCCGGGCGCCTTCCCTGGGCTGGAGGCGGAAGAGCGCGGACAGGCGGAAGCCATCGCCCGCAACCTCTTCGAGATGGCGCAACTGCGCGTCCCTATCGTTTGTGCCGTGATCGGCGAGGGGGCCTCCGGCGGCGCCATCGGCATCGGCCTGGGCGACCGGGTGTATATGCTGGAAAATACCTGGTACTCGGTAATCTCCCCCGAGTCCTGCTCTTCTATCCTGTGGCGTAGCTGGGACTATAAGGAACAGGCTGCCGAAGCGCTTAAGCTTACGGCTGACCACATGTTCGACTTCGGGCTGATCGACGGCATCATTAAAGAACCGCTGGGCGGAGCACATGCCGCTCCCGAGGAAATGGCCAAGCTCCTGAAACGGCAGATCAAAAAAGCCATAGCAGAGGTGCAGGAGATGGGGATAGACGAAATGATCGATGCCCGTATAAATAAGTATGCCAATATGGGCGTTTATGATATAGAGGCGGTAGAAGAACAGGAAGGTCAGTGAGGAGGCTGCTGATTGTTGGTTGAAGGGGATTCCCGTAAACAAACAAAAGGCAAACAACAACTAAACAAAAACTATGAGTTTCTTACAAAATATTCGAATGTGGGCCTACCGCCGGAGCCTTAAGCAACAGCTCTACGGCCGGAAGGAGCCCAAAGGTAAATCGGAAACCAACCTCAATAATGCGAAAACGGTCGGCATTCTCTTTGATGCTACTGAGCTGTTAAGGAGGGATATTGTCCTGGAATATGCGGAAAAACTCCGCAAGCAGAACAAACGTATTAAGTTGTTGGGTTTTTTCGATGACGCCACCGATAGTGAGAACTACCCTTTCGATTTTTACAACCGAAAACAGGTCGATTGGGCGTTTCGCCCTAAAGGAGAGCAGGTGCAGTCTTTTATCAAACAGGATTTCGACCTGCTGATGAACATCGACTCCCAATCCCTGATCCATACCGAATACATCGCTGCCCTTTCCAATGCCAAGTTACGGGTCGGCCCCTGCACAGAGCACACCTACTGCTATGACCTGATGATCGACCTCAGCCCCAGGGCGGGCCTGAAGCAATTCATCGAGCAGGCGGAAACCCTGCTCGGCAAAACCAATATCAAACATGAGGCAGCCCCCGTTTAGCGGCGCCGGCGTCGCACTGGCTACCCCTTTCAAAGAAAATAAGGCCATCGATTATCCCACCCTCGAAAAGCTGATCGAATTCGTGATCGAAGGCGGGGTGGACTTTATCGTCTCTCTGGGCACCACCGGTGAAGCCGTTACCCTCAGCGCCCAGGAGTGCCGGGACGTGCTGGACTTTACCATCAAAACCGCCGACGGCAGGCTGCCCATCGTAGCCGGCCTGTTCGGCAGCAACTTCACCGAAAAACTCGTCAACAGCCTCAAAACATACAACTTCGACGGCATCGACGCCATTATGTCGAGCAGCCCGGCTTACATTAAGCCTTCCCAGGAGGGCATCTATCAGCACTACATGGCCGTGGCCGAAGCATCCCCCGTTCCCATCATCATCTACAACGTGCCCGGCCGGACGTGCTCCAACGTCGCCGCCGCCACCACCCTGCGCCTGGCCCACGCCAGCGATAAGTTCATCGCCGTCAAGGAAGCCTCGAG
>CAYQKY010000268.1:2649-8661 GCA_964418125.1 uncultured Phaeodactylibacter sp.
CCAGGCCATGAAGATCCTCAAAGACAAACCCGATCGCTTCCAGGTATGGTCGGGCGACGACCCCCTCACCCTGCCCATGATCGCCTGCGGCGCCACCGGCGTCATCTCCGTCATTGCCAATGCTTTCCCCGGGCAGTTCTCCGGTATGGTGCGCGCCGCTATGGATGGCGACTTTGAAAAGGCCCGCCACCTCAACAACCTGCTCCTCGATATCCACCCCTGGCTCTACGCCGACGGCAATCCTTCCGGCATCAAAGCCGCCATGGAGATACTGGGCCTGTGCCGCCAGGAGGTGCGCATACCGCTCACACCAGTGACGGAGGCGACCTACCAGCGGCTGAAGAAGGAAGTGGTTAAGGTGAGCAGTTTAGTGAATTGACAAACGTCATTATACCTGAAAATGTAGTATTTTCAGTTTCGTCTTTTTCCGGGTAAACAAAATAAATGCAAAATAACTACAGTGTGTTCCTGCCGCCTAAACCTGCTTTCCGATGACAGCGGGCTAATTGTGTTAATTCTTCTTTTCAGCCTGGGCCTTCGGGCACAGCCTGAGCCGGTGGCTTTTGAACGGATGAGCCAGGAACAGTTTGGCTTTGCGGAGATGGATGTCTATGATATCATTCAGGACCAGGAAGGCTTCATCTGGCTGGCCACGCGAAAAGGACTGTTCCGGCATGACGGCCACGAACTGCGGGCCTTCAGGGAGAATCCCAATGACCCGAAGAGCCTTAGTGACAATAACATTAAAGCCCTGTCCGAAGGCGCGGATGGGACATTGTGGGCCGGCGCATCCAATGGAGGGCTTTCCCGCTACGACAAGTACCGGGAAGAATTTACCCATTACCGTCATGACCCGGCGGACAGTACCAGCCTTTCCTCCGATGAGATAGAAGCCATTCTGGTGGATAGCCGGGGCAGGTTGTGGATCGGCACCCGGGCCGGACTGGACCGGCTGGACAGCAGGTCGGAAGCATTCATTCATTACCGTCACCGCCCGGGCGATCCTCACAGCCTCGGCAGCAACGATGTCAACTGCCTGGAGGAAGATAACCGGGGAAGGATATGGGTTGGTACCCAGGGTGGGGGCGTCAATTGCCTGGACCCCGCGACGGGCAGGGTGGAGCGGCTGACAACCGCTTCAGCGCTTTCCCGCCGGATATCCCACGATGATATCCCGGCAATCGCCCTGGCGCCGGATGGTTTTCTTTGGGCTTCCAGCGGTGAGCCCAAACTGGACCGGATTGACCCCAATACTTTTGAAGTACGTACTTTTTCTCCTTTTGGAGAGGGTGCGGAATATGGCTTTTCCTCTGTTTTCTGGGACATCCGGCCCGGCCGGGATGGTGCGCTCTGGCTCGGCACACACGCCGATGGGCTGGTACACTATGCCCCGGAAACAGGGGCGGTTACCCATTACCGGCAGGACCCGGCTTCTTCCACCAGTATCGCAGCGGATATCATTTTTTGCCTCTTGCTCGATAACAGGGGAGACCTGTGGATCGGCCATGGAGGGCCGGGGTGGAGCCGCCTGTCCACCAATCCGACAGGATATGACATCATACCCATCTCCATCCGGAAGGAGGGCAGCCTGCCATTCCCGGCCTTCCGGTGCGTAACCGAAGATGAACGGGGGCATATCTGGGCAGGGACCTGGGGTAATGGGCTTTTGCACTACGACCCCAATACCGGGCAGACAACGTCCTTTCTGCAGGAAGCTGGCGGGCTGGCTCACAATATTGTCTGGGACATCCTCAGGGACAGGGAGGGATTTCTCTGGCTGGCGACTCACGGAGGGTTGCAGCGCCTGGATCCCCGGCAGAAAACGTTCAGGGCCTATCCATTGGCGTCCGGGAAGCCTGCTCCCGCCATCCGGTCGGTATTGGAAGGCCGGTCCGGTAAATTGTGGGTGGGCTCCTTTGAAGGGCTCTATGAACTGGCCCCTGGGGAGGAGAGCCTCCGCTTTTCCGAGGAGATCCCTAATGGGCCTGCTTACCTCGTGGCTGAACTCTTTGAGGATAGCCAGGGCTACTTATGGGCCTCGATTTTAAACCAGGGGCTTTACCGAAAAAACCTCCTTAACGGCGATGTGGTATTCTTCCAGAAAGAACAGAATAACCCCCAAGGGCTTACCAGCAATTACATCAGCAGCATTGTAGAAGACGAGGAACAGCGGGTCTGGCTGGGAACGGTTGGCGGAGGCCTGAACTTATTCATCCCCAACTCCGATATCCCCCGGGCATCTGCTTTTAAACACTGGCGCCCTTACAGCACGCCCTTACTGGATGAAAATATTCTGAATATTTCCGTGGGGAGTAAAAACAGGCTTTGGCTGACTACTGACAGCGGTTTGTTGTCATTCGGCCCGAAGGAGGGAACGGTAATGCCGCATGTTCTTGCCGGGCGGATTAAAGGGTTAAACGTTGAAACCAGGCCAGGCGCCGGAGGGTATTTATATGTTGGGAATGCCCAGTACCTTTACCGCTTTCATCCGGACAGCATTTTGTCCAATACCCATATTCCACCGGTTTTTATTACAGGCCTGCAAATTGGCGGCCGGCCGGCCCCTGTTCAGGCTTCCTTTGGCGACAGCCTGCCTGCACCTTCCCCCCTGGAACAGTCCATTTTATACACCTCCTCCCTGGAATTGAAGCACTGGCAAAATGACCTGACCTTTACCTTTACCGCCTTAAACTATTTTCAGCCGGAGAATAACCGTTACCGGTTTCAACTGAAGGGTTTTGATGATCAACCTGTTGAAGTGGACGCTTCCCGCCGGTATGTGCGGTATACCAATCTGCCTCCGGGGCCTTACGAATTCTGGGTGGCAGCATCCAACAATGCCAACATCTGGAATGAGGAAGGCAAAACCCTTCTCATCTACATTCACCCTCCCTGGTGGCGTACAGGCTGGGCTTATTTATTATGGGCAGGTTTGATCGCCGGCATTCTGTATTTCATATACAGCTTTCAGCTTCAGCGAAAGCTGGCCCTGGCGGAGAACAGGCGCCTCCAGGAACTGGAGCGCTTCAAGGCCCGGTTGTACACCAATATTACTCACGAGTTTCGAACGCCCCTCACCCTCATCCTGGGGGCAATCGAACAACTGGATGAAAAAAGCGGCGAAAGCATAAGGAAGAGCCGGGAACTGATCGGCCGGCAGGGGCGCCATCTGCTGAAACTCGTTAATCAGCTGCTCGGCCTGTCAAAGCTGGAATCCGGCAATATGAGATTGAATGAGGTACAAGCTGACATTATTCCTTTTATCCAGGCCTTTGCTGCCTCTTTTGAATCGGCAGCCACCTTCAAGGGGCTGCAGATGAGCCTGCAATTTCATATCGATAGCCTGTATATGGATTTTGACCCGGAAAAGCTGCAGGCCATACTGGCCAACCTGCTGTCCAATGCTATTAAGTTCACGCCGGAAGGCGGGAGGGTGAGGTTGACAGTGAGCAAAGATCAGAGGCCGGTTGACAGGGTACGGGCAACTGCAGGAAGCCCTGATACACTGCTCCCTCTTCCCTGTCTCTTCCTTGCTGTAACCGACACCGGGCCAGGCATTTCCCAGGACGAATTATCCCGCATTTTCGGCCGGTTCTATCAGGTGGACAGCTCCTCCACTCGTGAAGGTGAGGGATCCGGCATCGGCCTGGCCCTGGCCAGGGAACTGGCCAACCTGATGGACGGCGACATCGAAGTGACGAGCCAGCCGGGGAAAGGCAGTACCTTTATGGTTAGACTCCCCATCCGGCAATCGGCGCCCCGGCAGGAAGTTATTCCGCTTCCGGAAGAGCCCTTCGAAGTAATGGAAGAAGCCCAACTGGAAAGCCAGCCCCTTTTCGAAAGTACGGAAGGCAAGGGGCAACCCCTGGCCCTGGTAGTGGAAGACAACCCCGAAATGGCCCAATTCGTAACGGGCCTGCTCCGGGAGCAATTCAGGGTAATCACTGCTGCCAACGGCGCCGAAGGCATTAAAAAAGCCCTCAAATGGGGCCCCGCCGCCATCATCTCCGATGTGATGATGCCGAAAATGGACGGCTTTGAACTGTGCCGCCGGCTGAAACAGGACGATCGCACCAGCCATATCCCCATCGTGCTGCTCACCGCCCGCGCCGACGAGGACAGCCGCATCGAGGGGCTGGAATACGGCGCCGACGCCTACCTGAGCAAGCCATTCAGCCGCCGTGAACTGCTGGTGCGCATGGAGCAGCTCGTCGCCCTGCGCCGCCGCCTGCGGGAACGGTTCGGCAACCTGCAGGCCCTGCCTCCCGAAGCAGATAGCCTGTACGGCCGGGAAAGGGAATTTATAATGCGGGTACAGGCTATCATCCACAACTATCTTTCTGACAACAGATTCGACCTCCACGCCCTCTGCCGCGAACTGGGCATGGCGCGCACCCCCCTGCACAATAAGCTCAAGGCCCTCACCGGGCGCTCCACTACTCACTACATCCGGGCAGTGCGCCTGCAACAGGCCCGGAAGCTACTGCTGCAAACCGATCTCACCGTTTCCGAAATTGCCTACCGCACCGGCTTTAACAATCCCAACTATTTTTCCTCCAGTTTTAAGGAGGAATTCGGGCTTTCCCCCAGCCGTTTTCGCAAAAAAGAACAATAGCTAACGTAAAAAGAACAACAGTGAAGGCAGGAAACACAGGAAAAACTCACCTTTGAAGGCGGGATAACACTGTTTTATCCCCCCCTATTTGTAATATTTTTTTAAACCCATATTGACCATGCGTTCCTATTCTGTTTTACTGTTAGCCCTGGCAGGGCTCTTCCTCGTATCCTGCCAGAAAGACAAGGTTTCCACAACAACTACAGATGATTATCAACAGTTCCTGGCCGAGGCGGAGCAGCGCCTGGCCGACGCCGACGCTGGCGCCCTGGCCGAAGAGGCTGTCTATGTCAGCGGCCGCGCCCCCGGCGTCCTGCCTGCCGGCTCAGTGGACGGCCTTGCGGATGCCATCGCGGAGGTTGGCCCCTACGGTACGGTAGTTGTTGAAAGCGGCCTGCACATTGAGACAGGCACGGTGATCATCTCCCATCCGGTCCGGATCGTGGGTGAACCCGGTGCAGTGATCCAAAGTACCACCCATCCTGCAGAGGGGCTTCCCTATGTAGTGGATGCAGCGATTTACATCGATCATGCCAGGCAAGTCCATATCGAAGGGCTTAGCTTCGTACCGGACCCGGCCACCGGGCAGGGCGGCACCGGTATCCTGGTTTCTTATTCCGACCGGGCCTTCATCAGGGATAATGACTTTTCGGAATACCTGCAGGCGGTGGTCGTTCATAAGTCCGACCAGGCCCGGATCTTTTACAACCGGGCGACAGGCTTGTACTCGGAAGGCTTCGCCACCTTTACATCTTATGGGTTTATCGTGGCCAGCGGCCAGAACAATTACCTTAAGGGTAATGCGGCTGAAGATTTCTGGGGCAATTATTTCGTCTCAGGACAGGATGGTATCCTGAATAAGAATACAGCTACTGCCGGCGAAGACGGCTTTATCTTTTGCACTTACCCGCCGGTATTGTTCACCCCCTCCGGAGAGGAGGCCATAGCTGCCGAGGTATCCTCAACGGGCTGGCTCGCCGTCCGGAATACAGCACAGAACGCCCGGAAAGGCTATGTGGTGATCGATGGCGCCAACAACTGCCGCCTGGTGAACAATAATTCCCTCAACAATCCGGTGTACGACTATGAGATCGTCGGGCCAACCGAACGCTTCGGGCCGCCGGCATTACCCACTACTTTTAATAATGTCGTTATCATCAATGACAGCGGGGACGTTACCAAAAATTGCGGCGATAATAACCGCGTTTATGGAGGCACACTGGTAGGCCTCACTGTAGAACCCTGCTCGTAGTACCAGGATAACCCTAAAAAACCCGATACCAGTTTTCCCTGAAGGCTTCGGCCTTCTGGGGAGCTGGGAAAGGCTGCAGTTGGTTGGTATTATTAACGTCAGTTCGGGATGCATTCGAGAATATATAGTCTCAAAACCCTGATTT
>CAYQKY010000269.1:0-8550 GCA_964418125.1 uncultured Phaeodactylibacter sp.
GGCTTTTTGCATTACTATCTTATCAGGCTTCTGAAAATTTAAAATGCTCATATATTGAACTGTGTCTTTGAAAGGAATTAAGCCGATGAAATCGGGTTGAAAAGAAGCCGCTCTTTTAGACGACTAAGGGTGGTTTGCTAATCTTTCGAAAGCCAACCACCTCAGATTGTTGCTACTAATGCCTGAGACTCTGGTTTTACCATGATCATTCAGGCCGGGTATAAACGGCTTTTGACAGCCCGGGAAACAGGCTGTCAAAAGGTTGTCTTACTTAGAGTACAATTCGACGATCAACTGCTCGTTGAGCTTCTCCGGTATATTTTCGCGCTCCGGATAGTTCAGGAAAACGCCCTGCAACTTATCCGGGTTGAATTCCAGCCAGGGGAATTTACGCACATCCGATTTGCCTCCTACGCTGTCTTTGATCACCTGCAGGCTCTGCGATTTGCCGCGGACCGAGATAATGTCACCCGGGCGTAACTCGTAGGATGGCACATTAGTCAGCACGCCATTTACCGTAATATGGCGGTGAGATACCAGCTGGCGGGCTGCCCGGCGGGTCGGCGCCAGGCCGAGCCGGAATACCGTATTATCGAGGCGGGCTTCCAGGAACTGGAGCAGAACCTCACCGGTAACGCCGGTTTTACTGTTGGCCTTTTCGAACAGGTTGCGGAACTGGCGCTCCAGTACCCCGTAGGTGTATTTGGCCTTCTGCTTTTCCATCAGCTGCAGCGCATAGTCGGACTTTTGCCTTCTCCGGCGGGTATTCCCGTGTTGTCCGGGAGGGTACTTCTTGCGTTCAAAGTGTTTATCGAAGCCGTAGATCGGCTCGCCGAATGCTCTCGCTTTTTTTGTCTTTGGACCTGTATATCTCGCCATTGGAGTAAACTGTTTTCTATCTAATCTAATGTTAAACCCTTCTGCGCTTCGGAGGGCGGCAGCCGTTGTGCGGGACCGGCGTCACGTCCTTGATGCGCGTCACTTTAATACCTGCAACGTCGATGGCCCGAATGGCAGCTTCGCGGCCCGAGCCGGGGCCTTTCACATAGACCTCGGCAGTACGCAGGCCTGCCTCGTAAGCGGCACGGGCCGCTTCGGTGGCGGCGATCTGGGCTGCGTAAGGCGTGTTCTTCTTGGAGCCGCGGAACCCGGCCTTGCCGGCGGAGGACCAGGAGATGACCTGGCCTTTCTTATTGGTCACAGAAATGATGATGTTGTTGAAGGTAGCCTTGACATAGGCCATACCTTCGGCATCCACTCGTATATTCCTTTTTTTGACTTTCTTTTGCTTGGATGATCTTCCCTTTGCCATTGATCAAAGATTGATTTATGATTTGGCCGCCACAGCGGATGGCGCGCAGGCAGCGGCCATCGTGTACAGCCCAAATGATTACTTCGTTGCCTTTTTCTTGTTTGCGACCGTCTTGCGCTTACCTTTACGGGTACGGGCGTTGGTACGGGTACGCTGGCCGCGCACCGGCAGGCCTTTGCGGTGACGAAGGCCGCGGTAACAGCCAATATCCATCAGGCGCTTGATGTTCATCTGCACCTCAGAACGGAGCTCCCCTTCCACCTTGTACTCATCAGTAATGATCCGGGCGATTTCCCGAACATTTTCATCGGACCAGTCCTGGACCTTGATGTCCTCATCGATCCCGGCTTTGGCCAGGATCTTGCTGGCAGTGGAAGAACCTATTCCGAAGATATAGGTCAGGCTTACAACACCGCGTTTATTTCTTGGCAAGTCAACACCTACTATACGAGCCATCTTTAACGAGTTATTTTTTCTTGTGAATGGCAGAGCCGGGAGCAGATACTAGCCCTGGCGCTGCTTGAACTTCGGGTTTTTCTTGTTGATGATGTAGATCTTTCCCTTTCTCCTCACGATCTTGCAATCAGCGGAACGTTTCTTGACGGAAGCTCTAACTTTCATGTTTATCGTTTTTCCTGGTAATATTTAAATCAGGCAGAACGTTATTTGTAGCGGTAGATGATACGCCCCCGTGACAGATCATAGGGGGACATCTCGACCGCCACCTTGTCGCCCGGGAGTATCCGGATATAGTTCATCCGCATCTTACCGGATATGGTGGCCACGATCTGGTGGTCATTCTCCAACCTCACGCGGAACATTGCATTGGACAAGGCTTCTTCAATAACACCATCCTGTTTGATCAAATTCTTTTTAGACATAGCTTAAATTTCGGTGTGCAAAGATAAGGATTTTCAACGGATTTTCAATCCTTATTTTGCGAAAAATCGTAAATAAGTAACCTGCTCCCGAAAATCGCAGTGCCACAGAAGCTGCTTGAATTTTATTCCCGTACTCAAAGTATCGGAAATAAAATTCAAACAGCTTCTCAGGCCACCTCGGTTTTCAGAGCTACCGGCTGCACATTGCCATTGCGCCGGATCGCTTCCTCAATGGGAGCGTGGTCGGAAAGGGTTTCGGTATGGCCCTTTCGGATGGCTATGGTGTGTTCGTAATGAGCGGAGGGCTTGCGGTCTCTGGCGTATACTGTCCATCCGTCGGCTTCGGTACGCACTTCCTTGCGGCCCAGGTTCACCATTGGCTCTATCGCGATGACCAGGCCTTCTTTCAGCACAGCGCCCCGGCCGCGTTTACCGTAATTCGGAACCTCCGGCGCTTCATGCAGCTCACGGCCGATACCGTGGCCGACCAGTTCCCGGACCACTCCGTAGTTGTGTTCGCGCTCGACGTACTGCTGCACGGCAAAGCCAATATCTCCAAGGCGGTTGCCGGCAGTAGCGGCATCGATAGCCTTATACAGGGAGGTGTTGGTCACCCGGCACAACTCCATTACCGCTTCGTCTACCTCTCCGAGGGGGAAGGTATAGGCTGAATCTCCGTGGAAACCGTTGAGATAGGCGCCACAGTCTACCGAGACCACGTCGCCATCCTTAAATATCTGATCCGGGGAAGGAATACCATGGACAACATGCTCATTGACAGATACGCAGAGGGTAGCGGGAAAACCGCTGTACCCTTTAAAGGAAGGTACGGCTCCGTGGTCGCGGATCAGTTCCTCGGCTGCTTTATCAATCTCGGCCCCGCTGATACCCGGCCGGATGATCTCCGCCACGTGTGCCAGCGCCTTACAGACCAGCAGGCAACTCTCTCTGATAAATTCGATTTCTTCGTCTGTCTTGTAAAATACCATTCCCGACATTTATAAAACCTTTCTTTTAACTGTTTGAGGCCGGTAAAAGTTTACCAGCCTGTTTTTGAATGCCTTCAACTGAGCAAAGAGTGTGTAAAAATAAGCATTAAGGAGAAGAGTGCCAACTGCGATTACCCAGAATGTATAACATCGTACCGCCCCGCGGGCAAGCCACGAGGCGGTACGTTATTTTTGATTTTTGATGTTTGATTTGTTCGTCGTGGGCTGCAAAACGATTGCCGCTCTACCCGGGAACATCAAAAATAAAAAATCGCACATCAAACATCAAACATCTACATATTGGCGCCGATACCCTGTACGCGGCTGCGCCCCTGGATGCGGCCGGATTTGACCAGGCCGTCGTAGCGGCGCATCAGCAGGTGGCTCTCGATCTGCTGCAGCGTATCGAGTACGACCGCAACGAGGATGAGCAGTGAGGTGCCCCCGAAGAACATCGCGAAGGCGATGTTGACCCCGAATGCTGCGGCGAAAGCCGGCATGATAGAGATCAGGCCCAGGAATATGGAACCGGGCAGGGTGATGCGGGTGGTCACGGCGTCGATGAAATCCGCAGTCGGTTTACCGGGTTTGATACCGGGAATGAAAGCGTTCTGGCGCTTGAGGTATTCTGCGTACTGCTGCGGGTTGACCAGCAGGGCGGTATAAACGTAGGTAAACAGAACGACCAGGATGAAGTAGATAATATTGTAAGGAGCCGAAGTAAAGTCGTTAAGCGCCCGGAGGATGGGGTTTGCGGCCACATCTCCTCCGCCACTGGTCACGAACTGTGCGATCGTGGCCGGGAGGAACATCAGCGCCTGGGCGAAGATGATCGGCATAACGCCGGCGGCATTGACTTTCAGCGGGATATAGTCCCGCACGCCAGCGGCCGGCATGGTGTTGGCGCCACGGCCCACCATCCGCTTGGCAAACTGAATGGGAATACGGCGCACGCCCTGAACGATGAGTACGGTTGCCATCACGATGACGAACAGAGCAGCCATTTCCAGTACGAATATAAGCAACCCGCTGTTTTCCAGCTGTGCCTGGAATTCGAAGACGATGGCCTGCGGAAGGGTGGCGATAATGCCTACAGTGATCAGCAGGG
The DNA here is from genome assembly GCA_964418125.1 of uncultured Phaeodactylibacter sp. Taxonomy (GTDB): domain Bacteria; phylum Bacteroidota; class Bacteroidia; order Chitinophagales; family Saprospiraceae; genus JACJXW01. The sequence continues at coordinate 4,291 of CAYQKY010000269.1, forward strand.
AGACCCCGTTGCCGATACCGCGGTCGGTGATGCGTTCACCCAGCCACATGGCGAAAATGGTACCGGTGGCCAGTATGATGATATTGGAGATCCAGAATACCCCCATGGGGATAGCCGGGTCGATAGCGCCGAGGCTGTTGATGTAGGTAAGGTAACCTCCCCCCTGCACCAGGGTAATGGCCACCGTCAGCAGGCGCGTGATCTGGTTCAGTTTCTTGCGGCCCGACTCCCCTTCCTTCTGCTGCAGGCGCTGGAAGTAAGGCACAGCGAAGCCCAGCAGCTGAATGATAATCGAGGCGGTGATATAGGGCATGATACCCAGGGCAAAGACGGCGGCGTTGTTGAATGCGCCACCGGTGAATACATTGATCAGCCCCAGCAGGTCATTGGGAGTGCTGTTGTTCTGAGCGGCGGAATCCAGCACAGAAGGGATCACGCCCGGAAGTACCACGTAGGAGCCGAAACGAAAAACCAGCAGCATACCCAGCGTGAACAGGATGCGGTTCCTCAGTTCCTGTATTTTCCAGATGTTCTTTAGAGTGGTAATTAGCTTTTTCATCTACAAAGTATTTACTGCATTTCAACCTCTCCAAGGCCCAGTAGAACCACACCCATTCGCTGGTGCTGTGCTTTCTACTCTCCTCTAAAAATAAATGGGGAGAAACTCCCCTTTTCAATCTCCGGATGTGTGCGGTTATTCTACGGCCGTTGCAGCTCCTCCCAGGGCTTCGATAGCCTGCCTGGCGCTGGCCGAGAACGCATGGGCCTGAACCGTGAGCTTTGCCTTCAACTCGCCACCACCCAGTATCTTTACTTTGTCGTTCTTGCTTACTATGCCGTGCTGAACCAGGGCTTCCGGGCCTACAGTATCCAGGTTGTATTTTTCCGAGATCATCTGCAGGCGGGCCAGGTTAATCGGCGTGTAGGTTACGCGGTTGGGGTTTTTGAAGCCGATCTTCGGCAGGCGCATTTGCAGGGGCATCTGGCCGCCTTCAAAGTTGCGCTTCACCTTAAAACCCGAGCGAGATTTCGCTCCCTTATGGCCACGCGTTGCAGTGCGGCCATGGCCGGAGCCGATCCCTCTGGCGATGCGCTTACGCTTCTTTACCGCTCCTTCCGCAGGCTTTAAGTTATGTAATTTCATGACTCGTATTCGTTTTTCAGCCCAAATAATCTTTGCAAAGATATCCGGCAATACCGGCTTTGCAAACTTTTAAATCAAAGAATTTATAAGCCGCGCTAGCTGGCTTCCTCAACGGCCACCAGGTGGTTCACTTTCTGCACCATGCCCATGATCTGGGGCGTGGCCTCGTGCACCACGCTCTGGTTCATCTTGCGCAGCCCCAGAGCTTTCATCGTATCCTTCTGCCGCTTGGGGCGGTCGATAATGCTCTTGACTTGAGTGATCTTTATCTTGTTAGCCATCACGCTTCAGGTTTTGGAGGAGCAGGATCCCTTGGCCTGCATTATCCATTAAACAATTTTTCCATTGAAATATTGCGCTGGCGCGATACTTCCATGGGGCTTCTCAGTTTCGTCAAAGCATCGATGGTCGCCTTAACCACGTTGTGGGGGTTGGAAGAGCCCATCGATTTGGCCAGTACGTTGTGTACACCGGCAATCTCCAGTACTGCGCGCATGGCCCCGCCGGCGATTACGCCGGTACCGTCGGCAGCAGGCTTGATCAGCACCTTGCCGGCGCCGTACTTGCCTTTCTGCTCGTGCGGGATGGTTCCCTTATGCAGCGGTATCTTGATCAGGTTCTTCTTGGCGTCATCTACTGCTTTGGAAATAGATTCTGAAACGTCACGCGCTTTGCCCAGGCCGTGGCCGACCGTGCCGTTGCCGTCACCAACGACGACAATAGCGGCGAAGCTGAACGTACGCCCCCCTTTGGTCACCTTGGCAACGCGGTTGAGGTTGACCAGCTTCTCTTTCAGTTCCGTTTCAGCGGGCTTAACCCTGTTGGAGCTTTTCTTAGCCATTATTATCTGCTTGTGAAATTTTAAAATTTGAGGCCTCCTTCGCGGGCGCCTTCCGCCAGGGCTTTTACCCGGCCGTGATAGAGATAACCGCTGCGGTCAAAGACCACATCCTCGATGTTGTGCTCTTTGGCGCGCTCAGCGACCATCTGGCCTACCTTCTTGGCCCGCTCGACCGGCCTGATGTCACGGGGAACACTCGCTTCCCGGGAAGAAGCTGAAAAGAGCGTATGGCCGTTTACGTCATCAATGGCCTGGCAGTATATGTCCCGGTTACTACGGTAAATGCTCAGGCGGGGCCGTTCTGCCGTGCCTTGGATCTTTTTGCGGATCCGCCAGTGGATCCGTTGCCTTCTTTTTTCTTTTGAAAACGACATTGCTTCTCTTTTTTCACCTTAGTGTATGGGGCGGAACCCAAACCCAAGGCCCATTTTATTTTTGACGTTTGATTTGAGATGTTTGATGTTTGATTTGCCTACCGTGGGCCGCGAAAAGAAACGATTGCCGCTCTCCCCGGCCACATCAAAAATCGCAAATCAAAAATCAAAACCGCATATCCTTACTTACCGGCAGCCTTACCGGCCTTGCGGCGCACGTACTCATCCGTGTAACGGATACCTTTTCCTTTGTAGGGTTCCGGTTTGCGGAAGGAACGGATCTTGGCCGCGATCTGGCCCAGGAGCTGCTTATCGATGGATTCCAGGCGAACGACCGGGTTCTTACCTTTCTCCGTGCGGGTTTCAACTTTAACCTCATCCGGGAGGGCGAACATGACCGGGTGGGAGTAACCGATGGTAAGCTCCAGCAACTGGCCGGTATTGGAGGCGCGATAACCTACCCCTACCAGTTCCAGCTCCCTGGCAAAGCCATTCGTTACGCCTTCGACCATGTTATTGATCAGAGAGCGGTACAGGCCGTGCATGGAACGGTGGCGCTTCTGTTCGGTGGGCCGCTCAACGGTCAACACCCCATCTTCAACCTTTACGGTAAGGTCGGGATCGACCTTCTGCGTGAGTTCTCCTTTCGGCCCCTTCACCGTAACCACGTTGCCCTGGCTGACGTCTACCGTCACCCCTTTGGGCAATTCGATCGGAGCTTTTCCTATCCTAGACATTTTTGCTGTGTTTTGGAGCTTACGAAAAACAATTAGTAGATATAGCAGAGCAATTCTCCGCCGACGTTGGCCTCGCGGGCCTGCTTATCCGTCATCAGGCCATGGGAAGTGGAAATGATGCACGTCCCCAGCCCATTGATGATGCGCGGGATCTCATGGGCCTTGGCGTATTTGCGCAGGCCCGGCTTGCTGATACGGCCCAGTTCCCGAATGACGGGGTTTTTGGTCTGCGGGTCATACTTCAGGGCAATCTTGATCAGGCCCTGCTTGCCTTCATCATCGGCGAACATATACTTCAGGATATACCCCTGGTTGTAGAGGATCTCCGTGATGCTCTTCTTGAGCGAGGAAGCCGGGATCTCGACGATGCGGTGCCCTGCCTGTTGCGCATTGCGGATTCTCGTCAGATAATCTGCTATTGGATCTGTAACTGCCATTTGTCCTTATATTAGAGGTGCGCCTGTGGAAATAACGCCAAACGCACAATGATATACTTGGATATACTTGATAAAAACTTACCAGCTCGCTTTGGTCACTCCCGGTATCTTGCCTTCGAGGGCCATCTCCCGGAATTTTACCCGGCACAGGCCGAACTGGCGCATATAGCCCTTGGGGCGGCCGGTCAGTTTGCAGCGGTTGTGCAGGCGGATGGGGTTGGAATTGCGCGGCAGCTTGTCGAGCTCTTCCCACAACCCCTCTTCCTTCAGCTTTTTGCGAAGAGCAGCGTATTTCGCTACCATCCTTTCCCTCTTCCTCTCGCGAGCTATCAATGATTTCTTAGCCATTTTCTGAAAATTGCGGATTAAAAATTTAGTTTCTCTGATTTCTGAAGGGCATGCCCATCATCTTCAGCAGGGCCAGGGCCTCAGCATCGGTCTTGGCCGTGGTGACAAAGGTCACATCCATGCCGGTGATCTTATTTACCTTGTCCAGGTCGATCTCCGGAAAGATGATCTGTTCGGTGACGCCCATGGAGTAATTACCCCGTCCGTCGAAACTCTTATCGTTGACGCCCCTGAAGTCCCGCACCCGTGGCAGGGCGACGGTGATCAGGCGGTCGAGGAACTCGTACATGCGGATGTCCCGGAGGGTTACACGCACCCCGATAGTCATCCCTTCGCGAAGTTTGAAGTTGGAGACCGACTTGCGGGCCTTGGTCGGCAC
>CAYQKY010000270.1:0-8436 GCA_964418125.1 uncultured Phaeodactylibacter sp.
CGCCTTATTTATCAACACTTTGCCGGGTTTTGTATCTTTTTTGAGGACGCCCTATCTTAATTGGTCACAAAGGGCCTCAGAAAGATTGCTGTTTGATATTTCTTTTAATAGAGTCAGGGTATCTTCGACGTTACAATAGCGCCACCAATCCGCTGCTAACCGTAGAGCTAAAGGTTTTGGCTTTAGTTGCAGATATCGGCCTCTCTGTTCAAAAATGCCGACTTCCTTATATTTCTTGCATATTCGATCAAGTAACTTTACCGTTTTCGATCCAGGTTGAAGATCGGGGCCTAAAATAACATCTGAATTCCCAATTATCTCTAGTTCCTTTCTCAAATCCTCATAATATCCAAACCGCTCAAAAATTGCACATGCTTTCAATAATGGATAGGTCTCCTTATCGTCCTCAGAGATCCCTAATAATCTTTCTGCTAACTCTCTATCGTTGAGCATTCCCATATTTGGGGCCTGTTTTGAAATATCATTGGCTAAAAGCATCGCGATTAGAGGGAAGCCGTCGGCAAATTTTTCGAGCCGGTCTAAAGTTTCATTTGACAAACTAGGGTCAATCGATTGAAGTATTTTTCTTATTACAGGTTTAAAATCTCGTGGTGTGAGGAAGAAAACAGGGTCTTCAGTATTCAACTCTTTTCTTTCATATGCTTCAATATCTTTTTGAGATGATCCAATTGTCAGCAGCCGAAGTTTACTGGCAGCCAGTTTTCTTTTCAATTTATCATGAAGTAATTGAGGGCAATTATCGATAAACAGTACTCCCTCTCTCTGAGCTACACGGAGCTCATTTACGTAACCTAAAAGGAGATCAGAGTTTTCATGACTTACATCATAATAGAGAAGACCATAATGTAAGTTGGGATCAAGTGTGCTTCCTTCCTGAAGACGGAAAACCTCTAAAGCTAACCTGGTTTTTCCAAGCCCTGGCAATCCCAATATTCTGATGGAACCATTGTGGATATTTAAATAAGAACGTATTTCATTGATATTTGAGCCGATTTTTTCAGAATATTGATATGGGTACTTTTGAAGATTTGGTAAGAAGGATTGTAGATCCTCCCAATCGCTAAAGTGAATTCTTGCAGTTTCTATGTCTTTCCACAAGTAAGGGCTTGGGGGGAAGGTTTTTTCCATGGTTTTATCCGGCAATTTTAAATTTAATAGTGCCTCGTTCTCCTCCTTATAGAATATCCCCCATAAGGGAGCATCTTCATCCTCGTTTGGAATTGGGAAACCTCTAAATATCTTCTGATTTGGTCTAACTTGAAGTATATCTCCTTTAGCAATCTCGAATGCCTTATTTAGAGTCTCACCTTTTTCTAATGCTGAATAAAAATTGATGGCAAAACGTGTAGCTAGACGATCCTCGACAGGAGCACTGGTGGCAATAATTATAGGTACCCCTTTCGCAAGTAACTGCTCAACCTGTCCACCAGTTGAACAACCATTCAAAATTACAACTTTAAGATTATTACACTGTGAGAATAATTGTGCAATACCTTCAATACTAGCCTTTCCATCCAGTTGCACTAAGGAATCTCTTCCTGCATGCCCCCCAAAATGAAATAGAAATAATGATTCATTATATTTAAGCACATGGCGGGTGATTTGTTCTGTGGACGAAAAAGGAATCCAAAAAGGGACGAAATGTTGTTTATAGTGCCGATCTTGTAATAGTGAATGCAGCTCCTCGTATTCTTCCTTTAAAGTGAGAAGAGGTTTAATGTCACTATTAGCAAAGGTGAATAATAGTACATTCTGTTCTATTGCCATACGAAACCTTTTATTTCAATCACATAATATTCTAAGCCAATTAATCGATAAGCTGTCCAGCACCAACTTCAAATTATCGATTGAGCGGTTTATTTTACTTTTGATTTTGGCAAGGAAGACTTCATCTTGGTCTATTGGCATGGTATATTTGAATTGCACCTCATGCTTATTCACCCAAACTTTCAAAATCCTGCCCCAAGTAATCCACAATTAACCCGTATTGCTTGTCACCATGAATACGGTTTACCTTACTGAACAACTGATATAAGCTTGTTTTTGAAAGCTTTTTCAATACATAAATAGCCTTAAGTGTGGGAATGTCTATACCCAATATCCATAAATCAGCCATTATAGCAATAGAAAAAGGGCTATTTTCATCATTAAATTGATTGGGAAACAGGGAATATTCAACAGGATCAAGATCGCCAACTATTGCATGGACTTTCCCGCTTTCTTTCCATTGAGGCCTCAAGTCAATGATCGACTCGAAGATTGCAATTGCCGCCTTTTGGTTTGGTGCAATCACAATAGCTTTGCCTCCGTCAATATCCCTTGATTCATAATGCTCAATAATGTCTCGTGTGATTCTGTTAATGAAGGTAGAGTCATTGAACATTGAAGAGAGAGAGGTTCCCAAGTTTTTCTCATCAGAATCTCCCAATGGCCATGCCCTTCTTTCGACTCTAACAGGCAGTATTACCCCATCTTTAATTGCATGTTCACGGCCATATCTTGAAATGTGATATCCAAAGGCGCTGACTATATGATACTGGTTTACATAGGAACTGGTAAAAAGCAGAAATTTACTGTTGGGGAAAAGCGCCATTAGAGGAGCTGGTGCATTATTTAAATTATACCCAATCACTATAATTTTTTCATCCTCAAAGTCTTCTTCCCCATTTTTTTTCATTAGTTTTTGAATATTGGACAAAACTACTCTGTAATTTTTGGACTTCAAGCAGTTTTTCATTTCTACCCGGGATTTCGGCACACATAAGGGAACAGTTTCTTCAAAAGAAGTAGGTAACATGTGTTTAAGCTGTTCAAGCATTACAATGCTTTGTGTAAGGACTAAAAGCTTGAAATTTTGAAATTCATCGGCTGAAGTGGCAAGTGCCAAATAGGTAAAAAAAGTGTAGAAAAGCCCTGTGCCTGAGGCCTGAGAAACAACACCTATTGCTTGCCTTTCATTGGAAGTGAGTGCTTTTAATGATTCTTGGAATGCTTTTTCGGCAGCTTCTCTTTGGTAGTAACGAAGCTTGAAATCCAAAAATTCAGAAGCCTCCTCTACTTTCTTTGATACCTGTTCCAGGTCTACTTCAGTAGGTTTCTCTTCTGTATCATCAACAATCAAGTCTCGAATTCTCTCAGCTTTATTGAAAACTTCCAAGAACTCTTCTAGCTTTTCCTCGTAACCCTCTTTTACTATGGCTTCTAATGTATCAGACAAATCCTTTGATTCACTTGGTAAGCCTAATTGCCCACTCAGCTCCTCAAGTTTGTGTCGAATCGAAATGAATTGCTTAAGAAACTGTGTCCGGTCTGAAAGGCTTTCTGAATCTCCATAAGGAGGGGGAGCGGGTTCAGCTGCTATATTATCTTGCATTACATTAAGCAAAATATCTTCTCCTGCGACCTCAAAAAGTGTTGAAAATATCCAAAGGCTAATTTCTCGGATTTTTTGGATATCCTCGAGTTGTGGAACGAAACCATTTCCTTTGTGGTATAGTTCGTTTCTTAAATTATGATAATAAATGATTTCATCCCTTGGGGTTTTCATTTTCTGTGACAGGACCTGTTCTACATAATACTCGAAGAATTCTAATTTGGAATGATAATTCTTGCTCCACCTATCTACATCTTCTCGTTTGAAGATCTGATCACTCCTCTGAATTGGGTTCAATGACAAGTATGAGATAATTGACATTTCAATAGCATTATCAAAGCTGATCAATGCCATTCTTCGATCAAAGTCAGTTCCTTGTTTTAAATGCCCCTCGGCATGCCTAATAAGTTCGAATGGACCCCTTGCCCATGGTTTTAGCCTCATCATATTATAACTGTAAGAACGTGTTTAAATTTTTGAGTTGAGTGAAAGTAGGAGCCAGTCCGTAACTTGGATGTGACCAAACACCGAGTTATGGTAGCTCAATATGAAGAGCTTACTGACTCCCAGTGGGAAGTTATAAAAGAATTTCTTCCTATTCAACGGAAACGCAAATACAGTTTACGGACAATTGTCGATGCCATTTTTTGGATATTAAGGACTGGGAGCCAGTGGCGTAATCTGGAAAGCAAGTTTCCCAAATGGCAAATTGTCTACTACTACTTCCGAAAATGGACATTGGATGGTACCATAGAGGCACTAAATTCAGAATTAGTCCATCTGGCTAGGCGCGAAGCAGGAAAAGAGGAAGATGCTTCTCTCCAAATAATTGATAGCCAGAGCGTTAAAATAGCGCCATTCATTTCCGAAGAAGTGGGCATTGATGGGTACAAAAAGATAAATGGCCGAAAGAGGCATTTACTTGTGGATACCATGGGGCTCATCCACGGAGTGATAGTGCATTCAGCCAACCGCTTTGATGGCCCTCAAGGAGCCAGCCTGGTAGAAAGGTTTTTCTACTGTACCAGCCGCTTGAAAAAAATTATCGGGGACTCTGCCTATCGAGGAAAATTCATCGAAGCGATAGAAGCCCTTTTCAGTAAAGAGGTTGAAGTTGAGATAACTTCCCAGGATAAAAATTCAAAGAACTTCGAAATTATTCCCAAGCGGTGGGTCGTAGAAAGAACCATCACTTGGACAAATTTCTTCAGGCGCCTGGCAAAAGATTACGAAAAAACCGTAGAAAGTTCGGCATCTATGGTTTTCCTAATGAACTGCCAGGTCATCATTTCGAGATTAGAGTGATTGGGGAATAAAATTTTTAAACACGTTCTAAATATCATTTTATGTCCACATATCTGCCAACAACTCCGCCTGCCTCAGCACCGTCTCCGTAGCCTTCGCCTGCTTATCCGGTGGATAGCCGTACTTCCTTAGTGTACGTTTCACCAGCACCCGGAGTTTTGCCCGGACGCTCTCTTTTATCGTCCAGTCGATGGTGGCGTTGTTGCGAACCTTTTCCACCAATTCCCGGGCAATATCGCGGAGTGTATCATCGCCCAGGACTTTTACCGCACTGTCATTCACTTCCAGCGCATCATAAAAAGCCAGCTCGTCTTCGGAAAGGTTCAGCTGCTCGCCGCGCCGGTCGGCAGCTTTCATATCTTTAGCCAAGTTGATCAGTTCCTGGATCACCTCAGCGGCGGTGAGGATCTTGTTCTGGTAGCGCTTTATGGAGCCTTCCAGCATTTCCATAAGGGTGCGGCTTTGCACCATATTGCGCTTGGCTCTGGCTTTGATCTCGTCATTCAGGAGCTTTTTGAGCAGCTCCAGGGCCAGGTTCTGGTGCTGCATGCCGCGGATCTCCTCCAGAAAGTCTTCGGACAAGATGGAGATGTCCGGTTTCTTGATCCCGGCAGCGTCGAAAATATCAACCACCTGGTCAGAGACGATTGCTTCGTCCACCACCTGCTTGATGGCTGTTTCGATATCGTGATCGCTTTTCCCATTGCCGGTTACTTCAAACTTGACCAGCCGGGCTTTTACCGCCTGGAAGAAGCCGACCTCCTCCTTCGCTGCCATCGCCTGCTCGTGCGGAATGGCGATAGCCAGGGCTCTGGAAAGGGCAGTCACTTCTTGAATAAACCGGCTCTTGCCATCCTGCAGGCTCAGGATATGCTCCTCGGCAGCGAGGATAATGGAAAGCTTCTCTGAGGTGGAAGCCGTGAAGTAATTCTCATAAGGGAAGTGCCCCTCATTACTGTATCTCAGGAACGGTTCGGCAGCCATGCCATAAGCTGGTTTCGATTCAGCCGGCCGCTCATCAAACATCTGGGAAACGATCTCCAGCTTTTCCAGAAGCAGGCTGACTGCGACTTCCTGCGTTTCGGCGGGATTGCCCTTGCCGCCACTATCGGAATAAAACGACAACGCTTTTTTGAGGTCGGAAGCGATGCCCAGGTAGTCTACCACCAGGCCGCCGGGTTTGTCCTTATAGACGCGGTTGACCCTGGCGATGGCCTGCATCAGGTTATGGCCCTTCATGGGCTTGTCGATGTAGAGGGTATGCAAGCAGGGAGCATCGAAGCCAGTCAGCCACATATCCCGGACAATGACCAGTTGGAGCGGGTCATCCGGATCTTTCATACGCTCCGCCAGAGCTTTTCGCTGGGTTTTGGTCGTATGGTGAGCAACCATCGCCGGCCCATCGGAAGAGGCGGCAGTCATCACGACTTTGATGCCACCCTTATCGAGCGCTTCATCGTGCCATTCCGGGCGGATTTTGATGATCTCGTTATAGAGATCGACAGCAATGCGGCGGCTCATGGCGACGACCATAGCCTTTCCTCTGAAGACTTTCTGACGTTCCTCAAAGTGCGCCACAATATCCTGCGCCACATTGGCCACTCTTTGCGGACTACCGATCAGCGCTTCCAGCTTGCTCCATTTCGCTTTAGCCTTCTGGACCTGGCTGATTTCCTCCGCCTCCAGTTCTTTGTCCAGCTCTTCTATCAGCCTTTTTCCCTCTTCGGTCATGTCGACTTTAGCCAAACGGCTCTCATAATAGATCCGCACGGTGGCGCCATCATCCACCGCCTGGGCGATATCATAGATGTCGATATAGTTTCCGAAAACAGCAGGGGTATTCACATCCGTGCTTTCGATGGGTGTGCCGGTGAAGCCGATATAGGTGGCATTCGGCAGAGCATCCCGCATATATTTGGCGAAGCCGTAAACGGTCTTGGTGCCGATCACCTCCCCGGTTTCCGGGTCCAGGTCGTCAATATTCCGGGCTTTGAAACCATACTGAGTGCGGTGCGCCTCATCGGCGATCACCACGATATTCCGGCGTTCCGATAACTCCTCAAATCGTTCCTTGCGCTTGCCTTTGATTTTATTGCCCTCCTCATCCACCAGCGCTTCGGGCAGGAACTTCTGGATGGTCGTAAAGACAATCCCGCCGGAAGCCACCTTCAAAAGCTCTTTCAGGTGATCTCTGCTCTCCGCCTGTACCGGCGCCTGCCGCAACAATCCGGATGAGGCGGCAAAAGTATCGAACAGCTGATCGTCCAGGTCATTCCGGTCAGTGATCACTACGATGGTGGGGTTATCCAGCCCCAGGACCAGCTTTCCGGCGTAAAACACCATGGAGAGCGACTTTCCGGAGCCCTGTGTGTGCCAAACCACTCCGCCCTTTCGGTCACCTTCCCGGGAAGTGGCCACCTTGGTCGATTCAACCGCTTTGTTGACAGCGTAGTACTGGTGGTAGGCGGCAATTTTCTTGACAGTTTGGATGGTAATGATCCCGGCGCCGGGATCTTCCTGGCTGCCTTTGGGCTGGGACTCCGGTACCGGCTCCACTTTTTTGGATTGCTCGAACACGATAAAATGCCGGATGTAATCCAGCAGCGTCTGCTTATTGAGCAGGCCTTTGATCAGTGTTTCCAGCTCGCCGATTCGGGGATCAGCCAAAGTCTTTCCGTCCGCTGTCTTCCAGGCCATGTATCGGGAATACCCGGCAGAGAGTGAACCGGCTCTGGCGTCCAGCCCGTCGGAGATGATGCAGACCTCATTGAAAGTAAAAAGGGAAGGAAGGGTTACTTTATAGGTTTCCAATTGGTCGAAGGCTTTCCGTACCGTTGCATTTTCATCGGCAGCGTTCTTCAGCTCCATGATCACCAGGGGCAAGCCGTTTACAAAGAGGATGACGTCAAGCCGCTTGTGGTTGTTGTTTTCGATGACGGTGAACTGGTTCACTGCTAGAAAGTCGTTGTTCTCCGGATGGTTAAAATCCACCAGCCATACTTTAAGCCCTCGTTCCTGTCCATCCTGGTGGTAGCTGAGGCTCACTCCATCCGTCAGCAGCGTATGAAAATGCTCATTATTGGTGATCAATTCCGGGGAGGCAATTCGGGTTACCTCTTTGAATGCCTGTTCCTGAATGTCATAGGGCACGTTTGGATTGATGGTGGCAATGGCGTTTTTCAACCTTCCGGTAAGCACAGTTTCATCCCAGCTCCGGCGCTCCGGGCGGTCGCCATCCGGGGCGATCTCCGGGCCGTGGAGGTAGGACCAGCCGAGTTGTTCCAGTTCTTCCAGGGCTAGGTATTCTATGTCATTCTCCGTGATTTTGCCCATGAGTTACAATTTTCCTGCTGTCATTATGGCTATCCAAATATCAGGCCCGTGCGGGATAGCAGTTCCGGATATTCTTTCTCCAGGCGAGCTGGCACGTAGCTGAATAATTCATATTCACTTGAAATGGTGGCGAAAACCAGATCCATCAAAGCGCCATCCAGGAAGTCGATGCTTTCCTTATAGCCCGACACCAGGGCGGCTTGGGTTTCTTTCCGAAATGCAGATATAGCTTCCGCATCAGTATTCAAGGTGTCACAACTGCTGAAATGGACGGCTTTCCCTTTCCAGCGCCCATTCACTGTTTCTGCAATCTCCTCTAATGAAAGCCATTGCCGATTCGACGTATAGAGTAACTATTCAGCACGCCTGCGTGCTGGTTAATTGAAAAACGATAGAATTGTCCA
>CAYQKY010000271.1:0-8398 GCA_964418125.1 uncultured Phaeodactylibacter sp.
AGGCCAGGCGCGGCACATGGTAGCGGTCGGCCTGCCGCCAGACGGTCTCCGACTGGGGCTCTACCCCGTGCACGGCGCTGAAAAGCACGATCAGCCCGTCGATCACCCGCATGGAGCGTTCCACCTCCACGGTGAAATCGACGTGGCCGGGCGTGTCGATGATGTTGATGGTGTATTCGATGTCTCGCCAGGCCCAGTGCGTTTGCGTGGCGGCGGCGGTAATGGTGATGCCGCGCTCGCGCTCCTCCTCCAGATAGTCCATGATGGTGGTGCCGTCGTGCACCTCACCGATGCGGTGGGTGCGGCCCGTATAAAAGAGAATGCGTTCGGTGAGAGTGGTCTTTCCCGCGTCGATGTGGGCGGCAATGCCGATGTTGCGGAGTAGCTCTGGGTCGGTTGATCTTTCTTTTTCTGCCATGGTGGTCGCTCTTGAATCACTCCCAAAGTACGGAAGTTGGTGGGGATTGGCAAATGATATTGGTCAGTGGAGTCCTCTCTGGCGCCAATTTTCTTCGGCTGCCGTCCGCGTGTCGCCGAAGCTTTAGCGGAGGCGCAAGCTTCATGCGAAGGCATGCCCATTGGCGTGCGAGTTTCTTTTTGTGAATTGAATATCCGGGCTTATCGGGCTTTCTTGAAGTGGGCGTCCCGGTGTTTGGCCAGCAACTCCTGAGACGGCCATAAATTCTTCTTGCCTGGCAGCCAGATCTTTTCTCCCCGAAGTTTGTCTATGCTGTAAGCGCTGGGGCGCTCTTCAAATAATTCATCATTTACCATTATTTCATAATCTTCTCCAATGCCCACATAGCCTCTGTCAAAGGCAGCGTGAAGATTGGCGCAGAGCACGATGCCATTCGCGGCACTGTTATTACCGGTTTTAGAGAATTTATCAATGTGACAGGCTTGGAGTATTTCCCACGGCGGATTGACGTGAAGGCGCGACATGGCACAGGTGGTATCATACGCTTCCATTAAAAAGATCCTGAAGGAAGCATCCCGAACGAAGCCGCTTTTTGTAATCGTTGTCGTTTTGTACGGCGCCTGCCGTTCTTCGAAGAATTCGTATTCGTATTCGGCAAGAGAATAAGGTTTGCCGGAAAATACATCCTGTCTCTTACCGGGAAAGTAGGTGTTAAGAATAGCCAGGCGTACCAGGTCCCGATTTTCCGGAGATTGCAAAAACGCCCAGACTATCTCGTCAAAAGAAGCTACTGACTTATTTTTTCGAAGGTAGCTTTTACTTTTCTCTTCGCTGAGCAACTTGCCGTTTACCAATACTTTCCACCCCAGGCCGTCAGATTGTAAATATCGAATAGGATAGTGTATTTTCCCGGCCTTGGTTGGATCATAGAGCCTGTTCCAGTATCGGTCAAACAGATCATATAGTCCCGTGTCGATCGGGATCTCATTCCGTTCCAGCCTTAACTCCTCTATCCAGTCCAGAACCGCTAAAACTAACAATGGCTTATGAGGGGCGGAGTCTTTATAACGCCCCAGGTTTTGAAAACGGTCAAGTATCTCCGTCATCTTATCCATTTTTTCCGTATACTTCGAAAAATACAAATTTTTTCCATGCCCATCCCCACCACCCCCTTCGGCTCCACCTCCTTCCGCCTCCCCCGCCTGGGCCTCGGCCTGGCCGCCCTGGGCCGCCCCGGCTACATCAACCTGGGCCACGGGCAGGACCTGGAGGCCAACTACGAGGTGGCCTCCATGGAAGGGCGCACCCACGAGATGCTCGATCTGGCCTTTGAGAAAGGCGTCCGCTACTTCGATGCGGCGCGGTCGTACGGGAAGGCGGAAGACTTTCTGCTGTCCTGGCTGCAGGAGCACCCGGAGAAGGCGGCGGAAGTGACGGTGGGCTCCAAATGGGGGTATACCTATACTGCCGAATGGAAGGTGGAGGCGGAAAAGCATGAGGTAAAGGAGCACAGCCTGCCGGTGCTGGAGCGGCAGTGGGAGTTGTCGAAGCGCCTGCTGCCCTACCTGAAGTTGTACCAGATCCACTCGGCAACCTTCCGCAGCGGGGTGCTCGGCAGCAAGGAGGTGCTCAATCGCCTGGCCGCCCTGAAAGCGGAAGGGGTGGCCATCGGCCTGTCGCTCAGCGGGCCCGATCAGCAGGAGGTGCTGGCCCGGGCTATGGAGGTGGAGATCGACGGGAAGCGCCTCTTCGACGCCGTACAGGCTACCTTCAATATTCTGGAACCCTCGGCCGGGCAACAGCTTCAGGACGCCGCCGGGCAGGGCATGGCCGTCATCGTCAAGGAGGCCCTGGCCAATGGCCGCCTGACCTCACGCAACGACAGCCCGGACTTTATTCCCAAACTACAGGTGCTCAAACGCCTGGCCGACAACCAGGGCGTAGGCATTGACGCCCTGGCGCTGGCCTACATCCTGCGCTTTCCCTGGGCGCACCTGGCGCTTAGCGGGGCGGCCCGGCCGGAACACCTGTTGTCCAACCTGCGGGCAAGTGGTGTAAAACTTTCCGATGGGGAGGTGGAGGAGTTGAACCGCCTGGCCATGCCGGTGGAGTCGTACTGGGAGGAACGGAGCGGGCTGGCGTGGAACTAGACAGGATGACAGGATGACAGGATTTACAGGATGAACAGCCCGCCGGGCGGGCCAGAGCGTGAATTATTGAAGAGGCCGGAGGCTCGTCTGACATGCCGCATTACTTTTGAAAAAAGCTGGGCGGATTTCCAAACTCCCGGCTAAAGGTTCGCGAGAAATAATTAGGGTCGGTAAAACCCAGCTCATAGGCGATTTCCGCAACAGGTTTATCTGCAAACTGCAATAACCCCATGGCCTTGGGGTCGTTGAAGCCGGTGCGCCAGGTGTCGAAAACTACAGGGGAAGACAGGCTTGTTCGGTATAAGCCTTCCAGTCTTATCCTGCTGCAGGCAATTGATGGCGGTGGGCGCCTTCGCCTTTCCGGTTGCCCCCGCCGGGTTATAAAACCGGAAGGCTTCCCGCCTGGGGTCAAAAAAGAGGGCTTTCCGGCCGGGGCTTCCAAACCAGATCAGGCCGGAGCGGCCTTCGAAGATGCTCCACAGGCCGTCGGACAGCAATTCGTGGGCGCCGGCGGCCCGGGCATTGAGCTGTTCCATCTGGCTGCGGCCCGGCGAGATCCGCCAGATCTCCGAATAGCCGGCGATCCACAGGAACCCATCCCGGCTTTCGAGCATGCGCATAGGGCGGGTGTTGCGGCGCCCTTCCGCCGTTTTGATATCGAAAAAAGTGACGGTATCTGTTCCAGAGTATGCCCTGCCCGTCGATGTCTACATAGGTCAGGCCATCGCTGGCAATGGACGAGGGATCCAGAAAAAGCAGGGGTTTGTTCAGGCGTTTCAAAAGCCGATGGTTTCGTTGCATTACAATACAAGGGGAACCGGAGCTTGTTTGGAGGGCCGGCCTGGTTTCCCAATACTGGGTTTCGGGTGTTCCCAATTGGCTTTCTGTGATTCTTAAAAGTAAGAAATTCGGCTTTATCGGCGCAAAAAAGTTAATTTGTAGCTTGGCATTGCTTCCAAGCGTTTTTGACGGGGCAGGTGGGGTTAAAATGTATCTTTCAACGTGCAACCCTTCCCCGGCCTTACTGTCCCTTTTAGATGAAGCTGAAGTCCAAGAAGCATGCATGCGATAAAAAAATCACCCGCTGAAGAACACAACCACCTGAAATTGGATTACGCAAGCACACACCGAGACATTGTTGAGAAATGTAAGCGTGGCAACCGGAGGGCTCAGTTCGAGCTCTATCGCTTATATTCAAGAGCTATGTACAATGTGTGCCTGCGGATGGTCCGCCATGAACAGGACGCAGAGGACCTGTTGCAGAATTCGTTCATCGACGTTTTCTCCAAGCTCCATACCTTCCGTTATCAGTCGTCGGTAGGAGCGTGGATCAAGCGCATTACGGTGAACAACTGCATCAACCACCTCAAGCGCAACCGCCTGTTCTTTGAAGAACTGGAAGAACGGCACGCCGAAGTGCCGGCGAAGGCTGAACTGGAACCGGAGGAACCCATCCCGGGGCTCGATGTGGAGGCGGTCAAAAAGGCCGTGGAGAACCTCCCCGACGGCTACCGGGTAGTCTTTACCCTTTATCTGTTTGAAGGCTATGACCATAAGGAAATAGCCGGCATCCTGGAAATTACGGAAGCGACCTCCAAATCACAGTACAGCCGAGCCAAGAAGAAACTGAAAGAATTATTAGAGTCACATCGATTGGGCATGGCAGGTAAATGAACCTTCTTATGCCTGAGTTAAATCAATAGTACAATGCAACGAGATCATCTCGAGCAGTTTATCCTGGACAACCGTGAAACCTTCGATGGTTCTACTCCCGGCCTTAGGGTATGGGGGGAGATCAACCATGAGCTCGACCGCCGGCAATCCCGGCGTATGATCCTCTGGAAGGTGAGCCGGGCCGCCGCCATAGTAGTGGCATTGCTTGCCTGTGGGGCGCTGATCGGAGTTTACCTTTTCGGCGATCAGATGCAGCAGGCCGCCGCCCTGGAAAGGATCGCACCGGAATACGCCGAAGCGGAGCAGTATTACCAGAAGCAGATCAACCAGAAATATCAGCAACTGGCTGCCTATCATCGGGACGAGGCAGTGGAGAAAGACCTGGCCCGGCTCGATGAAGTCATGCAGGAACTCCGGCAGGAACTCCTCGTCGCGCCCAAAGGGAAAGAAGAGGAGATCGTCGAGAACCTCCTGCAGAGTTATAAGGCCAAGGTCGCTATCCTGGAGCGCGTCCTTGGCCGCCTGCAGGAAGCCAGCCCTGAGATCAATAAAAAAGAGGAAAATGAGCAAACCAGTATTTAGGCGTTACGGCTTTGTCCTGTTGCTGGGGTGCCTATTGCCCCAGTTCCTTCTGGCAGGTACGTATCAGGAATATTCCAAGGTGATCAAAAAGGAGTTTCCCATATCCAGAGAAGGAGCTGTGGCCCTGAACAATAAATACGGTAACGTGAAAGTGGAAGGCTGGAGCCAGCAGCGGGTCAAGCTGGAGGTCAATATCGTCGTCCGGGCCGAGGGAGAGGCCAGCGCTCAGCGAGCCTTCGGCCGTATCCGGATCGACTTCAGCGAGAGCCGCGATTATGTCTCAGCCGAAACCCAGATCGCTCCGCAAAAGAAAGAGTGGTGGTTCTGGGGCGAGAAAGAAGCGGATTATTCCATTTCCTATAAAGCCTATTTGCCGTACGATTGCAAGCTCATTGTGGAAAATAAGCACGGGAACGTACACATTGGCAACAGGGCAGGCCCTACAACGCTCAAAGTTCGCTACGGCAACCTGCAGGCCGATCACTTGAAGATGGATGCTGATGTTCTGCTCGAACACGGCATGGGGGTTATCGAAAGCGCCGGACGGCTGAAAGTGGACCTGCAACAGGCCCGCCTGCGGATAGAGGAAGCCCGGTTCGTCGAGGCCAATAGCCGCTATTCGCGAATCTGGATAGAAAGGGCCGGGGAAGTGCTGAGCCACTCCAGGTACGATACGTACGACCTGGAGGAGGTCGGGCGGTTTGTCAATACGGGCGAGTTCGACAATATCGAGATCGAACTGGCGGAAGAGGTTGCCGTCAACAGCACCCTTACCGAGCTGTACATAGAAAAGGTCAATAAGAGCCTGCAACTCCAGGTGGACAGCAGCGGGGTGAAAGTGTCCTCCATTGGGCGCTACTTCAACACGGTAGACATTACCGGGAACTTCACCGATTTCCGGCTGGGCATCGAACCGGGAACTGCCTATCAGATGGATGCCGTGGCCGATTTTGCCGGTATCCGGTATCCTCGAAACCTCCATATCACCTACGAACGGGAGGCCGGTACCAACCATGAGGTAAGAGGGCATGCCGGCTCGGGCAAAGCGCCGCGTATTCTGCGGGCAAGGGTGAACTATGGGGCGTTGAGGGTGGCGCAGGACTGATGCCAAATCGGAAGTGGGAAGTCGGAAATGGGAATGTACAGGCGCCCTTTCGGCCAACCGGTTAGCAATTCATTTGTACGCCTCTTCATTTTTGAATTGATAGAAAGAATAACTTTGGCTTCATACTAATCCAATTTTTACGAAAGTTTGCTGCTGCTTCTGCAAAATTATATCAATGCAGGAGCGGCTTTTTTTTGTCAAACCTTCCGAAGTCGGTATATTGTATCCCATGAAAATACAATTCTGCGGAGCGGCCCGGGAAGTCACGGGTAGCGCTCACCTCATTACCCTTTCTGATGGTTTTAAGATCCTTTTGGACTGCGGGCTCTATCAGGGAAGTTCCGAGGATATGGCCGAGTTCAATGAACACTGGTATTTTTCACCTTCGGAGATCGATTGCCTGGTTTTGTCTCACGCCCATATCGACCATAGCGGGCGCATTCCCAAACTGGTGGCCGATGGGTTCGGTGGAGATATCCATTGTACGCACGCTACGCGCAACCTCTGTGCGATCATGCTGCTGGACAGTGCCAAGATCCAGGAGATGGACGTGAAGTACTACAACAAAAGGCAGCTCAAGCGGGGCCACAAAGACCGCCTCAAAGAGCCGCTGTATACCACCCGGGACGTGGAAATGGCCTGGGACCTCTTCCAGGGGCACGGCTACAACCGCTGGTTCCGCATTCACGATAGGGTGGAAGTGCTCTTTCGGGACGCCGGCCACATTCTGGGCAGCGCCAACGTAACCCTGCGAATAGAGGATAAGGGCCGCAAGATCATGGTTGGCTTCACCGGCGATGTGGGCCGGCCCAACCGGCCGATCCTCCGGGACCCCGTGCCCCTGCCGGAAGTGGATTATCTGATCTGCGAATCCACCTACGGCGACCGGGACCATGAAGCCGCCCCCAACGAGCTGGAGCGCTTCCTGAAGATCATCCTGCATACCTGTGTCGAGAAGCAGGGCAAACTCATTATCCCGGCATTCAGCGTAGGCCGTACCCAGGAGGTCGTTTATATGCTCGACCAACTGGAAAGCGCAGGCAAACTACCTCGCATTCCCGTATATGTCGACAGCCCCCTGGCGGTAAACGCCACCATGATCTTCGGCTCCCACCCGGAGTGCTTCGACAGCCAGCTGAATGAATACCTGCTCACCGATGACGACCCCTTTGGATTCAATTCCCTGACTTATATCCGCAAGGCGGAAAAGTCGAAAGAGCTCAACTATTCCAATGAGCCCTGCGTCATCATCAGCTCCTCCGGCATGATGAACGCCGGGCGGGTAAAACACCACCTTTTTCACAACATCGAAAATCGCCGCAACACCTTCCTCATCGTCGGCTATTGCGCTCCCGGCACGCCGGGTGGGGCCCTGCGCGACGGCGCCAAGCAACTGAGGGTCTTCGGAGACGAAAAGTTCGTAAAAGCGGAGGTAGAAGTAATGGATTCCTTCTCGGCTCATGCCGGCCGGCACGAACTGGCCGATTACCTGGAGAATCAGAAGAAAAGCCTCAGGAAGCTCTTCCTGGTCCACGGAACCTTAGACCGCCAGGAAGCTTTCCGGAACCTGCTGCAGGAACAGGGGTTCCAGGGTGTTGAGATCCCGGAACTGGGGCAGGAGTATGAGTTGTAAAAGGAATGAGGGAATGATTGATTGAATGGCCTGGATATTCATTCCCTCATTCCTTCATTCCCTTCCCTCACTCCTGCGTTTTCGTATTCTGGATCTTGTTCAGGACGAGAGCCGCTTTCAGCAGGAAATCGTCATGATATTCCATGTACTCGTTGTGCACCATCATCAGGCGGGCTGCGTCATAGGCCGCTGATTTGGGAACGATCTGGCGGTCGGCGATGGGGTGCAGCCAGTACTCCAGGTTGTTGGAGCGCAGGTAGCTGCGGTCGTGCTCAAAGCCGATCACAACGGCGAGTTTGTTCAGAGAGAACAAGTAGTCCGTTTCTTTATTGAGGTCTTTCTGCAGGTCTACGATGTTGTAACGGTCAAAACGGGCCCCCGAGCGCTCGCAGAGAAATACGTCGCGGCGCCCATCGAAAGTAATGATGTCCCGGAAACGATATTTCCTCATGTTCTTGAGGAGGAAGTTTTTGATCGGCATTTTGGTGGGGCGCAGTTGCTGGAAGGAGTACTTCAGCTGCCGTTCGTCGAGGCGGAAATCCTCGCGGTACGGTTTGCGGCGGTGCGTCCGCATGTTGATCACTTCCTTTACCCGGCCAATGGTGTGTCCCAGTTCGTTGACTTTGGAGTAGACACTCACAATATCGACATTAGCGTTGTTGAGCCAGGTTTCGATGAAGATCTTGTTGGATCCGTGTTCAAAGACCAGGAGGCATATTTCACTAATTGCGTAGAAATTGGGGTATCCGCCGTAAATATTGCCATACTTTAATTCTAAAAATGCAGTACTATTGTTCACGGTTTAAGGAGATTAAGTTGTTGGTTTAATAATGTTT
>CAYQKY010000272.1:0-8321 GCA_964418125.1 uncultured Phaeodactylibacter sp.
ATTTTGGCTGCAAAACCCAGCTTTTGGAACCTCGCTTTACCATTTTTTCGCCCCGTAGCGTTGCTATGGGGCGGAAAAATGCCTTCGCGAAAACCCAAAATCTGACTTTTTCGCTTCAAAAGCACCCCCTCCAAACATGCTCTTAGTGTTGTGAGGCTTGACAAGTTTGTCAGGTGGCATAACGCCGGGTAAACTTGTCAAGCCTAAAGAGGATCAAAATCCGTATCTTCGCGCACAATTTCAGTTACAAATGTCACCTAACGTTATGAAAACTAAAATTGGATTTATAGGGTTGGCGCTCGCCCTGGCTTTAACTACCGTCGGCTGTGGAGGAAACAACCAGGACGGGCAGGAAGGCGGCGACGAGGCCGTTATGACGACCGGCAACCCCGCTATTGACGGACTGTCGGCGGAAATCGCCCGAAACCCCAACGACGCCGGGCTGTATGCCGAGCGGGGCCGCATGTTCTATGAGAACAACGGCTATGACGAGGCCATACGCGACATGAACAAGGCCCTCAGCCTCGATTCCACCAACGTGGACTACATGCACCTGCTGGCGGATGTGTACCTCGACTATTTCAAGTCGCGCCAGGCCCTGAGAACGATGGAGCAGGCCGCCGGGCTGTACCCCGAGCGCATTCCCACCCTGCTCAAGCTAAGCGAATTCCAGATGATCCTCCGGCAATATGAAGAATCGATGAAGACCATTGACCGCATTCTGAAGCTTGATCCCCAGAACGCGGAGGCTTATTTCATGTTCGGGATGAACTTCAAGGAGCTGGGCGATACCGTCCGCTCCATAAACAGCTTCCAGAAGGCCGTAGAGCTCAACTCGGAACTCATCGACGGCTGGATCAACCTCGGCCAGCTCTATGCGTCTATCGGCGACCCCCTGGCCATGCGGTATTTCGATAACGCCATCCGGGTGGCGCCGGATAACATCACCGCCCTGCACGCCCGGGCAGACTACCTCAGCGATATCGGCCAGTTGCCGGAAGCCATCGAGATGTACCGCCGCATCGTACGAATTGACCAGCAGTACGAAGAAGCCTATTTCAATTCCGGCCTCATTTACCTGGATATGGACTCCGTCGAGCAGGCCAGGCAGCAGTTCGACCTCGCCGTTAAGACTTCTCCCACCCACATCCGGGCCTATTACTTCCGGGGCCTCGCCCAGGAAATGCTGGGCAATGCTGAAGCCGCCAAAGCCGATTACGAACAGGCCCTGCAGATGGCGCCGAATTATGAGGATGCGCAAGAGGGGCTGGAACGGGTGAAGGAGGCGGGGTAGGGTTGGCCCTTTAACGAGACGACACCTTTTTGCCCCTCAATCCGCAGTAACAAGCTTAGAGTTTGTTCAAAATTCAATCAATGGGCTCCAAGCGGCAAATTTTATCCTGCACTGCGTTAAAAAGCCTCGTCATACCTTCCAGGTATGCCTACGTTTTTTGCCTTGTTCAGAACAAAATTTCCTCGCTTTCGCCTCATCATCGAATTTTGAACAAACTCTTAATCGCCAGGAGCGGGGGCAAAAAGATGTTGCCTCGACGCCAAATGGGAAGGTAATTCTTTAAAGGGGCTACCCGTCTAACGTTGGACACAGTTGGAAGTAGGTAAGCTGAAGCCGTCCAGCCAGCGTTGTTGCGAATACCGAAATCCGAACAACGAACTTGTCCAGCCTTAGACAGGTAGCCTTTAAAGGTTAGTTCGGCTGCCCCGGAGGAATGGGGTTCGGCACCACATTCTCGACCGGCTTGGTGCTTTTCAGGTACGCAAAAATAGCCTTGAGGTCCTCATCCTGGATGTTGATGTAGTTGAACCAGGGCATCGGCGGCAGCATCGGCCGGGCGCCGTCCAGCCCTTTGGATTTTCCTTCAGTTAAGGCTTTGCGGAACTGCTCTTCCGTCCAGTTGCCGATGCCGGTCTCATCGGAAGTGATGTTGGCGGCAAAGGAAACGCCCCATGGGCCGATGGCTGCCGTGAGGTCGGGGGTAAGTACGGCCAGGCCTCTTTCCACGATGCCGGCATCTACCTCCGGGACGGGCTGGCCGGCGGGGTAGCCGGACAACATAAGTTCAGGGATGATCTCCGGGCCCTGCGGCCCCATCCGCTTGGGAGAATGGCAGTCGTGGCAGCCCATGATGGTAACCAGGTACTCTCCCCGCCTGGCGAGTTCTTCCGGTGAGGGAGCAGCGGGGGCATCGGCCTTGGCAGCCATTGTGGATGGCTGTTCGGTGCAATAGGTGAACAATAAGGTGCTGATGAGAAGCACAAAAATCGGCGTTGCCTTTTTCATTTTTTAATGAATTTTAATAAGGTAAGGTAAGGTAAGGTAATAGGATTTAAGCGTTTAGCGGCGGGCCACCGGCCTGCCGGGCGGAAAGGCATACAATATCAGCCTATCTCTGTTATGGAGCCTGTGCTGCTTCTGCCCGGAAATCTTCCAGCACCGGAGTGGCCTCCCGCGCCGGCGACTGGTTGAAGATGCGCACGTACTGCTCGTACAATTCCGGTAACAGCGCCTGAAACTGCCGGGGAAAAGTGAAGAACAAGGCGATGCTTACCGGGCGGGCGGGGATGGGCTTCAGGTTGATCCACCTCTCGATGGCCGCCTCGCTGAACCCGCTCACCTGTTCCATCTTCTGCCAGATGTCTTCCGGCAACTTCGGGAAATCGACCTCCGGATAGCTGCGCACGAAAGCTTTGGCGTACTCATGCAGGCCGATGTTGTAATACTGGAACGGTTGCAGGAAACCGGGAAGGAGCTGTTCGGCGGAAAAAAGAATGACCCCGTCTTCCTCATAGATCTCCGAGGAGTGAAAATTCTCGGGATACTGGGGAGAAGGGAAGGGGTGAGGGTAGAAAATGACGTGCTCGAATTTGGGCAGCAGGAAGTCCTTTTTCCCGAAGGTGAGCTGCACGGCGCAGGCTGCGGCGATGGCGCGCAGGTCTTCCGGCGCCGTCTCCATGCCTTTGGGCATAAAATCGTTGGCTTCCATGTAGAGCGCCACCCGCTTGCGGAACCTGTCCTGCTCGCTTTCCACCAGCTTCTGATAATAAGGCAGGTGTCGGGTGATGAGCATCCGGATCTTGGGCTTGAGTTCAGGAGGGCGCCGCTGGTACCACCACCAGTTGATCTGTGGGCTGAGTACGTAGATCAGTGCCAACGCGATCACGAAAGGAACGATATAAATGCTGTAGCCGGTGTCCACCTCCCAGGTAAGGTAGAGAAAGGCCAGGGCAAGGACGGCGAAAGGGATAGACAGGATACGTGCGGGCATAAGATCTTGCTTTACGGGAGAAAGTTAAGGAATTTCGCCGATGTTGCTGTTTGTGGGAACGATTAGGATACTGTTGCCTGTTGTGCAAAACAGGCGAAGCTCCAAAAAACTGAAAAAAACCGAATACGCCTTGTGAAGAATGGAAAATCCATTTATATTTGCATCCGCTTTTGAAAGGAAAGAGAAAAGTCTCGCCTTCCCTAAAACTTAGTCAGATACGGTGCGGTAGCTCAGTTGGTAGAGCACAGGACTGAAAATCCTGGTGTCGGCGGTTCGACTCCGCCCCGCACCACCACATTCAAAACGAACATGTTTCAAACGGCACATCATCATCACCATCATTTGGCTTTGCTCGCCAGGGCAGGTGGTGATACCTTGTAACCGTTTCAAAAAAAAGCTCAAACAATTGAGCAAAAAAGAGGTTAACCATTTGCTGGTTAACCTCTTTTTTTTTCGGACGTACCACCTTCAGGTGGCTCGTAAAAAAAGAAGATGGAGGAGGGCCAAGCGAGCTCTCATTACCTACGATTTGTCCAAAGAAAATCAAAGATCTCTATGGAAGCAAGGCTTCAGGTCGCAGTTCAGAAATCAGGCAGGCTGCTGGAAGGGTCGCTCCGGTTGCTGAAGGAATGCGGCATCAGGGTAGACAACGGAAAGGACCAGCTCAAAGCCTCAGCCGGCAATTTTCCGATAGATATTCTTTATTTGCGCAATTCTGATATTCCACAATACGTGGAGGACGGCGTGGCCGATATCGGCATCATCGGGGAGAATACCGCTTTTGAAAAGCAAAAGAAGATCAATATCATCCTGCCGCTGGGCTTTTCCAAATGCCGCCTGTCCATTGCCGTGCCCAAGAATACGCCATATTCGGGCCCTGAATTTCTCCGGGGCAAGCGCATTGCCACCTCCTACCCAAATTCCCTGCGCCATTATCTCAAAGCCAACGAGCTGGAAGCCGAGATCCACGAGATCTCCGGCTCGGTGGAGATCGCCCCGAATATCGGCCTGGCCGACGCCATCTGCGACCTGGTCAGCAGCGGCAGCACCCTCTTCAAGAACGGCCTGGAGGAAAAGGAGGTCATTTTGAAGTCGGAAGCCTGTATTGTTGCCACCCCCGGCCTTGAGCCGGAAAAGCAGGCCATCCTCGATAAGCTGGTTTTTCGCATCGAGGCGGTGCTCAGGGCGCGCAACAACAAATACATCCTTATGAATGCCCCGGATGATAAGGTGCCGGAGATCATCCGCATCCTGCCGGGCATGAAAAGCCCCACAGTGATGCCCCTGGCCGAAAAGAGCTGGAGCTCCATTCATACCGTGATCGAGGAGAGCCACTTCTGGGACATCATCGACCAGTTGAAAGAAGCCGGCGCTCAGGGCATCCTGGTCGTCCCGATCGAAAAAATGATCCTCTAAAAACTACTGCCATGAAACTGTACTCCTATCCCGATAAGGCCGACTGGCCCGCCATCCTCGAACGCCCGGTAATGGAAGTGGAAAGCCTGGAGTCCATTGTACAGGCGGTGCTCGACGAAGTACAGCAGAAGGGAGATGAAGCCTTGCTGGCTTACACCGAGCGCTTCGATGGCGTCAGGCTGTCATCGCTGCAGGTGAGCCCGGCAGAGCTGAAGGAAGCAGAGGGGTTGCTCAGCGCATCCCTGAAAGCGGCCATACAGACAGCCAAGGCCAACATCGAGCGCTTTCACAGCTGGCAGGCGGAACCCGTGCAGGAAGTAGAGACGATGCCCGGAGTAAAATGCTGGCGCAAGAGCGTTCCGATCGAAAAAGTCGGCCTGTACATCCCGGGGGGCACGGCGCCGCTGTTTTCCACCGTTCTCATGCTGGGCGTGCCCGCCAGGCTGGCCGGCTGCCGGGAGATCGTACTTTGCACTCCGCCCCGGAAGGACGGTTCCGTCCATCCCGCCATTCTGTATACCGCCAGCCTGGTGGGCGTTACGCGCATCTTCAAGGTGGGCGGGGCCCAGGCCGTGGCCGCCCTGGCTTACGGCACGGAAACCGTTCCCGCTGTGTATAAGATATTCGGGCCGGGCAACCAGTTTGTTACGGCCGCCAAGCAATTGGTGAGCCGCCGGGGAGTGGCCATCGACATGCCGGCCGGCCCCTCCGAAGTGCTCGTCTGTGCCGATGACACCGCCGAGCCTGCCTTCGTGGCCGCCGACCTCCTCTCTCAGGCCGAACACGGGGAGGACAGCCAGGTGGTGCTGGTTGCCTACTCCGAAGCCTTCGCCCGGAAGGTGCAGGACGCGGTAAACGGCCAGCTGGCCCTGCTGCCTCGTCGGGCCATCGCCGCCAAGGCCCTGGAGAACAGCTCCGCCATCATCGTCCGCAGCCGGGAAGAGGCGCTTGAGCTGATCAATACATACGCTCCGGAGCACCTTATCCTTTCCGTAGAGGATGCGGAAAAGATGGGCGAAAAAGTGATCAACGCCGGCTCCATCTTCCTGGGTAACTATACGCCCGAATCTGTGGGCGACTACGCTTCCGGCACTAACCACACCCTGCCGACCAACGGCTACGCCCGCATGTACAGCGGCGTGTCCCTGGACAGCTTCATCAAAAAGATCACCTTCCAGCGCCTCACCCGCGAAGGGCTGCAGGCCCTCGGGCCGGCAGTGGAGGAAATGGCGGAAGCCGAAGAGCTGATGGCGCACAGGCAGGCCGTGGCGATACGGTTGGGGGATGGAAAGGGGTGATTGGTTGATTGATTGCCCTTCGACAAGCTCAGGGTGAAATTGGTTGATTGGTTAGTTAAAAAAGCAATAGAATTTGTTGAATATGAGCATTGACAACCTCATCCGCGCCAACATCCGCCGCCTCACGCCCTATTCCTCCGCCCGCAGCGAGTACAAGGGCCGGGCCGATATTTTTCTGGATGCGAACGAAAACCCCTTCGATACGGGGTACAACCGCTATCCGGACCCGCTGCAGTGGAAGGTGAAGGATAAAATTGCGGAGCTTAAAGGCATCAGCCGGGAAAAGATCTTCCTGGGCAATGGCAGCGATGAAGTGATCGACCTGCTCATCCGCATCTTCTGCGAGCCCCGGGAGGGCCACATCGTCACCCTGCCGCCTACCTACGGCATGTACCGGGTTTCGGCGGACATCGCCGATGTGGAGGTGCGGGAAGTACCACTAAGCGCCCGCTTTCAGCCGGATGTGGAGGCGGTGCTGAAGGCTGCCGATGAACACTCCAGGCTCCTTTTCCTGTGCAGCCCCAATAACCCCACCGGCAACAGCTTTCCCCTGGAGGTTATCGGGCAACTGGCGGAAGGCTTTCCCGGCATCACAGTGGTAGACGAGGCCTACATCGATTTCTCTGCCCAACCCAGCGCCCTCAGCCTGCTGGATCAATATCCACACTTGGTGGTGATGCAGACATTCTCCAAAGCCTGGGGGCTGGCCGGCATCCGCCTGGGTATGGCGTTCGCCTCGCAAGAGATCATCGGATTGTTCAATAAGGTGAAACCGCCATACAACGTCAATCAACTGACACAGGAGGCGGTGCTGAAGGCACTTGAAAACCAGAAACAAAAAGAACAATGGGTGCAAAGCCTCCTCGGCCAGCGCACATTGCTGGCCCAGTACCTTAGCGGGCTGGAGTTCGTGGAGCGCATCCACCCCTCCGACGCCAACTTTCTGCTGGTGAAAGTGACGGAACCCCGCCGCATCTACGATTTCCTGGTAGAACAGGGCATCATCGTGCGCGACCGCTCCCGGGTGGCGCTCTGTGAAGGCTGCCTGCGCATCACCGTGGGCACACCGGAGGAGAACGAGAAATTGTTCCGGACATTGGTGGAATTTTGAACAGGAACGGGATCGGATGGCTTCAAATGAAGGAGTTGAAGTGCCGAAGGCCGTTACAAATATAATGATTATAAAAATAATTATTATTTAAATAACGATTTTGTTTGTAACAACCTAATCCCTTGTCTTTTTAGCCAAACCAATCCCGGATCAACGAATCACCGAATCACGAATCAACGAATCACGAATCACGAATCACGAATCAACGAATCAACGAATCACGAATCACGAATCACGAATCACGAATCACGAATCAACGAATCAACGAATCAACGAATCACGAATCACGAATCACGAATCACGAATCAACGAATCACGAAACCATGAAGCGCCTACTCATCCTCGACCGCGACGGCACCCTCATCCTGGAGCCGGAAGACTACCAGATCGACAGCCTGGAGAAGCTGGAGTTCTACCCCAAGGTATTCCAGTACCTCGCCCGCATTGCCCGCGAGCTGGACTTCGAACTGCTCATGATCACCAACCAGGACGGTTTGGGCACGGACGCTTTCCCCGAAGACACTTTCTGGCCGGCCCACAATAAGGTAATGAAGGCCTTCTGGAACGAAGGCGTCACCTTCAAGGACGTCCTTATCGACCCCTCCTTTCCTCATGAAAATTCGCCCAACCGCAAGCCGCGCACCGGCCTGATGAAGCCCTATATGAACGGCGATTACGACCTGGCAAGGTCCTTCGTCGTCGGCGACCGCCTGACCGACATGGAGCTGGCCAAAAACCTGGGCGCGAAAGGCATCTGGCTGAACACCAACCCGGAACTGGGCGCCGATGAGCTGGAGGGCAAGGCCGAAGGGCTGGCCGAAGTGATTGCCCTGACGACTACCGACTGGGGCGAGATCTACCGCTTCCTGAAGCTGGAGCAGCGCACCGCCCGCGTCCGCCGGACCACCAAAGAGACCGACATTTCCGTCTATCTCAACCTCGACGGCAGTGGGCGGCCCGACAACAAAACCGGCCTGGGGTTCTTCGACCACATGCTCGATCAGTTGGCCAAACACTCCGGCTCCGACCTGGAGGTAAAGATAGAAGGAGACCTCCACATCGACGAGCACCATACCATCGAGGATACGGCCCTGGCCCTGGGCGAAGCTTTTGCCCTGGCAGTAGGCGACAAGCGCGGCATGGAACGCTACGGCTACTGCCTGCCCATGGACGACTGCCTGGCGCAGGTGGCCATCGACTTCGGCGGCCGCC
>CAYQKY010000273.1:0-3770 GCA_964418125.1 uncultured Phaeodactylibacter sp.
CATGATGGCCTTGTGGTATTCGTAAAATGCCTTTTTGTAATCTTCCATCTGCTCGTCGTGCTGCCAGGCCTCCGGTATCATCATCATGAGGGCATGGGGCAGGGAGAAGCCGCTCAGGACCAGGAATTCCAATACGTTATCGAAATTACCGGAATCCGAGAGGCGGTCGCCGCAGATGGGCTTCAGCTTTTCCAGTTCGTCATCCGAGAACAAGGTAGATTTCAACAGCATCTCCTTGGATGCCCACCAGTTGAGGTTGCCGGTAATAGTATTGATCTCCCCGTTGTGGGCAATATAACGGAAGGGTTGTGCCAGCTTCCATTTGGGCACCGTATTGGTAGAAAAGCGGCTGTGGACCAAAGCGATGGCTGACTTGCACAGCTCGTCGTGCAGGTCCGGGAAATAGGGCCGCAGCTGGTAGGTCGTCAGTTGGCCTTTGTATACGACCGTTTTGTAGGAAAAAGAAGTGATGTAGAACTGATCCTTGGATTGGGGATAGGTTTTATGGATGTTGTGAGTGGCAAACTTGCGCAACACGTACAGGCGGCGCTCCAGGGCTTTGGGATCCATTTTTTCGGCGGGCTTGACAAAGACCTGCTCCATGCGCGGCTCGACCGCCACGGCAGATTCGCCCAGTTCTTCATTATCGGTGGGCATTTTTCGGTAGCCCAGCAGCTCGAAGCCCAGTTCGTCGATATAGTCATCGAAAAGGACACGGCACTGCCGGCGCAGGCTGCGGTCGTTGGGGAAGAAGACGACCCCCACGCCGTACTCACCGAAAGCGGGCAGTTCAAAACCTTGCTCCTTGCACTTTTTGAAGAAGAATTCATGCGGAGTCTGTATGAGAATACCCGCCCCGTCGCCCGTATTGGGTTCGCAACCGCAGGCGCCCCGGTGCTCCATATTGGTGAGCATGAGCAGGGCATCTTCTACGAGTTGGTGCGTCTTGACCCCGTCGAGGTTGGCGATCAGGCCTGTCCCACAGGAGTCCTTTTCCAATTGAGGTACATACAATCCACGTTGGTTGTCTTGGTCCATAAGCTGGTTCATGTAATTTTTTTCTGGCTGGGTTTGGGGGTATCGGCCAGCAACGGGTTGGCTTCCCCGAAGCAATTGCCGTTGCCTGGCGCCGGAAATCAACCGGAATGTTAATTTTGGTGCCCTTCAGGCTTGGTTTCCTTCAAATAGGACATCGGCTGGCGAGGGCGGCCTGATGACGGAATTCGGTTTGATCGTGGTAGGGCGGAAAACGCTTGCCGTTTCGCATTTGTCTTGCGAAAGGAAAACGAAAGTAGGCAAATTAGTTTGCATTTAAAACGAACTACTATTGAAAAAGTTTTAATAACTACGAAACCCAATTAGCGTTTTAGCAAAAATCATCGCTTTTTTTATAAAAACAGCACCATTCTATTGTTGAATGTTTTTTGGCTGGATAGCTGGTATGGAGAATTATATTCTTGAATTCCGTTTTTTTTATCAATTATGTTCTCTTCGCAGCAAACAATTTTTCCAAAGCGGCCGGAAAGGTTGTCCAATGGCAAAGTGGTGAGGGATACTTTTGGAGCTTGTGTCCGGCATCTTCGACAAACGCTGCCGGTTATTGCCTGGCCGAAAACCCGGCAGGATTATGTACATTTACCCTTATGGCAACCACACACAAGATCCTCATCATCGGCGGCGGCATCTTCGGCATTACGGCCGCCGTGGAGCTCAACCGGCGCGGCTACAAAGTGCACCTTTTCGACCGGGGGGAACTTCCCCACCCCCGGGCATCCTCCACCGATATCAACAAGATGGTCCGCGCCGATTACGGCGCAGACGAATTCTATACCGATTTAATGCTGGAAGCATTCGAGGGCTGGGATCGCTGGAACCGCGAGTGGCCCCGCCCCCTGTACCACCAGTCCGGCTTCCTGCTGCTCACTCACCACCCTATGGAAGCCGGAAGCCTTGAAATGGAAAGCCTCAAGACACTAAAACGCAAAGGCCTGGAGGTGGATCGCCTGGGGCCGGAGCAGTTCCGCCAGCGCTTCCCCCTTTGGAATGCCGAGCGCTACGCCGACGGCTACTACAACCCGCGCGGCGGCTGGGCGGAAAGCGGCAACGTAGTGGCCCGCCTGGCAGAAATTGCCAGAGCGGAAGGCGTCAGTATCCATGAGAACAAGGGGCTTAAGCAATTTCTGGAGAATGGCGATATGGTAAAAGGCATTTTCACTACTGACGGAGAAGTCCACAACGGCGACTTCGTCATCCTGGCGGCCGGCGCCTGGACGCCCGCCTTCCTGCCCGAACTACAGGATCGCATGCGCATCAGCGGGCACCCGGTTTATATGTTCCAGCCTAAGGACCCCTCCCCATTCCGCGGTGATGCCTTCCCCGGATGGTCGTCGGATATATCGAAGACAGGCTGGTACGGCTTTCCCGCCCAGGCCGGCGGCATTGTCAAGGTGGCCAATCATGGCAAAGGGGTGGATGTGGATCCTACTAAAGAGCAGGATGTCCCGGAAGCGTTCTATCCCAGGTTGCAGGAATTCCTCGCCGGCCACCTGCCCGTCCTGCTGGAAGCCCCCATGACCGGCGCCCGCCTGTGCTTCTACTGCGACACCTGGGACGGCGATTTTTACATCTGCCATCATCCGGACAGGCCCGGCCTGGTGGTGGCCGCCGGCGGCAGCGGGCATGGGTTCAAGTTCGCTCCCATGTTGGGCGGCATCATCGCCGATGTCACCGAGGGCAAAGAAAACCCCTACGCTTTCCGCTTCCGATGGAGAGAAAGGGGGGAAGAACGGGCGGAGGCGGCGAGGAGCAGGGAAGGGCTGTGAAGGGCAGGCTGTATTGATGGAGGTTTTTGGACTCTGGACGTTATGACGCAAAAGGCATTTTTCGGAACGTCCAAAGTCCAAGAGGTTTGATGGTTAGGTGGTTTCCGTGGCCGCACGGCTGCAGCCAACAATTCAGCCATACAAAAATCCAACAATCAATCTGCCGGGAGCATAGCCCCATACCCTCCAAAATCATTACCCATCGGGCTATACCTGATTGTCATTCCCTACAGGAACTCCACCTCCCGGATCTCCTTCCTGCCAAAGTATTCTTTGGCTTTTGGGGAGTAGTACTCCACGCTTTCCACCTTGACCTGCACCTTACTGCCGACCACTTTGGAAGGCTCGTTGATGAATCGCTCGGAGCCCTTGAAGTACCTGAGCCAGAGCAGCTTGTGGGAACGCCCCTGCTCATCCGTAAGGGTAACGGTTGCGAACTCCTCCCCTTCTATACTCTTGACGGTTCCGGTGAGCACCTGCAGGGCGGCGGGGGCAGTTTGCACCTGGGTTTGCACATCGGCCACCTTCATGAGCACCGTGGGGCATTTGAAGGCCATCTTCATGCCGATCTGCTCGCCGAGCTTGTTCATGGCAGCCTGGTCAGAAGGGTTGAGATTGCCGTATTCTTTCTGGAATTCTTCCGGGTACTTGCCTACGGCTTCCATGATGCAGAAGCCCAGTTGCATCTGCAGCTGTTCCTGAGTCATGTTATCGACATCCTGCCGGGAGATGCATTCGCAGGAAGCGTCCGCCAGTTTGTCCATCAAATCCTGAGCAGAAAGGGAGAGGCCGGACAGGGTGGCCAGGAGGAAAAGGGGGAAAAATACCTTGATCTTCATTTGCTGTGTTTTTTTGGGGTGCAAGATAAGGGGAATTCGGGATTCGTGGATTCGGGATTCGGGATTCGTGGATTCGGGATCTTATTTAAAAAGACAGATTTCTAACCAT
>CAYQKY010000273.1:3870-8299 GCA_964418125.1 uncultured Phaeodactylibacter sp.
GGATTCGGGATTCGTGGATTCGGGATCTTATTTAAAAAGACAGATTTCTAACCATTTCCGAATGGCAAAACCGGGCCCCGAATAACAAATAACCAATAACGAATAACGAATTTACGCCCCCATCACCCTTTCACTCCTTTCTTCATTTCCTTCTCTCTTTCCAGGATAACGGCCAGATTATTCTCCCGCAGGGTTTCCAGCGTATGGTCTCGGATCATGATGAAGACGGCGCGGATGCCGCAGGTAGACTCATCCTGGCATTCGTCACAGGGGCCGTAGTAGTTGAGAGAGACGCAGGGCAGCAGGGCTATAGGCCCGTCGAAGAGGCGCATGATGGTGATCAGGTTGATGTCCTCCGGCTCTGCCAGCAGAAAGTAACCGCCGTGGCGCCCCCGCTTACTGCGCAGGATGCCCGCATTTTTGAGGTCGAGCAGAATGGCTTCCAGGAACTTATGCGGTATATTTTCACTCTCGGAAATTTCCGAGGCCAGAACGGGCCTGTCCTCCTCCCGGTGGCGGGCGATATACAGCAAGGCGTTTATTGCGTATTTTGACTTTTTAGAGAGCATAGCGATCAATTATTGCCTGAAAGATAGGAAAGTTTTTAAGACCCGGGGGTGATGAATGTCACAGGGGGTAGGAAAGAAGGAATGAGGGAATGAGGGAATGAATGCTGCCCCGGATAATCATTCCTTCTTTCCTTCAATCCTTCAATCATTTCTTCTTCTCCAGGAATCCTTCCATTGCATACAGCACGCCTCTGATCGGTATCCGCAGCCATTCCGGGCGTGCGTTCATCTCGTAGCCGACTTCGTAGATCGCCTTTTCCAGGATATAGGTACGCAGGAGGAGTTGTACGGCCTGATCGCCCTCAGGGATGAAGCTCTGCCCTTTGGCGGTATCGAGGTAGGCGGAGAGGAAGTACTGGCTGACGTAGTGGAACCACTGGTTGGCCCAGGCTTCCAGGATCGGCATATCTTCCGGGCGGTAGTTCTGGTTGAGGACGAGCTGGCCGTAGGCGGCGTAGTGGAAAGAGCGGATCATGCCGGCCACATCTTTGAAGGGGGTGCGTTTCAGGCGGCGTTCGCTGATGGAGTGCATGGGCTCCCCTTCAAAGTCGATGATAAAGAAATCGCGGCCGTTGTAGAGGACCTGCCCCAGGTGGTAATCGCCATGCACGCGGATCTTGGTAGCCTCCACCTTGAGGGCATAGATTTCGGCAAAGCACTCCAGGATGTCGTCTTTGATATCGAGGATGGCCTGCGCCTCTTCGGCGATGTGTTCGGGCAGAGAATTCATCCGCCGCTTCAGGCCCTTGAGGGTTTCATTGGCCAGGCGCCGGTGTTGGGAATAGACCGAGCGCTGGTAGTTCTGGGTAAAGCGTTCGGGAGTGAAATCGGGGTCTGTGGTGTTGGAGGCCAGGGCGATGTGCATCTCTG
The DNA here is from genome assembly GCA_964418125.1 of uncultured Phaeodactylibacter sp. GTDB lineage: Bacteria > Bacteroidota > Bacteroidia > Chitinophagales > Saprospiraceae > JACJXW01. The sequence goes on from CAYQKY010000273.1 coordinate 5,310, forward strand.
CGGTGCGCTGGCCGAGAAGGACGGCCCGCTCGGCAGTCATGCTGCCGATGAGCTTCTGCAGCCGTTCCGGCGTATTTTTGAAAAACAGCGGACGCTTTCTGGCAAGCGGAGGGGCCGGCTTGCCCCGTTCCACCTTGGCGAGCACTTTCTCGTAGTAGCGGTTGAGGGCCTCGAGCATCATGGTCCAGGCCTCGCCCTGGTTCGGGATCTTGTTCTGCAGCAGCCCAAGAATGGTGTATGCCTTTTCGACGGTGTTCTCAAACTGTATGCCGCCGCCGTAGCGGGGAGAGTTCTCAAAACCCGTCTTTTCGGAAAGGAAGCGCACCAGCTCCAGGTCGGGGTTGATATCGATGTCGAGCTTGCGGTAGATCTTGAAGAAGAACTGGCTGTTGTAGATCACCGAGGTGTTGCTCTGCTCGGCGCGGAGCACTTCCGAGACGATGTCCTCCTTTTCCACGCCCAGCTCGTCCAGGATCTTTCCGGATTCGAACACCAGCTGGCCGCCGATGACGTTGGCCCGGGCGTTGGTTTTTATGGCCCAGAACAGCTCATTGCGAAAGCCCTCCTCGTAGATGGCGTCAATGACGATCCCTTCCTTCGAAGGTGTTTTGATGTAAGAAATGACGCTTTGGTTCTCGTTCTTCAGGAAGCGCACCATCTTTTCGGCATTGGTAACGATCGTGACCGGCAGGAAGTAGGTTTCGGGAAGGCCGTCGGTATACCGGACAACGACATTGAGGAAATAGGCGGCAATGCCGTCCACTTCTATCCTGGGATAATGGCTGATGTTGAGTGAAACGATCTTCCTGGACTTGCCTCCGAACCAGCGGCAGGAGCGCAGGTATGCGGGCAGGATCTTCTTCTCGAAGCGGCGCTTGGTGGTATAATTGTCGAAAAACTCCGCCCATTCCACGTCGGCCTCCAGGTCGGCCACGGCGCGCTCCTTGGGCACATCATCGGGGTCTTCCGTCTTTTCCATCAGGAACCAGTGGTAGCCATACGGCCCGAGGGTGAAGTGATAGGGGGCTTCTTCAACCTCGAAGAACTTGTTCTGGCTGAAGATCTCCACCGGCCGGATGCCTTTGAAGCGCTTCAGGTCCAGCTCGACGGCCTGTGAATATTTGGAGAGGTTGGCCAGCACGAGAATGCTTTCCCCTTCATGGGAGCGGACAAATGAGAGCACCTTGCTGTTGAGGGAATCCAGGAATTCTATCTTGCCATGACTAAAGGCCTTGAGGCGTTTACGGATGGCGATGATGTTCTTCATCCACCACAACAGGGAGGTGGAGTTGCGGTTCTGCAACTCGACGTTCACTGCCTCGTACCGGTAAAGGGGGTCTTGTATTACCGGCAGGAAGAGCTTCTGGGGGTTGGCGGAGGAAAAGCCGGCGTTGCGGTCGGCATTCCACTGCATGGGAGTACGGATGCCGTTGCGGTCGCCCAGGTAGATGTTGTCGCCCATACCGATCTCGTCCCCGTAGTAGATCCCCGGAGTGCCGGGCAGGCTGAACAGCAGGCTGTAGAGCAACTCGATGCGGCGGCGGTCGTTATTGAGCAGGGGCGCCAGGCGGCGGCGGATGCCCTCGTTGAGCTTGGCGCCATGATCCTGGGCAAATACCTTATAAAGGTAATCGCGCTCCTCCTCGGTGACCATGGACAACATGAGGTCATCATGGTTTCGCAGGAAGAGGGCCCACTGGCAGCTTTCCGGGATGGGAGGCGTCTGCTCCAGAATGTCAATGATGGGATAGCGGTCTTCGGTTTGCAAGGCCATAAACATGCGGGGCATCAGAGGGAAGTGGTAATTCATGTGGCATTCATCTCCCTCCCCGAAATATTCGGCGGCCTCTTCCGGCCACAGGTTGGTCTCGGCGACCAGCACCTTACCCGGATGTTTGCGGTCGACATATTCCCGCAGAGACCGGAGGTATTCGTGGACCTCCGGCAGGTTTTCGCAATTGGTGCCTTCCTGCTGAAATAGGAACATCGCGGAAGTGAGCCGCACTCCGTCCACGCCCAGGTTGAACCAGAAATCGATCACTTTCCGGATCTCTTCCTGCACCCTGGGGTTCTCGTAGTTCAGGTCGGCCTGTTGGCTGTAGAAGCGGTGCCAGTAATAGGCCTTGGCCATATTGTCCCATTCCCAGTTGGATGTTTCGTAATCGCTGAAGATGATCTCGGCCTCTTCGTATTTCTCCTGCGTATCGCTCCAGACGTAAAAGTCCCGTTCCGGAGAGCCTGGTTTGGCCTTGCGCGCCCGCTGGAACCACTCGTGCTCGGTTGAAGTGTGGTTCATGATCAGGTCGATGATGACCTGCAGCCCCCGTTTGTGGGCCTCGTCAAGGAGTTGTTTGAAGTCTTCCATCGTCCCGTAATCCGGGTGGATGCTGGTAAAGTCGGATACGTCGTATCCGTCGTCCTTGAGGGGGGATTCGTAGAAGGGAAGCAGGGAAATGGCGGTAATGCCGAGGTCTTCCAGGTAATCCAGTTTCCGGATCAGGCCTGGGATATCGCCGATGCCACTGCCCGTGCTGTCATAGAAAGAGCGGATGTGGAGGGCGTAGATGATGCTGTCTTTGTACCAGTAGGGATTGGGCTGTTCGGCCATATTCGTCTTGTTTAGCGAAAGTGTGACTGCTAAAAAACGAAAATATTGGCTGACGGCAAAGGTAGCCGGAGGCTAATTTTGTACACAACAACCCGGGCAGGCAACTATTTTTTTTCGTCACAATCTATATTTTTTAGGCCGGAAAACAAGGAATTCTCTTGCCGGAAAGGATACGAGCCAATTGATTAATAATACTCTCAAAAAAACTTGTTCCTTATTCCCCTTTTATGTAAATTGGTTGTCGCCATTAAATAATAAGGAACGGTAAACATTTCCCTAAACCTCACCGGGGTTCCGCCCTTTTTGAGAACCGACATCTCTTCCCCCCCCCGAGTAATTAACCTGAATTAACCTATTTCCCTATTAAGGGCATTCTTTATCG
>CAYQKY010000274.1:0-8255 GCA_964418125.1 uncultured Phaeodactylibacter sp.
TGGGCGGGCACCTTCCACTCCATCTTCGCCCGGATACTGAGGGTAGAGGCCGACAAGATCGGCTACCCCTCCAACTTCACCATCTACGACACCGACGACACCAAGAGCCTGCTCAACACCATCATCAAAGAGATGAACCTGAGCAAGGATGCCTACAACGTCAACGCCATCCGCTCGCGCATCTCCTCGGCCAAGAGCAACCTCATCACGCCCAAACTCTATGAGCAGGACGAAACCCTGCGCCAGGAAGACCGCATGGCCAAACGGCCCCACCTGCACGCCATTTACACCAAATACACCGCCCGCTGCAAACGCTCCGGCGCGATGGACTTCGACGACCTGCTCTTCCGCCTCTACGAGCTGTTCCAGAAAAATCCGGACGGCGTGCTGGACAAGTACCGCAAGAAGTTCCGCTACCTGCTGGTCGATGAGTTCCAGGACACCAACCACCTGCAGTACGCCATCATCCGCAAGTTCATCAACTACGACGGCAGCCCCCGCAACATCTGCGTGGTGGGCGACGACGCCCAGAGCATCTACGCCTTCCGCGGAGCTACCATTCAGAACATACTTGATTTCGAGAAAGACTTCAAGGATCACGGCATACAGATCTTCAAGCTGGAGCAGAACTACCGCTCTACCGAACACATCGTACAGGCTGCTAACGAGGTGATCACCTACAACCGCAAACAGATACAAAAGACCATCTGGTCGGACAAAGGCGAAGGGCAACGGATCAAAATGATCAAGGCCCTGACCGACGGGGAGGAAGGCAAGCGGGTGGCCGACACCATCCTGGAACAGAAGAACCGCTTCCACCTCAGCAACGACGAGATCGCCATCCTGTACCGGACCAACGCCCAGTCGCGCGTCTTCGAAGAATACCTGCGGCGGTACAACATTCCCTACCGCGTATTCGGAGGCCTGTCGTTCTACCAGCGTAAGGAGGTGAAGGATGTGATCGCCTACCTGCGCCTGGCCGTCAACCCGAATGACGAAGAGGCCCTGCGGCGCGTCATCAATTACCCCAAACGGGGCATCGGCAATGCCACCCTGGATAAGATCAGCACCGTGGCCGGCAAGGCAGACAAGCCGCTGTGGGAGTGCCTGGGCAGCGCCCAGGTGGGCGCCCGCGCCCAGAACAACATCAACGATTTTGTGACTATGGTCAAGTCGTTCATGCGCAGGGCCGACACCGACAACGCCTACGAGCTGGCCGCCTACATCGCCAAACGCTCCGGCATCCTGGACGAGCTGAAGAACGACACCACCGTGGAGGGCATGGGCCGCCTGGAAAACGTCAACGCCTTGCTCGACGGCATTAAATCCTTCGTGGAGGAAGACACCGTCATCGACACGGAGACCATCCCCGATAAGTCGCTGGCCAGCTACCTGCAGAACATCGCCCTGCTCACCGACCTGGACGACAACAACAGCCAGTCGGACGACCACGTCACCCTCATGTCCGTGCACGCCGCCAAAGGGCTGGAATTCAAATCCGTCTTCGTAGTGGGCCTGGAGGAGAAACTATTCCCGTCTTTTCTTTCTATGGACACGCCTGAAGGGCTGGACGAAGAGCGCCGCCTTTTCTATGTGGCCATCACCCGGGCCGAGCAGTTCCTGACCCTCTCCTTTGCCAACAGCCGCTACCGCTTCGGCCAGATGCGCTACAACGAGCCCAGCCGCTTCCTGGAGGAGATCCCCGGGCGGTGTGTGGAAAGCACCGCCTATGTGCGCTCCGAAACGAGCAGCCTGGAGCGGATGGACAACCGGCAGGCGGCCAGCAGCGGCGCCCGCGTATCGGGCAATTTCCGGCGCCCCGCCGCCAACGTTCCCCGGATCGACCCGAAGGATTTCAAGCCGGCGGCGCCCGGCGAGATACAGACGGGCATGAAGGTGCTGCACCTCAAGTTCGGCGAAGGCAAAGTGCTGAGCATCGACGGGGCGAAGGACAGCCGCATCGCCACCATCTTCTTCCGCGATGCAGGAGACCCGCAGGAGCGAAAGATCATGCTGAAGTTCGCAAAGCTGCAGATATTGTAGTTTCACTCCTGTCTGCAGATCACCGGCAGCACCCCATCGTACCAATCGATATAAGAGATCCGCCGCGCCCGGGTAAAATCTTCACAGGCTTCCGGGAAGCGGTTCATATCCAGGTAGGCCTGGCCGCGCATGATGAGGTAGTTGGCGTTGCCGGGGAACATGTCGATTGCCTGGGAGAGTTTTTCCACCCCGGCTTCTTTTTCGCCGCTGTCGAACAAAGAGGCGCCTTCCTCCGCTATCTGGTTGGCCTGCTCGTACAGTTTGACGCGCTCCTGGCAGCCCGGCGCCTCGGGGATGAAAGGCAGGGCGAAGTTATAGGCGGCCGTCACGGGGCGGCCCTCAAAGATGGCCGGCTCCCATTTGCCGTAAGTGGAAGTGGCCAGGCTAATGGCCTCGTACCAGAAATCGAAGCCCAGGCCGCTGTAGTCGATAAGGTCCAGGATGCGGACATCACCGCGGGGCCGCACAATGACCTGCAGCTCGATGCGGCCCAACAGGCAGGAATCAATACCTGAGGCGGGATATTCCAGGTTGTCGGTAAGGTAGGCCGAAAGGGCCTCATCCCCTCCTTGAAATTCCAGAGGCTTATCGAATTCCTGGGTATATATGGTATCCCGCCCGACGACCGTATAAGGCTTTACCTCCTCCAGCTTGAACTTGATCGGCAGGTTGAACCGGGAGCGCACCGGTTGGCCTTTATTCTTTCCCGGCACCCACTGAATGCCGGCCTCATTGATGCCTTCCACGACGCGCAGCACTTCCAGGCCAGCGCCCCCGCCAATGTCTTTCACGATCTTGTAATTGCTCAGGCTGCCGTCCTTTTCCACCACAAAGCTGACCACTACGGTCCCCTCAAGGTTATTCTGCCGCGCTTCGAGCGGGTAGGTGATGTTCTCATACATCACAGACAGCAATGCCTGCTGCGCACACTGGTTCTTCACCTGAATGGTGGTGTCCAGGTTTTCACAGGCCGGGAAGCGGGGCATTTCCTCCACCGCTTCATAGATGGTGGTATCGGCGTCAACGGCGGCGCCTCCTTCCTGAGCTAAGAGGGCAGGAAAGGCAAAGAAAAAGAGGGGTACATAAAGTATGGCAATTTTCATGTCGTATTTTTTAAATCATCCCAAGAACGGATGAGGCGCCGGGTACGTTGCCCGGGGAAACGCCTTGCAGTGCCGCGAAACTAAGGTTTATTTTTCATTTTCTCATCCATCCACTTTCGAAGGGTACTGAGCAGCTGTTCCCTGTCCGCTTCGCTCATGTTCTTGATGCGGGCATTGGTATGGTCCTTTCCGGGCATGATGTACCAGCGGGAGTCGACTTTATCGGTAGGCGGCACGCCGGTGGCCGACCAGGTGTCGGTGCCGCCGTTGATGTAGATCATCTCATCGGCTTCCGTCTGCGTCCAGTCGTAGACTTTTCTGACCAGGGTAGGCTCAAAAGTAAGGGGCGCCTTGCCGGGCATAAAAACAGCGCTGGGTTCGCCGGAAAGAGCCTTGAGCAGGCCCTGAAAGTCATTGGTTTCGTAACCGTAGTACCCCATTTCCGTACCGGCCTGCCAGTAATGTGAGCCGTAAGCCGCCATGGATTCATCGGTGAACAGGTCCAGGCCGGTGACCGTCATAAAGTGTTCCAGGATGGCATCCAGGCCCGCCTCATCCGCATCGGGAATGTCGGCACAGGTTGCCGCTCCTACCTGCCAGAAGGAAAAGGGGTACTCCAGCACGCCGTATTCGAAGGCTTCCTCCAGGCTGAGGTAAGTGAATTTGTAACCGGCTCCCCGGGCATACCACTCCAGGCGGGGCAGGGCCTCATCCCGTTCTTTCAGCAGCCGGAGCTGCACCTCCCGGATGGCTTCCCGGCAGGCGTCCGAGCCGATGGTATCGAGGAAGGCATAAATGCGCTTGTCTTTGATCTCCAGGTTGAGCGGAGCGACATAGGGTACGGAAGCCGCCACGTCATCCGGATAGAAATACCGGTAGAAGATGGTAGTCTGGCCGCCCTTGCTGATGCCGGTGCTCACCCAGGGCTGGCTGTAGAGCTGGCCGAACAGCTCACGGACGCGGTGCAGGTCGGCCGTGGCCTGCTTCAGGTTGAGGTACTCATAATCCGGATCGTCAGGAACGGAAGTGCCGAAATAGCGGTGCTCCACATCCAGCTGATTGGCATCCAGGTAATTGGTGAGCTCATAGAGGCGGTTGGAAGGGCGGTGGTATCCTTCTGTCGCAATGACCATGGGAGCGTCGAAACTGCGGTGCGACAGATAGGCCCGCTGGTAGAAATAACCCTTGGAAGGGTCTTCGTGGTCTATGGGCTGCCGAACCTGCAATTCATAAGCCGCCTCAAAGCCTTCCGGCGCTTCGATCTGTTTGAAAACGACATCCGGCAGGTTAAAGAGCTTCATCTCCAGAGCGCCGGGTTGAGCTTTCAGGATAAATGGCGCCAGGAGCAGCAACAGGAACAGGGAACGATGGATCGTATGCATAGCTTCTTATTTTAGTTAGGGCATATTTGTTATCGTTTTGCCGTTTAATATAGTGAATTTGTGAAACGTACAACACAATTTTAAAAACCTGCACCGCTATGACCATCGTCTTTGCCGTACCTGCCCGGGTACATCTGCTCGACCTGAGCGGGCCCGTGCATATCTTTTACGAGGCCGCCGAATACGGCGCCGATATCAACCTCCGTTACTGCTCGATGATCGAAGGAGTTCATGAAGCGGCAAGCAGTTGTGAGCTTTTCTTCGCAAAACTAAGGCCTTTTGCCGAACTGGAACTGGAACGAGATAGCCTCATCCTCATACCCGGCCTGGAAATGCACGTCATACAGTCCGGAGAATTCAGGAAAGCCATTCGCCCGTTCCTGTCCTGGCTCCGGGAACAAAAAGAGAAAGGTGTAGCCATTGGGTCGATCTGTACCGGTTCTTTCCTGCTGGCGCAGGCCGGTTTGCTGGACCGGCGCCCCTGCACCACCCACTGGAAGTTCAGCCGGTTGCTACAAGAGCAATACCCCAGAGCAGAGGTGCACGACAACCGCCTTTTCATAGAAAGCGGCGGCATTTACACCAGCGCCGGCGTAGCTTCCGGTATCGACCTGGCCCTTTACTTGCTGGAGAAGCTGTTTGGCGAAAAACTGGCCATGGACGTAGCCCGCGAAGTGGTCGTCTACCTGCGCCGGGGCGAACAGGACCCCCAACTGAGCGTTTTCCTGCAGTACCGCAACCACCTGGAGAGCCGCATCCATCAGGTACAATCGTGGTTAAGTGAGAACCTGCCCGAGCGTTTCACCACCGAACAACTGGCAGGCATGGTGCACGTCAGCCCCCGCCACCTCACCCGTTTGTTCAAGAAATCCACCGGTATCTCTATCGGCCAATATGTGGACCGCCTCAGGGTGGAGAAGGCAACGAAGCTGCTGCGCCAAGGACAAAAAGTGAGCTTTGTAACCGCCGCCTGCGGGCTGAGCAGTGAGAATCAGCTGCGCAATCTGCTGGGAAAGTATGTGGGAAAATTACCTTCGGAAGTGGGGTAACGGGAGTGTTCAAAACGCTCTGTTTTTATTTCTAACCGCAGGCGGCACAGAGTTACACAGAGGCCAGCCACCGTCAACCGCCCCTCCCTCCAAATGTCCCTCCACTGCGCCCAAATGTCCTTTCCTCCGGACACCCTGCCCCATATCTTTGCACAAAAACTATTGAACCATGACAACCCGATTGTTATTAATGCTTTTCTTAGCCTTGTGGGGCTTTTTCACTACGGCCAGAACACAAGACATTGCTTATTTTTGTCCACCTTGCAACCGGGCATGCGACACCATCGCCTACGAAAGGGCGGGCCAGTGCGCGCACTGCGGCATGCAATTGCAATCAAAACAGGAAAGAATGGGAAAGGCACAGAATACGGCGGCCGGCCGCAGGCGCGTAGCCGCCGTCATCCATGAAGGCATGGAGATCCTGGACTTCGCCGGCCCTGTCGAAGTGTTCACCACCGCCGGTTTTGAAGTGTACACGGTAGCTTCCAGCCGGGAGCCTATCATTAGCCAGGGTGTGGTGCAGATCACCCCACAATATTCGATAGAGGACTGCCCGCGGCCGGACATCATCGCCGTTTTCGGCGGCAACTCCTCTTCCGCTATACAGGATGAAGTGATGATCGAATGGATCAGAAATACAGCCCCGGAAGCGGAGCTGCTGTTCTCCGTCTGCACCGGCGCCTTCTATTATGCCAAGGCAGGCCTGCTGAATGGAAAACAGGTTACCACCTTTCATGAATCCATCGACGGTTTGCGGGAGGCCGCGCCACAGGCAGAGGTGGTCAGCGGCGTAAAATACGTGGATGCCGGGGAGGTCGTCTCCGCCGCCGGCGTCTCCTCTGGTATCGACGGGGCACTGTATGTGGTGGAGCGGTATATGGGCAAAGAGGCGGCCTACCGGATCGCGGAATATATGGAGTATGATCCCTGGATGGCCCGGTAATTTATCGTGAGGTTTGAGAGGCTGGATACGAAGGGAGAAATGGGTGGAAATGCAGTGGAAATGCCTACCACGCTTGGGTTCGGAACTGCATTTCCTCATTTCTATGCATGTCTGTGTAGTCCCGTCCAGGCCCTCACATCTCCGCCGCCACCCGTTCCACTTCCTTCCAAACGCGCCATACGTTTTTGTAGCACATCTTCTCGATGTCTTCCTCGGAATAGCCCCGTTTGAGCAGCTCGTAGATGAGGTTGGGATACTGGGAGACGTCCTTAAGGCCGGTGGGCAGGCTGTCCCCCACTCCGTCGAAATCCGAGCCGAACCCGACATGGCCCACCCCGGCCAGTTTCACCACGTGGTCGATGTGGTTGGCCACCGTTTCCACATCGGCGTAAAGCCGGGGGTGATCCCTGACAAACTCCTCAATGAGGGGCTGAGCGTCGGAATCGGAATATTTCATGCCTTCCTTCTCCAGCAGTGCATTCAGCTCATCGCGCATTTCATCGTTCCGTTTGCTCATTTCCCCATCCAGAAAATCGGTGCCGAAGTTAATCTGTATGACGCCGCCGTTCTCGGCCATGCGCCTGATCATATCATCGTTCATATTGCGCTCGAACCCGGGGGTGAATTTCCGGCACGAAGAGTGGGAAGCAATACATGGCGCCTTGGTAAGCTCCATCACCTGCCAGAAAGTACTGTCTGAAATGTGGGAAACATCCACCATGATGCCCACCCGGTTCATCTCGAGGACCACCTCTCTGCCGAAGGGGCTCAGGCCGTTCCAGGTGCCGGTCGTATCATAGGAAGAATCGCAGATGTGGTTGTCTTTGCTGTGCGTGAGGGTGATGTAGCGAATGCCGCGCTCGTGGAAATAGCCGACATTGCGCAGGTCTCCTTCAATGGGAGCGCCGTTCTCCATCCCCATGGGCAGGGAAATGAGGCCTTTCCGGAAATTGGCCTCCACTTCCGCCGGAGAGGCCGCCATGGCAAATTTATCGGGATGAGCGGTGGTTATGCCCCGCACCATATCGATCAGGGAATCGGCCAGCAGTTTGGCGCGGCCGTCCTGATAGGAAGCCGGAATGAAGATGGACATGAAGGGGGCATCCAGGCCGCCCTCTTTGGCGCGCACATAGTCGAAATCCCCCTCGTCGGTTTCCACCGGGATGCCGATATACTCGCGTTCCAGCCGGAAATTCTGTACCTTCAGGCGGTAAGGAAGGTCAACATGGCCATCGGTGATGATATACTCATGAGCCAGTTTATCGGCTTTCTCGCGCAGCCGGCCCTCCTCTTTCATCGGAGCCATTTTTCGGGTGCAGGTGAAAAGAAGTATCGTCAGAATTGCAAATCCAAATAGCCGGTACATAAGCGTGTCGTTTTTTATGGATGCTAAAAATACGCAATCCAGTTCATTTGCAAACCATCCGCCTTTTCGCTAGTTTTCTTCCCAGGAAAATAAACCGCTCTATGCCCGATAAGATCCAACAGCTGGAACAACTGGCCCGCCGGCTCGAGCCATCCCGGGAACAGCGCAATGTCTGGAATGCCCAGGTACAGGCCTATACCGACGACTTCCTCAACCAGATCGAAAGCCTCAACGCCTATGAGGAACCTCCGGAAGATGGAAAATTAAGCCTGCCCATAGAAGAAGAAGGAAAGCCCATGGAACGCCTGCTGGCTGAGGTCCGCGCCAAAGTAGACCGGGCCGGCATCAACCCGGCATCCGGCAAGCACC
>CAYQKY010000275.1:0-8171 GCA_964418125.1 uncultured Phaeodactylibacter sp.
TTCGAAAAGCGCCTTGTCTCACCAAAAAATTGACGCTTTTCGCTTTCAAATCCGACCTCCAAACATGCTCTTAGCCGCATAGCGACGGCAGATCATAGCCGGGGGCGCCCGCCCCTGGCTATGAAAGTGGTTGTGCAATTGAGCTGCGTAGCTGCGAAACAGCTTCCTGTACATTTGTGCCGCAGCTACGCAGCTCGACAACCGGCCGTTCTCAGGCCTTGGGCTTGCGCCCAAGGCTGAATTATGTCGCCGCAAAGCGGCTTTATTTCAAGTTAACAAAGCAGTATTAAATAAAGCGGAACAGCTGAACACCACCAGCATGAAATATTTCCTCATTTTCGGTATCGGGCAGGGGCTTCTGCTTTTCCTTGCCCTGGCCTGCAAATCGGCCGCAAAGCGAAACAACGCCTGGCTCATCGGCCTTTATCCTGGCCATTTCGTTCTACGCCTTCCATCAGCACACCCTGTTCGACTTTGTTGGCAGCCAGGCGGAGGCGGAGAGCATAGCGGAAGTGGTAGCGGAAAAGGAGGGGCCCCGGTACGAAAAAAGCGGGATGACACCGGAGGAGGCCCGGGAGGTCACAGAAAAAGTAGAAGCTTTCATCCAGGCAAAGGGCTACCTCGACCCGAACGTCACTTTGGGCGTCCTGTCGGACAACATAGGGGCGCCGCCCCATAAGATCTCGGAGGTGCTGAGCAAGTATATGGACACCAGCTTCTACGACCTCATCAACAAGCACCGGGTGGAGGACATCAAGAAGGCCATCCAAGACCCGGCCCTGTCCCACCTGACCATCTTATCCATTGCCTACGATCTCGGCTACAACTCGAAATCCACCTTCAATGCCGCGTTCAGGAAATTTACCGGCATGACGCCTTCCGCTTTTAAAAAGGCAAGTGGCTGAAAATCAAAGCCCTAAGAATCTCGCACGTCCGGGGTTTCCGGCAACAGGTACGAGCTATTCGGCGCGGTCGCATAACTGCCCGGCAGGATTCACCTTTGCATCATCATTTCATTCACACACAAAAAAAACGTGATGACAAAAGTGAAGATCAAAAGAAAAGTATGGGCGATTATCGGATTATCCGCCCTCGTATTGGCCACCACTGCAATGACTGCCGTAACCCGGGCCCCTTTTCCGGAACCCACCGGGCCTTACGCCGTCGGTACGTCTCAGAAAGAACTGTATGACGACAGCCGGGAAAGAAAACTGCTGGTGCAATTCTACTATCCCGCGCAGGGCAATGGGGAGGCCTCCACGCCTTATACGCCAAACCCGGAGCAACTGGAAGCCGGCCTGAATGCCTTGTATGGCGTGCCGCGCCCCCTGCTGCGCAAGATCACGGCAGCCAGCGTGCCCGTAGCCCTGAACGCCCCGCCCGCCGATACGGACGAGCTATTCCCCCTGCTGCTCTTTTCCCACGGCTTCAACGGCTCCCGCTACCAGAACAGTTTTCTACTGCCCGAGCTGGCCTCCCAGGGCTACATCATTGCCAGCATCGAGCATACCGGCGCCGCTACGGGGACGGTGTTTGAAGACGGCGGCCAGGGCCGCACCATTCCCTTCGACAGCATCATTTTCAACGAGGCCTTCAGCACCCAAATGATCGGAGAATGGAGCGCCGACCAGCGCTTCGTGCTGGATCAGATAGAAAGCCTGAAGCGCGCCGGAAAGCTGGCCTTTGGCAAGCTGCTGAACCTGGAACAGGCCGGCGTCTTCGGGCACTCCTTCGGCGGGGCCACCTCGGCGGCCACCCTGACGGCGGATACACGCTTTCGCGCCGGCATCAATATGGACGGTTTCTACTTCGGGGATGCCTATAAAACCGGCTTCGGGCAACCTTTCATGGAGCTGAGGGCCGACAATAAAAGCTCCGAAGAAATGACGGAAAAGGAACTGCAGGAATGGAAGTTCACCCGCGAAAAATACCAGGACTTCCTGTTCGATGAGTGGAAAAGGCGGATCGACAGCTACGCCCGCAACGGCTACGAATCCTACACCCTGCGCTACGCCAACCACATGAGCTTCTCCGATTTTTCCCTGATGATGCCCTTTGGGTTTATCACCGCCCCGCACCGGGAGGCTCACCACCGGCTCACCACCTACCTGGTGCTGGACTTCTTCAACCGCCACCTGAAAGGCGCAGAGGCGGCTGAGGCGCCGGAAGAGTACAGCATTTATGTTAAATGATGGATGTAAACTATATTGTTGCTTCCAAAACAAGAAAAAAGAAAATGAAAAGATCGCTGAAATACATTGCCCTTATCCTGGTTATGCTGGCCGCCGCCCTCGCCTGGGTACTGGCGCCCATCGGCAACGGCTACACCGCCAAGTACCTGTGCTCCCATGTATTCACCTCCGGGCAGGACGCGGAGGAGGCCATGGAACTGTTCATCGAGCCGGTCAACCCGCTCTTCAAAGGTGTCCGCTACCGGGTGGACTATGAGCAGAAAGAGGTTACGGCCTGGTTCCTCGGCTTTCTGCGGCCGGCAACCGCCGTGTACCGGGAGAGCTGCGGCTGCACCGTTCTGGTGAATAAGGATCGCGAAGCTTTGATGCAGCAGGTGGAAGGGCTGGACATTGAACGCCCGGTTTTGAAGGACACCCTCTGGCCGGCCGGCAACCGGGTGGACCTTCAGAACATCCCGTCCAATGTCGACATCGAAAAGCTGAACCAGCACCTTCGCCGGGAGTTCGAAGAAACCACCTCCGACCCCAATGAAATGATCAACACCCTGGCCATTGTGGTGGCCTATAAGGACAGGATCATTGCCGAGCAGTACCGCCCCGGGATCGATGCCGACACCCCGCTGCTGTCGTGGTCGGCCTCCAAGAGCATCACCGGCGCCCTGATCGGAAGGCTGGTGCAAACCAAAGGGCTGGACATCCACCGCCCCGCCGGTTTCCCGGAATGGGAGCAGGATGAGCGGAAGGCCATCACCATAGACCAATTGCTGCGGATGGAAAGCGGCCTGGAATTCGACGAGCGGTACGTCCCCTTTGCCGGCGCCGTGGAAATGTTGTATGAATCTCCGAGCATGGGCGCCTACGCCCTTGCCCAGCCCCTGGCGGCCCGGCCCGGTACGCGGTGGAGCTACTCCAGCGGCGCCACCAACATCCTCTCGAAGATCCTGCTGGAGGAAACCGGAGGAACCTTTCGAACCATGGAGGAATTTGCTCACAACGAGTTTTTCAGCAAGCTGGGCATGACGACCGCCGTTTTCGAACACGACGAGAGCGGCGCCTTCGTCGGCTCCAGCTATTTCTACGCCAGCCCGCGCGATTGGCTGCGGTTCGCCCTGCTGTACAAGAACAAGGGCGCCTGGAACGGCGAGCAACTCCTCCCGGAAGGGTGGGTGGACTATTCCCTCACCCCTACGCCCAATGCGCCCGGCGGCCGCTACGGCGCTCAGGTATGGCTTAATGCCGGCTCCCCGGAAGAACGCCTGCTGCCCCGCCTGCCCAAAGACTTGTTTGCCTTCGAAGGCTACCAGGATCAATGGATCGTAGTGATCCCTTCCCGGGGCCTGATGGTGGCTCGCTTTGGGGTGGTGAATGGGGAAAACTGGAGCGTGGAAGAGCTCATCCTGGGCATTCTGGAGTCCATCGATTATTCCGGAGAGGGAGTTGACGGCCGGATGGAGTTGCCGGAAAGACAGGAATTTCCTACCTTGAAAAATGCACAAGAATAAATTTCTGGAAGAGCACCTCATCGATTCCTCGGCCGCTTACCGGAAGTTGTACAGGGGCAGGCTCCAGAAGCTGAAAATACAACTGTTTTTGGGCTATATTTCCTACGCCTTGCCGGTGGTGGCGGTGATCGTTTTCTTCCGTGTTCATTGGGATACCCCTACCATACCGGAAAAGAACTTTTATCTTTTCGTGGGGATCCTTTTCATATTACTCCTCATCCCGGGCATGTTTTACTTTGTCTTTCAGGACGAATGGCTGAGGAGGAAGACGGCACTCGCCAATATCTATGCGCAATACGGAGAAGGCGCTTTGGATGTCGTTCTGGAAAACCGCCGCTTTGTCCTCTACGCCCGGGGGTTCGAGGAAGAGCGCAACCTGGGCAACCAGGCCTCCGGCCATCCGTTGGACAGCAAGGTGGGGGTAAGCTCCTGGCTCGAAGAGGAAATGGATAAGCGAACCCGCTTTTCGTATTTTCCCCGGAGCCTGGAGGCGCTCCTCCGCCAAAAGGGCTACCCCGTTGTGGGGTTGGGCCACCCGCGGCTCAAAAGGGAGATGGGGCCGGTGCAGTTGCTCTTCTGCGAGGATGACGTCTGGGAGCAGGTGTTCGAAGAACTGGCTGAAAGGGCGGATGTCATCATCCTGAATACCCTGGAAAAGCACGGTGATTACTGGCGCAAGCCCGGAAAGGGGCTGGAACGGGAGATGGGCCTGATCCTCAGTGCGCCTTCCCTGCTGGACAAGACGTTTGTCCTTCACAACAATTTTGAAAAGGAACCGGCGCCGGACAGCAGGCTACACCGGATCATCAAAGACGCCCGCTGGGCGGCTGCTTTTGATCTGCACGACCCGGCAACCCAGGAATATATGCGGCCGGCAGGAGATATGCCGGAAGGGTTTGAGCAGGCGCTGGAAGGACTGGGTTGAACAAGGTAATACAGGGAAACGTGTGGTGACTTGCTGGCTGACAGCCAGGTGGGCCCGTTTGGGTAAACTCGCGCGCCAATGGAAAATTGGCGCCCGAGGCCTGGCTGTCGGGGCGCAATTTTCTTTAAACCCACCCATTTATTTTCCTGGCCTCAGGGCTGATAAAAAACAAAACTGATATGCATCCTGACAACAACTACACCATCCCCGCCGGCGCCCGCATCGGCCACGTCCACCTCAAGGTGGGAGACCTGCAGCGCTCCCTCGACTTCTACTGCGGCCTGCTCGGCTTCGAACTGACCACTACCTACGGCTCGGAGGCGGCCTTCATTTCCGCCGGCGGCTACCACCACCACATCGGCCTGAACATCTGGTTCAGCAAGAACGGCCCGCCGGCGCCCCGGCAGGCGGCGGGCCTGTTCCACACCGCCATCCTGTACCCGACGCGCCGGGACCTGGCCGTCATTTTCCGGCGCCTGCGCGAAGCCAAATACCCCCTCACCGGCGCTTCCGACCACGGCGTCTCCGAAGCCCTCTATCTCGACGACCCCGACCAGAACGGCGTGGAGCTGTACTGGGACCGCCCGGAAAGCCAGTGGCCCAAAAAGGAGGACGGCTCGCTGGATATGTACACCCGGCCGCTGGATTTTGGGGGGCTGCTGAGGGAATTGGGGTGACTCATGTGTGCCCGGCTTGAAAACGCTTTCTTTTTTTCAGGATGACGCTGCCGTTTCGGCGGCACTTGCTTAAATTGAGGTTTATTTGTGTGGTGTACAGTGAGTTGTTCAATTCCGGTTTGTATAATCAAATAAAAGTATTTATGAAAATAATCTCCGAAAACACTCTTTCAATAATTTTAGGCCTCTCATTAATATTAGTAAGTTGTAAAAGTGGGCCGGATTGGTTTTATTATCCACCTGAACAGATCAACGACGGACTTGAAGTTGGTTCTTTAGAAGAGGTGAATATTGATTCCGTACTTCTAAAAAAAGCGGTTAGAAGAATATATAGAGGTAACTATAATGAGGTACACTCAATGCTCATTTTCAAGGATAACAAACTTGTATTTGAAGAATATTTTCCAGGGCATAAATACCAATGGGATGCTCCGAACCATCATGGCGAGTGGGTGAATTGGGATAGATCTGTTCCACATATCATCATGTCTGCAACTAAAAGTATTACTTCCACCTGCATCGGAATTGCAATAAATAATGGATTTATCAAAAGTGTTCATCAATCCATTTTTGATTATTTACCCGAACATCAGCATCTAAATAAAAATGGAAAAGATAAGATCACTATAGAACATCTGCTCACTATGACCTCTGGACTGGAGTGGAATGAGTGGGAAATACTGCTTAGTAGTTTAGATAATGACCTCATTTCATTGAGTTTCAATTGCGAAGATCCAATCAGTTGCATTTTAGATCATCCATTGGTCAATGAACCTGGTACAAGCTTTACTTATTCTGGAGGCAGCATGATACTTTTGGGAGAAATTATCAAGAATGCGACTAATATGCCGATTGATGAATTTTCTAAAGAATATTTATTTGAACCTCTAGGAATTGATCCTTCTGACTGGTCAGAGCGGTATGATAACGGTGTGATCTATGCAGGAGGGGGTATAATGATAACACCAAGAGATATGGTGAAATTTGGCGTTACCCTTTTAAATAATGGGGTGTTCAATGGTAAACAGGTCATACCTCAACAGTGGATAAAAAAATGCACCACCCAATACTCAAATAATGCGAACATTAATATACCAGGGCACGACTCTGGCAGTCATGGGTATTCATATTCATGGTGGTTAAAATCATATAATAAATCAGAGGGTAATATTAATATGTATCACGCACTAGGTTGGGGAGGCCAGGAAATTATGATCCTCCCGGAATTAAATACAGTTGTTACATTTACCGGCGGAAATTATACTTCTGATGTTAAAGTATTTGATATACTTGAAAGGTATATTATACCTTCTGTCAATTAGTTTCACACGGGGCTTCCGGGCCGGGGGCGTGAACGCACAGGAACTGCCTGTCGGTATCCCTCAGAAATTTGACCCGGAATACTCCAATAATTACGAAATCGGCTGTAAGACACTGGCGTCTGGCAACCAAGTATAACTGAAAATAATGACCCTCGAAGCCCTCGGATATAACGATAATCTGGCAACCTACCGCCAGGAACACCACCTCGATGCCTTTGACGTGGGAAGAGTCGTTGCCGAACACAAGGAACGGTACGCCGTCAGAACAGCCGAAGGCGAATTCGACGCCGAGCTGATCGGCAACCTGCGGTTTTCCGCCCGGGAAAGGGCCGACTTCCCTGCGGTCGGCGACTGGGTGGCCATTCAGGCGTATGATGAAAACAAGGCGCTCATCCACGCCGTTTTTCCCCGAAAGAACCGGATTGAACGGCGGGCGGTGGGCAAGCACGGCGAAGAGCAGATCATAGCCGCCAATATCGACTATGCCTTTATCGTTCAGGCCGTCGGCTGGGATTTTAATGTCAACCGGATCGAGAGGTACCTTACCATCTGCAACGCTTCGAACGTAGCGCCCATCATTCTCCTGAACAAGATCGACCTGATCGGTGAACCGGAACTGAAAGTATTGCTGGAAAGCGTCCGGGCGAGGGCCGGCGAGGCGCCGGTGATCCCCATCAGCAATGAAACCCGGCAGGGGTATCCGGAGCTGAACGAATGGATACAGCCAGGGAAAACCTACTGCCTGCTGGGCTCCTCCGGAGTAGGCAAATCGACGCTGATCAACAACCTGTCCGGCCGGGAGCTGATGAAAACCAATGCCATCAGCGAGAGCACGCAGAAAGGCCGCCACGTTACCAGCCACCGGGAACTGGCAGTGCTGCCCGGCGGCGGCATCCTGATCGACAACCCGGGGATGCGGGAAGTGGGCCTTACGGATTCCGCCGGCGGCCTGGAAATGGCCTTTTCTGCCATCGCTGAGCTGGCAGAGGATTGTAAATTCAAAGACTGTACCCATACCAACGAACCCGGCTGCGCCGTATTGGCCGCGGTGGAAAGCGGAGATCTGGACGAAAAGGCGCTCGATAATTTCCTGAAGATGGAACGGGAACAAGAGCACTATGCATCCACGGTGGCGGAACGGCGGAAAAAAGACAAGGCCTTCGGGAAAATGGCCAGGAATATCATGAAAAATAAGAGAAAAGATAAGCCATAACCGGCCTGCGCCTTCCTTCTGCTCTACCTTTTATCACATTCTGGCCGGCGATCAGGCCTTTGCCTGCCAAAGCGGGCTACTGCCTGCGGAGGCAGGATGGCCGCGCCACGAGGCGGCCGATCCGCGAAAATCCGTTGCATCCGCGTTCATCCCTGCCTGCAAGGCCGCACCTTGCGGCAGGCAGGCGTGTTCCATCTTCTCCGCGTTCCATCTATCCTCACCGGTACATCAGAAACCGCTCCCGTACCTCCATAAAATCCGTTATCTCCTCCTGGCAATCCTCCACCACCTCATCCACTGTCACTCCCGGCTCTTCCAGGCGCTTGACCGCCTCCGGCGG
>CAYQKY010000276.1:0-8123 GCA_964418125.1 uncultured Phaeodactylibacter sp.
GCCCGGCCCTTCATCGCGGCCTACAATAGCAACAAGTTCCTTTTCCAATAGTTTTTGGATGGAATAATCGCAGCTCACGCCGCGGATGCGCTCCATCTCCGTTTTGGTGACGGGCTGTTTGTAGGCGATGATGGACAGGGTTTCGAGCGCCGCCCGGGAGAGGCGCTTGCGGGTCGTCTGCCGCAGGTAGGCGCCTACGGTGTTATGGAAAGCCGGTTTGGTCAGGAACTGGTAGCCCTCGGCGATCTCGTTGATGGCGAAAGCGTAGTCGTCCTGCTCGTAGCGTTCCTTCAGTTGTTCGATGGCCGCCAGCAGTTCCTCCTCGGTGAAGGTGGTTTCCATTACCTCTTCCAGGCAGCTTTTGATCTCCTTCAGGGTGACCGGCTGGCCGGTGGAAAAGATCAGGCTTTCGATGTGTTGTGCGAGTCGCTCCATGGGCGCAAAGATAAGATTGTTTTGAGGTTTTGGGGAGCCCCGGTTGAAGGTTCCATCACTCTATTTGTACACCCGCCCCTTCCGGAGCAGCCTCAACCACCCATCCACCCATCCACCCATCCAACCATCCAACCATCCAACCATCCAACCATCCAACAAGATACCTCTACCAGCACTCCCTCTCCGCCCTTTGCTGAAACGGCACCCCCCGCACCATTCGTTTATAGGCCAGTTCGTTGGCGATGGCGTTTTGTTTCGGGCTGGCGTCCTGGAAGTAAAAGTTGGCCAGGCCTTCCACCCCTTCGAGGCCGTAGGCAATGCCCACCAGGCATTGGATATGGGGCCGGGAGAGTTCGGGGTGCAGCTCGGCATGGCGCTCGAGGGCGAGGAGGCGGTATTTTTCGACCTGTTCTTCGGAAGGCTCGTCGAGCAGCAGGTCCCAGATGCCGGGGCGGTTGATCACATAGCGGAGGCGGAATTCGTCGGATTCTTTCAGGGGCATACCATGGCTCAGGATGATCGGCATTTCGGCAGGGTAGTCCAGTTCCTCGTTACGGATACGGCCACCGGCCACAAAGGAAAAGCGGATGAGGGTGCCCTTGCCGGTTGGCTGCAGGCGGTCGATGTGGGCGATGGCCTCCTGCCCGAAGTCCGCAAGGAGGTTCTCCCGCTTAGCAAGTTTTTGTTTAGCATCGAAACGAAGGAAAAAGGCGGTAAACAATGCCACACAAACCGCCAGGGCGCTGAAGAAGAGCAGGGTCTGCCGCCAGTGCTTCTTCTCTACTTTTTTTCGGATCCGGTTGCGCGGCGTATCGGCCTTGCGATTGATGTCGAAGCCGTAACGGAACGCTCCGTTTTTCCGCTCAATGGTCAGTTCGCACAGCTCATCGTCCAGGAACAGCGGGTAGGTTTTGGTTTCCAGCACATTGAAATCAATGATCACCACCCGGAGGTTACAGTATACCACCAGATGCCCCGACCTCGAGCCGTGGTAAATACCGACATTGAATTTTCTGCCTGTATCACTAACATATGTCCAGTTGAACTGCGCCAAAGACAGTTGAAGTTGGTTAATTAATAAATAAAAAATTCGGGCAGGGTCACATTATAGATACAAAAGATACGTTAGGATGTTGAATTTCCCGGCATGCGGCCGGAATTTTAACAAAAGGATGAAAAAATTGAAGGGCCGCCTTCGCATTCAGGTATGGCCAGAGGAAACCTGCCCGGCAGAATTTGAAAACCTGGATGTGACGTGTATATTTACGGGCCAGAAGAGAAGAGCTTGCCGGGAAACAAATTTTCCGGCAAAACGTATAAAATAAAACCAAATATTATTAATAATCTAACCAAAAAAACCACATTTTCTCATGATCTATGAGTTCAAGGGCTTCCGGCCCGTAATCCACGAAACGGCCTTTGTCCACCCTCAGGCCACTGTTACCGGAAATGTCATCATCGGCGCTCATGTATACATCGGCCCCGGCGCGGCTATCCGCGGCGACTGGGGAGAGATTATCATTGAAGACGGCTGCAATGTGCAGGAAAACTGCACCCTCCACATGTTCCCGGGTGTAACGGTACGCCTGAAAAAGGGCGCTCACATCGGCCACGGCGCCGTCATCCACGGCGCCACCATCGGCCGCAATACTCTGGTGGGTATGAATTCGGTCATTATGGACAACGCCAGTATCGGCGACGAGTGCATCATCGGCGCGCTCACGTTTATCAAGGCAGACGAGCAGATCCCCAAACGCAGCATGGCCGTGGGCAACCCCGGCCGCATTGTCAAGGAGGTGAGCGACGAAATGATGGAATGGAAAAAGAAAGGCACCGAGCTCTATCAGCGGCTGCCCAAAGAATGCCACGAATCGCTCCACCCCTGCCATGACCCCCTTCGGGAAGTGCCCGAAGACCGCCCCAGCCAGGAGGCGCTCTATCAAACCTGGAATGAGGTGAAGGAAAAGGAAAGCGTGGGGGCCGCCAGGTAGGGCGGAGATTTTTGATTTTTGATTTGCGCCCGGCTCTGATCGGGCGGGGTAAAATTTTTGATTTTTGGATATTACGGACAGGAGTTTCTCCAACTGGCGGAGGGGCTCTTTTTTTTTCGGACGGGCTTCCCCCTTTATCCTGGGCGGGTAAACTTCAGGTGGCCCATGAAAACTTAGAGTTTGTTCAAAATTCGATGATGAGGCGAAAGCGAGGAAATTTTGTTCTGAACAAGGCAAAAAACGTAGGCATACCTGGAAGGTATGACGAGGCTTTTTAACGCAGTGCAGGATAAAATTTGCCGCTTGGAGCCCATTGATTGAATTTTGAACAAACTCTTATTACAGGCCTCTCCGCCCATCCTGGCCTTGGCATGGAGCAGGCGGGAGGGCGCAAAAGATCAATGCAGTTCAGGGCCAGACGAACAAAATTTCGGGCTATTTGTCCCTTCTTGAAAGAAAATTACCTAATCTTTGGGACAGATAATTCACCAAAAAACTGAGATATGAGTGAAGGACAACCTAAAACACCCGCGCCGGCGCCCTTCAGCTGTACCTATTCCGCCAATATCCCGGAATTGTTGCAGCAGCTGAACTGCACGCTTGCTTTGAGCACCTATCAGGCCGGCAAAATTGTCCTGCTCAGTTCCCAGGACGGTGAGCGGCTCGTCCAGCTTCCCCGCACTTTCCGCAAACCCATGGGCATCGCCCTGGAAGGGGGCAAAATGGCCATCGCCACCCTCGACGAGGCCATCATCCTGGCCAATTCGCCGGAGCTGGCGCAGCACTACCCGAAAAAGCCGGCTACGTATGACGCTCTCTTTATGCCCCGCGCCACCTATTACACCGGCCAGGTAGATATTCACGACCTGGAATGGGGCGCCGATGGCCTCTACGCCGTCAACACCTCTTTTTCCTGCATTTGCCGGATCGATGACAACTTCAGCTTTACCCCTGCCTGGAAGCCGCCGTTTATCAGCAAGCTGGCGCACGAAGACCGCTGCCACCTCAACGGGATGGCCATGGCGGAAGGCCGCCCCCGCTTCGCCACCGCCTTCAATACCGGAGACAGCCGGCAAAGCTGGCGGGAGAACATCACCGAAACCGGAGTGCTGATAGATGTCGATTCGGGTGAGGCCATTGCCAATGGGCTGCCCATGCCGCACTCCCCCCGCCTGTACGACGGCCGCCTTTTCGTCCTCCTTTCCGCCAGCGGCGAACTGGTGCAGGTGGATACGGACAATGGAAAGCGGGAAGCCGTTTGCCGGCTTGAGGGTTTCGTCCGCGGGCTGTGTCGGTGTGAAGACTACTTGTTTATCGGGCTGTCCCGCCTGAGGAAGAATTCTTCTACCTTTGCCAAACTGGCCTTCGCTCACCGGGCTCAGCAGGCGGGCATCGCCGTAGTGCACCTGCCCACCGGCGCTCTGAGCGGTTTCATCCGCTACCAGGCTTCCGTCGACGAGATCTATGACGTGCAGGTGCTGCCCGGCCTGCGGCGCCCCAACATCCTGAACCCCTATGAAGACCAGCACCGGCTCGGGCTGTCCACCCCGGAGGCAACCTACTGGGCCAACCCGCAACCAACACAGCAGTAATCGTTCATCTCATAAAATACAGCGTGTATGGAGTATCATCCTTTACCTGTTTCCCAGACTTACCGCCGCTTTGTGGCCCTGTCCAAAAAAGTGCAGCGCCTGCTGAAGAGCGGTGAGTTTCAAAAGCTTTCGGCCCAAAAACAGCAGCAACTGGCCGATAAGCTGAGGCGGCTCTACCGGCGCCTTTCTGGTGTTTTTTCTCAGGGGCGGCTGCGGCGCATCCTGGCTTCGGCTGCTCTCATTGTGGGGTTGGGGGCCGGTACGGCACAGGCACAGGAATTTGCGGCGGCTGTCCGTAACCCTTTTGGCCTAAATCCCGAAGAGATCTCCCTGGCTACTTTCGCGGACCTGGATAACGATGGCGACCAGGACATGATGGCCGTTCAGTACAATTATGAATACGGGCAGGATTTTGTCTTCTACGAAAACACCGGTACTGCCCAGGCGCCGGCTTTCGGGCCGCCCCAATCCAATCCCTTCGGCCTGACTCATTTCGAATATCTGACCACCCCCTATCTGGTGGACATCGACGACGACGGCGACCTGGACCTCTTCGCGGGCACCTATTATTACAATAATCAATACGCAGGGAACACCCTGTTTTTCGAAAACCAGGGCGCCGCAGAAAGCCCTGCCTTCGCTCCCGTCCGGGTGGATCCTTTTGGGATGGAGCCTTCAGATTACCAGATGGTTCCCATCCTTGTCGACCTGGATAATGACGGCGACTTCGACCTGCTGAGCACCAATTACGATTACGATACCGAACGGATGGAATTCCGGTACCAGGAGAACACCGGCGCCGCCGATGCTCCGCAGTTTGCTCCTCCGGTTGACGACGATCCTTTTGGGCTGGCGAATAATAGTTTCTACGTCATTCTCCATGCCGTCGGCGACCTGGATATGGATGGCGATTACGATGTACTGGCCGGCGGAGTGGCAATAAATCACGATGAACCTACCATATTAGATTATCTGGAAAATACCGGCACTGCCGAATCGCCGGCATTTGCCGCTCCGGTAACCAATCCCTTTGGGATAGAATTTCCGGGTACGGCCGTTACCAGCATCCCTGCGCTGGTAGATATCGACGGCGACGGCGACCTGGACCTCTTCGTGAGCGGCTACGATTACGATGCTGCCAATGAGTATTTCAATCCTGTGATCTGGTATTTCGAGAATACGGCTATGGTCAACAGTACGGCGGAACCGGAGCCGGCAGTGGGCCTGAAGGTGTTCCCCTCGGTTACAGAGAGCCTGCTCAACTGGCAGCTGAGCCTGGAAGAAGCGCCGGGCCAACTGCAACTGCAGGCCTTCGCCAGCGACGGCAGGCAGGTGCGGCAATGGCGCGTGGACGCCCTGCCGGGCCGGCAACAGGGGCAGCTCGATGTCGGCGCCCTGCCGGCCGGCCTGTACCACCTGCGCCTCAGTGACGGCAACGGGAAGTTGCTGGCACAGGAGCGTTTTGTGGTGCGGTAAGCAGGTGCTTGGCCATTGTGGGTTAACTCATCCTGGCTTCAGAAGCGGAGCGAAAGGGATCCTGTGCGCTGGGTTCTGGCTATATTGCAATATTGTTATACTGTTTGCCCACGTACCTGGGAAAATTGGTGAGGCTCAGAATACATTGCGGGCTCCTGTTAAATCACTCATTCACTCCCCGTCTTCGCCATAGGCTCAGCCGTGGAAAATTCACTCAATCACTCATTCAGAAATAATACCTCAGCCCCAGCCCTCCGCCGGCCTGTCCGTCGGTCTTGTCGATGAGCTGGAGGCGGAGGGTTGCTCTGAGGTATATTTCGAACTGGTCGATGAAGTAGTTGAGGCCGATGGTGCCGCTGGCGCCGGCGTAGACTTCATCTTCAAAATCCCAACGCCCCCTGTCCCTGTCCCGTACGCCGATAAAGAGGCCCGGGCCGTAAAATACCCCGAAATTGGGGGCGCTGCCCAGGGGCTGCATGAACAGGGCGTGGCCGTTGATGAAGAAAAAGTCGTCGAGGTCCCAGGCGGCCAGCAGGTCGATGGAAGCGCGGCCGCCGGTGGGCAGGTTGAGGGAAAGGCCGCTGGGGTCGCCCAGCTGTACGCCGACGCCCACGCCGCCGGGGCGCTGGGCATGGAGGCCGGTGGTGAAGGCAAAAAATAACAGCGCCGCGAACAGGGCGCTCACTGGTGTTGGTAGAGTTTTGTTCATCACGGGAATTGTTTTTGGGTTAAACGCCAGTAGCATTAGGATAATTTTCCTCTGCCGGCGATTTCAAAGTATTTCCTTAGGGTTGTGTAAAGAATAACTTACAAATTGCCTGCTGACTTCTTACCGCAAAATCCCTAATTTACGGAAAATGTACTGCCGTGATCAGGAAAATCACTCCACTGCTGGCCCTGTGTTTCGGGCTTTTCCCACTTTTTTTGGCTATTGGACATGCTGAGATATGCCCTCTTGAGCCGAAAATTGGCAATCTAAAGCCGGAAAATGAGCGTTCGGCGCTTATATCGAGCCCGGTTCCGGCTTCGCACTTCAAACTTCCTTTTGTTAAGGAAGATCCATTTTTTAGGGTGGGAGCATTCTCAGCCCCATCCTGGCAGCACTCCACTGAAAAAATTCCGATCCCGACCGCCTTCGTGGGTACGGGACTCTCTTCGGCCGCTTCCGCCTTCCGCCTTCCGCCTTCAAACTTCCTTTTGTTAAGGAAGCTCTATTTTTTATGGTGCAGGCCCCTTTCGCCCTCTTTCCGCCGCCCCCGGCGAGACAATGTTCCGCCTTCCGCGTTCCGGCTTCCGACTTTAAGGCGCCGCTTGCACCCAGAAGCCTCTCGCCTTCCCACTTCCGCCATAGTCCGTCCAAAGCCCAATATACATCCGGCACAGAAAAACGCCCCCTTCCTCCTCGTCCTCGGCATCGCGCAGGACGCCGGCTACCCCCAGGCGGACTGCCGCAAGGATTGCTGCCGCAAAGTATGGCAGGGACAACAACCCGGGGCAAAAACCAGCTGCCTGGCCCTCGTCGACCCCGCCGCCGGCTGCTTCTGGCTCATCGACGCCACCCCCGATTTCCGGGAGCAACTGCATGAGATGGAACCCTACGGGCAGCTGGCCGGCATCCTGCTCACCCACGCCCACATCGGCCATTATACCGGCCTGATGCACCTGGGCAGGGAAGCCATGGGCGCCAACGGCGTGCCCGTCTACGCCATGCCCCGCATGCAGGCCTTCCTGGAAACCAACGGCCCCTGGAGCCAGCTCGCCGCCCTCGGAAATATCGAACTCCGCCCCCTGGCCGCCGACAGCGCCATCATCCTCTCACCCACTCTCCACATCACCCCATACCTCGTCCCCCATCGCGATGAATACTCCGAAACGGTAGGCTTCCTCATCGAAGGCCCGGCAAAGAAAGCCCTCTACATCCCCGACATCGACAAGTGGCGCCTCTGGGATCGGGACATCCGGCAGCTCATCCGGCAGGCGGACATCGCCTTCCTGGACGGCACCTTCTTTGAGAACGGAGAAATTCCCGGCCGCGACATGAGCGAGATCCCGCACCCCTTCATCGAGGAAAGCCTGGAACTGTTTGCCGGCCTGCCGGCGGCGGAGCGGGCGAAGGTGCGCTTCATTCACCTCAACCACACCAACCCGGCGCTGGATACTCAGGGTGAGGCGGCGCGGCGGGTGAGGCAAGCGGGGTGTGGGATGGCGGAGGAGGGGCTGCGGGTGGGGTTGGGGAAGGAGTGACTTGCTCTTAATTCCACCTCTAGCAAGAGATTTCTTCAAGGCGCCGTGAGCGTATCGGGAGGGAGTCCCCGATATGCATCGGGGCAGGCAGGCTATTCGGCCTGCCAGATCCATCCTCTTAGAACTTCACTTCGGCTATTTTTTGCCCGCAGCTCCATACTCGCTTTTCGTTCCCCCGACGATGTAAAGGCTTGCCTGGCGGTAAAATGGCCTCATTTCAGGTACCTGCATGTATGGCGGCACGTTTTTTTATGTCATAAAGGTACTCGTTTTTGATAAGGGAATTGGCGTTTGTAAGTTGTTGGTTTTCAGGGGTGGTTTTTGGGGGATGGGTACCCGTCTAAAGCTGGACAAGTTAAGGGTTAAAACCGGGAACCAAGAGCAG
>CAYQKY010000277.1:0-8092 GCA_964418125.1 uncultured Phaeodactylibacter sp.
GTTGTTCCTAATGAACACGATCAATAAGCAACTTTCAGATCTTCAACTATGGCCTCATCCGGGCTAACTGCCAGCATCAAAGGGAAGAAATTATGCCGGCCGATGCTTGCTGTTTTTTTATGAATACGACACCGGATAACAACCCGAGCTGTTTTTCAAAAACCTTCGGAGGAGCGCGACAGATTATGCCATGCAGTTTAACAAACGAAGGACGGAGGCTTCTCATCGTGAAACTGATAGAGGTGGAGAAGAAAATACATTCAGCCTAAACCTGGTCCAGAGGCTTTCGCCGGCTGCCCGCCATATTCTTAAATGCAGTCGGCGTCATCCCGGTCACTTTTTTGAACTGGCCGGACAAATGGGCGACACTGCTATATTCCAGCTTATAGGCTATTTCGCTGAGGTTTTGCTCGCCATAAGCTAGTAATTCCTTGGCCCGTTCGACCTTCTGAAGAATGAGATACTTCTCGATAGTGACCCCCTCAAAGGAGGAGAAAAGCTTGCTGATGCTGGAATAATTGACCCCGACCTGCTGCTCGAGATATTCGGAAAAGTTGATATGCTTTGGTTTGGCATCACCGTGGTGGACGTGTTCAATAATGATCTTTTTCACCTGTTCGATAATCTGGTGCTGCCGGTCATTGATCAGTTCGAACCCGTTCGATAACAAGGTTTTTTCAATGGACATGAGGCCTTCTTCAAATAATCCTCCACATATTGTTACCTTTCCTAACTCGATAGCCTCAATAATGAAACCTAGTTGCTCGAGCTCTTCCCGAACCGCCCGAATGCAGCGGTTGCAGACCATGTTCTTGATATACAGCGTTGTGTTTTTCATACGTGGATGCTTCAATTGTACTTTATCACTCAATAATATCTCTTTATCCAAAGATACAGTAACTGGGGAATTGGTGTTTTATAGGTTAATGGGAAAAGTTTATATGATTATTCCATCTGCCTTTTTAAAAAAATATGGATTCTAATTAAGCGGCAGTATTTCACTTCAATCATTCAATTAGTCAATTGAATGATTGAATATTGTTTCCTATCTTTATCTTCTAATAATGTCAGGCTATGATGAATAAAAGAGATTTCAAAGGCCAGGTATATGGTGAGATTTCCAGGGTTGCCAAAGCAATCTCCAGCCCTCGCCGCCTCGAGATCATCGATTTTATTGCCAATGGAGAGAAATGTGTCGAGGATATTGCGCTGCAGACAAGAATGAGCTTCGCCAATACGTCCCAGCATTTACAGACCTTAAAAAAGGAGCGCCTTGTCAAAGTCCGTAAAAATGGGGTTCAAGCCTATTATTCCCTGGCTTCCAAGGAAGTGTATCGTGCCTGGAAAGGCCTGCGAGACCTTACGGTGGCCCTTTCCCCGCACGCCCGGGAATCGCTGGACCAGATCCGGATATCAAATGGATATGGCTTGGCCATTACCCTGGATCAGATCAAAGGAAGAACGGATGTACGCCTTCTGGATGTACGCCCGAAGGACGAATATCAAAAGGGGCGGCTTCCCGAAGCGATCTCCATGCCCCTTGGCGAGCTGGAAGAACGCATTGGTGAAATCCCAAAAGACAAACTGATCATTGCTTACTGCCGGGGTATGTTCTGTACGTTAGCCGACGAGGCGGTAAAGATCCTGCGTGCAAAGGGCTACAAGGCCCAAAAGATTGAAACGAGTGTTCCGGAGTATGAACTTAGCCTGGATTAACCGGTTAGTGGCCGGTATTGGCAGGCAATCCTTAAATATCCGACTATGGCTGATAACAAGAATTATCAATCTCATTGGGATCAGGTTTACAACAACACGGAAGTTTGCAGGCTTGGTTGGTACGAATCAACTCCCGAACCCTCCCTGCACCTCATCCGGGAATGCAGGTTGCCCCAGGACGCTACTCTTCTGGCTGTGGGTGCCGGTGCCACCACTCTGGTAGAAGAGCTTCTGGCAGCCGGGTTTCACAATATCATTGTCAACGATATCAGCCCGCTGGCCCTGGAGAAACTAAAGCAGCGTCTGGGAGATGAAAAAGAGAAGGCCCGTTGGGTGATCGACGATCTAACCCGGCCCAAGGCTTTGCAAAGCATCGGGCCGGTCGATTTATGGCATGACCGAGCTGTTCTCCATTTCTTCAACGAAAAAGAAGAACAGGAGGCCTATTTCAATTTGCTGAAAAAACTGGTGAAACCAGGTGGTTTCGTGATCCTCGCCGCATTCCATTTGAATGGAGCCGCCAAATGCAGTGGTTTACCCGTCCACCGGTACGACCAACATATGATGGCTGAAAAGCTGGGAAGTGGGTTTGAATTACAACAGGCGTTCGGCCACACTCATACTATGCCTTCGGGAGACAAGCGGGAATATATTTATACACTCTTTGAAAGAAAATAAATGGAAAATGTACAGCTCGGACTGAGAGAGAACTGGAAACAGTTTTTTCTGCTGGTCGTCATCAATGCTTTTGTCGGCGGAATGGTCGGCCTGGAGAGGACTATTTTGCCGGAGATTGCCGAAGTTGATTTCGGGATTGCCGCCAAAACGGCCATACTTTCTTTTATCATTGTTTTCGGGATCGTAAAAGCAATTACAAACTATTATACCGGCGCTTTAGCCGATAGATTTGGCAGGAAGAATTTGTTGACTCTTGGCTGGTTAATAGCCCTTCCTATCCCCTTTATTTTGATCTACGCTCCATCCTGGAGTTGGGTCATTCTTGCTAATATACTCCTCGGCATCAACCAAGGTTTAACCTGGTCGAGCACCGTCGTTATGAAGATCGATCTGGTTGGTGAAAAGAACCGAGGATTAGCAATGGGATTAAATGAATCGGCGGGCTATCTTGCCGTCGGCGGCGTCGCATTTCTTACCGGATGGATCGCCTCAGAATACGGCGTTCGGCCCTATCCCTTTTATCTGGGAATAGCTTTTGTTTTTATCGGGTTAATTTCCAGTTGGCTGCTCGTTAAAGATACAGTCCACCATGTCAAGAAGGAAACAACCACCAGTCAACTACCGTTGCAAAAAAACGTATTTTGGGAAACCACTTGGAAAAATCGGAATCTCGGTTCTATTTCGCAGGCGGGCCTGGTCAACAACCTGAACGACGGGATGGTTTGGGGCCTCCTTCCGATATTGCTGGCTACGAAAACTTTCGGCCTGGAAGAAATAGGAAAAATCGTAGCGCTTTACCCCATCATTTGGGGATTGGGGCAGTTGTTCACTGGAAAAATGGCGGATCATCTGAACAAGAAAAGCATGCTT
The DNA here is from genome assembly GCA_964418125.1 of uncultured Phaeodactylibacter sp. Classification (GTDB taxonomy): domain Bacteria; phylum Bacteroidota; class Bacteroidia; order Chitinophagales; family Saprospiraceae; genus JACJXW01. The sequence goes on from CAYQKY010000277.1 coordinate 3,265, forward strand.
TTCTGGGGCATGTTGTCACAGGGGTTTGCGCTGTTACTCATGATCTTTGCGGACAGTTTCTTCCATTTTGCTGTGCTTTCGGTGGCGTTGGGTGTCGGCACTGCTGTTGTTTATCCGACCTTTCTGGCTGCCATCGCCGATTACGCGCATCCACGTCAAAGGGCAGAAAGCATAGGCGTATTTCGTTTGTGGCGCGACCTTGGCTATGCCGTAGGTGCTTTATTAACGGGTATTCTCGCCGACTCACTGGGTATTAATTGGGCAGTCGGTGCCATTGGATTCCTAACCATTGTTTCATCCCTGATTATTTTAATTAGAATGAAGTCTAAAAAATCAGGAATAGTGAAAAAAGAAAAAGATTGTATTTCCAAAGAGAAAATTGAAGCCCTAAGGGCATCCGGGCAGGAAATAGTAATCCTTGATGTCAGAGGCAACAAAGAATTTTCGGAAAATCATATCGAAGGGGCTATTAATATCCCGCTTGATCAACTCGAAAATGATTTTGGCAAATTCGGAGAAAATAGGCTAGTAGTCACTGTTTGCGGCAAAGGCGGTGGACGCTCGACTCAAGCTGCGGAACTGCTAGCTGCCAAAGGAGTTAAAGCAAGATGGTTGTGTGGTGGGACTTTTGGATGGAATTAATCACCAGTAAATATGGAAAAATTTGCTCAATGGACAATAGATGCGGATAAGGTAATCACTTTTTAACAACTACGTTTTCTTTATCCTGAATAAATATGTTGCAACAAAACAAGAATTATAAAGAACCATCGCTTTTCAAGCCTGAGAACCTGTTAAGAGAGGCCAGAAGGCAAAAGGCCATTCCCCACGGTTTAATTCCACCGGTTTGTGTGCTTGATCCGGACGGAGATATTGTCGATTACCTGGTTCGGACAGAGAGGGCCGCGCTCAATAAACATTGGGCATGCTACCATACTAAGATGTATGAGTTCGACAGTGGAGAGACTAAGGTAGGCATTATTGGCAATGCAGTTGGGGCCTCCTTTGCCGTGCTCCTGGCAGAACAGATGTTTGTTTCCGGGTGTCACCTTCTGCTGAGCATCACTTCTGCCGGTATCATCAATCCTCCCGAAGACAATATCAGGTTTGTACTGATCAACAATGCCCTAAGGGATGAAGGTGCGAGCTACCACTATCTTCCGCCGGAGGAAAAGGCCGCCATCCAACCTTCCCTACTCAACCGGCTGCGCTTCCTGACGGACACTCCCGGATCGGGCGTTGCCGTCGGAGACAGTTGGACGACGGACGCCCCGTATCGAGAAACGAGTACGGCCATAGAATATGCTAAAAGCAAGGGAATAGCTGCCGTGGAAATGGAAGCTTCTGCCCTTTACGCCTTCGCTAAGGCCCAGAATAAAAATGTAGCCTGTTTTGCCCATTTAACCAATAATATGGCACAGGAAGGAGAGGATTTTGAGAAAGGTGTCGAAAACGGAAGCATTGACTCATTGGGATTGATTTATCAAACTATAAAAACCTTAACTTGATAGATGTTATACGCTTTATGACCATTGGATGTCTGGTAGTTATTATCTATCAGCTTCTTAATTTCGGCGGGAAGCGAAGTCAACTTCTTCCGGCAATAGCATTTGCGTGTTGCAGTGCTGGGTACCTTATCGTTGATTGGGAACCCATTCACACCTCAGTGGTTTACTACTTTTTCCTGATTGCTGCATTCGGATTACCTTATGTGTTTTGGCTGTTCAGCCGTTCAATATTTGACGATGGATTTCGATTACGCCCCTGGATGATTTGGCTGGGAGTGATGGTGGTGGTACTTCAGTTCTTATTCTTTTTTCTCAACCAATCTTTCTATTCGGAAATCCACGAGTCCGGTTTTAAAGTTATTCGTATACTGCAATATGCCATTTCATTAACCTTCGTAATACTGGGCATTAGTGCAGCCCTGGTTGGTCGCGAAGCGGATTTGATCAATTCAAGATTCAAATTCCGCAATAGCTTTATTCTCCTTACGGCCATTCTTATTTCGCTGACACTTTTAGCCGAAATTGTTTTTCAAGATGAGGAAGTTCCTGCATGGCTTGAGTTGATACAAAAATTGACTTTCGCCGGATTAACTTTCTATTTCGCATTTCGGCGATTAGAAATCAAACCCAATTTCTTCATGGAAAGCGAAACTTCCCCTCCAGTGATCCAGTCCGTTTCAATTGACAGAGCTCTTTTGGAACGCCTGAAAGATCAGATGAATATCCAAAAAATTTGGAAAACGGACGGCCTGACGATTAACCAACTTGCTGAAAAACTGGAGGTAAAAGAATATAAGTTACGGCAAGCCATTAATCAGCATTTGGGTTTTCGGAATTTTAATGACTATCTACACTCCTACCGAATAGAAGAATCCTGCAGCATGTTAACAGACCCTCAAAAGAAAGATCTTACCATTCTCGAAATTGCATACGAGGTGGGATACCAATCGATTGCTCCCTTTAATAAAGCCTTCAAGGAGATCACAGGGGTAACACCAACCGAATGGAGGCGTTCGAAAAACGCCTAAATCCTCCTCAATTTCAAAATCGATTAGCTTTTTTCAGAATTGAGAAGACTTTCATCAAAGAAGCCTTCAGTTTTACTCAAGATTTTTGACACAACATTTTCAAACATATGAAAAGGTTAATCTTGAGTATTTTGCTTTTGAGCTCAATCATCCAAAGTGGCGCACAAGGAAACCTAGTAGCCAACAACAATTTGTGCTTTTTCGATAATACTTTTGAGCCTCCTTTTTTTTCTACTCAGAATGCCACCCTTGCGGATTTTATCCAAGCCAATCTCCATTATCCCGCTTTAGCTATCGAATATGGTATCGAAGGAGAAGTAGTCGTCCTGGTCCACCTCCGGGCTGACGGGAAAGTCGATTCCGCCAAAGTAACAAGCGGGATAGGTTTTGATTGCGATGAAGAAGTTATCCGATTAATCAGGGTTATGCCTTCCTGGGAACCGGCTACACTAGGCGGGATTCCAGTAGCTTCAAAGGTAAAGATCACAGTGCGTTTTCGATTGTAATAACATTATTACCACATTTTAAGAATTGAATCACCCTTTCCCGTCCGAATTGGACGGGTATAAACTGTTAAGACATTATGAATATATTGGAAGCATTGGAGCTTTTCCCGTCAATTTTATTAAGTGATTTTCTGCGTTACTTTATAACAGCAAGCACTGCCTACCTATTGTTTTGGGTCCTATTCATAAAAAAATGGGAGCATCGCATTATTCAGCAAAAAACGCTGAAAGCAAAAAAAATGTGGTTTGAGTTTCGGTACTCTATGAGTACGGTTCTCATTTTCGCTATAATCGGTTGGGGCATTGTCCAGGCAAAATCCAGTGGATACACTCTTATTTACGATCAAATGGATGATTATGGCTGGCTTTGGTTTTTTATCAGTATCATACTGATGGTCTTGCTACATGACACATGGTTTTATTGGACCCACCGATTGATGCACCATCCAAAAATATTTCGGCATGTGCACCTAGTCCACCACCGATCAACTAACCCCTCGCCCTGGGCCGCCTATTCTTTTCATCCCCTCGAAGCCATTGTGGAGGCCGCCATCTTTCCGATTATCGTTTTTACGATTCCAGCTCATGGTATAGCGTTGCTTATTTTTCTGATTTACATGATTACCCGTAATGTGCACGGACATCTGGGTATTGAGATTTTTCCTAAATGGTTTATCAAGAGTAAGTGGGTCAACTGGCATACGACCACCACTCATCATGACTTACACCACAAGTATTTCAATAAAAATTTTGGATTATACTTTACCTGGTGGGACCGGTGGTTTGGTACCGAGCACAAGGAATACCGCGAAAAATTTGAGGAAGTCACATCCAGGGAAAAAGCAGGTCAGCCTTCAGGCAATCACTCATCAACTGGACAAGGCATCAGCGAGCTAAAAGAGAAAATAAAACTTCCAGGTGTTATCTTTTTGTTGTGGCTGTCTGGTTCCATGTCGGGCTCAGCACAAACTGTAGCCGGGCTATGGCAAACTTATCACGAGGAAACTGGTCTACCGCTATCCCATATTAAAATTGAGGAGACGTCCTCCGGAATTAAAGGTAAAGTGGCCAGGATATTCTTGCAGCCTTGGGAAGGTGAAGATCCGATATGTGCCAAATGCGAAGGCCATCGAAAAGATAAGAAGGTCATCGGCATGGAATTCCTTTGGGGGTTTCAAAAGGAAGGGAAGGAATGGACAGGCGGGAAAATCATCGATCCGGCGGAAGGAAAAATTTATGATAGCAAACTATGGCTAGCAAATAATACAACCCTGAAAGTAAGAGGATATGCCGGGCCTATGAACCTGTTCTACCGAACTCAAACCTGGCTATTACAGGAAAGGGGGCATGATGGGCCTCCTGTTACCGGTATCTGGAAAACCATTGATGATAAATCCGGCCTTCCAAAATCGCTTGTAGAAATTACAGTAATAAATGGGAAACTCTCAGGCAAGATTTTAAGGATATTCTTATTACCCTGGGAAGGAACCGATCCCATTTGTCAAAATTGCCCAGGTAAGCAAGAAGGAACTAAAATTGTGGGCCTGACCATTCTGTCAGGCTTTGAAAAAGACGACCAAAACACGGACAAATGGGCCAATGGCCGAATACTTGATCCGGGCAACGGAAAAACCTATACCAGTTCGGTTTGGTTGGAGGATGCCGATACGCTGAAGATCAGGGGATATTACGGACCGTTTTTCAGAACACAGACTTGGGAAAGAGTGAAGTAAAGTGCTCAATTATTCGGTCTCTTATCAAAAGCTTTAAAAATCATTCTCGATTT
>CAYQKY010000278.1:0-8088 GCA_964418125.1 uncultured Phaeodactylibacter sp.
TTCAGCTCCTTGAAGCCGCTTGACATTTTCACCTCTGGTGACCGAGCGGTGTATATTTTACATCCTTGTGATTGGAGAGACACCCCATTTTCTAAATTGCAAGTATTGCCTTCCAATGGGGAACCAATCACAGGTAAACACTGGGAAAATAAGGAACTTGCCTTAAGAGAAGTTTCTTCTGCAATAAAAGAAACGGTTGATAGTCTGAGGAAAGCAAAGAATAAGCGTCTGAACTCAATTAGTGAAGTCCTGAAAGAGAGAGATAATGAGTTGAAAATTGTACTGGAACAACTGGAAGAATCAAGGTTGGAGCAAGAAATTCTACTTGAAGAGATTGAAGATCTCAAGATTCAGAAAGAAGAAATGATAAAAAAGCTAGAACAGTATGAAAAAATGCTATTGGTGGCAAAAGAAGGTTATGAAAAAAAGATTCGAGATTTTGAAAACATTCTATCTAAATTACAGGTGAAAGTGAACCGGCAGAGGCGCAGAAACGAAAACCTTTTGAAGGAAGAAGACAAACTTAGAAAAAGGGTTGAAAAATTGGGAAAAACTGAAAATAATCTAAAGAAGGAAATTGAAAAACATAATTCAAAATTGTAAAAGAGGTTATTTATCCTGGGAAAGGTTCTTTGCCTGTAAATAATTGGTTTTTTTATATTTGTTTTATTAAGCGATCTAAAACAAAGCAAAATGAAAAAGAAATCAAGCAAAGCGACCCAATTTCTTGAAGGTTTATTTGATCATGTTTCAAACCATTCCCGGTTAAGGCAAGACACCAGGAAGTACTCAGAAACAGATATTCAGCGGGAACTCCGGTCCTTAATAATCGAGTACTTGCAGGAATATTGGAAGTCTCAAAATATTGAGGATTACAAGAGGAAAGCGAATGCCTCATTTTACTGGGAAGGCCAGGAAGGTAATTTTGAAATAGAAAGAACACCGACATTTGGAGCGAAGAATTATCCGGATTTTATAATCACCGAGCCTTATTTGATTGCCATTGAATACAAACAGCATGACTCCGGAGCATTGGTGAAGCATGGTATCGGACAATCCATTATCCACACCTTAAGCAAGGATTTCGACTTTGTCTTATTCATGTTTAAAGACCAAAACCCTGATAACAGGATATATAATAGCATCCAATTCGAAACAAAAGGTAAAGAAGTCCAGGAACAGAAAATACTGGAGATCATGTGGGAGGAGTTTAATGTGATGGTGAAAATTTTGCCATTTCGGAACGGAGATAATTAGCGGTAGAGCTGAATAAATTTTCAATTCAGGTTGAAGTTTTGTTTTGGGACGAACTTCAAGTAGGTTTTCTATATTTTTTTGAAAATAAAACATAATCCACATGGAACGTATCTTCACTTATGGCGAGGATTTCAGCCGTATTACACTATTGAACTCGGGGATTCAGATTTTCTTGAAGAATTCTAACAGTATTTTTATTCCTTTGCGCGGCATTTCATGTATTGAAGTGCAAAACAACAAAGACCTGCTATTTGAGCTTAATAGTGGTAGCGTCATTAAAATTTTGGACTTCTCCAAGGCTGTTGGTGATTTGAATAGAATCATTATACATTTTGAAACTTGGAAAATATTCACAGTTAAGGCAAATACGTAACAGGAGCCCTTGATTTACTGTGAGAATAGCTGTATTTTTGTTCATTAATTAACTTTGTTCACGAATCGTGTTCAAAATAAATAATGAACAAAGAAAAAGAAGACATACTACACCTTGCCTTAACCAACCTTCAGGAAAACACGGAAATAGAAGGCGTATGGCAGCCTGACGGACAGTTGGACGGTAGGGTAGAGCTGCGTGTTCTAGCAAAAGAATGGTGTTTCAATGTAGAGGCCAGAAAAGAACTGCGCGCCCATCAGGTCCGGCAAATACAGGAAGCATCCGAGCGGTTTGCCCCTTACATCTTAGTCGCTCATCGGCTTTTTCCGAAGATAAAGGAGGCGTTACGCCAGTTGGGTATTGCCTACCTGGAAGGCAATGGCAACATCTACATCAAGGATGAAAATATCTGGCTATGGATAGATGCCAATAAACCGTTGAAAGTTTCGGCGGCCAAGGGCAACCGGGCCTTTACAAAAACGGGGTTGAAAGTATTGTTTCACTTGCTGTTGGATAAGGCGTTGATCAATGCGCCCCAGCGGGAAATTGCCCGCCGGGCGGGCGTTGCCCTGGGCAATATTCCCCAGGTCATAGAGGGCCTGCTGGAAACCGGGCATTTGGTTAGGCTGGATAAAAACAACTATGCCTTCACGGACAGGAAGGCGTTACTGGAAAGGTGGATGACCGGTTACGCGGACACTTTAAAGCCCAGCCTGGCGCTAGGGCGGTATCGGTGGGCAGAGCAAGGACAAACAGAGGCGGAGGACTGGAAACAGCTACCATTAGACTATGAGCAGGCACAATGGGGAGGCGAGGCGGCAGGCGAACTGTTAACCCAGTACCTGCGGGCGGAAGAATTGACGTTATACACCAGTGAAAGTAGAAAGGCGCTGATGACAAAATACCGCCTGCTTCCGGATGAGCAAGGCGCCATACAAGTATTCCGGCGCTTCTGGGAAGCTGTTGGAAACGCTCAGCCAACGGCGCCTCCACTGCTGGTATATGCAGATCTGATGAACACCCAGGACAAACGCTGCCAGGAGACGGCAGAGATCATATTCAAAGAGTATGTCCAAGCAATCTTATAAAGAGCTGGCGATCCCTCATTTCAAGGATGGACAATGGTGTTTGCAGTGGAACTATTGACAGAATTAACGAAAGGGTTAACAGAAGATATGGTATGATCTACCAGGGCAAAACCGTAGAACTCATCGGCGCCAAAGAAGTCCTCGGCGAGCGCATCGCCTGGGTCCGCGTGCTGGAGACCGGTGAATTCCTGCAGGTAGCCGAGAGCGAGCTGGAGGAAGCCCGAGAGCCATACGGCTGGCCCCACATCCGCTTTGCCGCCATTGCCTGCAAGATCAAAGAAGAGATTGCCCGGAAGAACCTCCTCGCTCCGTACGAAAGCAGCCTGATCCCCTTGCCCCATCAGATTCTGGTGCTGGAGAAGGTCATGCAGAGCGACCAGCACCGGTTTCTGCTCGCCGACGAAGTCGGGATGGGAAAGACCATCGAAGCGGGGCTCATCCTGAAAGAGCTGAAGCTGCGCGGGGAAGTCAGCCGCATCCTGGCCATTGTACCCAAATCAGCTATGCTGCAATGGCAGGCCGAGCTCCAAGAGCACTTCAACGAAACCTTTCACCTCTATGACAGCCAGCTGATCAACGCCCTAGCCAGGGCATTCGGCAGCTTCAACGCCGACCGGAGTTTCAACTTCTGGGAGCAGCACGACCAGGTTATCGTCTCCACCGACGCCCTGAAGCCCCTGCAGGCCCGCGCCGGCTGGAACAAAGAGCGCATCGAGGAGTACAACCGCTACCGGATAGAAGCCGTCCTGGAAGCCGATTTCGACCTCGTCATCATCGACGAAGTCCACAAAATGGGTGGCAGCACGCCCCTGGTCTCCCGCTATCTCCTCGCCCAGGCCCTCTGCAACGTCGTGCCCAATGCCCTGCTCCTTTCCGCCACCCCCCACCGGGGCAAGAGCGATCATTTCCGCCGCATCCTGCAGCTGCTGGACCCCGACGCCTTCGACGGCGAAGGCCTGCCCGGCATCGAAGAATTGCAGCCCTACGTCATCCGCACCGAGAAGCGGCTGGCCGTCGACTACGAAGGCAACAAGCTGTTCAATGAGCGCAGCACCACCAAGCTGGAAGTCTCGCTCGACCCATTGCGCCATCAGCGGCAGGTGCGGCTGTACCAGGACGTCACCGAATACGTAAAAACGTCCTTCAACGCCGCCATGCGCAGCGGCAACACCGCCACCGGCCTCATCATGATCCTGTTTCAGCGCCTGGTGAGCAGTTCTACCGCCGCCATCCTGTCCGCCATGAAAGGCCGGCTGGAGCGGCTGCGGGCAGGAGAGCCGGAAGATGTTGCCGCCACCCTGCAATCCGAAAGCGACAGCTATCAGGACGAAGAAGGGCTGGCATTTGCGGCCGCCATCCTGCCCCTCGAAGCCTCAGCAGAACCGGACGAGCTATCCACCCTCGAAAAGCTGATCCGGCAGGCCGAAAGCACCCTGGCCCATGAACTGGACGCCAAGCTGGAGTACTTTTTAGAAAAGCTTGCCCAGCTGAAGAAAGCCAATAACGAGCCCGGCCTGAAAGTCCTGCTGTTCACCGAATTCCGCGCCACCCAGGCCATGCTCCGGGAAAAGCTGGAAGAGAGGGGCTACCGCTGCGCTATCATCAACGGCGGCCAAAGCTTGGAAGAACGCAAGGCCGCCCTGCAACGGTTCAAAGAAGGCAGCCAGATCCTGGTGGCCACCGATGCCGCCGGCGAATCCCTCAACATGCAATTCTGCCACATCGTATTCAACTACGACCTCCCCTGGAACCCCATGATGATCGAGCAGCGCATCGGGCGGGTGGACCGCATCGGGCAGCAAAACAAGGTCGAAGCCTACAACATGCTGCTCAACAACAGCGTCGACCAGCGCGTCTATGAAGTCATAGAAGTAAAGCTCAACGCCATCCTCCAGCAGCTCGGCATCGACAAGACCTCCGACGTGCTGGACTCCACCCTCGACCTCAAAGAAGTCAACAACCTCTACCTGCAATCCCTGCTCGACCCCGCCCACTTCGAATCCGCCGGCGAACAGTGGCTGGACACCATCCGGGAAAAACTACGCGACTACCAATCCACCGAAGGCATACTTCCCGAAGTCCGGGAAGAAGAAGTCGAATACAAAAAAGCCGCCGAAGTCCGCTACAGCCCCCTGCCCGTATGGCTGGAGGACCTGCTGCGGCACTACGCCGCCATCCACCGCGGACAGTTCGAAAAGCTGCTCGACGGTACCATCCGGATCCAGGCCAACGGCGAAAGCCGGCAGGCCACCTTCGACGCCGAAGCCTCCCTCAACGACCCCGCGCTGGAGCACTTCACCCTTCAGCACCCCTTCATCAAAAAGATCTTGGAGCAATTACCCGAATACAACCCCCGGAACGGCATGCCCATCCTGCGCTCCACCGATGGCGCCGGCGAAAAAGGCCTGTGGAGCCTTTGGAAAGTAGAGGCCATCAACCCCTTCGAATCGAAAGTTAGCTACCGCCCCATTTTCCTTTCCGAAAGCGGCAAACAATACCGCGCCTACGCCAATGAAGTATGGAATCATTTGGTGATGCACAGCAGCCGTTTTACCTTACAGGGGTTTTCAGAAGCCGATCCGGCAGCAGAGAACGGCCAGCCCGGCCCGCACATCGAGCAAGGCCTGCAGGAAGCATTCCGGGAACTGGAGAGCGACATCCACCGGCAGATGGACAAGAAGCTGGTGAACAAAGAGCGGTCCTACCAGTACCAGGCATCGCGGATCGAAAAGATCGGCATCGAGAACATCCGGGAATCCAAGCTGAAGCGCCTCGAGCAGGAATTCCAGCACTGGAAGCGCAGCTTCACGAGCAACCGGAAGGTGATCCCCAATATACAGCACATTATGACGATCCGAATCGATGGCTAAGCGGTTTCAGGACATATTGGTTGCCAGGTACCAGGGCTTTTCCCGCCAGTTGGTGGCCGTGAAAAACGTAGACGGCTTTCTGGCGAAGCCGGAAACCAAGGCCCTGTTGGAGCTGAATGGCATAAAAGTCTTCGATGGTTCCAACATCGCCTTCCGCCTGTTCTTCGAGCTGGAGTTCAAAACCGGAAAGATCCGGGACGAAAAGGTGCTCTTCCTGAACAACAAGCCCGAGTCCATCCTGGAAGACATCACTGCCCTGGCCGGCCGGGATGAATTCCGCCTGCAGGAACACTTCCCCGAGTATCACGCGGAAACCCTGCTGGCCTGCCACCACGCCCTGCTGGACCACCTCTATGCCCACCGCCCCCTCCGCCGGCTGGACAAGCGCCAAACCCTCAAATACATCCTGGAGCACTACTACGGCATCGATGCCGATAACTTCAGCAGCAAGGAGGCCGTTCTGGCCAAGTGGCTGGAATTCTACCAACGGGACTTACCCGTTGACCCACCGGTGAAGGCCTACTTTCAGGAGCTTAGCGCCGGCCAGCTGAACGAAGCGGCCCTTGCCACCAAAGCCAGCCTCCTTCAATACCTACAGCAAGAATGGCAAAAGTGTGCCGATAGCCAGCCCACAGCAGTTGACTTTCGGCACCCTCAGCTTCAGAATATCCTCTCCGCCTACTTCTTCAAAGGATGGCTCGCGCCACTGGAGGACCCTTCCGGCAACTGCCGGGAGATCGGGATACCCTACGCCATAAAAGAAGCGGCACAGGCCTACACCCCGGAGTCCCTCGCCGGTCCGGTCCAGCAGCTGATGTCCCAGGGTGATCCGATAGATTGGGTCGAAGCGGCAACCACCGCCGGGCAATCCATTCTCCGCGCCCTGGAAAGCGGCCAGCTGGAAGCCTTGCGGCCGGCCATCCAATCCCTGAACCACCGCTTTCAGCAACACCTGGACGTCAACTACAAGGCACACATACTGTCCAGCAACCCTTTCAAAAGGCCGCAGGCCGTATCCAAGGTACTTCCTCACCTGAAAAGCCACTACGGCATTACCGACAAAGTAGCCCTGCTGGTCGTTGACGGCATGGCCTTCTGGCAATACCACCTCCTGAAGCAGTCCATCGCCGGCCAAGGCCTCACCCTCGAAGAGCACGCCATCTACTCCTGGATACCCTCGATAACCTACCTTTCCCGGCAAGCCATCTTCCGGGGGAGCACCCCCAGCGCTGATTACGTCCAAAGCCCCGCCAATGAAAAAAAACTATGGGAAGCATACTGGAGCAATGAGGGCATCCCTGCCAACCGGATCCGCTACGATTACCAGCAAGTAGAGCCGAACGGCCTGCAGAACATCAGCCGCCTGGCGGTAGTCTATACCGAGCTGGACGACAAGATGCACAGTTCCTCCGACTACGAAGACCTCTACGCTCTGACCCAAAACTGGATCACCCGCAACCAGATGGCAGGCCAGATCCATCAGCTCGCTCAGGAAGGCTTCACGATATACCTCACCACCGACCACGGCAACCTGGAAGCTGCCGGCTGGCGCAACCTCAAAGGGAAGGAGAAATTCGGGGCCAGTAAGAGCCGCAGCAAGCGCCACCTCGAGTACGCCGAATCCTGGCTGGCCGATGAATTCCTGGCCAATAACCCCGAGCTGTCCGAAGTAGCAGGAAGAGAGCAAAACACCCTATATTTGCGGGACGATCGCAGTTTTTCCAACCAGGCAACTGAAGTCACCCACGGAGGCAGCCACTTCCTCGAAGTACTCATTCCATTCGTAAAGATCAGCGCCAATGGCCGATAAGAAAGAAATAGGGATCAACCAGCGGATACCGCTCCACGTCCTGGAAGCCGGCCTGGTGGCCTTCCTCAACGGCAACTACAGCAGCGATTACATCGCCGAGCAGCTTCGCCTCGACTTCGAAGGCGAGAACCGCATCGCCAAGGTCGTCGTCCGCGTAGACAAGATCATCCCCAACAGCCCCCTCGCCGATTACCTGCTGGAGCACAAAGCCGCCATCCTCAACGCCCTGAAAAACAAAAGCGACCGCAACATCATACTGATGGCCCTGGTCAACGCCGCCTATCCCTTCTGCTTCAAAGTAACCCAGCTCTTCGGCCGTTTTTTCAAGGTACAGGACATCATCAACACAGAATTGATCCGCTCCAGTATATCCAAAGAATACGGCAGCAACCGTTCCACGCACAATGGCTTATACTCCTCCATTCCCATGCTGCTGGAGGCTGGCTTTTTCAGCCGCCCCAGGCCGGGGATATATGAGCCGCTGCCGCCGCTGCCGGCCCAGCATCAAATTACTCGCGAGATCTACCTGAAGTCTTTCCAGCTGAACATGCCGGGGTTTTATTCGAATGGGGGAGTGGAGTGGGGGGATCCTTATTTTGGTTTTGTAGGATAATTAGGGCGTCCTCAAAAAAGACACAAAACCCGGCAAAGTGTTGATAAATAAGGCGTTGCATGTTGATAACTCTTGGC